>VHAT01000006.1 GCA_016872195.1 Sphingomonadales bacterium | reverse complement strand
CCGAGAGGCAATAAACTCTTTGAGCACACCCAGCTTGGAGGTTTCCGATTTGGCGGCCTGCACCTTATTCAATCCTTCTTTGAATTCATTTTCGGTAAGAATCGATTTGCAATACGTAGGAATCGTCACAGGCGCATTAGCGACGGGCGCAGTGGCTGCTGGTGTATTCGTGATAGGCAATGTGGCGATCGGCGAAGGCGAAACAGTCGCAGTAGAAACAGGGGCAGTAGCTACTGGCGAATTCGTGATGGGGGATGTGGCAGAATCCACTGTAGGCTTGATGCGCTGATTCGTCGGGCCGGGTAACGGAGTTTCGATAAGCAGTGTACTATCTCCGGAGGCTTTTGCCAATAATTTTGAAAAATCATCTGGGCCGGTGCTGACCATATCGGGTTTAGCAACATTGGGTCGATCCACATACGTTACGCTGAGCTTTCGCCAATCGAGCAAGCCCCACCCTTTATCCCCATAGTTCTTGAGCAGATAACCCTGATCACTTCGATCGGTAGTCAGCGTGTAGCGATAGCTAATATCCTTTTGTCCCGGAAAATCGATCACCAATTGTAAAACGCTATCCACTAGATTGGAAAGAATCAAGTAACCCGAAGCAGAGGAGCGAAGTGTTTGCTCTTTGTATTTAATGGTAAAGGATTGAGCCGGCTCTGTCTGCAGATAAACGAAATACGGAGACTGTGCCCAGGCATACAGGGAGAAAAAAAAGCAGAACGTTATCAATAAAAAGGTACGCATACAACGTAAAATATTACCAGCGACCACCCGCCCCACCGCCACCAAAACTACCACCACCAAATCCACCAAAGCCGCCCCCGCTTCCTCCACTAAATCCGCCCCCTCCAAATCCACCTCCAAAACTACCGCCACCAAGCCAGGCGCCTCCGGTCCAACCGCCAAATCCTCCTCCCCTTCTTCCACCTCCAAAACCCCGGCCACCACCAAATAAGGCTGATAAGATTACCAGCAGGATAACGATCACCACCGGAGGAATTGCTCTTCCGTCTGGTCGCTTGCGACGAGCGGATGCTTTGTACTCGCCCGCTGCGGCTTTTTGCAAAGACAACACGGCCTGCTCCAAACCCCGATACCGTTGGCCCTGTTTAAAATTATAGATAATATCATTTTCAACGATCGATTTGGCCACGACATCGGGAATAGCTCCTTCCATACCATAGCCCGTTGCAATATACGCCTCGCGGTTACCTGCATCGCCACCGGTTGAGATCAAGATCACGACTCCATTATTGAACTGTGCGCTGCCCACACCCCATTTTCTTCCCAGGGCCGTCGCAAATTCATTAGCAGAATAATCTTGAAAGCTCTCTACGATCACCACACAGATCTGCGTAGAGGTGCTGTCGTCGTAAGCAACCAAAATTCTCTCTAATTGATCGGCCTGGGCAGCGGTCAGAAACGATTTGTCACGACTCAGGTCGTTGTACAAAACAGCGGGGGTAGGCCTATTGGGTATTACCGACTCAACTTGCGCAAAAAGTTGCATTGTCCCACAGAAGACCCATAATAGAAAAATGATCCTTTTCATTATTTTCCAAATAAGATCTCGTCGGACAATTCATTACGATCTTGATTTCTATCGTATGGAAAATGCTGGTGCAAGGCATCCCCGATCGCTTCGATACAATTGACAAGTCCTTGCAGATAATCTTCTTTCTTGAACAACCCTGCCATCTCTTGCACCTTGTGCCCCCAATAGGGAGCGCCCAGCTTTTCATAAATACCCTGATCGGCCCAGATCGCTAACTGGTGATCTTGCGTGGCCAGGTAGATCAATACGGCATTTCGTTGTGCGGTCTGCTGCATCCCTTGCTCAAAGAAGATCTCGGCAGCCCGGTCAGCAGCATCTACATAGCGGCAACGCTTTTCAAGAAAGATCCTGATCTCCCCACTGGTTCGTTGTTCTGCCAAACGAATGGCTTGCAACAACTGAGATTGTTGGGCCTCATTTAGCAATGGTTTGCCAGATGTAAAAAAGGAGAACAAGGGAATTGCTTATTGAATATTGAAGTTGATATCGGGAGCTTTCTCTGTCCCCTTATCCGCCTCGTAATAGGCCTTTTCACTGAACCCGAACAGACCCGCCAAGAGATTACCCGGGAAACGCTTTACGCTCAGATTAAAGCTTTTAACGGCTTTATTATAATCTTGGCGTGCCACATTGATCCGATTCTCTGTACCCTCGATCTGGGTTTGAAAATCCTGAAATTCCTTAGTCGTCTTGAGGTCAGGATATTGCTCAAAAGAAGCGATCAAGCGACTAAAAGAACCCTGTAAATTAGCCTGCGCCTGTTGATAGGCTTGCAATGTAGCGGGATCATTGATATCGATCTTAACCTGGGTAGCTGCCGCGCGGGCCTGCACTACCGAATTGAGGGTAGATTTCTCGAAGTTGGCAGAGGCCTCCACGGTCTTGATTACGGAAGCATACAAATCGGTTCGACGTTGGTAATTCGTCTCCACATTACTCCATGCCTCCTTTACGCCTTGCTCACCGCTCACAAATCCGTTATAGGCATTGCAGCCCCAAAAGGCAAAAAGCAAAAAAACACCCAATACCACCAATAACGAAATAGTTGATCCTTTCATAGGTTTTTATTTGAATGATAAAATTACAGCAAAAATTACCAGCAGATAGAAGAGAATATTAGCACGAAAAAATTTAACAAGTTGATTACCCTGTTACAGCTGCGATTCCCGGAAGGAGTTTTCCTTCGAAATACTCGAGCATAGCACCCCCGCCGGTAGAAACATAACTTACCTGGTCGGTTAGCTGAAACTGATTGATAGCCGCTACGGAATCGCCACCACCCACTAAAGAAAATGCGCCTTTCTGTGTGGCAGATGCGATGGCAAGCGCAACGGCTTGCGTGCCTTCCTGAAAAGCAGGCATCTCAAAGACACCCATGGGACCATTCCATAGAATGGTCTTGGCCGAGTGGATGACTGCTGCAAATTGTACACGGGCCGCCGGACCGATATCTAGCCCCATCCAACCCGCCGGAATATCGGTGCTACTTGCGATCGCTGTATCGGCATCGGCCGCAAATCGATTCGCGATCACACTGTCCTCGGGCAAATGAATACGGACGCCCTTCTTTTCGGCTTTTTCCAACACTTCTAAGGCCAAAGTGAGGCGATCCGCTTCGCAAAGGGAGTTGCCAATATTTTTTCCAAGCGCCTTAAAAAAAGTATACGCCATTCCCCCACCAATGATAACATCGGTAGCACGTTCTAATAAATTCTCAATGATCAATATCTTATCGCTCACTTTAGCGCCGCCGATGATCGCGACAAAAGGAGAAGCAGCCTGGTGCAATACTTTTTGGGCACTGGCCACTTCGGCCTCCATTAACTTTCCAAAGAGTCGCTTATCTTTTGAAAATTGAGAAGCCATTACCGCCGTAGAGGCATGGGCACGATGAGCCGTTCCAAAGGCATCATTGACCCAAACGGTTCCCAGACGGGCCAGCTTGGCAGCAAACTCAATATCTCCTTTTTCTTCTTCGGGATAAAAGCGAAGATTCTCTAACAGTAATACTTCGCCAGGCAGCAGCGAAGCCGATAGATCTTGGGCCTGCGCTCCGATACAATCATCCGCAAATTGAACCGGAATTCCGGGCAGCAAGTTTCTCAGATGAGGTACGAGATGACGAAGCGAATATTTGTCGGCAGGGCCTTCTTTTGGACGACCCAAGTGACTCATTAGGATAACGGCCCCTCCTTGTTGTAGTATGCTCTTGATGGTGGGTAAAGCGGCACGCATGCGGGTATCATCGGTTATCTGCATTTCCTTATCCAATGGCACATTGAAATCTACCCGCATTAAGGCCTTTTGGCCCTTGAAAGAAAAAGAATCGAAAGAACTCATTGCGGCTTACTTGATGAGTTTGGCAAAATAACTGACCGTACGCACTAACTGGCTTACATAACTCATCTCGTTATCGTACCAACTGACTGTTTTGACCAGTTGCTGATCACCTACGGTCATTACTTTTGTTTGGGTAGCATCAAAGAGCGATCCATAGTGAATTCCGATAATGTCGGTGCTCACCAATTCGTCTTCGGTAAAGCCGAACGATTCATTCGAGGCGGCCTTCATAGCAGCATTGATCTGCTCTACACTTGTTTTTTTCTGCAGTACCGATACTAATTCTGTCAAAGATCCGGTTATGGTGGGTACGCGCTGGGCACCTCCATCTAGTTTACCCTTTAGCTGTGGCAGCACCAGACCGATGGCCTTGGCGGCACCCGTGCTGTTCGGAACAATATTGGCCGCCGCCGCACGAGCCCGACGAAGATCTCCCTTAGGATGCGGTGCATCGAGCGTGTTTTGGTCGTTGGTATATGCATGGATAGTGGTCATGATCCCCGTGATGATTCCATACTCGTCGTCGAGGACTTTCGCCATGGGCGCCAAACAATTGGTGGTACAAGAGGCGCAAGAAATAATGGTTTCGGATCCATCCAAAATCGTATGATTTACATTGTAAACGACCGTTTTGAGATCGCCGGTTGCGGGCGCAGAGATCACTACTCGCTTAGCCCCTGCCTTTAGGTGTGCTGAGGCTTTATCCTTATCAGTAAAGAAACCGGTACATTCCAACACGACATCAACTTGGTGTTGCCCCCATGGAATTTGAGCAGGATCTTTTTGAGCATAGATCTTGAGCGTATCACCATTTACCACAATGGCATCTTCCGTTGCCTTGACCTCGGCATTGAAACGGCCTTGTGCACTATCGTATTTTAACAGATGCGCTAATACAGCCGGGCTGGTCAGGTCATTGATCGCAACCACATCGATACCCTGCAAATTATAGATCTGACGAAATACCAGGCGGCCGATACGACCAAACCCATTGATGGCAACTTTGATAGTACTCATAGGAAAATAAATTTTGAGGCATAAAATTACTGGAATGGGCTCAATTGGGGACATTAGTATTTGCTCTAAGGCCTTATTGGCGACCCTCTTTTTTCCCCCAAAAACATTTTGTCATACAGGCGGCCCACCCTATCTTTGCCGTCCTTAAAACGGCCCGTTCGTCTAAGGGCTAGGACACCACCCTTTCACGGTGGTGATACGGGTTCGAATCCCGTACGGGCTACAAAGCCTTGCAGCGAAGATGCAAGGCTTTTTTTATGCTGATGGGAACCCTTTTTATTTTGTGCAGTGGCCAATCAGTAAAGTGGCAGAACACTTTATAAGATTGATTTTTGTCAGTTTCATTTTTTTGAAAAAAAGTGCCCGTAAATTTGCAGTCCGATCAATAAAAAACTATGGAAAATAATACTCCCAACAGCAAAACATCGTATAACGTAAACAGCGAGAGCAAATGCCCCTTCTCGGGAGGCAGCATCAAAAAAGGGGCCGGCAGCGGCACTTCGAACAGGGATTGGTGGCCGACACAACTCAAACTAAATATTCTGCGTCAGCATACCGCCGCCTCGAACCCAATGGGAGCTTCTTTCAATTACGCAAAAGAATTCAACAGTCTCGACCTAAAGGCCGTAAAGAAAGACATCATGGAATTGATGACGAGTTCTCAAGATTGGTGGCCAGCTGACTACGGCCACTACGGTCCTTTCTTTATCAGGATGGCCTGGCACAGTGCGGGCACGTACCGTATCGGCGATGGCCGTGGCGGTGCCGGAGCAGGAACACTGCGCTTTGCTCCACTGAACAGCTGGCCCGACAATGCCAATCTTGATAAAGCTCGTATGCTGTTGTGGCCAATCAAGAAGAAATATGGAAAAAAATTATCCTGGGCCGATCTGATGATATTGACGGGTAACTGCGCCCTTGAATCCATGGGATTTAAAACATTTGGATTTGCCGGTGGACGAGAGGATGTTTGGGAACCAGAAGAAGATATATACTGGGGTTCTGAAAAAGAATGGCTGGGCGACAAGCGCTATAGTGGTGACAGAGAGCTCGAAAACCCATTGGCCGCTGTGCAAATGGGACTTATCTATGTGAATCCTGAAGGCCCCAATGGCAATCCTGACCCGATCGCATCGGCTCGCGATATCCGCGAAACGTTCGGAAGAATGGCCATGAATGATGAAGAGACCGTAGCCCTGATCGCTGGCGGACATACATTTGGAAAAACGCATGGCGCAGCTGATCCTTCCCAATATGTGGGCCCCGAACCCGCTGCGGCCAGTATTGAGGAGCAAGCCACCGGTTGGAAAAACAGTTTTGGCACTGGCCATGGAGTCGACACCATCACAAGCGGACTTGAGGGAGCTTGGACCACTACTCCCATCAAATGGAGCAATAACTATTTTGAAAACCTGTTTGGATACGAATGGGAATTGACAAAAAGTCCTGCAGGCGCCCATCAATGGAAACCGAAAGGGACGGCCGGAGAAGGAACCGTTCCGGATGCACACGATCCATCCAAACGACATGCCCCCATGATGCTAACGACCGATCTGGCGCTACGCTACGATCCGCTGTATGGCCCGATCTCAAAACGATTCTATGAAAATCCCGATCAATTTGCTGATGCCTTTGCCCGGGCTTGGTTTAAACTAACGCATCGCGATATGGGTCCTCGTGCCCGCTACCTGGGTGCCGAAGTACCAAAAGAAGAACTCATCTGGCAAGATCCTGTACCTGCTGTGAATCACGAATTGATCGACGCAAAGGATATAGCAACACTGAAAAAAGAAATCCTACAGTCCGGAAAGTCCGTGGCCGCTTTGGTATCCACGGCTTGGGCTTCGGCTTCTACGTTCAGAGGATCCGATAAACGAGGAGGTGCCAATGGAGCACGCTTACGGTTGGCTCCGCAAAAATATTGGGAGGTCAATAATCCGGCTCAGCTCAGTGATGTGCTCTCCACACTCGAAACGATCCAAGAACAATTTAACAGCAAGCAAAATGGAGCCAAGAAAGTTTCACTCGCTGACTTGATCGTACTGGGTGGCTGCGCAGCCATTGAAAAAGCAGCGGCGGATGCCGGACATCCCACCACGGTTCCATTTACCCCCGGACGCACTGATGCATCCGAAGCACAAACCGATGTCGCTTCTTTTGCGGTATTGGAGCCCGTGGCGGACGGTTTTAGAAATTATAAAAAGAAAGGACAGCAGGCGCATGCCGAGGACCTTTTGATCGACAAAGCCCAATTGTTGACCTTGACAGCCCCAGAGATGACCGTACTGGTGGGCGGAATGCGATCACTCGGCGCTACTTACAAAGGCTCGAATTGTGGCGTGTTGACCAAAAGACCACAAACCCTTACCAACGACTTCTTCGTATCCTTGCTCGATATCAATACCACCTGGAAGAAATCAGAACAGGACGGGTCTTTGTATGAGGGGATTGACCGTCGCAGCGGAAAACTTCAGTGGACCGCTAGTCGTGTCGATTTGATCTTTGGCTCTCACTCTGAGTTGCGTGCATTGGCAGAAGTGTATGCGTGTGAGGATGGTCAACAGAAATTTGTCGATGATTTTGTTGCGGCCTGGAATAAGGTCATGAACCTCGATCGCTTCGACTTGATCAGCTAAGCGTAGGCTGATCATTAACATAATCGCACTGGCCAACATCATAGCTACCATGTTTAGCGGAGAGTAATTTCCCTGCTAAATAGTAAGTGATGGCCGCACCCGAAGCAATTTTACCAGGAGAAGAACTTAGCGTATTGCTCTCCGAAAAAGGGAATACCTGTATTTCGATCATTGTACCGCTGGTCATGTCTGGCCCGGAGAGGGAGCAGAACTAGCGCCTTATTGATCGGTCCATACAACGCGCAAAGGAACGGTGGGATCAACTTAAACCCGAACGATCTGCTGATTGGTGGATCTCTCGGCTTTTACATTTAAAGGAACAGCTCGATCCGATACATCCTCCGCAAAGCATTGGTTTTTTCTTATCCGAGAACCAAATGGTATTGGCAATTTCCATTAGGCTGTTCCACGACTTCTTGGTGTGGTAGTTTTGGTTAAAGACTATTTGAGGCCGCATCGTTCACAAACTTCTGATTCACTTTTCCTTCGCTCTGCAGGAGCGTTAAGACTTCCGTTATATCAATCCCCGCTTTGATATTACACTGAGCACGGGCGAAAAAGAGATCAGAAGACAACAAATGTCTACTCTCAACCTCACGTGCGGAGTGGGTGTTAGATTTTAATGCAGGTAAAGGATAGATCCACCATTAATCGCAAGGAATTTATCTATTCATGCATCAACATAAAAGAGGTAATTCATACATAGGCTGTAATTTTACCGGAAACAATTCCGGCCATGGTAGACGTACTGGTCCCACTCCTTTCGCTGATCGCATTAGAAGTTATCTTAGGAATCGATAATATTATTTTTATTTCGATACTGGCCGACAAGCTCCCGGAAGCCCAACGTAATAAGTTGCGCTACTGGGGGCTTTCGCTCGCTATGATCATGCGCTTGATCTTACTAGCCTTTATCGCGTGGATTCTGAAGTTGGATAAAGAGCTTTTTCGCTTTCAAGAAATTTCCTTTAGCGGAAAATCAATCATTCTAATTGTCGGCGGTCTGTTTCTTATTTATAAAAGCACCCGAGAGATCTACCATAAAACTGAGCTGGCCAGCGAACCCAATGTCGCAGAACAAAGCAGTGGCGGGTTTGCCAGATTACTGGGTGAGGTCATCTTACTCGATCTGGTATTTTCTATCGATTCCATTATCACTGCCGTGGGTATGGTACAGGAACTCTGGGTCATGTATACCGCCGTGATCGTTACCGTGATGATCATGATGGTGGCCTCTGCCCCCATCAGTGCGTTTATCCATAAGCACCCCTCCTTTAAGATCTTGGCACTTTGCTTCTTGCTAATGATCGGAGTAGCCCTGCTGGCAGAGGGTCTACAATTTCATATCCCTAAAGGATACATCTACTTCTCAATGGCCTTTGCCTTTTTGGTAGACATCATTCAGATGAAGACGATAAAGCCTGCCGCAAAAAAGTAAGATCGCTTATTTCTTTCTAAAGTAGATACGAATCGGCACGCCGGTAAAATCGAACTGTTCCCGTAATTGATTCTCTAGGTAATTACGATAAGGCGTTTTTATATCGTCAGGAAAATTACAGAAAAACGCAAACGAAGGAGTAACGGTAGGTAGCTGTGTAATAAACTTGATCTTGATAGGATGTCCCCTCACCACAGGGGGATGATAGGCCTCGATCGCTTTACCGATCACTTGATTCAACAGAGAGGTATTGACCTTTCGCTTTCTATTCTCATATACCTGCAAGCCGGTTTCGATGGCCTTAAAGATCCGGGTTTTTTCTAACGCAGAGATAAAGAGGATGGGCACATCACTGAACGGCGCCAACCGCTTCTTTAATTCCTTTTCATACGTAATGGCCGTATTCGTCTGTTTAGCGACCAAGTCCCACTTGTTGACGAGAACCACGATTCCTTTCCCCTTTCGGGCGGCAAGACTAAAGATGGTGAGGTCTTGCGCTGTGATCCCTTTTTCTGAATCGAGCAAGAGTAAACAGACATCGGCCTCGTCCATCGCTTTGATGGCCCGAATGACCGAATAGAACTCAAGGTCCTCGTGTACTTTGGCCTTTCTTCGAATACCGGCCGTATCGATCAATACAAATTCCTTTTGAAACAAGTTGTAGTGAGTATGGATCGTATCGCGTGTGGTACCCGCTACATCGCTGACGATTGTGCGCTCTTGCCCGATCAGCGCATTCAATAAAGATGACTTACCGGTATTTGGTTGTCCGATAATGGCGAATTTCGGGAGCGCAGCCAACTCTTCGCTTTGTGCCAAATGATCGTCGGTGATCAAATCCGTAATGGCATCCAGCAATTCGCCGGTTCCACTTCCGCTGGCCGCTGCGATAAAAAAAATGGGCTCCATTCCTAAGGAATAAAATTCGGAGGCCTCCAAAAGACGATCATTATTGTCGACTTTATTGACCGTAAGAAAAACAGGCTTGGTGCTTTTTCGCAACACGGTAGCCATAGCATCGTCCAGGTCAGTAAGACCGGTAGCTGCATCGACCAGAAAAATGATGGCCTGCGCCTCTTCTACAGCGATCATAACTTGCTTGGCGATCTCTTTTTCGAACATGTCCTCGCTCCCATGAACAAATCCGCCCGTATCGATCACATTAAAGGTCTTACCATTCCAATCGGCCATACCATACTGTCTGTCGCGGGTAACCCCGCTAACATCATCGACAATGGCCTTACGCTGTTCAAGCAAGCGATTGAACAAGGTACTTTTTCCAACATTGGGACGCCCTACTATGGCTACGGTAAATGACATGATGCATTATTTTTAATACCCGTACTCCTTCAAATAAAGCTCACTATCACGCCACTTTGGCTTGACCTTAATGAAGAGTTCGAGATATACTTTTTGTCCAATGAATGATTCAATACTTTTTCGCGCCGCCGTACCGATCTTTTTGATCATAGAGCCCCCCTCTCCGATCAAAATGGCCTTTTGTGTTTCGCGCTGAACAATAATATCAGCGGTTATACGACATAACTCTGTTTTCTCTTGATAATCGCGAACAGACACGGCCGTATGATAGGGCAACTCATCTTGCGTCAGGGAATACAGGGTTTCGCGAATCAACTCCCCTACAAAAAAACGAGTTTGCAGATCACTGATATCCTCCCCATTAAAAAAGGGATCCGCTTCGGGAATGTACTTAAGTAGTGTATTGATCAGCTTTTTTCTCGGAATACCCGACAAGGCCGATACTGTAATTACTTCTTTTGCATAAGGGGCGGCTGTAAAAAAGGCAACCCCCTCCTCGATCTTTTCCTTGGGCAATAGATCGATCTTATTGAATATGACCAAGGCCGGTACCTTCAACTTCAAGGAGGAAAATATGTCATGAGCAGCTTGCCATTGGTCTCTTCCGTCTACCAACAACAGGGCCAGGTCGGCATCTTCCAAGGCACTGCGAACTGCCTCCATCATCTTCTCGTGCAATTTATATTTAGGCGTAATGATGCCTGGGGTATCGGAGAAAACCAGTTGATAACGATCTGTGGTCAAGATCCCCTTGATACGATGACGGGTGGTTTGCACTTTGGGTGAGACAATAGCTAGCTTTTCTTCCATCAACGCATTGAGAAGAGTGCTTTTGCCAGCATTAGGCAATCCGAAAATATTGATAAATCCCGCTTTCATATGTGCGCGGCAATTACGCGAGGTCTTTAATTAAAAAGTCCGCCGGGTGAGGCGGACCTGCTGTTGCGAAGGGGAGGATCGAACTCCCGACCTTTGGGTTATGAGCCCAACGAGCTACCGCTGCTCTACTTCGCGATATATTGCAAAGCTATGTGTTTTTTTTGTTTTTACCTAACTTTGCGCCAGCTACACGAGGTAACTGCCTGGTAGCTACAAGTTTCCCGGGGTGTTTCCGGTCTGGACCGGTCACTGAGATCAAACCCGTAGAACCTGGTCAGGGTAATGCCTGCGAAGGGAAGGATAGCAAGTTGATTCCTCTTCTGCAATGCGTTCCCTCTTGTTTTTAACCTTAAAACGTAAAAAATGAAGAGGATTTTTTTTACACTCTATTTCTTTTCGCTGGTAGCACCGTCCTTCGCACAAGCTATTTTGAAAAAAGATTCCACGCGACCCGGCAGCCTCGTTCCAAGGCAGGACAGTACGGTTCGGGATAGCTTTTATTGGCTGACCCCGGCCGATGTAAGAGCCGTGCGGGCCGGAGAGAATAGTCCCTTTACCCGTACCAACCTCAACAAGAAAGAGATCAGCGCCCTCAACCTGGGGACCGACATTCCCTTCTTGTTACAATCTACACCCTCGGTGGTCGTTCACTCGGATGCGGGGAATGGCATCGGATACACCGGTATTAGAATCAGAGGAACCGATGCCTCTCGGATCAACATCACTTTTAACGGCGTCCCATTCAATGACGCGGAAAGCCAGGGAACCTTTTTTGTGAACGTACCCGACATACTATCGTCGACCAACAGTATTCAAATACAACGAGGGGTTGGCACCTCCACCAATGGGGCAGGGGCCTTTGGCGCCAGTGTCAACTTTAGCACCCACGATCAACAACCCGAAAAATACCTGGAGTTCAATAATAGCTATGGATCCTTTCGCTCGCGAAAGCATACACTCAAAGCCGGTACCGGAACTATAAAAGGATTTTATACCGATATCAGACTCTCTTCCATTCAAAGTGATGGATTTATTGACAGAGCTTTCAGTGATATGCGTTCGTTCTACCTATCTAGCGGATATCAACAAAAAAACACGCAGCTACGGCTAACGATATTTTCGGGCCACGAGAAAACCTATCAGGCCTGGTATGGCATCTCCGAAGCAGACCTGCGTAGCGGAAACAGGACCGTCAATTATGCAGGCACATCGCATCCGGATTCCCCCTATGAGAACGAGACCGATAATTATACCCAAACCAATTATCAACTTTTTGCCGAGCACCGCTTCTCTGCAAAATGGCAATTGAGCTCAACGCTTTTTTTGACGCGTGGCAAGGGATATTATGAACAGTACCGTGCCAATGAAAAATATGAACGCTACCAATTAATCGCTCCTACTGTCAATGGCATTGTACAAACAAGAGCCGATTTTATCAGACAACTTTGGCTAGATAATTACTTCTACGGACAACAACTGAATCTTCGCTATCAACATCATAAGACGGAGTGGCTACTGGGCACCCATCTGTCCAATTATGACGGCGACCACTACGGAAAATTGACCTGGGCTTCTTATGGGCTACCCTCTGATCGGCCCTGGTATCAGCATAATGGTTTTAAAAAAGACAGAACCTTGTATATAAAGCAGCAAACGGAAATAGCCAAGAACTGGTATGGCTTCTTTGATGTTCAGTTCAGACAGGTGCATTACACCGTTGATGGATTTCGAGACAACCCCTCCTTAGCCGTCGATAGTCGCTTTACCTTTCTCAATCCTAAACTAGGTATTACCTACCGCAAAAATGGATGGCGATCTTATTTTTCGTATAGCAAGGCCAGCAAAGAACCCAACCGAGACGATTTTGAAGCGGGTGCCTCGCAACGCCCGGTAGCGGAAAAGCTACACGACCTCGAAGCCGGCATTGAGAAACAAGAGCGCTCTTACCAATGGGGTATTACTGCCTATTACATGTACTACAAAGATCAACTGGTCCTGACCGGCAAGATCAACGATGTCGGGGCCTATACGCGCACCAATGTACCGATAAGTTTCAGAACCGGAATAGAGCTACAAGGACAATGGAAGCCACTCTCTTGGCTGCAAGCAGCGGCAAACCTGACAATAAGCAGCAACCAGGTCCACCAGGTAGAAGAATACATCGATAACTACGATCAGGGAACGCAGGTTCGCTCGATCTACCCTCGGTCTACCCTGGCCTTCTCCCCTGCTTGTATCAGCAATGGCTCAGTTACGATACTTCCGATCAAGAACCTGCAACTGTCACTGAGCAGCCGCTATGTGAGCCGTCAGTATTTGGACAATACCGAACAACTGAACAGAAGCCTGGATCCATTCTTTGTTCAGGACCTTCGCATGGTGTACACAAAAAAGGGTAAAAACAGAAAGGAGTGGAGTCTCAATGGTTCTATCAATAATCTTTTCAATTCGGCATACGAACCCAATGGCTACACCTTTAGCTATATTTCCAGCGGTCAGTTAACGACCGAGAACTTTTATTTTCCCATGGCAGGGATCAACTTTATGCTGGGGGTAAATATCCGTCTATAAATGGACGAAGCAGTGGGCTTACTGGCCGAACTGTTGCTTCCAGGCTAAGATACCACCGGTCAGATTACGAGTATGCTTATAGCCCAAAGCGTCTAAAAACAAACAGGCCATCATGCTGCGCTGACCACTGCGACAATGAATGATGATCTCATCTTCTTTATGATCTTCTAACTCGTCCAATTGCATGGTCTGAATTTTTCCGAGCGGAACCAGGGTGCCCCCTATATTGAATTCGGCATACTCGTGTGGCTCACGACAATCAATGATGGTCAGTTTTTCTCCGCTGTCCATGCGTTGTTTCAGCTCTTCGACAGTGATCGTATCCATAGGTTTAAAAGTTAAAAGTATCCAAGGTAGGACGACTGGCTCCTATCCAAATATCTATTAGTTGACCAGGGCGAATTTTTACGGGCAGCCCATCTTCGTCTATTCGTCCGGGACTTTGTCGATAGATCCACCCCGATAAGGTATCGCGCAACCCGGCATCTAAGACGATTGCGCCAAAGCCCAGACGACTACTATCCAGCAGGGTCTTCGCTGATAAATAACTTATCCCGATCAAACTGGGAACGTCTATGGGCTGGTCTCCAATTCCATCACCCAGCACCAATGTAATGAGACTTCCCTTACGAATGCGGGTACCGGCCTCGATAGGTGCACCGTTGTAGCGCTGCTCTAATACTGCGTTTCGAGCAAAGTCGGGGCGAAACAAAGTATCCCCGACACGGAGATCCATCGTACCAAGTACCACCTCGGCGTTACGGTAACTATATCCGATCAAATTCGGCATTTCGATCAAGGGAGGCTCAACACTGCGCACGATCAATAAAACCGTACGATTCGATTTTACAACCTCATCCGCATCTGGAAGCTGTTTGATGATCTGTAAAGGCGGGATGGTATCAACATAAAGGGAATCTTGGATCTCGTAATCAAATCCGGCCTCATCCAAGATCTTTTTGGCTTCTTCAAAACTTTTTCCAGTTACAGAAGGGACCGTAGCGGATTTACCATGGCCGGTAAACCAACCCAGCGAAAAGAGAAACAAACTGAACAGCAATAAAGCCAATAGCATTGCCGCCAGCATATTTACCCACAAGGGCTTCTTGGTAATAAAATCGAACATCATCACTACTATTTCGATGTACTGGCCAAACAATCCAGTAACAAGGTATTATATAATTTACTGAGCGTCCATCCCATGCTTCGAACTTGTTGTGGAATAATGCTGGCCTCGCTTTGGCCGGGAATAGCATTCAACTCGAGCATATAGGGTTCTTGCTCTGATTCTTGATAAATAAAATCGATACGAACAACGCCGCGACAATTAAAGGCGCTATATACTTTTTTAGCGGCAGCCCTTATCTTTTCGGCCATACCCTCTTCTATCTCGGCAGGCGTGGTCTCGGTAGACTTTCCTTGATACTTTGCTTCAAAATCAAAAAAGGGCATATCGGCATTGGCCTTGACCTCGGTGATGGGCAGCACGGTCAGCTCGCCCCCTGTACTGAAAACGCCTACGGTAAATTCCCTACCTTGAACCATTTCTTCGACAAGCACCTGACTATCTTCTGCAAACGCTTTGTAGATGGCCTCTTCTAAATCCGCACCGGGATGATCGACTTTAGACATGCCGATACTGGACCCACCATTGTTAGGCTTAACAAATACAGGAAAACGCAATGAGGCGGCTTCTTGCCATCCCTGTGGTGACTGCCCTTTGATCAGGAGAACAGAGCGAGCAACGGCAATACCGGCGGCCCCAGCCACAGCAGTGGCATAACGCTTGTTGAATGTCATGGCCGAAGTAGCCGCATCACATCCTGTATACGGAATACCCAACATGTCAAAATACCCTTGCAACTTTCCGTCTTCTCCAGGGGTGCCATGTATGGCAATAAAGACAGCATCGAATTGTATTCGCTGACCCGACACCGTAATGGTAAAATCATCCTTGCAAACTGGTATCAGATTCTTTTCAGGATCCACATAGTACCAACCCTTACGCGTAATATCAATATAAAAAATATCAAAAGCAGCACGATCTAATTGACTGAGGATGGTGTTGGCTGTACGGTAGGATATTTCGGACTCCCGGGAGTAACCACCCGTAACCAATGCTATTTTTTTTCGGCTCATAGCGGATAAGGAAACTATATATGGAGCTTTTCTTTTTTCTCCATGAGTTGCTCAACTGTCTCCTTGTAAAGTTCGTCGGGAACGCAGCAATCGACAGGGCAAACAGCGGCGCATTGTGGTTCCTCATGAAAGCCTTGGCACTCCGTACATTTATTGGGCGTAATGTAGTAGGTGTCGGCTGCAATGGGCGCATTTCGTTGATCAGCACTCACCACACTACCGTCCATGAGCGTAAAAGCCCCTTTTACGGTGGTGCCATCGGCGATAGCCCATTCTACTCCACCCTCGTAGATAGCATTGTTAGGACATTCGGGCTCGCAGGCGCCGCAATTGATACATTCATCGGTGATCTTGATCGCCATAAAATTTAATTGAATATTGACTACTACTTTTGCATCACAAATTTAACTGAGCGGCATGAATTTACCACAACGAATTTCTCTGCTGGTCCGGCTGGGACAATACCTGTTGGGCCAAGAGGCGAGCTGGCAAGAGGCCAAGGAACGGGCCGAGCAGCACAATGGGTGGTTTACGCAGCCCTTTATTGACCATGCTGTCCATCATATTGCTCAACACTGGCTAACACGGGAGGTACTGGAGCAATGGGCTGCAGGCGGGCAGGTTCCCCTCGAGCGCAATAATCCCCAAAAAATCGGGATCGTAATGGCGGGTAATATTCCGCTGGTGGGGTTTCATGACTGGCTTTCGGTTTTTATAAGTGGGCAGTTGGCACTGGTCAAACTCTCTTCTAAGGATGCCGTGTTACTGCCGCACCTTTTTGAGAAGATGGCTACTTGGGAACCGGCTTGCATACCCTATACAAAAGTGGCCGAAAAACTCACCGAAGCGGAGGCCTTTATTGCTACGGGAAGCAATAATTCGTCGCGATACTTTTCTTACTATTTTGGAAAGTACCCGCACATTATTCGAAAAAACAGAACGGCCGCTGCCCTTCTGACCGGCAAAGAAAGTACCTCCGAACTCCAAGGGCTGGCCGATGACATTCACCTTTATTTTGGGATGGGGTGCAGAAATGTCACTAAACTATATGTACCCGTTGGCTATGACTTTGTCCCCTTGCTAGAGGCACTGAAAAAATACGCCCACTTGAGCGATCATCATAAGTATAAGAATAATTACGATTACCAGTTAGCCCTGCATATCCTGAACAAGAGCTACTACATGACCAATGGTACCCTCTTACTGGTGGAGAACCCCTCCCTCTTTGCCCCGATCAGCCAGTTGCATTACGAATATTATCAAGTACCCGGCGAAGTCCTAACCCCTCTTGGGGCCCACCCCGATCTGCAGTGCCTGACAGGAACGAGCCTCCTACCCCTTGGCAGCAGCCAGCATCCGGCAATAGATGACTATGCCGACGGCGTCAATACCCTTGTCTTTTTGAACAAAGAAATGTTAAACTGACACCCCCAAAGAAGCATCTCCACTGACAGTTTGTTATTTTGTCCTGAAAGGCATTTAATTTGCTTTACGATTAAAAATTCTCGCTATGAAATGGAAACAGCTTTTACTTGTGATGGGCGTTAGCGCTCTCACTGCCGTGAGCAGCGCCTGGGTGTACAACTATTTTACACATAGTAAGAACGGCCTCTCGATCGGCCAAACCACAGACGGAAAAGTACCGGTCAATTATGCCGGCTTTTTTGAAAATGCCGCCCCCGGCACGGAAGTAACTGATTTTACCAAAGCCGCCAATGCGGCCGTACCCGCCGTGGTGCACATTAAGACAAAAACGCCTGCCAAACGGATCACCAACCAGCTCCCTAACAGGAATAGAGGCGGGGGTATGTTCGACGATTTCTTTGATCAATTCTTTACCTACCCTCAAATGCAACCGGAGCAAAAAGCGTCGGGCAGCGGGGTGTTGATCAGTGATGATGGCTATATTGTCACCAACAATCACGTGATATCCGACGGAGGCAATGGGGTAGCAGAAGAAATTACAGTTACCCTCAGCAACAAAAAGACCTACAAGGCCAAGGTTATCGGAAAAGATCCCAGCAGCGACATTGCCGTACTGAAGATCGACGGTACTGGATTTCCCTACCTGATCTACGGCAATTCAGACAATGTAAAGCTGGGGCAATGGGTATTGGCCATTGGATATCCCCTGACCCTCGAAACAACCGTTACCGCCGGTATTATCAGTGCTAAAGGAAGGTCCATTGGTATCAATGGCAGACAAAGCCAAACGCCAATTGAATCCTTTATACAAACTGATGCCGCCGTAAACCAAGGCAACTCCGGTGGAGCCCTTGTCACCACCGACGGTCAATTGATCGGGATCAACTCGGCCATTTATGCCCCAACAGGCACGTATGCAGGATATTCTTTTGCCATCCCCGTAAATCTGGCCAAGAAGATTGTCAATGATCTTATCAAATTTGGCGACGTTAAACGCCCTTATCTCGGCATCATGTCCGATAATAAGAATGTGAATTCTACCGATGGTGCCTATGTGGGCACAGTAGCTCCCGATGGAGCGGCAGCCAAAGCCGGTATCAAAAAAGGGGATATTATCAAAAAGATCAATACTGTACCGATCAGCTCCTGGAGCGAGTTGCAGGGTACGGTCGCTTCACTTAACGCCGGCGAGAAGGTAGATATCACCTACAAGAGAGAAGGAAAGGAATATACCACTTCCGCTACATTAAAAGCCGACCAGGGCACCTATCAGAATGTAGCGGCTAACAACCTGGGCGAATTATTGGGAGCAGAGCTGGAAGATGCCGATAAGAAGATGGCCCAACGCAATGGCGCCGAAGGTGGCATTCGTATCAAGAAAATCAATAAAGGTGGACCATTGAGTCGTACCCGGATGCAGGAAGAATTTGTTATCACCAGCATTAACGGCATGACCGTTACCTCAACCGAGGAGTTGATCAGGGCCCTGTCCGGACTCAGCGGGGGTAATATCAGCTTGGAAGGGTTTTATGACGGATACGAAGGACTTTATCGTTATCCGGTAGTATTGTCCCTAGAGGAAGAATAAATAGCAACGCTACATCATACCCGCCCGGTGGACCTACTCCACCGGGTTTTTTATTTCTCGTACACTAAATACTCCCAGGGCTGCATCTCAAAACTGCGACTGGCCGTAAAATCATTGGCGGCACCGGAAAAAACACTTCGGTAGGTGCCCATGACATGGTTATCCAACAGATCAAAATGAAGATCAGCTTGGTCAGAGAGATTCAATACCACCAACACTTCGCGATTTTCTTTTTTTCGCAAAAAACAAAACACTTTATCATCAGCACTGGTCTTGATCCGATAGGTCGACACCGTAGGATCGCCGGCCGAGAGAGCCGGATGCTGTTTTTTTAATTGTAGGAGCGACTTGTAAAATGCAAAAAGTGAAGCAGCATCGGGAGCGGCTTGAAATCGATCTTTTTCAAAGAAGGCAATGCGTTTTCTATTTCCGATCTCCTGCCCGGAATAGATCAGTGGAACTCCGTTCCAGGTAAGACTGAATACCGCCAGGGCCTTGGCCATCTTTCCGTATTTCTCGTACTCGGTTCCATTCCAACTATTCTCATCGTGATTGGTGGTAAACCAAGACCGCATAGTACTATCTCCCAATTGATCATACCGATGTAATACAGACAGCAGCGAGTCCAGTGCCTTTCCGTCCTGATAAAATTCCTTGGCCCGGTGCATCCAGGTCCAGGTATAACTTGCATCAAAGACCTCTCCGTAAGCAGGCGTATCCAACTCGTCATACTCTCCAAACCAGAAAAGAGGCTTGACAGCATCAAGGGCAGGTCGAGCCTCTTTCCAAAAATCAAGCTCTACCCAAAATGCCAGATCACATCTAAATCCATCAATATCGAACTCCGTAACCCAATACTTCATGGCCTCGATCATGGCCGATCGCAAGGCCGGGTTTCCATAATCCAATTCTATAATATCATCCATACCGGAGGCGATCTTAAAAGTACCCGTTGCGGAATCTTTCAAATAGTAATCGGGATGTTGCGTTGTCCAAACATGATCCCAGCCGGTATGGTTCGCCACCCAATCGATGATCACCTTGAAACCCATCTGATGGGCTTGTTGTACCAATTGCTTAAAATCGGCAGCAGTGCCAAATTCTTCGTTGATACCCGTATAATCCGAGCAGGCATAATAACTACCCAATGATCCTTTTCGATTCTGCTTGGCAATAGGGGTGATCGGCATAAACCATAGGGTCTCTACGCCCAACTCCTTTAAACGAGGTAATTCGAGCGCAAAGGCATTGAAGGTACCGGCCTCGGTATACTGTCGAAGATTCACCTCATAAATAGAAGTGTGCCGCACCCAAGCGGGAGTAATAAAGGGTCCTTTCATAGCGGTAGACTGCTTTGTATCGGAAGACTCCTCACGGGGCATCAGCTTACAGGAACTAGCCAGGAGCAAGAAAGTAACTAACCATCCGACCGAACGCATAAGATTTTTTTTGTAAGATACAACAACATTGGGTTCCTGGCCTTTGCAGGGTTCCAGGTCGTTGCTACAGCCAACGGCTGCCCGGCTTATCTTTGTGTTATGAAGCGTTTTGATGTGCCCCAATTCTATAGAAGTCCGTTGATCAGTGCGGTCAAACGAAAGCGCAAAGAAGAGGATAAGATGAAAAAGGATTTTTCTCCTACCCTGCTTGACTTCGGAAATATCAAGATAGCCCTAGCCCGTCACTTTGGATTCTGCTACGGAGTCGAAAATGCGATCGAGATCGCTTTTCGCACCGTGGCCCAACATCCCGAAAAAAGGATCTTTCTGCTCAGTGAGATGATCCATAATCCCCAGGTCAATGCTGATCTGCAAGCACAGGGCATACGATTTTTGCAAGACACCAAGGGAAAACAGCTGATCCCTTTTGAGACACTAACCGCGGATGATATTGTGCTGATCCCCGCCTTTGGTACTACCTTGGACATTGAGGCCCGGCTAAAAGCGATCGGAATCGAGACCCAACCCTACAATACCACCTGCCCCTTCGTAGAAAAAGTCTGGAATAGAAGCGAGGCCATTGCGAAGAAAAACTTTACCGTCATCATTCACGGAAAACCCGGACACGAAGAAACCCGCGCGACCTTCTCGCATGCCGCAGCCAACGGACCTGCTATGGTAATAAAGGATATGGAGGAAGCCATACTGTTAGCACAATTCATTAGTGAAGATCAGCCCCCGGCCCTCTTCTTTACAGCATTCGCAGGGCAATATTCCGATGGCTTCGATCCCCAACGAGACCTGCAACGGATCGGAGTAGTCAACCAAACCACCATGCTGGCCAGCGATACGCAAGCTATCGCTGACTTTCTAAAAAACAAAGTGCTGGCGCGATATCAACAAGAAGATCAGGTTGCCGATACGCGCGATACACTTTGCTATGCCACGCTAGACAATCAAACGGCCGTAACGGGCATGCTAAACACCCCGGCCGATCTTGCCATAGTAGTGGGAGGGTACAATTCATCGAACACATCGCACTTAGTGGAACTCTGCGAGGAGAAACTCCCTACTTATTTTATTAGTCATCCCGATAAGATAGTATCGGAAAATGAGATCATCCATTTTGACCTCCATTCCCATCAGGAAAAGATCAGTCATTCATTTTTACCAAGTAAAAGACCCCTTCAAATTCTGATCACCAGTGGTGCTTCTTGCCCCGACGCCATGGTAGAGGCGGTCATCGAAAGACTATTGACCCTTGGCAAAGCCACGCTCAGTACAGAATCGATCGCCGCTCAGTTCGCCTTGTAGAGCAACTGGTAATACTCGTCTGCCATTCGATTACTATCAAAGGCAAATCGAACATCTTGCATCCCATTTTTAACGATCTGACGCCAGGTATCGTATTGTTCGTAGTAAAGTGGTAAGATCTCCCCCTCCAATATCTCATATAGCTTGTTGAGGTCGTACTCATCTTGCTCATGCACGGCCATCTGCTCATAATCTGCCTTGGGCACCACAAAACCATTATGCCCATGATTCACGAATTCGGGGATCCATCCATCGTCCGTAGAGAAATTGACGGCCCCGTTCATAGAAGCGGTCATACCACTGGTACCTGAGGCCTCTCGGGGAACACGCGGGTTGTTCAGCCAACAATCAGCCGCTTGCTTGAGTCGCTTGGACAAGGTAAGCTCATAGCCAATAAGAACGGCCATGTTCTTGTATTTTTTACTCAGGTGCACCAGTTGATTGAATTCGCTGATGGCCGGGTGATCCATGGGATAGGGTTTGCCTGCCCATATGATCTGTACAGGATACTTGGTATTCGACATCAGCTGCTCGAAACGTTTTTCATCGGTCGTAATCAACCCCGCTCGCTTGTATCCGGCAAACCGACGTGCCCACACGATAGTGAATACATTAGGGTCGAATAATTTTCCTGTCTGATCGGCCACCAACTCAAAGGCCCTTTTCTTCAGGTATTTCTTGCGATCATCCAGACCATAGTGATCGGCCGCCTCGGCAAAACGATACAGCTGCTTATCGGCCCAATACCGCCAATTTTGCGCATTGGTTATCGAAATAATGGGGCAACCTCCTTCGTACTTGCTCCACATGGCCCTCGATATATCGCCATGCAACTTAGATACGCCATTGGCAAGGCGAGCAAATCGCAAGGCCGCCAACGAATGATTGAACTGATCGCTGGGCTCGGCGTACAATTGCTTGACCTCATCCACGCTCAAGCCACAGAAATAACTCATACGATGGCAGAGATAAATATCATGCTTTTCATTTCCGGCCTCTTCGGGTGTATGTGTAGTAAAGACCAGCCGACGACGAACTTTGTCGATATTATTATTGAATTTTCGGTACAAATAAAAAGCTGCCGAGATACCATGGGCCTCGTTAAGATGATATACGTCGGCTTGAAAGCCCAACAAGTCTACCAACTTGGCCCCACCGATACCCAGCAAGATAAATTGTGCCACCTTGGTCGCCACATTGGCATCATAGAGTCGATGGGTGATGGTCTGCGAAACATAGTCGTTCGCGGGTAGATCGGTAGAAAGTAAAAAGAGAGGGGCCGTCTTAAAAATATCCGGAGCCAAATACAAAGCCTTGACCCAAACGGGATGTTCATGGATAATTACCTGAAACTTGATACCGGTATCTTGAAGAAAACTATATTGCTTCTCGTTCCAGGTTACCTCGAGGGTTTGGTCCTGGTTACGAGACTGGTCATAATAACCGTATTTCCACAAAATACCGATACCGATCATGTTTTGCTGAAGCTCGTAAGCACTACGCAGGTGAGAGCCGGCCAAAAATCCCAAGCCTCCGCTATAGATCTTTAACGGTTGATGTATGGCAAACTCCATGGAGAAATAAGCGACCCGCTTACTGTAGGCATCCTGCACCGTATAGGGCACCGCAAAAGAAGTAAAACTCATAATGTGTCTTTTTTACACGAAGTCGCAAGTTAACCTTTCTTTTTATTTCGGGGCTTTTTTTTGCGCACTAATGAGCCATCGAAAAGACAATCTGGACCGCGCCGAGAACCACACTGTTGTTCCCGAAGCGTTACGCTCCCATTGGAAAATTGAAACTGCAAAACACAAGGATCGCCATCTTGCCTGTATTCGGCTAAGCGGGGCGTTTTCCAAAACGCCTCTCCCTTTAACTCCCCGATACAAGTGCCATTCTTTTTTTCGAAATACACAAAAAAACTAATTCGATCGGGCTTTCGGCCATCACGGATCGACACCACATTCATTTTTCCATTTTGATAGTCTCCGGCCAAGGCATGGGTGGCGGGCAGCGTATCGATCGGGTTGATCAATTCAGTGGGTCTTTCATCCAAGGCCTCGGTAAGGATAAGCATGAATTCGCCCGACGCCTGGTTGAGCGCATAAACATGTTTTCCTTCGCTGAGTGAGCCATCCGGATTTTTCTTTTGCTGTGTAAGAGAGAATAAAAATCGCCTATCGATGGAAAACTGTTGTGCAATCTCTTTTTTTCGAGGCCAGTAGATCGTCTCCAGATAATTGATCAGCGTATTGTCTTGGGTGAGTGCAAAGACGATCACGCTGGCCTGCGTTCGGTTATGCTGGCCGATCAGTAAATAGGTTTCCCCATCGGGCACCCTAACCTGCCCTATTGCATAAAAGGTGGTTCCTGCTCCCTTCAACTTGATCTTCTGTAAAATAGAGTCCGCCAAGATCACCCGCATATTGGCGGTACTGATCTTGACTGAGTCGGTCGGCTTCTTTGATAAAGAAGTATCTGACAGCGCAAAAGGAAGAGAAAGCGGTTCAAAAAAGCGAACGAAATCAGCTGCCGTTACGGGTTCATCACCCTGCAGCGAGATCGTTTTTTTTTCGCGACATCCAACTGCCAGCAGTAAAAAAGACAGAATGGTAAAACCCCAAACCCTTTTCATGGACTTCGAATATACCCTTTTTCATTTACTTGTTTGGTACCCCTTCGCGACAGTTTCGTTAGCTTTGTGTAAGAATCGAAGTAAGATGAAACAGCTGGAGCAACTTTTTTATCAAATTGGTCCTGTTTGGTCAGCACTATTGGCCACTACGTTTACCTGGCTGCTGACGGCCCTGGGCGCCTCCCTTGTATTTTTCTTCAAAAAAATGGATCGATCCATACTGGATCCCATGCTGGGCTTTACAGGAGGTGTAATGGTAGCCGCCAGTTTTTGGTCTTTATTGAATCCAGCTATTGAGATCTCCGAAAAACTTTATCCGGGACTAAGTTGGATGCCTGCTGCTGTTGGTTTTTTGCTGGGAGCCCTCTTTATTTTTATGCTAGACCGGGTAATGCCACACCTGCACCTGAACTTTGGTCTTGAAGAATCGGAGGGGCTACAAACAAAACTGCATAAGACAACCCTTCTCATATTAGCCATTACGCTGCATAATATCCCCGAGGGCTTAGCCGTAGGGGTTTTGTTTGGGGCAGCGGCTATTGGTATGGAAGACGCCTCCGTTGCCAGTGCCATTACACTGGCTATCGGTATTGGCATCCAAAACTTTCCCGAAGGCATTGCCGTTTCTATGCCACTACGCAGAAACGGTGTATCGCGCTTCAGGAGTTTTTGGTACGGGCAACTTTCTGCGATCGTAGAACCCATTGCAGGCGTGTTGGGGGCCCTGGCCGTGGTCTATATTCAGCCGATCTTACCTTTTGCCCTGGCCTTTGCCGCTGGTGCCATGATCTTTGTGGTCGTCGAAGAGGTGATCCCCGAAACACAGCGAGATCGCTATACCGATCGCTCGGTACTGGCCTTTATTGCCGGCTTTCTGGTGATGATGATATTAGATGTGGCCCTGGGCTAATTCTTATTAGTTTTTAATAGTTTCGTAGATCTTATTCCTTTAAAATCTCTTTATCAAATGCCTGCAAAAATTAAGGTGACGAACCCCGTTGTAGAATTAGATGGCGACGAAATGACGCGTATCATCTGGAAATTCATCAAGGATAAATTGATCTTGCCTTATCTCGAACTCGATATCAAATACTACGACCTGGGCATTGAATACCGCGATAAGACCAAGGACCAGGTGACCATTGATGCAGCTGAAGCCATCAAACAATACGGCGTGGGTATCAAATGCGCCACCATTACCCCCGATGAGGCAAGGGTAAAAGAATTTTCGTTGCAGCAAATGTGGAAGAGCCCCAATGGAACCATTCGTAATATTTTGGACGGTACGGTATTTCGCGAGCCGATCGTGATCCGTAACGTTCCTCGCTTGGTCACCAACTGGACCGCTCCTATTATTGTAGGACGTCATGCCTTCGGTGATCAATACCGGGCTACCGATACTGTTATCAAAGGAAAGGGAAAATTGACCATGACCTTTACACCCGAAGGGGGCGGCCCGGTCCAAACCTTCGAAGTATACAACTTTAAGGGAGATGGCGTGGCCATGAGCATGTACAACACAGACGAAAGTATACAGGGATTTGCCCGAAGTTGCTTCAATATGGCCCTGAGCAAAAAATGGCCCTTGTATCTATCTACAAAAAACACCATTTTAAAAAAATATGATGGCCGCTTCAAAGATATTTTTCAAACTATTTACGAACAGGAATTTAAGACGTCATTTGAAGAAGCCGGGATTGTGTATGAGCACAGATTGATCGATGATATGGTAGCGAGTGCACTAAAGTGGAATGGCAATTTTGTCTGGGCTTGCAAGAATTATGACGGCGATGTGCAAAGCGATACGGTGGCGCAAGGTTTTGGCTCACTGGGTTTGATGACCTCTGTCCTTATTACGCCCGATGGGAAGACCATGGAGGCTGAGGCCGCACATGGTACGGTTACTCGACACTACCGCGATCACCAGGCCGGCAAACCCACCAGCACCAACCCCATCGCCAGCATCTTTGCCTGGACAAGGGGATTGGCCTTTAGAGGAAAGCTCGACAATAACCAAGCACTGATCGATTTTTGCAATAGTCTCGAACAAGTCTGCATAGAAACCGTTGAGTCTGGCAAAATGACAAAGGATCTGGCCGTTTGTATACACGGCAACAAAGTGAAGCATGGAGAGCATTATCTGTACACAGAGGAATTTTTAGACGCTATTGACCAAAATCTGCAGCAAAAAATTGGCCACTAAGAAACGAGAAGACTACATCAGCTGGGACGAATACTTTATGGGGGTCGCCCTCTTATCGGCCCGAAGAAGTAAAGACCCGGGCACCCAAGTGGGGGCCTGCATAGTCAATGCCCAAAATAAAATCGTTGGGGCGGGTTACAATGGACTTCCTGCCGGTTGTCATGACGATGATTTTCCTTGGGAAAAACAGGGAGATTTCCTCACTACCAAATATCCCTATGTCTGTCATGCCGAACTAAATGCCATTCTCAATAATATCGGCATGGACCTGCATGGCTGTAAGATCTATACAGCACTGTTCCCCTGTAATGAATGCGCCAAGGCTATCATTCAGTCGGGGATCAAAGAAGTCATTTTCCTTTCTGATAAATACCAGGGACAAGATGCAGCCCTTGCTTCGCGACGCATGCTGGAAACGGCGGGGATACATTGCAGAAAGGTCAATACCCAACTAGAACGATTGACCTTATCTTATCTTGAAAAAGATGTTTGATCTATCGAATCAGCGCGTTGAGTGAGCCCCTACTCCCCTGCTACCGGCAGCCACTTTTCAATCTCCTCAACACCTCCTTTATTGGATGAACAAAAAAAATCCCGGTACTGTTGGCAGACCGGGATCTCATAAGCAGTAATACGTTAAATTCTGAAGTGAGCAAAAGCCTTGTTGGCCTCGGCCATACGATGTGTATCTTCTTTTTTCTTGAAGGCAGCGCCCTCTCCTTTGCTGGCGGCTACGATCTCGTTGGCGAGTTTATCGGCCATACTGCGACCATTGCGCTCGCGGCTATAACGAATGAGCCATTTGATACTCAGCGAGGTCTTACGATCGGGACGCACTTCAGAAGGGATCTGAAAAGTGGCACCCCCGATACGACGGCTGCGTACCTCTACGGATGGAGCAACATTCGCCAATGCTCTTTTCCATAATTCGTACCCATCCTCACTAGTTTGCTTAGCAACTTTATCTAGGGCATTGTAGAAAATCGTAAAGGCTCCACTCTTTTTTCCTTCCCACATCAAATTATTTACAAAACGAGTAACTAATTTGTCGTTGAACTTTGGATCGGGGGCTAAGGGGAGTTTCTTGGCTTGTGCTTTCCGCATATCAGAAAAATGTTAGAACGTTGATGTTATTTTTTAGCTTTCTCTTTTTTGGTACCGTATTTGGAACGACTCTTCTTACGGTCCTTCACACCCGCTGTGTCAAGTGAACCGCGAACGATGTGGTAACGTACTCCGGGAAGATCCTTTACACGACCGCCGCGAATGAGTACAATGGAGTGTTCCTGTAAATTGTGACCTTCTCCTGGAATATAGGCGATCACCTCTACCTTATTGGTCAAACGAACTTTCGCCACTTTACGCAGCGCAGAATTTGGCTTTTTAGGCGTGGTAGTGTACACACGGGTACATACACCGCGACGCTGAGGACACTCATCGAGTGCTCTGGATTTACTTTTGGCTCGGATAATCTCTCGTCCTTTTCTTACTAACTGTTGAATAGTAGGCATTCTTGACCCTTATTTTTGGGAGAGCAAAGGTAAAGGCAAGGCCATGAACCACCAAAAAAAGGGCTTGGTTTTTTGAACCAGGCCCCTGGCAGCGGCTTTTTTGCTTTGGCGCTGATTATCAAGCCTTAAAGACGAGGACAAGACAGATACCGTATAGGGCGCCCAGAAGGAAGACCTGTATAGGTGAGCGAAAGTTCAAAACTGCTGGTACCTGGCACCTGCTTACCTAGCTCCCCGGTGGCCACATCATAGGAGAACCCAAATAGCCACTGACCGTAACCCACCGCCAAATAAGGAGCCAGAGCATCATTGACCCGATAATTGATGCCCGCCAGCAGATCGGCATTCGAAGAAGCCGGCATACGGACCGATATGCCCAACATCTGCTCCCAGGCGGTCCCTTGCTTCATGAGTAAAAATTGGGGAGTCAGTTGTATTCGCTCATTTAAACTGATCTGCATCCCGCCATGTGCAGTCAATCGCATAGGTATTTGTTGACTAATCGACCTGGTCACAAAAGGATCCTGAGGACGATTTAAATGAAAGGCAGCGATGCCACCAAAAAAACGCATGGGTCTGTTTTCTCTTGCATCACTATAGGCCATCCCGGCTCCCATATCGAGGTCGCTCGACGAAGTGCGCGGTAATAGATCTGCTGAAGAAACAGCGGCATCGTACCCTGTAATGGAGTTCCACTGGTCTCCAAACTGAAACCCCGATGGATCGAATTTTCTGGCCAGGGCCCCGACCTGTATCCCAAAGCTGAGCTGTTGTTTTTCGTCTTCTCCAAATCGCACCCCTCCATAGCCAATGGTCAGATATCCGTGTTGGTAATGATAGCCTGCATTGCCGGCAGTTTGATTAAGAAGATTAATGCCAAAGTTGATATTCTTTTGTGTGGCCACATCGGCTGAAATTCCCATGGTAGTAAAGGGAGTCATTACCTGGGCCCATTGTGTCCGGTAAATGGCACTGACCCTGAAATCACCGCCATTGACACCGGCCAACCCGGGGTTCAGTCCCATGGGATACGCATAGAACTGCGTAAAATGAGGATCGGTCTGCGCAACACAGAGCAAGGACAGGCAACAAGCGACCAGGGTATGAATAAATTTTTTCAATGCTATTGAATTAAATTGATCGCTCCTTTTTTATTGACAATCGTTCCATCTTGCCGGATTAGTTTTAGCGTATAACTATAGACCCCCACCGGCTGTAGCTGTCCTTTATGCTTTCCATCCCATCCGACGTTCGCATCGGTCGTAGAAAAAATAAGTTGCCCCCATTGATTGAAGATCCTGAAATCAACCGAACCAATATAATTGCCATATACTTTTAGCACATCATTCTTACCATCCCCGTTGGGGGTAAAGACATTGGGCACAAAGATCTCGCGGGTGCTAAGCGTGGTGGCCGAAACTGGAAGCGAAGCGATACTACTTTGACAAGCATAAGGACCAGTTGCCTTAACAAGTACTGTAACCGTCGTATTGCCCGCCAAGCCATCGATGGTGTGCGAAGTGCCATTACTACCACTGCTGGGCGCTGAAAAGGTACTACCCCCGTTGGTGCTGATCAAATAGCCCGTTGCCCCGGCCACCACGGGCCAAGAAAAACTAACGGAAGAAAATGAAATAGTGCCCAAAGCCACTACAGGAGCAGGTAAAGGAGAGATCAGCGAAACAGATATTCTCCCTCGAGGGCTGCGAACACAACCCGCCGTGCTGACGGGCTCTGCAAACCAGATGGAGGGTGCCGATACCCCGATGATCGTAAAGGTATAGCCAGTAGCCACCGCTGCTCCACCCGTTAAGGCGCTATACCATCTGTACGTAATGGAAGGATCATTCGGATTACGAACCCGCAAGGTTGCATCCGTAACAGGACAAACTGCTGTATCGGCCAATAAAACCGCAGGAGGTATTGGATTGACTGTAAGGGCAACAGCGGTTCTTTGCGCGCTGATGCATCCGGCACTGCTGATGGCCTCTACATAATACGTAGCAGCCGTGGTAACCGATGTTACACTATATGCATTAGCTGTTACCAAGGGACTTCCTCCGGTGGCGGTATTATACCAACGATAACTGAGTGCAGGATCTGGTGCCGATACGGTAAGCAAGGCATTATCGCCATGGCAAACGGCCACTGCAGGAGCAACAGGGCTTGCCGGAATGGTTTGTACTTCGAGCGTAAACTGTGCAGCAGCCGTACAGCCTAAACCATTGGTGCCGCTCACTACATAAGTGGTCGTAACCGTGGGGTTCACTGTAATGGTAGTCCCGGAGAGCGTGCCGGGCGACCAATTGTATTGTGTCAGCGTGCCAATTCCGGGAACAACAGTGAGCTGTGCGCTATTCCCTCTGCAAATAGCGGAGGGGGTAGCGGAAATGGAGACGGTGGCATTGTTATTGAGTGATACGGTCCCGTTAAAAGTGGTCGTACAACCCGTGGCATCGGTAATCAGACAGTTGTAATTGCCGGGAGCCAAGCCAGTGGCTGTTGAAGTAGTTTGAGCAGGAGTTGTATTCCAGGCATAGGTATAGGAACTGTTTCCATTTACGGTCAATGCAATCGAACCATTGGGGCCCGCGCAATCAGAGGCTGTGATGACAGGGGTAATACTCTGCGCAAAAGGAGTACCTGCCACACCCATAATGATCGCATTGGGATACACTGTGGTACCGGAAGAGACATTACCGATTCGAATGGTTTGTAATAATTTGCTACGATCGGAGCAACTGAGTGTGATCTCTATAAAATAAAGCCGGGGATTATTTTGTGCAATACCTTCTGCCGTATAGGGTCCGGTCGTTTGTCTCTTGATCCTTCCGACTCCCTGCGCCACTACATTTACCGTGCCATTGAACCAATCAGGCAAGGTCTGGTTGGTCAAATAAGGACTTACCGAGCCGTCGCTAAACCCTAGACTTACATTTAGTAAGCAAGCGATATTATTGGCCTCGGCCGCAAAACCCAGTAATCGGATCTTGGTGTAGGCCGAAGGAGTCTGCAGGGTAAGGGTACCGTTCTGATTTCTGGGTACCAACAGGGCATTGTTTTGTGAAAAGGAAGCAAGCTGAAAGGATCCGGCGGTGGACGAACTCAGCGTGCCGGCATCGGAAAGCCCTCCTCCAGCAATACCATTCAACGCAGCAAAAGAGGCCGAGTACAAAACATTATTAGAACTGGTGATATTAGGACCATCCAACTGAGAGGTGGTTACCGCCAAGGAGTTATTGCCCGTCTCGGCAATGGCATCATGATTAAACCCTGTTACCGGAATAGGGATAAACTGAGCACCGACTAAACCGGGAAACAAGATGACGGAACCTATCCAGAACAAGACACATTTTGTAAGCAAGAAATTCCTCATAAGAAAAAGGGTCGCCCAAGGCGACCCTCTAAAATAACATTATATTATTATTTTCTTAAACCGGCTGCATCCAGCCATGTGAACCATTGATACGGCCTTCACGGATGGCGGTCAATTGTTCTTTGATCGAGGGGGCCAGTGTCCAGGAATCCACATCGAATTGCAGGACAAAATCCTTATAACAAAGTTCCTTGATCAGCGAAATAGTAGCGGCCGTTCCGGTCCCAAAGACCTCTTTTAGCGTTCCATTCTTATAGGCCGCCATTACCTCTTCCATAGAAAGAGGTCGCTCCTCGATCGTTAACCCCCTCTCTTGCAACAAGGTCATAACGGACTGTCTGGTTACGCCCGCTAAAATGGTACCCTCATTCAGATCGGGCGTAATGGCTGTGTTTCCAATAATAAAAAACACATTCATGGTACCACACTCTTGTACGTACTTATGCTCTATGGGATCGGTCCATAATACCTGATCATATCCTCTTTTTCTGGCCTGCGCAGTGGCATACATGGCCCCTCCGTAATTTCCCGCCGCCTTAGCATACCCTACCCCCCCACTCACGGCACGAACATATTTTTCTTCTACCCAGATCTTCATGGGAGCGCTATAATAAGGACCGGTGGGACTCAGTATGATCAGAAATTTATAGTTGTCAGAAGGACGCACCCCGATCAACTCATCACTCGAGAACATAAAGGGTCTGATATAAAGTGAATGATCGGTATAGGGCGGTATCCACTGCTGATCGAGTCTGACCAGCTGGGCCATTCCCTCCATAAATAATTCTTCGGGCACAGCGGGCATTTGCATTCGTTCGGCAGAGACATTGAAGCGAACGAAATTGTCGTGGGGTCTGAATATGTATGGATTCCCCTTGGGGTCCTTATAGGCCTTGATGCCTTCGAAGATGGCCTGACCATAATGCAAGGCGGCCAAAGCAGGGCTGAGTGACAAAGGTTGATAGGGCCTTATAACAGCGTGCTGCCACTTTCCGTCTATGTAATCGGCCTCGAGCATGTGATCGGAAAAATATTTTCCGAATGCGATACCGTTAAGGTCCATCCCCGCCAATTTGCTCGCGGAAGACTTGATTACCTTGATATCCATTGCAGCTGTCATATTTCGCTATTTTTACAGCGGCGAAGAAACGAAAAAAAACTAACAGTTATTAGTACTAAAATTACACCCCCCTCAGACCTCAATAAAATGGTCCTGGATAACCGACTATTGGCCGACCTCTACGGTCAAAGCCTTATCGAAACACAGGGAAAATACGCTTGGATGGGAGGCCGTGCTAAACCGATCCTCATTGTAGTTAGTGAAGAAAAGGCCCCTTTTATATCCCCAGAAGACCTGCCCTTTTTGACCCGTATACTGGGTGCCTGCAAACTGACCATCGATGAGGTGGCCTTGTTTAACTTGGCCACTCACCCCGCGGCCGATCCTGAAGACTGGCTGGCATTTTTTTCTCCGCGCATCGTTATTTCCTTTGGCGTTTTGCCAGCACAATTGGGGCTACCTGTCGATTTTCCCCGCTACCAGTTGCAAGCAATAAAGGGATCTACCTATATGCATGCGGCCTCCTTTACACTATTAGCCGCTGAGCTGGAAGAACGAAAGCAGTGTTGGACTTCATTAAAAAGACTTTTTAATCTTTGAGTCAACTAATACCAGGGCAATGAAACTGATCTTTGCGACCAATAACGAACATAAAATTCAAGAGGTCCGTTCCTTGCTACACGATGCCTTTACGCTGGTCACCTTAAAAGAAGCCGGCATAATGCAGGATATCCCTGAACCACACGATACGCTGCAAGCCAACGCACTGGAAAAAGCAACGGTCGTATTCAATCTAAGCGGCGAAAATTGTTTTAGTGAAGACTCCGGACTCGAAGTGGACGCCTTGGGCGGTGCACCCGGCGTCTACTCGGCTCGCTATGCCGGGGTCAACGCGACAGCCGCGCAACATATAAACAAACTACTGGCTGCCCTGACGCAGGAGCAGAACAGAGCGGCACAGTTTCGTACCGTCATCGCGCTGATCGAAAATGGACAACCTGTTTTTTTTGAAGGCATCTGTAAGGGGTATATCGCTAAAACTATTTCAGGTCATCGAGGATTTGGATACGATCCGATCTTTATTCCCGATGGAGCCGATCGTTGCTTTGCCGAGATGGAACTGGCTGAGAAAAATAAATATAGCCACCGAAGAAAAGCCTTTGACCAATTGAAAACCTATTTACTATCGCGTTAATGTTTACTATGTCATCCCTTAAATCCCTACTACCCGATCGATTTACTTTTCAATGCGAAATCCCTTTGCGCATTACTGACCTTAATTATGGTGGGCATGTAGGGAACGATCGGGTCATGGCGCTGCTGCAAGAAGCAAGGGTACAGTTCTTGGCAACAAAAGGATACAGCGAAATGCAAGTGGAAGACTATGGTATGCTACTGACCAAGGCACAGTTCGAATTACGTCGTGAGCTGCACTATGGACAAAAAATATACGCCGCCGTAGCGGCCGGCAACTTTACCAGTAAAGGCTTTGATCTTTTTTATAAGATAGAGACGATCATCGATGGTAAACTAAGCCTGGCCGCCCTGGCCATTACGACCATGGTATGCTACGACTATCAAACCAAAAAAGTGGCGACGCTATCGGAGAAGGCAAAACAACAATTAGCAAGCTAAAGAGCGTCCTTCGTACTCTTTTTTAAGTCAACTGATTCCAGATCTTCCAACTCTCCTCTGCTTGTAGCTGCAGCATCTCCTCGCCATTTTTTATACGAGCCCCGGCTTGTACTCCTTTTTGTAAAAAAGCAGTTAGCGAAGGATTATACACCAGATCATATAGTAAATGCCCTGCCCCAATGGCTTGATAAGGCAATGCCGGGATACCATTGACCTCGGGGTAGGTGCCCAGTGGCGTGGTATTGATGAGGATTTGATGCGATTGGATGTCGGCCGCAGTAAGTTGATCATAGGTGATCGATGCAGCGGCTGACAGCGTGCGACCCACTTGAGAAAACGGAATGCCCAATTTGCGAAGTACATAGGTAACGGCTCGAGAAGCCCCGCCGGTACCCAGTACCAAGGCCGCCCGATATCGTGGTTCCAGCAAGGGAGAGAGTGATCGTTCAAAACCGATCACATCTGTATTGTACCCCAGGCAAGACCCATCGACTATTTTTATACAATTGCAAGCACCAAGTTCTTTGGGAATAACGGCCTCACTCAAATAGTCCATGACAGATTGCTTGTACGGAATGGTAACATTCAATCCCAGCAGATCGGGCCGCTGTGCTAATAAGCCTGGCAATAAGTCGATGCTATCGAGGGGAAATAATTCGTAGGAACAATCGTGCATTCCCTCGCGAGCGAACTTATCACTAAAATATTTTTTGGAGAAGGAGTGCGTCAGCGTTTTTCCTATCAAACCAAAACTGCGCATTCGATCAACCCTTGGAGGAAAGATAAAAATGAAAGGTATCGCCTCGCAATCCCACACGCATGGCTTCGAGCGGTATCACCTCGGTAGGGGCAATATTGCCCAAATTGGCGTTACATCCCAGTAGCTCGATAAAATAAAGTTGCTGTGCTTTTTGGGGGGCCTCCCAAATGATCTTTTCGCCGGGAATCTGTGTCAGGATCTCTTGAACCAAGCCCTCACGCACCTCTCCGCTGCCCCGATAGATGCCCACATTACCTGCCTCACGGGCCTCGGCGATCACATAAGTCGATCCGGCTTGCAGCTCTGCCTTCATTAACTCGATCCACTTGTAGGGCGGGATGATATGCGCAGCATCCTTACTACCGACCTCACTGAGAACGGTACCGTATTGCGTGAGTTTCTCTATGTAACCACATTTCTCGGCATGCGGAATGGTGATGGAGCCATCGCTAACCTCCATGTATGAGATGCCGAACTCTTTGCAAACACTGATATAATCTTCGAATTGGTTACGGATCAGAAACGCCTCAAAGAGGGTGCCCCCGAAATAAACAGGAATGTCATATGAACGATACAACTCGAGTTTCTCGCGGAGGTTGGGCGAAACGTAAGATGTACCAAAACCCAGCTTTACGATGTCGACGTGAGGATAAGACACGCTCATAAAGTGTTTGGCTTCGTCCGTGCTGAGCCCCTTGTCCATGACCATGGTCAAGCCGGCCACACGAGGTTTGGCCATTCGGTCGGGCATTTGCGAAAGATGATAATTCATACCGACAAATGTACAATCAAATGCAAAACGAACCGCACCCCTATTTCTTTCGCTTGTAGCGGGCCAAGAGGTCGACTACTTGTGCATTTTGCAAAACAGAGGGGCGAAGCTCAACAAAACTCCTCAAGAGTTTTGTGTCCCGAATCAGGGCTTCCTCCAGTTGCAATAAACCCTCTTTGGACTGCCCATTGCCAAAAAAGATAGCGGCCTTGTAGAATAAAAACAAAGGCTTATTCTTGGTGGCTTGCAAGGCCAGGGTTGTTTGCAAGAGGGCCTCCTCCCACTGCTCTGTCTGAACCAAAAAACGAATGAGCGCGTCCCATCCGGCCAGATTTCGTGGCTTGGCTCGAACGGCTTGCATAAAATGCTGGATAGCTTCCTTCCTACGACCCAGGTGTACGCAGCACTCCCCCGCCAATAACTGATAATCGAATTGGCTTCGGTGCATGCGAATGGCCGTATCCACTTGTTTGTAGGCAGACTCCCAACGTTGCTCGTTAAAATATGTACAGGCGATTTTATAGAGGATACGACTATCTTCTTGTCTGAGATGAGAGGCCTTGCGATAATTAAAACGGGCCTGAGCGGGTTGCTTTAATTTTTCGTAACAATAGCCGATGGCCTCATAGATCACATCTTCGGGTTTGGCCAGCTCGTGAACACGCTCCAACACTTCAATGGCCTCTCTGTATTTACGAAGACGGATATACGCATCTCCCATGTTACGATAGGCATAATCAAATTTCTCCTCGACCGCCACTGCATATTTATAGGCATCAATTGATTTTTCGTACAACTTGAGCCCTTGATAAGCCGCCCCCAGGTTGAACCAGGCCAATTCGCTATAGGGGTGATCATCGAGTATTTGCTGATGCAATTTGATCCCCTCCTCGTTGCGGCCGGTAAAATCGGTCCAGAAACAAATCTTATACAAGGCCTCCTCATTGATGGGATCTACTTCCAAAACCCCCTTTAGGCAATCGAAGACCTTATCAAAATCTTCATAATCATCGTACACATCGGCCAACTCAAAAAGCAGTTCTACCCTTTCCTCTCCCTCAAAATGCTGCAAGGCCTCTTGCAGCAGCGCCACCGCCTTGTCTTGCTGGTCTAGTGCGAGGTATGCATCGGTCCTCAAAATATAGATATTGATATCGCGGCTATCTAATAAGTGCGCCTGATCGAGTACCCTCAACCCCTCCCTATAGCGACGATTCACCAATAAAATGTCGGCCTTACGAACCTGTAAAGCAGACGAATAGGGATAACGCTCAACGGCCATATTGGCCGCCTCGAGGGCCTTATCGAGTTGTTCTTTTTGCTGAAAATGATCGATAATCTTTTCAAAGGCCTCCTCCTCAATAAAGGGGGGGCTGCCTCCGGCCCTTAACTGCTCGAACCGGTTGAGCAATTCAGCCATTTCCTCTCTTTCCTCGCGGGGGGTGTGCTCTGCCATGGCTTTTGCGTTGTTTAATCCAATTTACTACAAAAATACCGCAAAGAGAATCAGGGTTTTATCCCCAAATGTGTATTATTTGCCCGCCCCAGGCCTAAATCTATGCGAAGGGGCAAAAAAAAATAAAAAATCAACTTTGCTACCATATTCTTGTTTGTTACTTTTGTACCAGATGCTTAACTCTTTTTTCACATATCGCCCGGGCCTTCTTGCAAAGACGATGTTATTAGGCCTATTCCTTTCTGTGGGAATAGTCTCCTTTGCATCGCTGGGTCTGGGTAAGAAAAAGAAAGCTTCTGCTGCCAGTAAACTCATGAGTGGAAAGACGCTGGGTTTCAATGGTACCCTTTCGCTCAAATCCGGCTATGACTTTCGCGGCAAAACAGTACTGGCAACCGAGCAACCTAAGGTGATCCAGCTCAACACGGACGTAACGATGCAAGCCGGCAAAAATTCCTTTACACTACCATTCAAAAAGAATGTGTTGGTAAACAAGGTTAAGATTGAGCTTGGCAACCGCGCCATGGGCAATCACTAATTACGTCTTTACCCAACATTAACTTCCTCCTTACTTATTATCCAGCAAACGATACCCCGTTTCCGGGATGTCAAACAAGATTTGTTGCACGGGATTAAAAAGGATCTGGTCGATTTGGTATAGCACCTTATTTTCTCCGACCCGTGTTTCAAAAGAAAGAATAAGCCCGGGCACAAGGTCTGCCATCGGCAAAAATGTTTTATTCAGCGGGGTTAGCTCGCGGGTGTACCAGATGGTAAACGAGGATGAGTCTTTTAGCGTTGCGATCACTTTATTACACAAATAACCCGCTATACGTAGCGTGTCTGCTTGAAAGTCGAGTTTGGCTTCGCGGTATTTGCTATTGGACTGCTCCCATTGAGCCCTTGTTAAACGCGTCATATAGCGCTGTTTTCCGTACTCCTTTAACAAGATGACTTGCTCTGTCTTGGCCAAATAAATAGTGGACTGCTTGCCTACCGGGGTAACCAGGTCGGTCCGACTGTTGATCCCTTTAAGATAACAGATCGTAGTCGCTGTCTGGGTCGAGACCGTGGTGTCTGTGGCCGTTGCATCCAAGTGTACCGTATAGGTAAGGGTAGCTTCCGTAAGTCTTCGTTGGGCCTGCGCGAAGGTGCTGAGACCCGCATAAAACAATAAAGTAAATAAAACCGATTTGAACATCCGCCTGCAGATTACGAATAGTAATTTACTGCAATTATTTTCGGTCCTTTAATTTTTTTTGTTGCTCTTGCAACTCCTCCAATTTCGCTTGCCACTTAGACTTGGTCTTTGGCTTTTTTCGGTTCTCTTGAATCTTGGCCAGTATCTTATCATGATCGATAATATAGTTCTGTATCACGTATTGCATGGCCAGGGTAATGAGATTCGAAACAGTGTAGTACCAGGTAAGGGCCGAAGGAAGGTTGTTAAAAAAGAAGAGCATAAAGAAAGGAAAGATGTAGGGCATGTACTTCATGAGCGGATTGCTTTGATCCGGACTCATGCTCATGCTGTACACAGAGATCAGCAAGCTGGTTAGGGTGGCAAGCAGGTTAAATAAACTCAGATGGTCTCCAAACAACGGAATATGAAACCCAAATTGAATGGGAGCATCATAAGCCGACAGATCGCCCGACCATAAAAAGGCCGCTCCCCGTAAACTGATCTCCGAATTGAAGAAACTAAATAAGGCAAAGAAGATAGGGATCTGCAATAAAGCAGGGATACAACCTCCCAGCGGGTTGACACCGGCCTCACGGAATAATTTCATTTGCTCCATACTGATCGTTTGCTGATCGTCACCATATTTTTCTTTCAGCTTGGCGATCTCAGGACGAAGTGCTTTCATCTTCGCCCCACTCAGATAACTAGAATAGGTAAGTGGAGACGTAACCAATCTGATGAATAGCGTCAGCAGCGCAATAGCAAGTCCCAGGCTGGCACCGCTAAGCTGCCGCATAAAATCGAAAATGGGAACAATGATATACTTGTTGATGGGCCGAACAAAAGAGTACACGCCCTGACCCAGGTTGACGACACGATCGAATCCATAGGGCGTATTCTTAAGTATTTGATAATCGGAAGGCCCATAATATAAATTCAGATCGGCGCGTGTTTCACCGTCAGGCGCTAACTGCAACTTAAAGGCGGACGCACTTCGAATAACGATACCCAGCGAATCGCTTGGCAAGGTCCAAGAAACTCTTCCTTCTTTGAAACCGGTTTTAGCAGCTAGGGCCGCAAAGAAAAAACGCTGGCGAAATCCCAACCAAGAAACGGATGTAGAAAATTGAAGCTCTTTTCTGTTCCCGATCGTAAAGTAGTCGAACTCACCATCCTCCTCAAATCCCACTTGTGTGTTTTGCTTCTCATAGGAAACATCACTCTCTTGCTTGAACGCTTCGTATTGCCATTGTAACGAAAGTAATCCTTGGGTAAGCAATCGCTCGGCCCCTTTTACCTCGATAGAAAAATCGATCAGGTAACTATCGGGATGGATCGTATACACATGTGTAAGATTGGCCGGCTGGGTGCTATCGGTACTCCCAATGGACATACGCAAGGTCTGACTCCCATCGGGTGCCGTGGTAACAGCAGCCGGCGTAAAAAACAAATCGGCCGTTTGCACTGTACTGTTGCTTCCTGTTTTGATCTCGTAGCTAAGCTGATTGTATAGCCCTTTGGCCATAACAACCTTGGCCGTGTCTTTATGCTGGTCAAATCCGCTAAGCTTAACTTCGGCCACTTGCCCACCCTTTGTGGTAAAAGAAACCGTCATCAGCGCGTTTGAAAGGGTAATGACCTTGGGTTCACCAGAAACGGCTGTCGAGAAATAGCCGGCCGATGCCAGCCTGTTCAAGCTGTCGGCCCGAAGGGTATCGGCGCGAAGAACCGTTGGATCGACTTTAGGTCGATTGGCATTGGCAATGGAATCGGCGATAAATCGCTCGCGGGCCTTTGACTTATTATCAGCCAGTTGATTTTGATTGATTGAATAAAAAAGGGCGAAGAATAATACAGCAAGGATCAGATATCCGATTACCGTGTTGCGATCAAAATTCATGACCTATTGGTTTGGCTTAAAATGAGCGGACAAAGATAAGGGAACGGCAATTGAGCCCCCTTGGTTAGCGGAGACTGGCAGCACGAGCCGCAGAGGGGGTTAATCGGTTCTCTGCATGTTGTAACGAGGCCTTTATGAACTCCACGAACAAGGGCTGGGGATTCTCGACCGTGCTTTTCAGTTCTGGATGATACTGCACCCCAATAAAAAATGGATGTTCGGTCAATTCTATGATCTCCACTAGTCCGGTGGCGGGGTTCTTACCGCTGGCCATCATACCGGCCTTTTCAAAATCGTCCAGATACTTGTTATTGAACTCCCAACGATGGCGATGCCTCTCTTTGATTTGCTCCTGACCGTATATGCGGTGGGCGAGACTTCCTTTTACAATATGACAGGGATAAGCGCCCAGCCGCATGGTACCCCCTTTGGCCGTTACCTTTTTTTGCTCATCCATCAAATCGATAACAGGATGCGGAGTTTGCGGATCCATTTCGGTAGAATTGGCCAACTCCTTTCCCAACACATTACGCGCAAACTCGATAGCTGCCATTTGCATACCCAAACAAATACCAAAGAAAGGGAGTTTGTTTTCGCGGGCACAACGCACCGCCATGATCTTTCCCTCTACTCCCCGATGTCCAAACCCGGGAGCCACCAACAAGCCATCGAGGCCCGCTAGTTTCTCGGCCACATTATCAGCTGTAATGTATTCGCTATGCACGTTATGTACCTGCACCTGACATTCGTTCATGGCGCCGGCATGTATAAATGATTCTAAGATAGATTTGTACGCATCTTGCAATTCAATGTATTTTCCGACCAATCCGATAGATACTTTTCCTTTGGGATATTTGAGCTTATCAAGAAATTGCTTCCACTTAGAAAGCTCTGGCTCGCGTGTAGCGGTCAAATTCAATTTCTTGAGTACGATAGTGTCAAGTCCTTCGCGCATCATAAGCACCGGCACTTCATAAATAGTACTTGCATCGGCCGCCTCTATGACCGCCTCGGGTTTAACGTTACAGAACAAAGCGATCTTTCTCTTTAGCTCGGGACTAAGTGATCGCTCGGTGCGGCAAACGATAATATCGGGGTGCACGCCCTCTTCACTAAGCATCCTGACGCTATGCTGGGTAGGTTTGGTCTTAAGTTCCTTGGCGGCTTTCAGATAAGGGATCAAGGTGAGATGAACCACCACCGTATCTTCCTCGGGTAACTCCCATTGCAATTGACGGACCGATTCCACAAAAGGAAGACTTTCGATATCGCCAACGGTACCGCCCAGTTCAGTAATAACCACATCGAACTCGCCAGTCTGCCCTAAGAGCTTCATGCGTCGCTTGATCTCGTCGGTAATATGGGGAACGACTTGTACGGTCTTTCCTAAGAAAGCGCCCTCGCGTTCTTTGTTGATAACGGTCTGGTAGATCCTACCCGTGGTGACATTGTTGGCCTGCGAAGTATAGATATTCAAAAAACGTTCGTAATGCCCCAGGTCCAGATCGGTCTCGGCCCCATCCTCTGTCACATAACATTCTCCATGCTCATAGGGATTCAAGGTGCCAGGATCTACGTTGATATAAGGATCGAATTTTTGAATGGTAACCCGAAGCCCTCTGGCTTGCAACAATTTGGCCAGCGAAGCGGCAATGATCCCTTTACCTAATGAAGAAGTAACTCCTCCGGTTACAAAAATGTACTTAGCCATGCAGCATCAATTTTATTCAATCGGTTTAACCAATCAATTGACCTGAACGCACTCTTACGAGCAATAAAGAATAAGCAAGAAAAAGGGGCGGAGGTCGTGTAAAGGTAATAAAAATTCCCCTGTGTTCGTGTGTATGTTATACCCCTTTTGACAAATAGCTTTCAATGGCGCTGTCGTAGCGATGCTTCCAGTCCGCTACCGCCCCCCAGTTCGCTCCATCGACCAATACGGACGTTCCTGTCACCTGCCCGAGCAGGGTAATCGGTACTGGTCCTTGGGCCACATGCTGAAGAAAAGCATTGCGGCTTTGAGCGGGCACGCTCACCACCACTCGGCTTTGACCTTCTCCAAACCAGCAGGCATCGGCACGAAGCGGCTTACCATCGTTTGCTCTTTCGGGACCCTTAACAGAAAAGCCCAGTCCCTTTACAAAGCTCTTTTCGAGCAATGTGGTAATGAGGCCCCCTTCACTTACATCGTGCGCGCTGGCGATCAAGCGGGCATCGATCAGCGAAGCGATCAATCGCTGTACTGCATATTCTTCGTCCAGTTCAAAATAAGGAGCAGGCGAATGCATAACCCCACAAAGACGATGCAAATATTCCGAGCAGCCCAGATCGTTGGTAACGGTGCCCAGCAAATAAATTTCATCGCCATCTTCTTTAAAGCCCAGCGTCATCTTATTCTCGATATTCTCTAGCAGGCCCACCATTCCGATCGTAGGAGTGGGAAATACCGGACCGTCTGGATTCTGGTTATAAAAACTAACGTTTCCTCCCGTTACCGGGGTATCGAATTTCCGACAAGCCTCACCCATCCCTTGTATGGCTTCGGTAAACTGGTAATAGACTCCATTGTCATAAGGATTACCAAAGTTGAGGCAGTTGGTAACGCCCAACGGAAGTCCGCCGGAACAAACGATATTACGAGCCGCCTCACTTACTGCGATCATGGCTCCTTTACGCGGATCGGCATACACATAGCGACTATTGCAATCGGTGGTAATGGCCAGTCCTTTACGGGTTCCTTTTACTAACACTACAGCCGCATCAGAGGGAGCATTGGTATTGGTGTTACCCGTTCCTACCATACTGTCGTATTGCCTGTAGACCCAGCGCTTGGACGCAATAGTCGGAAGGGATATCAACAACGAAGCGGTTTTGCTGATATCGACCGGCAGCGCAACAGAAGCGGGATCAAATTGCTCGATCGCATTGAAATAAGCAGGCCGCTTATACTCCCTTTCGTATTGTGGGGCTCCCCCGCCCAGCACCAACTCATGAGCGGGTATCGATGCCTCGAGTTGTCCATGCATGTAAAAATCCAGGATCCCATTTTCGGTTACCTCCCCAATGACAGAGCAAGGCAGGTCCCATTTCTCAAAGACCTTTATCACTTTATCTTCTTCTCCCTTTTTGGCTACCAGCAACATTCTTTCCTGGCTTTCGCTCAAAAGCAATTCCCAGGTTTTCATGTTGGGCTGACGAGTAGGCACCTTATCGAGATCGATGCGCATTCCCACTTCTCCTTTGGCACTCATTTCAGCCGTGGAGCAAATAATACCGGCCGCACCCATGTCTTGCATTCCCACTACAGCGCCGGTTGCAATTACCTCCAAACAAGCCTCGAGAAGTTTTTTCTCCTGAAAGGGATCTCCCACTTGTACGGCCGGTAACTCCTGCGCACTTTCGGCGGTAATATCAGCCGAAGCAAAAGAAGCACCCCCTATTCCATCCTTGCCAGTCGCACTTCCCACGAAAAGCACAGGATTGCCTACGCCGGCGGCAGTAGCAGATACCGTTTGACCCGCTTTGACAATACCGACACTCATGGCATTGACCAGCGGATTTGTCTGATAACAACTATCAAAATAAATTTCACCCCCTACTGTTGGCACGCCAAAACAATTTCCATAATGGCCAATTCCATGCACTACCCCGGCTAATAAATGCTTGGTCTTTTCATCATCGAGTTGACCAAAACGAAGTGAGTTAAGCGCTGCGATCGGACGAGCGCCCATGGTGAAAATATCACGGTGTATTCCTCCTACCCCGGTAGCCGCCCCCTGAAAGGGTTCTATGGCAGAAGGGTGATTATGCGATTCGATTTTAAAGACCACGCCAAGACCATCGCCGATGTCCATGAGTCCGGCATTTTCCTCGCCGGCCTTTACCAGCATTCTGCCGCCTTCTCTTGGTAAGGTCTTTAACCACTTGATGGAGTTTTTATAACTGCAATGTTCGCTCCACATGCCTGAGAAGGCGCATAGCTCATTGAAGTTTGGGGTACGCCCCAGTTTTTGACAGATCAAATCGAATTCAGCGGGAGTAAGACGAAGTTGCTCAGCAGTAGAGACAGTAACTTTCATGGGTTAGTAAAAATTGCTGAGCAAAGCTAACGGATAGAATGCGGGATCAAGGCAAAAGTTGTTCTACTTCACTACACATATAGATTTTTAATAATATAATATATTTTGAGTGAAACTCTTTAAAAATTAGAGAATGGGGCAATAAAATCACATTTTTTCCACCTTCTTTAACTAAAAATTTGGTTTAACCAATAAATTATGTTGCTTTGCCCAAAATTTACAACCATGTCTTTACGCTTTGATGCCATACGCCAACTGACCGAAAAAAACAATGTTCAAGTTGGTGCACCCAATAAAACCACCAGCTTTTTTGCGGCCAATGTCTTTACCATGAAAACGGCCCGTGAGTTTTTAAGTGATGAGGCCTTTAAAAGCCTGAGAGCTTCCGTTAAGGCAGGTCATAAGATTGATCGAGACATGGCTAACCAGATCGCCAATGGCATGCGTGCTTGGGCCGAGACAAAAGGGGTTACACACTACACGCATTGGTTTCAACCACTAACCGGAACAACAGCCGAAAAGCACGATTCTTTCTTTACGCTTAAAAGCGATGGAACGGCCATCGAAGAATTTGATGGAGCCGCGCTAATTCAACAAGAACCCGATGCCTCGTCCTTTCCGAGCGGGGGACTGCGCGCCACTTTCGAAGCGAGAGGCTATACCGCTTGGGATCCTTCCTCTCCGCCTTTTGTAATCGAGATCGGAAATGGAAAAACCCTTTGCATACCGACCATCTTTGTTTCGTATACCGGAGAGTCCCTTGACTACAAGGCGCCCTTGTTAAAAGCCACCGAAGCCCTCAGTAAGGCCGCTACCGAGGTGTGCAATTATTTTGACAAGAATGTCAATAAAGTGACCGTGACCCTTGGATGGGAACAGGAATATTTTGTTGTGGATGAGGCGCTGTTCAATGCTCGTCCTGATCTACTGATGACAGGACGCACGGTTTTTGGACATTCCTCCGCAAAGAATCAGCAGTTAGAAGACCACTACTTTGGCTCTATTCCGGAAAGAGTATATGCGTACATGCGAGATTTTGAGAACGAATCGTACAAATTAGGGATCCCGCTGCGTACCCGCCATAATGAAGTAGCGCCCGCTCAGTTCGAATGTGCTCCCATTTTCGAAGAGGTAAGCGTAGCCGTAGATCATAATTCATTACTAATGGACGTAATGGAGAGAGTGGCCCGTCGTCATCATCTTCGCGTGCTGCTACATGAGAAACCCTTTGCTGGCATCAATGGAAGCGGAAAGCACAATAACTGGAGCATGGCCACCGATACCGGTGTCAATTTGCTGGCCCCCGGAAAAACGCCCAAGACCAATTTGATGTTCCTGACCTTCTTTGTCAACACTATCAAGGCCGTACATGATTATGCCGATGTGCTGCGTGCCTCGATCGCTTCGGCTCCCAACGACCATCGACTGGGTGCGAACGAAGCCCCTCCTGCCATTATCTCTGTATTTACGGGACAATACCTCAGTAAAGTACTCAATGATGTAAAAGAGAGAGTATCGGCCGGCATGGACGAAACCGATGAGAGTCTTCTTAAGATCGATATCCACAAGAGCATCCCAGAGCTGTTGATGGACAATACCGATCGCAACCGAACTTCTCCCTTTGCTTTTACCGGTAATAAATTCGAGTTTAGAGCCGTAGGATCTTCTGCCAATTGCGCAAATCCCATGACCGTGCTCAATACCATTATGGCTCAAACCCTGCGCGATTTCAAAAAAGAGGTGGATGGTCTGATCGAAAAAGGAGAGAAAAAAGAGATCGCCATCATGCAAGTGATCCGCGAATACATTATCAAGAGCGAAAAGGTATTGTTCGAAGGGGACGGTTACAGCGAGGCCTGGGAAAAAGAGGCAGCCAAGCGTGGACTTCCCAATGTAAAGACAACACCGCTGGCCCTCGATGCGATGGTAACCGAAAAAGCAAAGCATCTCTTTCATGACAACGGCATCTACTCTCATCAAGAGTTGGAGGCCCGTCACGAGATCGAGCTCGAAAAGTATATCAAGAAAGTACAGATCGAAAGTCGCATGATGGGTGAACTGGCTACCAGCCATGTGCTGCCCGCCGCTATCCGTTATCAAAATCTGCTGGCCTCCAACATACGTGGATTAAAAGAGGCTGGTATCAAAGAAACGGGATTTGCCAACCAACTACAGATCCTTAGTGAGATCTCCAATCATATCAATCAAACTAGCGACCTGGTCGAGGAAATGATAGAGGCGCGGAAAAGCTGCAATAAACTATCCGACACCCGTCAAAAAGCCATCGCCTACCAAGAAAAAGTAAAGGATGTGTTCTTTGATGCGATCCGCTATCATGTCGATAAATTAGAACTGCTGGTCGATGATAAGGAATGGTACTTACCCAAATATAGGGAGATGCTGTTCTTGCGTTGATTGACACGGTTCCTACACGGAACAAAATTCAGCTAAGCAGCCCCAGCGTGATCAGGGACAATTGGCCTTGATCACTCTTAATACATTCTTGCCGAGAATCTTTTTGATATCCTTCTTATGATAACCACGACGGATCAACTCTTCGGTAAGGCGGGGATAGGTGCTGACATCCTCTAACCCACGAGGCACAAAACCGATCCCGTCAAAATCGGCACCAATACCCACATGATCGACCCCGATCAATTTTACAATATGATCGATATGATCGACCACCTCCGCAAGACCCGGCCGAGCGTTATCGAGGGCAGTAGCCATACTCTTTTGCCAGTCTTGTTTGGCGCTATTGGTATCGGAGAGCTTGTATAAAGCAAAAACGGAGTCTTTACCCGGGCCATTCCAATAGCGTTGTTGCGCCACAAAATCCTTACTGATGAACGCAGGGTAAAAATTGACGCAAACAACGCCGCCATTTTTTTTCAACGCTATCAGTTGCTCATCTTTCACATTCCTGAATACCGGACAGATACTCCACACCGAGCTATGCGTTAGCAGTACGGGCTTTTGCGTAATGGACAATGCATCATAGAAGGTTTGCTCTCCTACATGCGACAAGTCTACCATCACTCCCAATTGATTGAGTCGTTGAACCACCTGCTTTCCAAACGCATTGAGTCCTTTTTGAGAGAGAACCATACCGGCTCCACTTTCGTCGCGCGCGCTGCTGGCCCACTCAGTACTATTATTCCAGGTAAGTGTTAAATAGCGCATTCCCCGCGCCGACAGACTATCCAGCTTTTGGATGTCCGATTCGATCATATGGCCGCCCTCGACCCCGATCATCGCAACCACGCGCTTACGATGCGCTCTTTTGATAGCCTCCCGATACGAAGTAGCAAAACCAAATTTATCGGGATGGCGTAAGATCAGTCGGTTGAGGGAATCGATCTCGTTGAGTGCATCTTGATAGAAGCCCAGGGGCGTGCGAGCCGTCTCTCCCGTAAATACAGAGAAAAACTGAAGATCTACTCCCCCCTTTTTAAAACGATAATAGTCGCTGTGCCCCGTAGAAAGATGTTCGCCCAGGTCTCTTCCTTCCAGCGTCTGTGCACTCAGGCAATCATTATGCGTATCTACCAGTAAGGAGCGATGATGCAACCCCTTGCCCTTTTGAGCAAGGACAGGGATAATTGTAAAGACCAGCAACGCCAGCAAAAAGGATAAAGAGCGAGTGGCGGGCATGCAGTCAGATTAAGTAGTCAGATTAAATTATCCGAGGGTTTTTTTAGCGTCTTCCAGAAACTTTGCCAACCCAATATCGGTAAGCGGATGTTTCAATAAACCCAATATAGAATCGAGCGGACAGGTACATACATCAGCACCGGCCTCGGCACATTTTACAATGTGGAGAGGCGTCCGAATAGAAGCGGCCAAGATCTCGGTCTTAAAGCCTTGCACCGAATAGATATGCGCAATTTGGGAGATCAATTCAATACCATCCCAATTACTATCGTCGAGCCGCCCAATAAAAGGAGATAGATAAGTAGCGCCGGCCTTTGCGGCTAGTATGGCTTGTCCCGCAGAAAAGACCAGCGTGCAATTGGTACGGATTCCCTGCTCGCTGAAATAGCGAATGGCCTTGATGCCCTCTTTGATCATGGGTATCTTAACTACGATATTGGGATGAATGGCCGCTAATTTTTTCCCTTCCTCCACCATACCGTTAAAATCGGTGCTGATAACTTCGGCACTGATATCGCCGTTCACCAGTTCACAAATGGTGCGGTAATGGTCCATAACGGCCTTTTCACCCTTGATCCCTTCCTTGGCCATCAAGGAGGGATTGGTCGTAACCCCATCTAGAATTCCTAATTCATTGGCTTCTTTGATCTGGGCCAAATTGGCCGTATCGATAAAAAATTTCATGGAGGGTGTTTTGGCTGAAAGAAAAAAAAATGGCAGGCTGATTACATCGCACCGCTCAACCACCTACTCTTGCTGCCTTCCGGCCCTGGGAGGGTTCAGCAGGAGCTGGTCGTGTAAGACCTGCCGAGGCAAAGATAACAATAAAAGACTAACGCTGAAATCCGGATCGCACCCTTGTATAGCCAATCAACTCATCGGCACGGGCCCCAAAAGGACGAAAATAGACCAGTACCGTGTATTCATTTTCGGTGGTCCAAAAGTTGCCTTCTGTATTCTCAAAAGACGGCGCGTTGAGCGCGTTGGTTTCGGCGGCCGAAGATCGCGTCAGATATCCGTAATTATAAAAACCCTGCTTCAAATAAACGGACTTGGTGTAGCATCCTTGACTAAGATCAAATTCCATTTTGTAAGGCTCGCTCAATTCGTATCCGCTCCATTCGCCTGTTACAAATACATCCTTGCCATGATACTTACGTCCTCCGGCTGGACGAAGGGAAAAATGAACCCAGCCATATTCACCCTGCGTGTGCGGCAGCGGATTATCGATATTCTCAACCAGGTATTTTCCATTCAAGTCTCGATAATACAAGTAGAGCTGTCCGCTTCGCTCTGCATCTTGCTGTATGTACAGGTCGGTGCGCACACTGGTATCACTATCCATGATACGGGCTACCCTGTCTCCCCGTAAGCGCAGACTACGCATATCGAACCACCTCCACTCCTGCCCGGCAGGAAACAGGGTTTGCTCTTCGTCGCTATACTCGTAATAATTTCCGCGGTATAAGGTGGGACGCTGTAGAAGCCGGGCGCTGAGCCACAGATCATTTTGTACAACGACCACCTTGATCTCTTGCGGCGTGAAAGCGTTTAGGGGCATTTGCTGCAGGTTGATACCGATCGAGAGACGCTGATGTGTCAAAAAGTATTGACCGCCGAAAGGTTGGAGCACTTGTGCATTGACAGCCACCTTCCTATTGATCACTACCACCCTTCTTGTAAAGACAAGTTGTGATGTATCATCATTCAAAAAAACCTTTAAGAGATAATTCCCCCCGCGCGTAGGACCACTATTTCTTTCGGGCAACAAGGTCTGGTAATGCATATAGCGCGTCTGCACTGCCGACGAGAGACGATAGTTTTGAATGCGCTGCGTAATGAATCCTTTCCAATAGTCGAAAGGAGGAATTGGTGACGGCGTCCAATCGGCATTACAAAGCTGTAGGCTATAATAATATGGCCTGATGGTCGCTTCAAGATCGTCAAAATGCAATTCGAGCTGTTCGGCCTGTCCCAGATACAGTACCGGCGGGGCGGTCTGGTCTCCAGCCCGGAATAATTTTATGGAGTGGATCGTAGATCGATACACCCGCTCCTCTGATTGCGCATGCATCAAAAAGGTGTAACATAGCATGTACCCCAACAAAAGAATTCGCATTGAGCAATGGTATTTTAAAACAATATTAGCAAAGTAGCTAAAAAAGAGTCAGCAACTCTTATCGATGACGCTTATTTTTGAGGTGATAAGCATACGCGTGAATCTACCTTCTTTTTTAGCCGACCGCATAGAGGCCAGTCGAACCAACCGCTTTGCAGGGCTGGTGATTCGGATCTCACTTGGCGCCACCATTATCAGCGTAGCGGTCATGATCATTACGTTGGCGCTGGCCGAAGGATTCCAGCAAGGGATCAGCGAAAAGGTATTCAGCTTTTGGGGCCATATTCGAATTCAAGAAAAACAACCTGGAAAAGCCATCATTGCCGAAGAAATTCCTATTCGACACAACGAGGCCCTTTTGCACCAGCTACAAGAACAACCGGGTGTAGAAGGCGTATATCCCTTTGCTACCCGGTATGCCCTGTTAAAGACGAGCGAAAATATGGAGGGTGTTATGTTAAAAGGACTCGATCGAAACGAACAGTTCCTTAGACTGGCTCCCTTTTTGCAAGAAGGAAGAATGCCCATCTTACCTGACAGTGGATTTGGTCGAGAATTATTGATCTCGCGCTACACAGCCAAGCGATTGCAATTAGCACCGAACGACAGCCTGTTGATCTATTTTATCAAAGAAGATGCCCCTCCCTTGGCACGCAAAATGTCCATTGCGGGAATTTATAAGACCGGCATCGAGGAGTATGATCATCTATTCGCCATTGGCGACATCGACCTGATAAGGCAGCTCAACCAATGGGATAAAGACCAAGTGGGGGGATATGAAGTATTTCTGAAGGATCCCCGCACCATGGAGCCCTCTTCCCTTTCGCTGTATGCCCTTCCGCTTTTTCCTGCCACCTGGGATGCCATCGCAGTCAACGAGGTTTCTCCCCAGCTATTTGACTGGTTGCAAATGCAAGATCTTACTCGCAATGTGCTGATCGGGTGTATGACCGCCGTGGCCTTGATCAACCTTATCTGTTGTTTGTTGGTACTGGTGCTGGAACGAACCCGCATGATCGGCCTGCTCAAGGCCATGGGGGCCACCGATTGGTTGGTACAACGTATCTTTTTACGCTATGGCTTACTGATCACGGTCCGAGGCGTTATGATCGGCACCCTCTTAGCACTGGCGTTACTATGGATACAAGAAAAAACCGGGTTTATCACTCTCGATGAATCAGCCTATTTTATGGATAAGGCCAACGTAAAGATCATTCCCTGGCACGTATTTGTCATTGCCGCGGGGACCGTTTTAGTTTCGATGCTGATCTTGCTGATCCCGACCTGGCTGGTCAAAAAGATCAGCCCGCTTCAGGCCATACGCTTTACCTGAGATAAGAAAGGATAATACCGGTCGCCACAGCGGCATTGAGTGACTCTACCGACCCCTTGCCGGGTATGGAAACAACGTGGGTGGCTCGTTGTAGCAACGAAGAAGGAATTCCGGTCGACTCATTTCCAATTAACAAAACAGCCGCTGATAAGGGAGGCATGCTGCGTACATCGGTGCCCTGCATCGTAGCGGCCAAAACAGGAACGGACCCCGACTGATCGATCCATTGCTCCAATGCTGTGTAATACACCTTTACTCTAAATACACTACCCATCGAGGCCTGGACCACTTTAGGATTGAAACAATCGACCGTCTCCGGGCTACAGACCAATTGCCTAACCCCAAACCAATCAGCCGTTCTAATGATCGTACCGAGATTCCCGGGATCTTGTAATCCGCAGCAAGCAATGGTAAACTGACCAAGAGCTGTCGGCACCATCTGTTGCGGTTGCCGCAATACGGCCACTACCTGATGGGGTGTTTGCAATTGAGAAATGCGAGCCAACTCCTTTTCATCTATGCCTACAACAGTAATACCCTCCAAACTTTTCTGATGCGCATCTATCCATTCGGGCAATGCGTAGAGCGATACGATAAAGTCTCGATGAAACTGCAATAACTCCGCCACCAACTTTGGACCTTCGGCCAGGTAGTGCCCCGTCTGGTCTCTGTATTTTTTAAGGGCCAAACTTTGAATATCTTTGATAACTGACTTAACTAGCATACTAATTTTTATTCATGCACACAGGCAAGCCCAACGGCCTTAGCGTAGTGGTGGCAATGTTATTGATGTGGATCCTCTTGGGAGTAAGCGCCTGCGGTGTTATCCCGAAGAACTACCCCAAGGGGAAACCCTTTGTATTCAAAACTACTATAAAAGTAAATGGGAACTACCAAGAGGAAGACCGACAGGCATTAGAAGACCGTCTCTATGGACAACTCGACGATAGCCTCACCGTACGTTCCGTGTCCAAACTATTTGTAAAGGAGATCCGTAACCCTTCCGTCTATGACACCGCAGCCGTGCAGCGATCTATCTTTTTTATGGAAAACTTGTTGGCCTCGCAAGGGTATCTTCACGGCACCATACGATACGACACCACATTAGCGCTGGCGGGTAAAGACCAACTACGAACAACTGTCAATTTTTGGGTAAACCCGGGACCGCAGGTTCGCCTCGACTCAGTACGATATGCGATACAGCAAGAAGCGCTGCAAACATTAACGCTCCTTTCGATTTCAGATAGTAAGATCAAAAAGGGAGAGCCCTTTGCTAAAACCTCCGTATCGGCCGAGCTGGATCGATTGGTAGACCTCTACCGTAATAATGGCTATCTGCGATTTACACGCGAAGAGTTAATCGGAGTATGGGACACCCTGGATGCCCGCTTACTGGATCCTACGACCGATCCCATTGAGCAGCTTCGCATACTCGCCGAGATCGAAGCAAAGCAAACCACTCCTAAGGCCAATCTCGAAATCAGATTGCGGCCTGGATACGATACCAGTAAACTCACTAAGTACTATGTAGGTGCCGTACAGGTCTATCCCGATTATAGCAGCGAAACAGCAGGGCTTACTGCCGTGCGAACACAACGAAGCGGGTTAGAGCTGATCCACTACCAACCGCTGTTTCATCCAGGGATCTTTAGAGAAAAGATCTTCTTTTCACGAGGCGACCTATACGCACAACGCAATTACTTTAAGACCTTGAATCAGCTGAATGCCATGGGTGCCTGGCGACTCATCAATATTGAGCCACGTCCCCGACCGGGCACTGATACCGCCGATCTCTTGATCAAATTAACGCCTGCCCGTAAATTCAGCAATAGTGCCACGCTAGAAGGAAGCAGCAATCAAAGTCTGATCTCCGGTAATTTATTTGGCATAGCCCTGAATCTGGGACTGCAGAACCGAAATTGGGCAAAAAAGGCCATTCAATCCACGACCAGCTTGCGACTGGGAGTTGAAACAGGACAAGACAAAGTAACGGCCGTCAACTTTATTCAAACCAGACAGTTGGCTATTACCCATAATCTTTATTTTCCGCGTGCCATACCGCGCGTGGCCTGGCTGCCTGCCGAATGGAAAGAAAACTTTAAATCGGTACTGGGCTTTACTGTTGCCAATACGGAGAGAAGAGAACTCTTTAATCTCTCCTCTTATAGTGCCGCTTGGGGATACGACTTTAGATATAGAAATGCACTATTCACGGTTCGTTTACCCAATATTGAGTACAATGCCATTGCTCGCCGCCCTAAGCTCGATCAACTCATTGCCAATAACGGGTTGCTCAAAAATATTTTTGCAGATGGATTGATCTCGTCCGTAACGGCCGGGGTATTGCTTACGCAGCAACAACGGAATCGCATCACCAATATCCGCTTCAATATCGAAGAGTCAGGTCTCTTGACAGGAATGATCCGACAACCCCTGCTCGACAGTCAACTATTTCGATTTGTAAAGATAGACCTGGATCTTTCGACCAAAATACAGATTCGACGATCGGCCCTGGCCATGCGCTTTTTTGCTGGGGCCGGTTATGAATTTGATAATACTGTCAATCCGAATAAACGATATAATCTGCCACTGTTCCGACAATATTTTGCAGGAGGGCCCAATAGTATGCGGGCTTGGGGCTTACGGAAACTGGGACCAGGCTCCTCCATACAATCGTATGGAAATACCGGACTACCGGAACGATATGGCGATCTGCAACTCGAGGCTAATCTCGAATACCGATTTCCTCTTTTCTCCGTGGCCGGTTGTAAGGTAAACGGAGCCCTGTTCAGCGACATAGGAAATATCTGGTACGTAAAGCAGGCGCCCGGCCGGCAACGCGAAGAGGTCTTTTCACTGCAACGCCTCGGAAAAGATATAGCCATTGGAGTTGGCGCCGGATTGCGAATAGACTTTACCTATTTTGTGATACGACTCGATTATTCTGCCAAAGCAAAGGACCCAAGTCCGGCCCCGGTGAATGCAGCCTTTCAAAATAAATGGTTCGGTTATCCTAGATGGAAAGACATGGACCAATTTCAGCTGGGTATCAATTATCCCTTCATTCTGTAAGTGAATGAACCACGAAGATAAAGATCAGGTCAGCGACTGCTCGAATTGTGCAGGCGTTTGCGCCTCCTCCACCGAATAGGATCCAATTCGCGTTCTTCTCAACGAACTTAAATACCCTCCACAACCCAAGGCCTGTCCCAAGTCATTAGCCAGACTTCTTATATATGTTCCTGTAGAACAGACCACCCTGAAATGCAGTAACCCTTCTTCGAATCGTACCAGCTCAAAAGCAGAGATCGTAATGCGACGAGGCTCCAATACCACGGTCTGCCCCTTACGAGCCATTTCATAAACCCGTTTTCCATTCAGCTTGATGGCTGAGTGCGCAGGGGGCACTTGCAAGATCGAACCCGTAAATTGTTTTATCGCCTGATTGATCTGCTCCAAGGTCACCGACCCAATATCCTGATGGTCGATCGGTTCGGTCTCCAGATCGTAACTAGGGGTAACGGCTCCCAATGTAATGGTTCCGGTATATTCTTTTTCTTGCGCCATGAACTCATTGATGCGCTTGGTAAATTTTCCGGTGCAAACGATCAACAATCCCGTAGCCAAGGGATCGAGCGTGCCGGCATGCCCAATTTTTTTGATGCGGATAAGATGTCTGAGCTTTCGCACCACATCAAAGGAGGTCCAGCCCAAGGGCTTATCAATCAATAAAACCTGGCCGCTGGCAAAAGGAGATTCCGGATTCATGCTCATTAGTAGGCCCTGGCAAAAAGTACACGCTGTACGGATGGCTTTCCTGTCAGGATACAAAGACCCGTTTCTTGTTTATTATCTAATGGAAGACAGCGGATCGTGGCCTTGGTCTTTTCTTTGATGGCCTCTTCGGTCTCGGAGCTGCCATCCCAATGTGCCGCAATAAATCCACCCTTGGTATCGAGCAGCGACACAAACTCTTCCCAGCTGTTGGCCGGAGTTATATGGCTGTCGCGATAAGACAATGCTTTATTGAAAAGACTTTGCTGAATTTCCTCTAGCAACTGTTGAATTCGTTGTGATAATCCTTCTAAAGGTATGGTCGATTTTTCGCGCGTATCTCTACGAGCCAACTCTACGACCTTATTCTCCAGGTCGCGTGCCCCAATGGCCAAGCGAAGGGGAACACCCTTCATCTCATATTCGGCAAACTTCCAGCCCGGACGTGCGTTATCATTATCATCGTATTTGACACGTATACCCAGTGCTTTCAACGAACGCATCAGCTCTTGCACGCAAGTATCTATGGCGGCTTTTTGCTCATCTCTCTTATAGATCGGAACTATTACCAGTTGAATCGGTGCGATACGAGGAGGAAGCACCAGCCCGTCATCATCGCTATGCGCCATGACCAGGGCACCGATCAGTCGGGTACTGACCCCCCAACTCGTAGCCCATACATGATCGAGTTTATTATCGCGATCGCTAAATTTTACGTCAAAGGCCTTTGCGAAATTTTGTCCCAGAAAATGAGAAGTACCAGCCTGCAAGGCTTTTCCATCTTGCATCAATGCCTCGATACAATAGGTGTCTTCCGCACCTGCAAATCGCTCTTGTGGCGTCTTGACTCCTTTTATTACAGGCACTGCCATGTAATGCTCAACAAAGTCGGCGTACACATGAAGCATCTTAATTGTTTCTTCCACAGCCTCTTGTCGGGTAGCATGCGCCGTATGCCCCTCTTGCCAAAGGAATTCGGCGGTCCGCAAAAAGAGGCGGGTGCGCATTTCCCAACGAACCACATTGGCCCATTGGTTGACCAAGATGGGAAGATCGCGGTATGATTGTATCCAATTCTTGTAGGTGCTCCAAATAATGGCCTCACTGGTAGGGCGAACCACTAGTTCTTCTTCGAGCTTGGCAGCCGGATCGACCATGAGTTTTCCGGGACGATCAGGATCGGCCTTGAGACGATAATGTGTAACGATCGCGCATTCTTTGGCGAACCCCTCTGCATTTTTCTCTTCGGCCTCAAATAGACTTTTAGGAACGAACAAGGGGAAATAGGCGTTGACATGGCCGGTATCCTTGAACATTTTGTCCAGTACATCGCGCATGTTCTCCCAAAGGGCAAAACCATAGGGCTTGATGACCATACATCCCCTGACCGCTGAATAATCGGCCAGCTCCCCCTTCAGCACCAGGTCGTTATACCATTGAGAGTAATCGGTGGCTCTTGAAGTGATCTCTTTATTCATAACTTAATTGAACAAGGTCGGGTTTACCTTTTTTTTAACAGCCCGGCCAACAATATCCCCGCAAGATGCCGAACTTTGATGAAGAATACAAAATTAACCCGTTCGGCTATGAAAACAACCTATCTGCTACCTATTCTATCCGCATTGCTACTAATTAGTTGCAGCACGGCTTACAAAACAGGACAGACTCCGGATGATGTATATTTTTCTCCGCCCAGACCGGAGGCCGAATATGTGCGAGTGCAGCGAGACGAAACGCGTCGCGTTCGCTACTACCAAGAAGATGAGGAAGATCGTTTTTTGCGAATGAGAGTACGAAATCGCAACCGCTGGGATGACCTTGACGACTGGTACACCTTTGAACGTTGGTCGCTGGGATATAATCAGTTCTTCGCTCCCACCCTTAACCCTTATATGTCGTGGAACTATTTTTATAACCCCTACTTTATGCCTGTTGCCTGGACCCAAACACCCGTCAAAAATATTTTTACAGGCCCACGCCTCTACAACCTCGGAAGCTATCAACAAGGACCGGTCAATATTAAAATGATACAACAAAATACCGGAGGCGGCAGCAATTATGTTCCATTCGGAACGCAACGAAAATCGAGTGCCACTACCCGCGGCAACGCCTTACGAGAGGCCTTTGGGGCCAGCAATTCCGGTGGAGGCAATTCAGGGGGATCGGCTGTTTCGCCCCCAAGCAATAATGCATCGAGTGCGCCCGCCAGTAGTGCTCCGGTTAGAAGATTCTAGTCTTATTATCAAAGACCCAGTTGATCCCATGCAACACGCAACGTCCTTACCTATTTTGCTCTGCTCTTTATTGCTCTCCGTTAGCGTGCAAGCACAAGAACCAGACGATGCCTTGCGCTATGCGTGGACAACGCCCAATGGAACGGCCCGCCAACAAGCCATCGGTGGTGCTATGGCTTCGTTGGGGGGAGATCTTTCTGCCTTATTTGTCAATCCGGCCGGCCTTGGATTCTATAAGACCGGAGACTTGGTATTTTCTCCCTCCTTTCAGCACCACCAAAACAAGAGTCGCTATTTGGGCCGAACAGAGACCGATCAGCGAAGTTCAATAGGGTTTGGCACCATAGGTATCGTAACGGGTACACAGTTTTACGAACAGGGCAGCGGAAAAAGAGAACAACAAAAAAGAACGGGCGCTTTCGCCATTGCCCTAAACCAGGTTGCCAATTTTAATACTAATCTTCTCTACCGTGGACTCAATACGCGTCATTCTTACTCGCAACGCTTTCTAGAAGAAGTGGGCGGTATCGGAGACGCCAACCAAGTTGCACAGAACTTTCCATTTGGGAGTAGCCTGGCCTTTAATACCTATTGGATCGATACCGTTGGTGGAGGCAGCTCCGGAAACTATCGATACCAGACCCGCGCCACGGCATCGACCGGGCTGTTACAAGAGAGCCGTGTGCAAAGCCGGGGGGCGGTCAATGAGTTGGCCATTGGATACGGCGGATCGGTCAACGAAAAAATCTATTTTGGATTTACCTTGGGCATCCCATTTGTTTTCTTTGATAGGACCACCACCTTTACCGAGGCGGATGCGACCCAAACGCTGAACAATTTCGATTATGCCAGTTTTGAACAGCGGCTGGAGACCAATGGAAATGGCCTTAATCTCAAAGCGGGATTGATCTACCGGCCCGCACCCTTTTGGCGGCTGGGATTATCAGTTCATTCTCCCAGTTGGATGCGGTTAACCGACCACTACGCCGCCTCCATTACCACTGACACCGAAAACTACAAAGGGATACAGACGCAATCCTCCACTTTATTTACGAACGGAGAAGATGCGCAGTTCTCTTACTTTCACCAAACGCCTTACCGCATCATGTTAAGCGGCTCTTATGTGATCAATGAGGTCGAAGATGTAACACTTCAGAAAGGATTTCTCACTGCAGATCTAGAGTATGTCAATTACAAGGCATCTTCCTTTCGAGTCGATCCATCGATCAACAATAGTGAATCGACAAGCCAATACTTAAAAGAACTGAATAACACAATCGATAATTCGTTTCGCAGTGCTCTTAATCTGCGCATGGGAGGCGAATTAAAATTTACCAAGCTAATGACGCGGTTGGGTCTGGCCTGGCTTGGCAATCCTTATGAGCGAACCTATGCCCCTAGGGGAAATCGCCTGCAAGTGAGCGGGGGATTAGGATACCGACACAAAGGGCAATTCATTGACCTGACCTATGTACATACCCTGACCAAGGACGCACACTTCTCGTATCGGCTAACACAACAAGCCGTAGAGGGCGCCGCTGTAAACGGACAAGGTAGTAGAATACTGCTCACTATCGGTCATAAATTTTAGATCGCTCATTTAAAAATGGCGGTTGCTTTTTGTAAGGGAGCATCGCGTTGCTCTCGCTTAATATAGCCCCGATACATTCCTTCGGTACAAAAAGGCATGCTGATATTTCCTTGCTTATCCACCGCAATCAGGCCTCCGTCTCCTCCCAACGCGGGTAGTTGACGCATGACCATCTCCTCGGTTGCCTGCTGCAAAGATTGACCACCAAATTCCATTCTGTCGCTGATCGATTTGGCCATAACCAATCGTAAAAAGTATTCTCCCCAACCGGTACAACTTATCGCGACCGTGTTGTCATTGGCATAGGTGCCACTGCCAATAATGGGGGCATCTCCTACTCGTCCCCACTTTTTATTGGTCATGCCTCCGGTACTGGTCGCCGCCGCTACATGCCCCTGTTGGTCTAATGCCACAGCACCCACGGTTCCGTAGCGATCTTTGCGCTTCTCTTCATGGAGTACAAGAGCATATTGATGGGTAGTAGCCATTTTTTCGAGGGAGTCTCTTTTCTTGGCACGCTGCAGCGATTCCCAGCGGGCAGGTGTATAAAAATAAGAGGGATCGACGATCTCCAAGCCCTGTTGGGTAGCAAAGGCCTCTGCTCCTTTTCCAGTTAGCAGCACGTGCTCTGAACGCTCCATTACAGCACGGGCCGCCGAAATGGGGTTGCGTATCGTTTTGACCCCCGCCACGGAACCGGCCGCCAGTGTACGTCCATCCATAATAGCGGCATCCAATTCGTTCACTCCCTCGGCCGTAAAGACCGCTCCTTTGCCCGCATTGAACAACGGATCGTCTTCGAGGATCCGAACGGTAGCCTCTACGGCATCTAGTGCCGCGCCTCCATTTTCCAATATGGCAGCGCCGGTCGTTAGTGCTTTTTCAAGCGATGTCCGGTAACGCTTTTCGAGCTCCGGAGTTAGTTGACTTTTATTGATGGTACCGGCCCCTCCATGAATGACCAGCACAAATTTTGCATTGGCGGACAAGGGCAAAGAAGAGGCCTGTTGCCCAAAAATGGGCAAATACCATCCCACTAAAACAATAAAAAGGATGTTTTTCATGAGAGCGATTTTGAGCAATTTAACCAATCTTACTGGGGCTGTTTCACTAATTTTACAAACAATTCGTTCTTGTGCGCACAGCAGTGAAAATAGTAAAATGGGTGGTCCTTTCCTTCTTGCTGCTGGTGGTCCTGATTTTTACACTCTTAAAGATACCCGCTGTTCAAAGCTGGTTAGGAAAACAAGTTGCCCTTACCCTTTCTAAAGAGCTTGGCACCCGTATAGAAGTAAAGGGCGTTTCTTTTTCGCTGCTCGACCGGTTCGCCCTTGATGGGCTGCTGGTCATGGATCGCCAACAGGATACGATCATTTACGCGCAAGAACTTCAGCTAAGTCTCTCTGATTGGTTTTTTACGAAAGACAGTATTGAACTTACCCAAGTAGAACTGAGCAATGCACTGATAAGAGTGCAGCGAACCGATAGTACATGGCGGCACCAGTTTTTGCTGGACTATTTTACTAAAAGCCGCTCCGCCGATACGGGATCGAAAAAAAAGGGGGGGCCGCTTCACTTGCATCATCTCTCCGTGGCCTCTTCGCGCTTTGAGCAAATAGATGAGTGGAACGGATTTTCACTGCAAGCCAACGTTGAACAGGCAGACTTACTGGCAGATCAGCTCTCTACAGCGGAAAAAGACATCAAAATTAGTTTGCTCTCCATCAAAAAACCAACGGTTTCCCTATACCGTTACAAAGGGAAAAACCAATCGCTTAAACCAGACGCCGCCATCAGTTCGACGTCGTCGTCTTCTGACTCACTCTCTTTTGCTAATGCCCTTAGTCTGCAATTGGGCAATGTAGAAATAACAGAAGGATACTTTAGCCTCAAACAAGAGGGCCGCACATTGAATCCCGGAGTTTTTGATGCTGTCCAGCCCGAGATCAGTGGCCTGAACCTTTCCTTACAAAATGCAAGTTGGAAAGAAGATACGCTGCGCAGCCAGCTGACCCTTTCTGCACAAGAAAGAAGTGGTTTTGCGATTCGAACCTTACGGTCGGGGGTAGAATGGACCTCCAACAGTATTTCGCTCGATAGCTTTTTGCTGCAAACCAATAACAGTACGATAGCGCAAAATGCCCGCATACGATTTAGATCGCTGAATGACCTTATTTCACTTTCCAAAGAGACCCAATTTCAATCGCAGATCACACGATCGAATATCAGCAGCAAAGACATTGCCTTCTTTTTTCCCAAAGCAGCCTCCTTTAATAAAACGATCCAATTACAGGCCCAGGTTAGTGGTGATCTTACCGACCTAAGGATACGAGAGTTGGTCTTGAAAGCTGGAAACGAAAGTTTTTTGCAAGGAGATCTTTCGATCCAACACCTGAATGACCCAGCCAGAAGAACGATTCGTTTGGAAGCTAAACGGTTGAATAGCTCTTACGAGGATCTTGTATTTTTTATTCCTGCGCTGGCCCAACAAAGAGATCCCGATCTTAGCAAGCTTCGCTATATCCGCTTTCAGGGGTCTCTCCTTGCGCTACAAGATGACTTTTCTGCCGAGGGAAACTGGCAAACAGGACTAGGTGATTTGCAGACGGCAATTCGCATAAAACAATCCCCTCGTCGCCGTACAGCCTATCAAGGTTCGCTAAAACTTAGGGGCTTCGATGCCGGAACACTTTTGGGACTACCCTCCCTTGGCAAGATCGATTTTGAAGGCTCTCTACAAGGACAAGGAGGTAGTTTACGAGATGCAGAAGCCATTTACAGCGGCACCCTTAAATCGTTGCGCTTTAATGAATATACTTTTCACAACATTGGGGTAGAAGGCTCTTTGAAAGAACAATTATTTCTATTTAAGACCAGCATACAAGACGAGCATCTTGTTACGGGTCCACTGCAGGCCAGCTGGAAGATCGACCAAGGGGAAAATAAGATCACCTTTACAGGCAGTGTCCAAAAAGCATCGCTCAAAGACCTTCAATTGTCAAAAAAAGATATTGAGCTATCCGGCAATATGTCCGCGCTTTTTCAGTATGCATCGAGCAACGAATTACATGGGTTTTTAGCTATACGCGATGCGGCCATTTCCTTGCAAGAGGAGCTTTTACCACTCGATTCTTTGTACATAGAGTTAAATAATACCTCCGATAAAAAGAATCTATCGATCGCTTCCAACGAATTCAATGCTTCTCTTGATGGTCAGTTTCAGTTTAATGAACTCCCCTCGATCGCAAGGCATTTTTTGTCGAGGTATTATCCCTCTCAATTTGAATCTCCAGGACCGCTGGCACCCGATACGCGAATCGCGATGTCGCTACAAACCTCTCTGGCTGGTCCTTTTTTGAGTTCGGTTGCACCTGAATGGTCAGGTCTTAACTATAGTTCGATAGAAGCCTCTTGGATACCTGTTCTTGATTCGTTCTCGTTAAAAGCCACGATCCCGGAATTACGATATCGCCAATATAAAGCAGAGAAGATCGACATCAACAGTTCTGCCACTGACAAAACCCTTTTGCTGCAGGGAAATATGGCACAATTCACCATTAATGATACCATCGCCCTTCCACCGGCCAACTTGCAGTTCGTAGCCAGAAATGATTCTTCACAGATCCAGTTGCGTTCCGGTAGCGGCAGCGGAGTAGAAAAGTTGAATTTAAATGCGCTCGTGACCACATACAAGGACGGGTTTGTTTTGCACTGGGAACCCTCGGACTTTACGGTCAATGGTAAATTGTGGACCCTGGGAGAAGAGAGCGAGTTGGTACTTCGCAAAACTAGTCCCGTAAGCGGCAGCCTACTACTTTCTGAAGGAGACCAGCTATTGAAACTGCGTACGCTCCCTAAAGAGGATGGTGAAAAAGACAAGATCGGTCTATCGCTATCGAACATAAATCTAAATGACATTGGACCTTTTATAGTACCCCATAACAGACTGGAGGGCGTTGTATCGGGAGATGTATTGATAGAGGACCCCCTCGGCGAACTACACATTAGCAGTGACCAGATCTATACACGTTTACTTCGCCTGGACAATGATTCGATTGGCGAAGTACGTACCGATATACGTTATGATCATCAGCGTGGAATGCTCACGGCGAGCGGATCTACCCTGAACGAAGAAGAAAAATTATCTTTTGATGTACAACTTTACGGCCAAGATTCACTTTCATCAAAAAATAAAATCACCCTCAACACAAGACAATATCCCATTACCTTGCTAGAACGTTTTTTAGGAGGACTCTTTAGTGATATTACCGGGCATCTTACCGGCGACATCGTGATAGACGGCGATCTGCATCGCCCTGCGGTGACCGGAAAAGGGTTACTTACAAATGCTGGCCTGCGGGTAAACTATACGCAGTGTTACTACCGCATCGATAACAAGGAGATCGAAATCACCCCCAGCCGTATCGAGTTAAATGGCCTTGTTCTTCGAGACACAGCCACGAATAACCCTATTTATGTCAGTGGTGGCATAGACCATGCTTCTTTTAATGACTTGTTCTACGATCTGGATCTTTCGACACGCAAGCCCGGAAGTCGCGGAGAGCAAAACAATCGACCCGTACAATTACTTAATACAAACCGGACAGATAATGATCTTTTTTATGGACAGGTGAAAGGTACCGCTCTTTTACAGCTGCGTGGTCCGCAAACAGACATGGTAATGACGTTGAATGCGGCTGCTTCAGATAAGGACAGCAGCTATGTAACCTTACCCCCCGGCACTGGAAAAGAAAGTGGGAGTGCCGAGTTTCTTATCGAACGAAAGTTTGGTACAGAGATGGCGACGGAGGGCTACACAAAACAAGGAAACAACATATTGTTTGACCTGGAGTTAACAGCTAACCCGCTTTTACAAGTAAAAGTGGTACTAGATGAGTTGTCCGGAGATGAGATCAAGGGCAAGGGCAGCGGTACGCTAAAGATCCGTACGGGCACCACAGAACCCCTTTCGCTACGCGGTCGCTTAGGGATCGAGGAGGGAAATTACCTGTTCACTTTTCAATCTTTTTTCAAAAAACCATTTGAGATCAAAAAGGGAGGAACCAACTATATCGAATGGAACGGAGACCCTTATGACGCCACCATAAAATTCGAGGCCGTTTACAAAAGTGAGCGGGTAAGTTTTGCTCCGCTGGCCAGCGCCCTGAACCTGACCGCCGATGTAAGCAATGCCCGTAGCGATGTATTCGTTGTGGCCCGACTAACTAATAAATTATTCAAACCCTCCATCGAGTTTTCGTTGGATTTTCCCCCGAACAGCATTGCGAACGTCAACCCCGAACTAACACTCCTACTGCAACAACTACAATCGAACAGCAATGAACTGAATCGACAGGTTACTTACCTGATCGTGTTCAATAGTTTTGCCCCCAGTGAGTTGGGGGGAACCTTGTCGGGGGCCGGTGTCAACGTAAGCACCATCTCCGGCATCTTACTCTCGGTGCTAAGCGATCAGATCAATAAGCTGTTCAGCAATTTGCTAAGAAGCGACAAGTATCGCATCAACCTGAACACATCATTATACAATCGAAACTTACTGGCTTCGAGTAGCACGGCGCTGAACCTAAGCAGCAACGTGAACTTTTCAATTGGCCGCTCCTTTTTCGACAACCGATTTATTATTTCCACAGGATTGGGCATGGATGCCCCCCTAGGACAAGGAGCGCAATCCAGCGTGCAGCAAAGTATTTTGTTGCTGCCCGACGTAACCATGGAGTGGTTGATCAACCCGAGTGGCACCATTAGGGCCTCTTTTTTCTATCGCACCAATGCCGATTTTTTGACCGCCAGTACCAGTGCCAGTGTGGTCCGCTCTCGAAGGGCAGGGGCCAGTTTGTCCTACAAAAGGGAGTATGACAGACTTTCCGACCTATTTGGCGGTAAAAAACGAAAAAAGTCAAAAAAATTTAATGATTGATAATTAATAACTTACATCAATTTTTTCGATGGACTACACCGAATTTTGAGCTCTAGACACCCCTTTTGCTCGCTGCCTTTACAAGGGTTACACGGCGTGGGAGAAGGTAAAAAACCCATCTTGTTGTAACCCATTACGTTTCGGCCCGTATTTTGTCGACATTTCGCTATATTTATTTAGGGAATATTCCCTTTCTTTGCATCCGAAAACCAATATGAATATGCTTAAGAGAATACTCTTCCTGTTAGTGGTTGCCATGACTGCTGGCTCTTCGCTTTTTGCTCAGGTTACGACCGCGGTGCTGACCGGTGATGTAAAAAGTAACAACAAAGAAGCCTTAACTGGTGCAACCATCGTCGCTATCCACGTGCCCTCTGGAACCAAGTATACCACCATCTCCCGTACGGGCGGACAGTATACCATACAGAACATGCGTGTGGGAGGACCCTACACCATTGAGATCAGCTTTGTCGGCCACCAGGCAGAGAAATTCGAAAACATCTACTTACAACTGGGAGATCCATATGTATTGAGCGCTGAACTGCTAAGCACAGCGGCCGCCTTGCAAAACGTTGTGGTAGGGGGAAGAAAAAATTCGATCCTCAATGCCGGTCGTACTGGAGCCGTCACCAACGTAGGTACTCGCCAGATCAACCAGCTTCCTACTTTTAGCCGCAGCATTAACGAGATCACAAGGGCTACCCCCCAGGCCAATGGCCCCTCTATTGGAGGTGGTAACTACCGCCAAAACAACTTTACTGTTGACGGATCTGACTTTAACAACAGCTTTGGTATCGGTTCTAACCTTCCTGCCGGTGGAGCTCCCATCTCATTGGATGCCCTGGATGAGATCTCTATCAACATCACTCCTTTTGATATTCGCCAGTCGGGCTTTATCGGCTCGGCCGTTAACGCAGTAACGCGTTCCGGAACCAACACCTTTACGGGTTCTGTGTATCGTTATTTCCGTAACCAAAATCAACGAGGTGATCAAGTTGAGCAAGCTAAATTCATTCGCCCCGTTGAAGAATTCAATCAATATGGTTTCCGTATGGGCGGACCCATCATCAAGAACAAGCTTTTCTTCTTTATCAATTACGAAACAGAAAATCAGCCCAAGTCTATTCAAAACTTCTTTGCTGCAACAGCGGCTGCCCCTTACGGAAGTGCTCCCAATATCGTGAGACCTACGGCTGACTCACTCAATTTGATCAGCAAATTCCTGCTCGATAATTACGGATATGTTACCGGACCTTATCAGGGTTATGTTCCCAACATTGAGCGTACTAAGTACCTTGCCCGTATCGACTGGAACATCAACGACAAAAATCGCCTGAATATTCGCTATAGCCAGGTAGAAGGCGGAGAACCTTTTACCCCCAGTACTTCTGTGAGCGGATCGAACGTTAACTATACCAGCAACCGTACAGCCAGCACATCACAGTGGTTCAAGAACTCCAACTATTTTCAGGGAGCCAATTTATACTCATTGGCCGGTGAGTTGAACTCTACTTGGGGTAAAATGGCCAATACGCTTCGTGCTACCTACACTTTCCAAAATGATTCTCGTTCTACCGATAGCCAGATATTCCCCTTCGTAGATATTTTGAGTAACACAGGGGGCGTAACCGGACCGGCTCCTTATACCTCCTTTGGTTACGAGCCTTTCAGCTTCGGAAATCTTCGCCAGGTTAAAACCTACTCTGTAATCAATAATCTTACTTGGACTACCGGCAAACATAATTGGACAGTAGGTGGTCAATACGAATTGAGTGAGACCATCAATGGTTTTCAGCGCTTTGGTACCAGTTTCTATGTATTCAATACATGGGCTGATTTTGCCAGCTCTATCAATCCTAATCCTGCGCTGCGTGCCAAACCCAGAGATTTTGCAATTACCTACTCTTTGTCTAAGAACTTTGCCCCTGCCTTCTCCTCTTTCAAGTTTGCCCAATATTCTGCTTACGGTCAAGACGAGATCGCAGTTACCAAAGATTTCCGCCTGACCTTGGGTCTGCGTGTAGATCTTCCCACCTACCCCGATGTACCACAGATCGTGACGCATCCTTTGGTGCTTAAAATGAATTTTGATGGAGGCGAAAAGATTAATACAGGTAATCTTCCTAAGAATCGCCTGATGTGGTCTCCTCGTCTTGGTTTCAATTGGGACATCTACGGAGATCGCTCCTTGCAGATTCGTGGTGGAACAGGGATCTTTACCGGTCGTGTTCCCTTTGTTTGGATCGTTAGCCAATCAGGTGACAATGGTATGATACAGGTTACCCAATTCTGGAACGGCCAGGCCAACACACCCGGCCCTTTCAATCCTGATCCTGCTGCCTACAGACCTTCTACCGTGCCTACTGCCGGTACTATTGTACCCGGTAGCGTTACCGCCCTGGTGGAAGACTTTAGAAATCCCCAGACCTGGAAATCGACACTTGCCTTTGATACTCGTTTAGGCAAAGGAATTATCGGAACCGTAGAAGCTATCTTTAATAAAGACATGTACACGGCTATCTTCCGTAATCCTAATATGATCTCCCCGGCCTCATTGGCTGTTGATGGGTATCCTGACAGACGTCCTATCTACGGTGCGACCAATCAAACCCGCTTTATCAATACCCTTAATAACGGTATCCCCCAAGCTAATGCCTCTGGTGCCTTTAACCCCGTGATCTTGGATAACGGAACCCGTGGTTATTATTTCTCGCTGACCGCTAAAGTTGAAAAGCAATACAGCAAAGGCCTTTCTTGGTCTGTTGCCTACACAAAATCAATGGCCGGAAACCTTTATGATGGTGGTGGTGACCAACCCCTCTCTGCCTGGCAGGGAACTCCCAATGTATGGGGACCCAACTCACAGACCCTTGGCTATGCCGACTATGTAGTGCCAGACCGTGTTGTTGCCATGATCTCTTACCGCAAGGAGTATTTCAAAAACCTGGCTACCACCATTTCTGCTTTCTATAATGGCGGTATCAACGGTCGCTTCTCCTACACCTATGATCTGGACTTTAACCGTGATGGTATCAACGGAAATGACCTGATGTACATCCCCACCGCAACTGAAGTGCAGCAAATGTTATTTGCTAGTAATACGGTAAATGGCGTATCATATGATCAAGCTGCTCAGCGTACCTTGTTCGAGCGTTATATTCAGCAAGACAAATACCTCCGTGCTCACCGTGGTCAGTATGCCGAGCGTAACGGAGCGCAAGCGCCTTGGTTGAATCGTTTGGATGTTAAGATCATGCAAGACCTGTTTACTAATATAAAGGGCACCAAGAATTGCTTGCAATTCAGCATCGACATCTTCAATGCCGGCAACCTGATCGATCCAGGATGGGGCAAGATCAAAACCATCAACAACAGCCGCCCATTGGCGATCACCAATTCGGCCAGCTTTGTTCCGGGTGGTACAGTCTTACCGATCTACCGCTTGGGTAGTGCCAATGGTGATATTATTACCAAGACCTTCCGTGATAACGTAAGCGTAGCCTCTACCTACTCTATACAGTTTGGTCTTCGCTACTTGTTCAACTAATAGTTTGTAACGCTTTATTTGGAAGACCGCTCGCAAGGGCGGTCTTCTTTTTTTATAGAATGAATATCTTTAGGTCCAATTCTTGTATATGAAATTAAAATGGTTTGCCCTGCCCCTCTGGCTCGTTTTCTGCGCCGCCTGTACGAACCGACCCACAGTCGATCTCTTTGTCTTTAATGCAAAGATCTACACAATCGATAGCAGCTTCTCGATTCAAGAAGCCATGGTCATAGACCAAGGAAAAGTAATGGCGACCGGAACGGCGGCATCCCTCCGGGAAAAATATACTTTTCGAGATAGTCTCAACGCTAATGGTAAATTCATCTACCCCGGTTTTAATGACGCCCATGCGCATTTCGTTGGCTATGCGGAAACCCTTCGCACAGCCTCCCTCGTGGGGACCAAGAGTTGGGATCAGATCTTATCGGTGGTAAGAGAATTCGCGAGCACTCACCCCGAGGGATGGATCGTGGGACATGGCTGGGATCAAAATGACTGGGAAAACAAAACCTTTCCCGATAACAAAGCCCTCAACGCCCTATTTCCCGATCGTCCGGTACTACTAACCCGTATTGACGGGCATGCTGCCATCGCCAATCAAAAGGCCTTAGAATCTGTAAAGATCACGGCAGGGCAACCACTGGTAGGCGGTAAGGTCTTAGTAAAAAATGGGGTGATGACCGGACTCCTGATCGATAACGCAGTGGACCTAGTCAGTAAGGCCATTCCTGCTATCACTACAGCGGAATTTACCAGGGTTATTACGCAAGCGCAACAAAACTGTCTGGCCGTAGGACTCACTTCGTTAACGGATTGCGGGCTGGATTATCCCGTGGTGGAGCAGCTGCAAAAGCTGCAGCAAGAGAATTTGCTTACGCTTCGATTGAACGTTATGCTGAGTGATAAACCCGATAATTACCGATTTGCCGAAAGGAAAGGAATGATATTGGAAGATCGTTTGCAGGTAAGGAGTTTTAAGGTCTATGGTGATGGGGCTCTTGGCTCCAGAGGAGCTTGCTTGCTTCATCCCTATGAGGACGATAAAGACAACGCTGGCTTTTTGCTCAGTAACCCCGCCCATTTTGACAGCGTCGCTAACTGGTGTGCGAGCAAGGGGTGGCAAATGAACACCCATGCCATTGGAGATAGCGGAAATCGTACCATCCTACAGATCTATGGCCGCTATCTGCAACCTGCTAACGATAAACGCTGGAGAATCGAACATGCCCAAGTAGTCAATGAAAATGACCTCGCCCTCTTTGGAAAGTATGGCGTAATTCCCTCTGTGCAACCCACCCATGCGACCTCAGATATGTATTGGGCTGAAAAAAGATTGGGAGCCACAAGGATCAAGAACGCCTATGCGTATCAGCAATTACTTGCACAAAATCAGTGGATGCCGCTTGGTACCGATTTTCCGGTAGAGGATATATCTCCCTTTAAGACATTTTATGCCGCCGTATTCAGACAAGATGCCAGTGGCTGGCCTGCAACGGGCTTTCAAATGGACAATGCGCTTACGCGCGAGCAGACATTACGCGGCATGACCCATTGGGCGGCCAAGGGCAGTTTCGAAGAAAATAAAAAAGGCAGCTTAGAACCAGGCAAATGGGCCGACTTTATCATCTTGGACCAAGATCTGATGAGTACCCCAGCGGAGGCCATTCTCAACACCCGGGTCGTAGCCACGTACATCAATGGAGAAAAAGTCTATGGCTTAAAAAACTGATGCTTGCAAAATCACTATAAAGATCACTATCATACACTGGGTCTGCCCCCCGGAGCAACGGCGGAGCAGATCAAAAAAGCCTGGAGAAAACTAGTTTTCGATCTACATCCCGATAAAACCGGTAATAATGCAGCGGCCTCTGTTCGATTCAGCGAAATACAACACGCCTATGAAGTCTTAAGTGACCCGATCAAGAAGATCCAGTTCTTGCAGGAGCGCTGGCTACGTAAAGCACAGGGTAAAGACCTCTCCTCCTCTTACGATGATCTTGCCGGATGGGTTAAAGAATGTTTGGCGGTAGAGAAAAATACGAATACACAAGATCCAGATCGAATCGATCCACAGCAATTGTATTCACAAATAGAGCAACTTGCTCATAGTGAAAAGATCGACACCCTACGACAATACGACGATCCTGAGGCCCTACTGACCGGAGCCAGACTCCTGCTATTGGCAGCGACGATCTTGCCCTATCCTCTTTTCGAGCAGATCTCGGAACATTTTTACAAGATCGAACCCGAAAACCTGACGTGGCAAAACGAAATTCAAAAAGCCCGGCGTCAAAAAAGAAATAGCCGAAACTGGCAACGTTACCGGATCTTTTTATTGATCCTAATTACTCTACTGCTTTGCAAACTGATCACAAGTTGACAATATAAGACCCTTAAAATAGCGAACTACTCCATCACTATCTGTAAACGCTTCTTCGTTAGTTATCTATTTTCTGAAGACAAGACCGATGAACCTATCTTTGCGCCATGCATTTTGTAAGTGTTGAGCGTTTGACCAAGAGTTATGGGATCCATCCACTATTTTCTTCTATTAGTTTTCATATTAGCCAGGGCGACAAGATCGCGCTGATCGCTCGCAATGGATCAGGTAAGTCTACCCTACTGCGTATTCTGGCAGGGCAGGAAACAGCCGACAGCGGAACGGTTTGGATCAATAAAGAAGTAGATGTGATCTTGTTTGAACAGGACCCCCTGTTCGATCCCCAAAAAACCGTGGCCGAGACCATTTTCTTTCATGACCATCCCCTGATGAATGCGGTGCGAGCCTACGAGGCAGCCGCTGCCACGGAAAATGCCGAAGAATTGAACCAAGCCATCATCAATATGGATGAGTTGGGAGCCTGGGATATGGACGCCAAGATCAAACAGATATTGGATAAACTCAATATCAAGGAGCTGAATCAACCCATTGGTACATTGAGCGGGGGCCAGCGTAAACGGATCGCATTGGCCAAAACACTCATCGATATTGGCTTTGAGCATAAGCATTGCTTATTGATCATGGACGAGCTGACCAACCACCTTGATGTAGGCATGGTAGAATGGATGGAGCAGTTTTTAAACCGCGAAAACATTACCCTTATCTTGGTAACGCACGATCGGTACTTTCTCGACACGGTATGCGACGAGATCTGGGAGCTCGATGGAAGTGAGCTTCATGTATACAAAGGCGACTACGAAAATTACCTCGAGAAAAAGACAGCGCGAATAGAGAGTGATAAAGCCTCTGTCGATAAAGCACGGAATCTTTTCAGACGAGAATTGGAGTGGATGCGCAAACAACCCAAAGCCAGGACCACAAAAAGTAAGAGTCGGCAAGACAATTTTTATACGATTGCTGAAAAAGCCTCAAAACAAACCCAAGAAGCCTCGTTACAATTGTCCATGAAGATGAGCCGACTGGGTGGAAAGATCATTGAACTCAAGAAGATCAATAAGTGCTATGGAGACAACGTGATCCTAAAGGGATTCGACTACACCTTCAAAAAAGGGGAACGCGTGGGCATTATCGGCCCCAACGGAGTGGGTAAATCAACCTTTACCAATATCATACAAGGACTTGAAGCGGCCGACAGTGGCAAGATCAATGTAGGAGATACCATTGTCTTTGGTAATTACTCCCAACAGGGATTACAATGGAAAGAGGATCAACGGGTGATCGAATTCGTAAAGAATATTGCCGAAAACTTTCCACTGGCCACCGGAGGATCGCTTAGTGCCGCTCAATTCTTGCAGTTATTTCTGTTCGATCCTGACAAACAATACACATACATCAGTAAGCTAAGCGGAGGAGAAAAAAGAAGATTGCACTTGCTCTCTATCTTATTTCGAAATCCTAACTTTTTGATCTTGGACGAGCCTACCAATGATCTGGACCTTCCCACGCTCGCTGTACTTGAAAATTTTTTGCTTGAGTTCGGTGGCTGCCTCTTGATCGTCTCGCACGATCGCTACTTTATGGATCGTCTGGTCGATCACTTGTTGGTATTTGAGGGAGGAGGCCTGATTCGCGATTTTCCGGGAAATTACAGCCAGTACCGAAGAGAGTCGGCTAAAAAAGAGAGCCCTGAAAAAAAAGAGGCCCTTACGAGCGCCGACACCACCCTAAAAATTAGAACATTCGCGCAACCCACCGCATCCGATCCTGGTAAAACTCCTCTCTCGTACAAAGAAAAAAGAGAGTTTGAGGCCTTGGAGAAGGAATTACCCCTGCTGAACGAAGAGAAAAAAAAGATCAGTGAGGAGCTGGCCGGAGGGCAGTGCAGCTATGAAGAATTGACCGCCCTCTCGTTACGCATGGAATCACTGAGTGCCATGATCGATTCGAAAGAATTGCGTTGGTTAGAACTAAGCGAGCGAGCTTAAGAGCTAGTCCTCTTCTACAAAGTCAAGGTCCTTATGAAAGGTCTCGCGGGTCAAAAGGGCTGCCGTCCAGGTGATAGCCATAATAATAACTCCGCTGATAATACCCGCATTGACATATCCAATGCCGGGCAAGTGCTGCAGCCACTTGAACAATGGCAAGATAAAAATGGCCAGCATCCCCCTAACCATATTGGGAATAGTAGTGGCAGCGGTGGCCCGAAGATTGGTTCCAAATTGCTCGGCTCCCATGGTTACGAAAATGGCCCAAAAGCCCGTTCCAAAACCTAGTCCGGCACAGATCAAGTATAACCCGGCAGCGGAACCTTGCCATAGGGTGGTAAAGAACAAGACCATAAAGAGCATCGTAATCAGATAAAATATATACAAGGCCCTTAGTCGGCTATGAAGCCATTGACTGACCATTCCGATCAAGATATCTCCTACAGAGATGCCAGCATATGCAAACATGATGGCCTTACCGGGATCGATCTTATCCTTTATTCCGAAAGCCTGACCAAAATCGTTCGAAAAGGTAACCAGGATCCCGATCACATACCATGTAGGTAATCCGATGAGGATACCGAAAAGATATCGTTTAAAACGGTCTGCGCTAGTAAAGAAGAGTAAAAAATTACCGCGCGACACCCCTTGCTTTTTTACCTGGTGGAACATGCTGGATTCCAGTACGGAGATGCGCAATAACAAAAGCGCAATACCCAATCCCCCTCCGATAAAGTAACAAGTACGCCAATCGAATTGCTGCTTCATAAAATAAGCCAGTATCGCCCCAGTTAATCCGATACCCGCCACAAAAGAAGTAGCTAACCCTCTTTTTTGCTTGGGAACCACTTCAGATACCAGGGTAATTCCCGCCCCCAATTCGCCAGCTAATCCTAATCCTGCTATAAATCGGATCCACTTATATTGCTCGACTGTTTCTACAAATCCGTTGGCAATATTGGCGGCCGAATACAAAATGATGGAGCCAAACAGCACACTTAATCGACCTCGCTTGTCTCCGATCACGCCGGAGATTATTCCTCCAATTAACAGACCCCACATCTGCCACTGCAAAATGATCTCACCATTGAGTTTTACTTGCTCGGGACTAAGCCTTAGCGACTGCAAACTGGGTATGCGAATAATGCCAAATAAAAGCAGGTCATAAATATCCACGAAATATCCTAAGGCGGCCACCACCACCGTTACATTAAAGAGGGTATGTCGTGGTGCATTATTCATTGGACTTGACCTTTCCGGTTATCATTTTAAATATGACTGGGGCGGTGGTAACGAACACAATGACCAAGACGATCACCTCTAGATGTTCCTTAAGATCGAAACCATAAGAGGCCAGTATCCATTTTTGCAAAAAATAACCGGCAAAGATCATGGAGCACACCCAAGAAATACTACCGATAATATTATAAAAATGAAACTTGGCTCTATCCATTTGTACAATACCGGCCACAATGGGAGCAAAGGTCCTGATCAGCGGAAGAAAACGAGCACCCACAACAGCCAAGCCCCCATGCTTTTCGTAGAATTCGCGTGCTTGATGTAAATATTTCTTTTTAAAAAGTAATCGATCTCTCCATTGATACATAGCGGGCCCTACTTTGCGACCGGTCCAGTAGCCAAGACTATTTCCTGCAATTCCCGCCAAGGCAATAAGTGCCGATAGCACTAGTAGATCGATCCATTCATTACGGATAGCTCCCAGCCCGATAGCATCCAGAAATTGATAAGCCAATCCAGGCACTACCTCGCCTGTTTTTCGGCTGATCTCGTGGGCATAGATGCCCGCTACGAACAAGAGCGAATCACCCGGTAAAAAGAACCCCACAAAGAGCCCGGTCTCGGCAAAGACCACAAAGAGCAATAACCATAATCCGCCGTTCTCCACATAGTACTGAGGCTGTAAGAGATTTGTCCAATGAAAGGCATCCAGTAGAACAACAGGCATGATAGATTGAATTAGGAAACGACTTCGTTGTCGAGTTCACCCTCCCATTTACTTACAACCGTTGTAGCCAACGCATTGCCCACTACATTGGTGGCCGAGCGAAACATATCACAAAAATGATCGATCGGCAATATTAGCGCTACCCCCTCGGGAGGAATATTGAACATAGAGCAGGTCGCCAGCACCACCACTAAAGAAGCGCGTGGCACACCGGCAATTCCCTTACTGGTAAGCATCAGTACCAATAACATCGTGATCTGCGTGCCCAGATCGAGCGGAATATTATAGGCCTGGGCAATGGCCATACTGGCAAAGGTCATGTACATCATACTGCCATCGAGGTTAAAGGAGTACCCCAGGGGCAACACAAAAGAAACGATCTTGTTTTTGCAACCAAACCGTTCGAGTTCTTCAGTAAGTTTCGGGAAAACGGCTTCGCTGCTGGTTGTACTGAATGCGATCAACAGTGGATTCCCGATCCTTTTAAGCAAAGCGAACATTCTGGTCCCAATGATCAGATAACCCACCCCCAGCAGTAAGATCCAAAGCACGGCTATACCGATCAAAAAATAGGTAAAATAGATCAGGTAAAATTCAAAGATGCCCAGACCGCGCGAAGCGACTACGGCACAAAGGGCGCCAAAAACGCCGAATGGCGCAATATTCATGACATACCCCACCATCTTCAAAATAATATGAGAAACAGCATCGAGGGCCTTGATAACGGGTTTGGCCTGTTCGCCAAGGGCCGTAGTGGCCACGCCAAAGAAAATAGAGAACACGACCAACTGCAGCACTTCGTTCGTGGCCATGGCCTCTATGACACTGCGGGGAATAATATGCTCTACGAATTTCTCCAGTGAAAATTCTTGTTTCTTCGTCATTAGATCTTTTACTCCTTCGGTATCGGCTTGAGAGAGACTAATATACTGTCCTGGCTCAAGGAGATTGACCAGCACTAGTCCGATACTCAGCGAGATCAGCGAAGCTGTGATAAACCAAAGCATGGACTTTCCTCCCACGCGCCCTACCGCAGATAAATTACCCAGCTTGGCAATTCCCACCACCAAGGTCGAAAAGACCAAGGGCGCAATGATCATTTGCACCATGCGAATAAAGACCTTACCTAATAATTTTATGTTGGTGGAAAATTCCTTGATAAAAGCAGGATCTGCATTGGTGTGCACCTCATATCCTACTAAAACACCGGCTACCATTGCCAACAAAATATAGGTGGTAAATTTATTAGTCTTCATCTTGGCAAGCAGATGAGAGAGCTCTTCTAACAGGTCGAAATTATTCATGGCAAGCAGGTTATACGAACGATGCACCGAAAATCGGTAAAATCCGGCATTCAAAAAATTTTGAAAAGCGATTATCTTGCAAAACGTTTGCTCTAAAAACTGTAACTT
>VHAT01000005.1 GCA_016872195.1 Sphingomonadales bacterium | reverse complement strand
GAACGGGCGGGTAAAAAACAGTAGCGGCTCTACGATCGGTTATATCGAAGAAGGAAGGGTCAAAAATAGTAGTGGCTCTACGATCGGCTACTACTCCATGGAGCGTATTCAAAACAGCAGCGGATCTACTATTGGTTACTTCGAAGATGGCCGAGTAAAGAACAGCAGCGGATCCACTATCGGTTATGTAGAGGATGGCCGGGTTAAATCAGCCTCGGGCTCCACGTTTGGCTACTTCGAAGGTGTTCGACGTATCGAAGCGGCTCTTTACTTTTTCTTTTTCTTTTACTAAGACCGCTACTGGATAGCAAAACGTACACTGCCTTGGCTTCTGGCGAAGGGGCGGGTCATTATCTTAGGTCGAGTAATCCGAAAGTGTACTACTTACAACGGATTATTCTTGATTGTACTATGTTTTTATAGAACTAAAGCGCTGGGTTTTTTAGTATCTTCATACTAATCGTTTGCCATGAAAAAATATTGCTATCAAAACAGTCGTCGCCAATTTTTGCGCACGACCGGCACCTTGGCGGCCTTTTCACTGGCCCCGACCATGTTGGTCAAGGCCTTCCCCATTGAGAACGCCATCCCCCAACCGGTCCCCAAAGAAAAAATCACCCTGCTCGTAAACGGCATTGAGCGCAGCGCCGAAATAGACGGCCGCACAACACTGCTAGACTTTTTACGCGAACAATTGGGGTTGACCGGAACAAAAAAGGGGTGTGCCATGGGACAATGCGGAGCTTGTATAGTGCATATAGATGGAAGAAGAATGAACAGTTGTCTTTCGCTGGCTACTTTTAACAATGGAAAAACAGTAACTACCATCGAAGGCTTGGCCAAAGAAGATCAACTACATCCTTTACAAGAGGCCTTTGTGGTCCACGATGCCATGCAGTGTGGGTACTGTACCCCCGGACAGATCATGTCGGGTATTGCCTGTATCCGAGAAAAAAGAGCGGGTAGTCGCGAAGATATTCAACGATATGTGTCCGGTAATATTTGCCGTTGCGGAGCCTATCAAAATATAGTGGATGCGATAGCCTCTGTACAAGAATCAGGAAAAACCGTCTAAACGAAATGCCAGCACTGACAAGTATGGAAAAAAATCAATTCCTAGAAAACGATAGCCCAAGGGCCGATGCCATAGAAAAAGTAACGGGTCGCGCCAAATATGCTGCCGAGCATCGCATCGAAAATATTGCCTATGGTGTTTTTGTTTGCAGCACCATTGCCAAAGGAACCATTCTCACTATAGAAGAGGGACCGGCACGGAAGGCAGAGGGTGTATTGGATATTATTACGTATAAAAACTGTCCTGCCACGCCCGGCTACGAACCCTTATTACCCGATGGAGGCAAAAATCCAAGACAATGGTGGGGACTAAAGGTCTTATATGATAATATCGTTCGTTTTTATGGACAGCCCGTTGCGCTGGTGGTGGCCGATAGTCTTGAAAATGCCAACGCGGCCGCGCTACTAGTGAGCATTCAATACCAAAGCGAACCCTTTGAGACCGATTTTCATTCGGCCAGAAAAGATGCCGCAAAACTAAAAGCCAGTGGTACCTATTCAAGAGGTAATGCTGCCTCACTCGAGGGTGCCTTTGTTAAGGTGAGTGGAGAATACACAACACCGATCGAAGTGCATAGTCCCATGGAATTGCAGGCGACCATTGCTGTATGGGAGGGAGACGATAAGTTGACGGTTTACGATAAAACACAGGGCCCGAAGTCGATGCAGGGGACTCTGGCGAGATTATTTGCTATTCCTGATAAAAATGTTAGGGTGATCGTAAACTATGTGGGCGGTGCTTTTGGTAATGCCTTGCGTCCTTGGCATAATGTACCGGCTGCTTGTATTGCGGCCAAAAAATTAAAACGCCCCGTAAAAGTTGTGCTGACCAGGCCACAGATGTTCAACCTGACAGGCTACCGTCCGCAGTCATGGCAGCAGTTGACCATGGGTGCCGATCAAGACGGAAAATTCCTGGGTATCGATCACCAGGCCATTAGCATGACAGCCCGCTACGAAGATTTTAGAGAAGGGATCGTTAATGCCTCTCGTTTCTTGTACGCCTGCGATCATGTACAAACCAATTATAAATTATTGCCCCTCGATGTAAGTGTACCCACCTGGATGCGTGGACCCGGAGAAGCTACGGGTTGCTTTGCCCTAGAGAGTAGTATCGATCAGTTAGCGCATCAACTAAAAATGGATCCGGTGGCCTTGCGCGTAAAGAATTTCCCAGCGATCAACCCCGAATCCAAGCTGCCTTGGTCATCGAACTACTTGAAGGATTGCTACGAAAAAGGGAAGGAGTTGATCGGTTGGAATAATCGTCCTGCTGTACCCGGCAGTAAAAAAGAAGAGGGGATGTTGGTAGGATACGGAATGGCGAATGGCGTTTTCGGAGCGGGCAGAGGACAAGCCTCTGTTCGGGCTATCTTGCTTCCCAATGGAACCTTGACCCTGCAAAGTGCTGTCAGCGATATGGGGCCAGGCACAACGACCGCTATGATCAAGATTGCAGCGGACAATTTACAGTGGTCACCAGATAAGATCAGGTTTACGCTGGGAGATTCCGATCTACCACCGGGTCCAACACAAGGTGGATCGACTACTACTTCTACGTTGGGCACTGCGGTATATTTAGTTTGTGAGGCCTTAAAAAAATCGTTGCAAGAGCTGGCGCTCACTCACCTCGAAGGATTCAAAGGCGCAACAGCGACAGCGATTGACACGAAAAATGGTATAATAAGCTGGGAGGGGCAACGCGTGACGATTGAAAAATTATTGATCGCAGCCCAAAAACCATTTATAGAGATCACGAAAGATTCACAGGGTACCAACGCACAAGAGTTAAAACATGCCACCAACTCTTTTTCTTGTCACTTTGTAAAAGTGCATGTGCATCCTAAAACCATGGAAATAAAAATAAAGGAAGTAGTTACTACAGCCGATGCCGGAAAGATCATCAGTGACAATACCGCCCGCAGCCAAATGCTAGGGGGGGTGGTCGGTGGCATCGGTATGGCATTGAAAGAAGAGTTGAAATTTGATCATACCACAGGACAAATTATCAATGCCAGTTTTGCTGGCTATCGAGTTCCCCTTCATACCGACATTCCAAAGACTACGGTATGGTTTGTCAATAAGCCAGATCCCATCATCAATCCTATTGGGGCAAAGGGACTGGGAGAGATCGCCTTGATCGGCTTAGCGGCAGCAATCGCCAATGCCATATTCAATGCTACCGGTAAAAGGGTGAGAGACCTGCCCATCACACCCGAAAAATTAGGATATAAAACCAAGTAAGTTTATGGCTACTACGTTGAAAAAATTATTTAGTATCGGACTATTCTTTCTTGTAATGAACAGATTGTCGGCACAAAAGCAGAACCCGCCGGGAGCCGACGTCTACATGAATTATTGCAGCGCTTGTCATGGAAAGAATCTCGAAGGAGGGCAAGCGCCTTCGCTACTAACGTCCAAGTGGAAGCAAGGTGAAACCAAAAAAGCGATTATCCAGACCATCAAAAAAGGAGTAGCCAATACCTCAATGATGGCTTGGGAAAATATGCTCACTGAAAAGCAGATCGAAGCAGTGGCGGACTACATGTTGTTGCTAAAGAAAAAGAAGCCCGCTTCGACTTCCAAGGGCTAATCTTCTCTTATTCCCCCTGATGGCAAGGGAGCCGATCTTGTTTTTTTGAACAGATCGATATAATACCCGATCACCAAAAAGTCGCGGCCGATCTCGTCATTGATCCGGTAATCGAATTGATGCAGATAGCCCAGTTGTAAGGTCGTATGACGACCAGGCTTATAATTGATAGCGATCTGCAGACGGTTTCGCTCAAAATAAGGCTCTCGACCGGTAAAGAATAATTCGTTGCTCAGGCTCAATTGAAAAGGTTTGTATCCCCTTACCTCTTTTCCAAATGGGAAAAAACTACCCAATCGGTAGCGAAACCGGTTACGAAAACCATTGCTGGTCCAACGCATTTCGGCGCGGTAGCGCTGCTCGATCTTAACACCCAACACCTCTTGGGTTAAAACTACCTGCGGCCAAAGCCTAAACTCACTATTATTCTTGGGGGTTATAAAGTTTCCTCCTTCTCGATAGGTTTGATAGCTGCCCATACCCAAGGCCAGTTGTAGCCCTTGGGTGGGCTTATACTGTACCCCGCCCTTATACTCATAATAATGAAACTGATCGTAAAATTTCAAGGAACGAAGCTGTGCCTCTCCGAAAAAACTTAGCCGATGACTTTTCGTATACTTAATATGAAGAATATTCCAACTACCAAGATCTTTATACTGCGCATATAGCGTTACACCAGACGACCAGCATATAATTGCCAGCACTACAGTATTCAGCTTCTTCAACGCTATCTTGATCATGAACGAGAAATAGATATGGCAAGCAAAATTACTTGAAAATTTTCGAGTACTTTTATTGTAAATACGGGTTTGCCATGAAAAAAGAGATCGCGATCAAATGGATCAACCTGCTCGCTTTTGCGGCTTCACTTTATGTGAATTACTTGTCCGTGGTAACGCAATTAGGGGGAAAGTCGATTCGGGAATTATCCGATAAGTATAGCAACCTGTTTACACCCGCTAATCAAACCTTTGCGATTTGGAGTTTGATCTATACCCTGGTATTTGTTTTTTTGATCACCCAATTTTTTTCACGCAGCGGCGAGAAACAGTTTTCGAACAGTTTTCTTTTTTTGATCAGTTGTGCTTTGAATGCGGGATGGATTGTGGCTTGGCAACTGGAATATATTGGCTTGTCACTGGTGATCATGTTGGCCCTGCTGGCGGTACTGGCCCGGATCAATCAACAAGCTACTACCGAAAAGGGGATGTTACAAAAGATCGTTTTTGGTGTTTACCTGGGGTGGATCTGTATTGCCACGATCGCCAATGTTACCACCTGGCTAATATCACTGCGGCTTAGCATTCCTTTTTCGATTCAGATCTTTAGTACCCTTGGCATCCTGATCGTGGCCGCGATCGTAGTAGGGTGGGTTATGAAAAAATTAGCCAACCCCTTTTTGGCGATCGCTGTTATTTGGGCTTTTTATGGCGTATATGTAAAACGGCTGGGAGATGTGCCTGAAATAGCCTACACGGCAATGGCCATGGCGATATTGGTTTTACTTTCGATCTGGCTATTTTCGATTCGGCCAACAGGCCGATAAGACTCGCTACATCGTATGGTATGAAAAAGCAGATCAAAAAAGAGAACTTGCCTCAAAAGATTTGCCTGGTCTGTGGGCGGCCATTTACCTGGCGAAAGAAATGGGAGAAAAATTGGGACGAAGTTCGCTATTGTAGTGAGCATTGCCGAAATACCAAGGGAAAAACACCGAAGTAACGGCAGGGTAAGCAAAGGCTTTGCCAGAAACAAAATGAGCTTCTCTTATTTTATAAGTACCTTTCTTTTACTATGCTAAAAATATTTGCTATCGGCTGGTGTATTTTGGTCGGGGCCATTTTGCTGAACGGTATTATTGCTCGTGCGGGTATTATTGGCTGGTACGAATTTATTAGTTTGCTCACTCAAAAAGGATCAGCTACGTTTCGTCTCCTACGCGTGGTAGATTATGTTTGGCTATTCTTGGCTTATCCCTTGTTGCTCGGATTATCGTATAAAGCGGGTGAGCTACTTTATAATGCGGTAATTGATATTTTTTAATGGTCGCAACTGAATGTCGCTATTCTTTCTACTATGAAAAAACTACTTTGCCTCTGGATGCTCTTTCTGATGAGCCTGCCACTGATCGCACAACAAACACAAAAACCACCGCTACACGCCAAAAACTGGATGGCCATTACCGGCAAACCCCTGGCAGCGACGGCGGGCGCTACACTTTTTCAACAAGGAGGAAATGCCGTAGATGCGGCTTGTGCCATGCTGGCCGCTACCTGCACTATGTGGGATGTGCTTAGCTGGGGTGGAGAGACCCAAGCGCTGATCTATAACCCCAAAACAAAAAAAGTAATTGCACTCAATGCAATGGGGGTGGCTCCTACGGGTGCAACGGCAGCGTTCTTTAGAGAGAAGGGGTATGCTTTTCCACCGGAATACGGCCCACTGGCTGCTACCACACCCGGAACACCCGGAGGAATTTGTTTTATGCTGGCAACCTATGGCACTAAAAGTTTACGAGAGGTTCTTGCGCCCGCTATGGAATTAGCCGCTGGATATCCCATTGATGCACAAACAGCCAACAGTATAGAAAGAAACAAAGAGAGGATTAAACAATGGTCATACAGTAAAACTACGTTATTGCCTCATTTGGGAGAAGTGCGCGAAGCGCCCCGCGCGGGAGAGATCTTTGTACAACAAGACCTGCTGAATACCCTACAAAAAATGGTGGAGGCCGAACAACAGGCCTTAGCAAAAGGAGCCGACCGAAAAACAGCGATCATGGCCGCCTATGATCGTTTTTATAAAGGAGATATTGCTGATGAGTTCGTAAGAGCTTGTCAAGAACAAGGAGGGCTTATTACCAAAAAAGACCTGAGCACCTGGAAACCCCAATGGGAAGAACCCCTGATGACCAACTACAAGGGGATCGAAGTATATAAACTTCAATCATGGACACAGGGGCCCGTTATGCTGCAAGCACTCAACATACTAGAAAACTTCGATCTTAAAAAAATGGGTTATAACAGTGCCGAATACATCCACACCATTTACCAATCGATGAACATGGCGTTTGCCGATAGAGATTTTTATTATGGCGATCCGGGTTTTGCGCCGGCAGAACCTATCCGTGGATTGCTCAGTAAAGAATATGCAAAACAGCGGGCAACTCAGCTAAATCTTCTGCAAAACGATATTACTATCGGCCCCGGTGATCCTTATCCTTTTCAACAAGAACAAAATCCCTTTGCAGCGCTGATCAGAAAAAAGGCCATCGATTTGAATGACAGCAGTAGCAGAAATTTTGTACCAGCACACGATAGTGCGGCGATCGCACAGGCAAGTGAAGCGTACCAAGACAGGCTTTGGCGGGGTACCACCTCTGTGGAGGCGGCCGATAAAGAAGGCTGGGTCGTATCCATTACTCCAAGCGGTGGCTGGATTCCAGCCGTTATTGCGGGCAAGACCGGTGTGGGGATGAGTCAGCGACTACAAAGTTTTGTACTGGACTCCACCCTGAATCCCTTTAATGTGATAGCCCCGGGTAAAAGGCCACGAGTCACCTTAACACCCAGCTTTGCACTAAAAGATGGAAAACCCTTTTTATCCTTTGCGGTTCAAGGAGGCGATACGCAAGATCAAAATTTATTGCAGTTCTTTTTGAATATGGTCGAATTCAATATGACCGTACAACAAGCCAGTGAGGCGGCCAACATCAACAGTAATCAACTTTGGTTGTCGCTTGGCGGGAATACGATCAAAGATAGAAAACCCAAGCCCGGGAATATTTTATTGAATGATAAAACCCCCGAGTCGGTTCGGCAAGCCCTTACCAAAATGGGGTACAAGATCAGTTATGATGATCGTACCTCGGGGCCGATCAATGCGATCTTCTTTGACTGGAAGCATGGCTCCTTTTGGGGGGGCTCAAGCAACCATGGAGAAGATTACGGGATTGGCTGGTAAACCCGTTGGCGACCGTTTACCACCTTATAGCCCCCTTGTTGTAAAAATGTTACTACGTTACAAAAGATTAGTGGACTTTTGCAGCTGCTATGCGATATCTCTTTTTGATTTTTCTGCTTTGCGGTTCCGTAACGGCTTTTACCCAAGCCCCGGCTGCCATACCCCTTAAGAATATAACCGCTGTTCGCACCAAGGTGGCCCCCAAAATAGACGGGCTGATCAAAGACAGCGTTTGGCAACAGACAGAACCCGCAACAGGTTTTATTATCAACTCGCCCGATTATGGTAAGCCGGCTTCGCTGCGTACAGAAGTATGGTTGCTCTATGATGATGAGGCCTTGTATGTAGCGGCCAAGAACTATGATAATCCGTCAAGTGTTCGTAAACAGTTGACGGCTCGTGATGGGGAGCAACAACAAGACATTGATTATTTTTCGATCTTTCTCGATACATATAACGACGATCAAAATGGGTTTCAGTTTGTGGTAACCAGTCGTAATGTACAATCTGATGCAAGGATATCTCCTGCTATACAATCGATGTTCGGACTACCCAGCGATTATAGCTGGGATGCGGTTTGGGAAAGTAACGTGGCCTTTACCGATGAGGGGTGGGCCCTTGAGATGAGAATCCCGTATATCTCCCTTCGCTTTTCGAAAAGCGAAGAACAGCGCTGGGGTATCAATTTTCAGCGATTCAGCAGAAGGTTGAACGAAAGTAGTTTTTGGAATCCGGTGGATCCTAACATAGCAGGATTTGTAAACCAGTTTGGGAATGTGCTGGGGATTACAAATATAGAGCCCGCGCTTCGACTCTCCTTCTTACCCTATGTAACCACGGGCTTTCGCAATACCCCCACAACAAGAGGGTTAGTAAATGAATGGCTTCGCAATGGGGGCATGGATGTTAAATGGGGGGTCAATGAGAGCTTTACGTTCGATGCTACCCTGGTTCCTGATTTCGGACAAGTGATCTCTGATAACCTAATTTTGAACCTGTCTCCTTTTGAGGTGCAGTTTCAAGAGAATCGTCCTTTCTTTACCGAGGGGACCGAATTGTTCAATAAGGCTGGGCTTTTTTACAGCCGACGAATTGGCCTGACGCCCTCGGGCTACTGGCAAGTGAAAAATCGCGTGGCCAATGACCCAAATTTACAGATCATAAAAAATCCGGGGCTTACCCAATTGATCAACGCCTCTAAATTCTCCGGAAGAAATAAAAAGAATTTGGGGATCGGTGTTTTCAATGCCGTTGGGGCGCCGATGATGGCATCGATACTTAATAAGCAGACGGGAAAAACAGAATCGATAGAGACGGAGCCCCTCACCAATTACAGTCTTATCGTTATCGATCAGGCACTCAAGGGGCGCTCGTCGATTACCTTTACCAATACAAATGTGATGCGTAGCGGAACCGCACGCGATGCGAATGTGTCGGCGCTAGATTTTGCACTTTATGATAAGAAAAACAATTACGGCATTGTGGGCACCGGGCGGTACAGTAAGATCATGGGAACAAACCCCTACGACGGGTTTAACACCACGCTGAGTCTTCGTAAGGTCAGCGGCAAGATCCAGTTCAATGTAAACAATAATATAGAATCAGACCGATATGATCCCAACGACTTGGGATTTTTACAGGCGCCCAACGAAGTAACCTCGTCTGCGCAGGTCAGCTACAATCAATTTACGCCCACCAAGAACTTTTTAAGTTATAGATACTCACTGCGCGTTACCAACCAGCAATTATACAAGCCCTTTGTTTGGCAAGAACTACAGGTAGATGCCTCTGCTTTTCATTTTTTCAAAAATTTTTGGGACCTCACCATCTACTATGTTACAAAGCCCAGTTGGCAACACGATTATTTTGAGCTGCGTACGCCCGGCCGTATGATACGTATGATGCCTTGGCATTACGTGGGTATCAATGGTAGTACGGATAGTCGAAAGCGGCTGTATGCAGGGCTTGAACTAGGAATGGGACAAACCCCCGCCTTTCGCAATGCGGAATACATAAATTACGAGCTGACACTTCGATTCCGTTTCAGCGATCGACTCAGTATCGAGTGGAGTGGATCAGGTAACAGTGATAATGGAAATGTGGGTTATGCCTTTAGAAGAGAAGCGAATGGGGAACCCATCGTGGGTTGGCGAGATGTAAAACAGTTTACTACCCTGGTGTCGGGTCTTTATAATTTTACACCCCGTATGTTCTTGACCTTGCGGGCGCGGCACTATTGGAGTAGCGTCCGCTACGAACGATTTTATAATATCGATGCAAAAGGATACTGGATCGACCGGCCCTTTATTGACGGAAACGATAATAACTATAATGCGTACAATCTCGATCTTTTTTACACCTGGGATTTCATGTACGGCAGCCGATTGATTGTTGGCTGGAAAAACTGGATGCCTCTCGACCGCTCCATTGACGGGATGCGCTTTTCGAAATACGGCCAAAACCTGGTAGAGGTCTTTAGAATGCCCCAAGGCAGAGAACTTACGGCAAGGCTTATTTACTTTCTGGATTCACAAAAACTCAAGCGAAAGAAGCGCTAAGGAATAGCTTACCTTTGTAAGTAGAATTCTTTCTTTTTTATTATAAAAAAGAGTGCCTTGTTTACCCGCGCTGAGGCCGGCCTGCCTTGTCAAGGTTGTGGAAGCCCAACCCGCTCGCCTCTTTTATACAACTACCGTTGCCAGCGTTGCGGTTTTGAAAAAAAGAGGAGTTTCCGGCTGGAAAAAAGACAGAGGACCCGATGTACTGCGATATTTGTAATCCATAACTATGAGTCATTTACTAATTAAAAACGCTCGCATTATCAACGAAGGCACCGAACTGGTCGGTGATATTCATATTCATAAGGAGCGTATCGCTAAAATTGATCGTCACATTTCGTTAGCCCCCGAACTACGCTATCAAGAAATAGAGGCGGACGGCGCTGTACTGCTACCGGGCGTTATCGACGCACACGTCCACTTCAGAGACCCGGGCTTAACCTATAAGGGTGATATTGCCTCTGAATCGAGGGCGGCTGTATCGGGTGGGGTCACCTCGTTTATGGATATGCCCAATACGATTCCCAATACGATTACGGTAGAGGCGTTAGAAGAAAAATATAAGATTGCCGCAGCCAATTCGGTCGCGAACTATTCCTTTTTTATGGGGCTCACCCGAGATAATATGGAAGAGGCGCTAAAGTTGGGAACAGAGGATGTGTGCGGGCTTACCGATGATGGTTTGTATTTCGACGAGAACCATTCGCTACTTTGTAATAATCACCCTTATCTCGAAAAACTTTTTGCGCGTACCGGACACCTGGTAGCCCTGCATTCCGAAGATGAGGCGATCATGGCAAATAACTACGCGAAGGCGAGACAAACCTTCGGTGATGCTATTCCTCCGCATTTTCATAGCATTATTCGGGATGAACTCGCTTGTCTATCCTCTACCAAAAGTTTGATAGGGCTTTCTAAGCGTTTCAATAATCGCTTACACGTTTTGCATATTTCTACCGGAGCCGAGGGATTGTTATTTGAGGCGATACCGCCAGGAGACAACAAAAGAATCACCTCGGAGGTATGTGTTCATCACTTGGTCTTTACCACTGACGATTACGCGCGGTTGGGTAACAAGATCAAATGGAATCCTTCTGTAAAACCAACGGGTAATCCCGATGTGCTATTGAAAGCTTTATTGGATCATCAGATTGATATGGTGGCGACCGATCATGCACCCCATAGTTGGCAAGAGAAAGAAGGTATATACGACCAGGTCAAACCCGGTGGGCCGATGATCCAGCATTCGCTGATCATGCTACTGGAATTTTATCATGATAAAAAACTCACGCTTACGCAACTGGCGGAGAAAACCAGTCATCGGGTTGCCGACGTGTATAAAATAAAAGAGCGGGGTTTTATAAGGGAGGGATATTTTGCAGACTTGGTGTTGGTCGATTTAAATAGCCCCTGGCAAATTACCGAAGACAGTCTTCGCTATAAGTGTAAATGGTCTCCCTTGGTTGGAAATAGGGTTAGGAGTAGAGTCAAAAACGACGCTGGTCAATGGGGCGGTGGTTTTTGATGGAGAAAATATAATCGATGATCAACGGGGTAAGCGGCTTACCTTTAGTAAAATCCGATAATCGCCACTAATGGAAAACAGCAGTTTCGAGATTTTAGTATCTAATCTGACCAATCCGACCTTGTTGTTTTTTTGTTAGGGATCGTTGCGGCTCTTCTTAAAAGCGATCTGGAAATTCCCGCCACCTCCATTAAGTTTATTTCTCTTTACTTACTTTTTTCGATCGGATTTAAGGGGGGACAAGAACTGGAACACGGAGGTTCGGGTATCGAGATCTGGGCCTCGGTCTTATTCGGTATGGCCTTGGCAACAATAATTCCTGTTTATTCTTTTTACATTCTCCGAAATAAGGTTGGGGTTAGTAATGCAGGCGCGATCGCGGCTTCGTATGGATCAGTAAGTGCAGTTACGTTCGTGTCGGCCGTAAGTTTTTTAGAGATCCAGGGCCAACCCTTTGGTGGGCACATGATGGCTGTAATGGCGTTGATGGAATTTCCAGCTATCATTATGGGCTTCGTGTTGATCAAACAATACGATAAAGAGCGCGAACAGTCCGTTAATATGCTAGGGATCTTAAAACACGCCATATCGAATGGCAGCGTCCTGATGATCGTGGGCAGTCTGGTTATTGGAATGGTCGCTGACTCAAAACAAGCCGAAGGCATCACCCCGTTTACCACCGATATCTTTGAAGGATTTCTTGCGGTTTTTTTATTAGAGATGGGGATGATAACAGTAAAACGGTTTTCGAGCTTTAAAAAGCATGGGCTTTTTGTATTCTTGTTTGCTCTGCTAATACCCCTTTTCAACGGCTGCGCCGTAGCCATGCTGAGCCACTTTATTAGTGATTCTGTTGGGACACGTTTTATTTTTGCGATCTTGGCAGCAAGCGCCTCTTATATTGCGGTGCCAGCCGCCATGCGCTTAGCGGCACCCGATTCAGATCCCGGGCTTTACATACCTATGGCACTGGGAGTTACCTTTCCGTTTAATATCACCGTTGGTTTTCCGCTCTACTATCTATTAGTGCAATAGTTTTGCGAAGCTGTATTACCCTATTGCAATACGATAACGGGCAAGCCTTTTTCTTTTACCATATTGTTGAATGCCTTGAGCCCCTCTTCGAGCAGTTGATTTAATTGGCGGGTGGCCCCATCTACCTCTTTTGCCAATACCGCATAGACATCGCGTGCTTGTTGCGGGGGGGCCATGTTACCACTACTCGCCATATCGAAGACGCCACTCAATTTATCATCTAAGCGTATGGGATAGTTGAGCACATCTTGGCCACTCTTTGCCTTGGTCTGGTGCAATTGCTCCTCAATGGTCGTCATCGCTTTTATCAAACTATCTGATAATTGGCTCAGCTCTTTAGGGCAAGACTTTCCCTGGCGCTGTACAAAATCCTTTAGCTGGTTGCGAGCCTGACGAATATTTTTTATTGCCTTGATAGTTTCATTAAAGGTGCCTTGCACTTGTTGCAAAAAGATAAACTGCGCCGTATAGTCTTCTAAAGAGCAACGATAGTTAGGGTCTGCCACCAATTGAAGGGGCACCCGAACAGAATCATTATCTACTGTTATCATTGCATAATACATACCGGGGGGTGCCGTAATGGTTCCAGGCACCCCATTCCACAAGATCAAGTCATCCAGTTTTTCGGCAGCCGGATATTGCAGGTCCCATACAAAACGATTGAATCCTTTGTTTAGCTTGATTGGGTTGTTCTTTGATTCGGTGGTAGTGCGGCTGATCTCTTTTCCATCAGTACTAAAAATGGCAACCGACGCCTTACTACTATCTGAAATTTGTTGACTGTAAAAATTAATTACTGCCCCTTTTGGTGGATTGGCCGCTGCAGTTGGCGGCATTGAACTATTGGCACCCCACCGGCTTTGTACCGGGGCTACTCGATAAGCCGGATTAGGTTGATACACGTGCAACTTTTTGTTGGCAATACTATTATCCAATTGTTGCACCATCGAGAGATCGTCAATGATCCAAACAGAGCGGCCCTGCGTGGCTACGACCAGGTCGTTATTTTTTATGGTAATATCCGTGACCGGTGTAATAGGTAAATTTTGTTGAAAGCGTTGCCAGTTTTTACCATCGTCGTAACTGATATACACACCAAACTCGGTACCGGCATATAAAAGCCCGGGGCGCTTTTGGTCGGCCCTGGTAACGCGCGTAAAATGCATTTTATCGATACCCGCGGTAAGCAGCTTCCAGGTCTTACCATAGTCTTCGGTCTTGTAGATATAAGGAGTGTAATCGTCTAGCTTATAGCGGGTACCTGTAATATAGACCGCTCCTTTTTTAAAGGGGTCTATCTCTATCGCATTCCACATCATCAGCGCCGGTGCATTAGCAGGCGTAACGTTGCTCCAGTTTTTTCCACCATCGCGAGTCAGATGAACGAGTCCGTCGTCACTACCCGTCCAGATACAATCTTTTTCCAGGGGGCTTTCTGTGGCGGTAAATAGGGTGCAGTAATATTCTACCGAGGTGTTATCCTTGGTAATGGGTCCACCGCTCGAAAACTGTTTCGTCTTATCGTTGGTGGTCAGATCGGGAGATAGCTGTGTCCAACTGGCTCCTTCGTTCTCGGTTGCGAAAAGGGCATTACCGGCACAGTATAATTTTTTGGGATTATGGGGTGAGAAAAAAATGGGGAAGTTCCACTGAAAACGAAATTTTAAAACATCTGCACCGGCCCCCATTGGATTATCGGGCCACACAGAAATGGCTCGATTCTCTCCGGTCGTATGATCATAGCGGGAAAGATATCCGCCGTAATTTCCTCCGTATACAATATTGGGATTAAGGGGATCCGCTACTACATAGCCACTCTCTGAACCGGCGGTCGACTCCGCATCTTGTTCCCCAATATAAGAGCCGTAAGTAGAGGAGCGAATACGCAGGGTTGAATTGTCTTGCTGCGCCACCAATACCCGATACGGAAAAGCATTATCGGTACTTACACGATAAAGTTGAGCCGTGGGTTGATTCAAATACGTACTCCAGGTATTGCCCTCATCAAAACTAACCTGGGCGCCGCCGTCGTCAGCAACGATCATTCTTTTTCCGTCTTCCGGATCGATCCACAGATCGTGATGATCTCCATGGGGTGTTCTGAGCGATTGGAACGTTTTGCCCCCATCGCGGCTTTTCATAAAATTCACATTGGGGCAGTACAGAATGTTTTCGTTCTTAGGATCTACAAAAACCTTTGTATAGTACCAGGCACGCTGACGGATATTATTGTCGTTGCTTTGCAAAGACCAGCTCTTGCCCCCATCGGCACTCATAAATAACCCCCCCTTTTCGTTTTCTATGATCGCATATATTTTATTGGTATTAGAGGGCGCTACGGCCACACCCACAATACCCCATATGCCCTTGGGGAGTCCTTTTGTCATAGTTAAATTGGTCCAGGTTTCGCCCCCATCGACACTCTTCCAAAGTCCGCTGCCCTCACCGCCGCTCTCCAAACTATGAGGCGTTCTGATCAACCGCCAGGTTCCGGCATATAAGACAGCGGGGTTACCCGGCTCCATCACCAGATCGCTACATCCGGTTTGATCGTTGATATAGAGAACTTTTTTCCAGTTTTGTCCGCCATCGGTTGTCTTAAATATGCCGCGCTCGGTATTGGGTCCAAAGAGATGCCCCATTACGCCCACCCAAACGGTTTGCGGGTCGTTGGGATGAATAATGATATTGGTGATATGTCTTCCATCAGCAAGTCCGATGTTTTTCCAGGTTTTTCCACCATCGACGCTCTTCCACATTCCTCCCAAACCCTCAGAGACATTTCCACGCATAGTGTTCTCGCCTTCTCCCACATAAATAATATTCTCGTTAGAGGGTGCTACTTCTACGGCACCAATGGAGCCGCCGAAATAATTGTCGCTAATGTTTTTCCACGAATTTCCCGCATCGGTTGTTTTCCACACGCCGCCGCCGGTGGCACCAAAATAAAATGTGTTGCGCGATTTATAACTTGCTGCAACAGCACCGCTCCTTCCTCCCCGAAACGGACCAATAAGCCGATACGATACATGGTCTAACAAATCGAGATTCGCCTTTTCGGGCAGAGCAAGGCTGGCATTCTTTTTTGTCTGTGCCAAGGTCGCTGTCGCGAGAGGCAGGAAAATAGCTACGAATAAAAACTTTTTCATAGTATACTTTAATTATTGGTCAAGCTTTGACTTACAAGCAGCATCCCCCTCTTTGGCCCCCTTCTTATAAAATTTGGTGGCCTCTTTTTCGTTACCCAGCTTTTCGTGACACTGGCCTATAAAATATAAAAGTTCTGTTTGTTTTTTTTGCTCATACGAAATCAAAAAACAATCCAATGATACCTGGTGTAGTCCTGAATAGAAATAACTTTTTCCAAGGTATTCATAAAAAAGGGCGTCTTCGGGCTCCAGGTAATCATAGGGAAATAGAAGTTGATTGACCGCTACGTAATTTTTTTCATCCAATAGTTTTTTAGCCTTAGCCAGGGTGGTGTCTCGCTTGGCGCGCCATTCTTTGAGACCCTTTTCGCGCAGTTCCGCATTGGGGGACAGATCTGTATCGCGTAGTCCCTGATATTTCATGGCCGGCCCGCCAAGGTTGGTGGGCGCAAAATTTTGTTGCGCCAGGGCGCGTTGACAACAAATGAAAAAAACAGCGGAGAGTAATAGCCATTTCATGCTGACCATAATTAGGGGGGTGATGACCTTACAAGGTAAGAATTTAATTTTGGCTTGCCTACTTTGTCTGCATGGGTGGCTTAAGCAAAGAGTAAGCACAAATTCGCCTGCAGCGGGTGGGGTATAACGAGCTGGAACCCAAAAAAGGTGGTGGTGCCTGGCAATTTTTGCTGACGGTCTTTAGCGAGCCGCTCTTTTTTTTATTGGTAGGGGCGGCGGCGCTTTATATAGTGCTGGGAGATTATCAAGAAGGACTCGTTTTGTCTATGGCAATGGTGTTGATCATTGCCATTACTTTTTTTCAAAAACAACGATCGTCACACGCGCTGGAAGCCTTAAAAAATTTGTCGGCCCCTCGGGCGCTGGTACTACGAGATGGGCGTGCAGAGAGAATCCCGGGTAGAGAGGTGGTTCCGGGAGATTGGTTGTTACTGTCTGCCGGCGATCGTGTGGCAGCAGACGCAACATTGCTCGAATCTTCGGGTTTATACGCAGATGAGTCGCTGGTTTCTGGAGAATCTGTTTCGGTACATAAGACCGTAGCGGGAACAAGTCAGCTATTAGCGGGCTCCCGAGACAATCTTTCGTCTTTGTAATCTGAGCGATCAAGAAGAAAGGAATTATCACAAAGCGCTACATACCATGGCCGAAAGGGGATATCGTGTCTTGGGTGTAGCTAGTGCCTCGGTAGAAACCAATCGGGTTCCCGATCACCCATCGAGGTTTAGCTTCTCTTTTTTAGGGTTACTGGGTTTCGAAGATCCGATCAGGCCAGAAACGAAAGGGGCGATGGAAAGTTGTAGGCTTGCCGGCATCAGGTTGGTCATGATCACAGGTGATCATCCGGCAACGGCAAAAAAAATTGCTGAAGAGATTGGTTTATCCGGAAAAGTAATGACAGGAGATGAGATCGAAAAGCTAGAAGATGAGACACTCGCTATTGAGGTTAACAATTGCCGGGTTTATGCACGCATCTTACCTTCTCAAAAACTGCGGCTCGTAAAGGCCTTTCATAAAAACGGAGAAGTGGTGGCGATGATGGGCGATGGTGTTAATGATGCACCAGCCCTTAAGGCCGCGGACATTGGTATTGCGATGGGAAAGAAAGGAACCGATGTAGCACGAGAGGCCGCCGACCTTGTTTTGTTGGATGATATTTTAATTTCGGTGGTTCGTGCCATTTCGCTGGGGAGAAGGATCTACAGCAACTTGCAAAAAGCGATGCTTTATATTCTTTCGATACATATACCCATCGTGGGTCTTGTCTTGATTCCCGCCTTTTGGGCTGACCTGCCGACGATAATGCTTCCGGTACAAATTGTTTTTTTAGAGTTGATTATCGATCCGGTCTGTTCAGTGGCTTTTGAATCACAGCCGGGAGAAACGGGCCAAATGCACCAGCCTCCCCGAGAAAAAAGAGGCGTTATTTTTTTGGGCTGGTTCTTTAAGAAGAGTTTTTTTGCGGGCACCTTATTGCTGGTGGTGGGAAATGTTTTTTTGATCTCTTCTATGCTATCCCTTTCTCAACCCTTTTATGTTTCGTTCGTAAAAAATAGGGCTGCACAAATCTTACTTTTTTCGGCCTTATTGTTAGTCGGTGGGATTTTTTTTATTCCAGGGCTAAGGGAATTATTTAAAATATCACTGTTGGCTGGCTGGTTATTTTTTGTGGTGCTTTTGAGCGCCTTTCTTTTTCTATTGGTGTTGGAGGTGGTCAAACGCGGCGGAAATAAAAAAAGCAGGACTGAATCGTAAAACCCAGTCCTGCCCGCAACACTTGCAGTGTATCGCTTTTTACGGCGGTTATTCTGCAACCATCTATCTGCGTTCTTGATCGTCTTGGTCAGGCGCAGCCTTTTTTTGCTGCCAACCGGTCAATCAGTTTACGGTCCTTTAAACCGATATATCTGATTTTTTGCTGACCGACCTATCAAAGAAGCATCATAGAACAAATATAATAGGGAAGACTCCGCGATACAGATGACCTGGGCTATTGCGGGCATGATAATGATCAGCTTACTGCATGTTGTGTTCTTTATCAGTGTCCCGCCTGCTTACTGATCGCTAACATGGCATCCATGGGTCGTTTGGCCGCGATTCGTAGCGATTCTTCCATTTCGATAACAGGAAGCTCATATTTCATGGCGTTATATATCTTCTCAAGTGTGTTTCGTTTCATATGCGGACACTCATTGCAGGCGCAATTATTATTAGGCGGCGCCGGAATAAATGTTTTCTGGGGAGAGTTTTTTACCATTTGGTGTAATATGCCCGCCTCTGTAGCCACAATAAATTCTGTGCAAGGATCTTCTTTGCTAAATTTCAACAACGCCGTCGTGGAGCCGATCATATCTGCCAGTTCTAAAACCGATTCTTCACATTCTGGATGAGCGATCAGCTTTGCCTTGGGATAGCGACCTTTTAGGCGTATTATTTTTTCGAGACTAAAGAGTTCGTGCACCATGCAGGCTCCATCCCAAAGTATCATCTTGCGTCCTGTTTTTTGATTCACATAGCGACCGAGGTTTTTATCGGGCGCAAAGATCAGGGGCTGGTCTTGGGGAAAGCTATTAACAACAGAAACAGCATTAGAGCTGGTACAAATTACATCGCTTAGTGCCTTGATTGCCGCACTACAGTTAATATAACTTACCACCTTGTGGTCGGGGTACTTTTCTTTGAATTTTTTAAAGAGGGCCGGGGGGCAGCTGTCACTCAGAGAACAACCCGCTAACAGGTCGGGCACCACTACTTTTCGAGAAGGATTTAAAATTTTGGCGGTCTCGGCCATAAAATGAACCCCGGCAAAAACGATCATGTCTGCATGGGTCTCTTGTGCTTTTCTCGCTAAGCCTAAACTATCCCCTATGTAATCGGCTATTTCCTGAATGTCGCTATCTTGGTAGTAGTGCGCCAAGATAATCGCATTTTTCTCCTTTTTTAGTTTTTTTATCTCCTCAAAAAGATTCAGTGTTGGCGCTACCGGTATATCGAGATACCCATCTTGTAAATCTAGTTCCATGGCACAATATTCCGCTTTTGAAGTGGCTTTTTCAAAAACTAAAAACAGCTTTCTATTCTGTATTTATAATAGTATTAGTATATTTTTTTTTATAAAAATCTATTATTATTAGGGGTGTTAATATGTTAATAAGCTCAGAATCTAGTAGGTTTATTTTTAGATATTAACAGGTGGTTGAATAGAAAGAGAAAAGTAAGTGATTGATTATTATTTATATAGAATGATATTAACATTACTTAGTTGATAAAAAAAAAGCAACTGTTTATTATTAATTAAATAAGCCACTCTTTATTGTTTGTGGATTTAAGATAAGAATCCAACAGTGGAAGTCAGAAAGCAACTTAACCCTTAAAAAACCACCCAATTTTCCCGTTTTCCTTTCACGTTTCACGGCGAGATATTAACAAAAAAACCGACTTAATTAACACCAGCTGTTGGAAAATTCTTTACTTCTTGCCCCAAGAAGGAGCCCCGAAAAGAAGCCAGGGGATCTGATCAAACGACTGGTTTTTCCACAGTTTTTCCCCTATTTTTGCACTCCTTTAATATATAATATTATGTCTATTATTCAGACGATTAGAGACAAGTACGCCATACCTGCTATTGCTCTTGTTGTGTTGGCGATGGTGGGTTTTATTTTAATGGACCGCTTCCAGTTTCTTAATATGACCGGAAATAAGCAAGAGAAGTCGGTTGGCTCTGTAAACGGAAAGGATATCGCTTTTGAAGAGTTCAATAAATTAGTTGTTCAAGCCGAAGAAAATATGAAGGCCCAGGGTTACCCCCAAAATGCCGCCATGACGCAGCAAGCTATTGAACAAGCTTGGGGGCAATCGGTTGCTGAGGTTCTCTTGGACCAAGAGCTAGGCGTTCTAGGCATTAATGTATCCCAGAAAGAAAGCGATGATATACTATATGGTGTAAACGCACCCCAAGACCTCCAAAACCAGTTTCGCGATAGCAAAACCGGTCTTTATAATGGTGCACTCGCCAAACAAAATATCGACCAACTACTGAGCACGGGAACGGCCGAGCAAAAGGCGGGTATTAGTAATTATATAAAGGCGCTAACCAATATGCGCAAATCAGAAAAATATACCTCTTTGTTCTCAACCACGACCAATTATCCCCGTTGGGTAATTGAAAAACAAAATGCAGAAAGTAGCCAAATGGCTCGTATTTCGCTGGTAAGAGAATTATATACTAATATTCCAGACTCCGCCGTAACCGTTAGCGATGCGGAGATTCAAGACTATATTTCAAAACACGCCAACCAATTCAAGCAACAAGAGAGTCGCAGTATATATTATGTGCTCTTTAGCGCAAGCCCCTCTTCCTCCGACAGTGCGGCCACAAGAAACGAGGTGTCAACCCTTAAGGATCGGTTTAACGCCGCCGAGGACCTCGATCAATTTTTAGCTGGAGAAGGCGGACAATTTTACAACGGATACATTAGCGCCAAGGCGATTCAGCTTCAACTGCGAGATTCAATCTTTAGAACTCCCGTGGGTGAGGTATATGGTCCCTATTTGGATGCGAGCACCTACACACTGGCTCGCATGGTGGGCAAAACAACCATGCCCGATACGGTTTCTATTAGACATATATTGATTAGTACACAAAGGCGCGACTCAGCAACAGCATACAATCTTTGTGATAGTCTACAAAAAGCAGTTGCCAGGGGCGCCAACTTCGACTCTTTGGTGGTTAACTTCTCTGACGATCAGGGAAGCAAAGCAACAGGCGGCAAATACGAGAATGTTCCCTCTGGGCAAATGGTAGGACCCTTCAACGATTTTATCTTTTTGCGCGGCACTGGATCTAAAGGCATTGTAAAAACGGATTTTGGCTTTCATTACGTAGAAATATTATCACAGAAAGGATCGGGACCAGCGTATAAGATAGCCCAACTTTCTAAAGAGATCGTCGTTAGCCAAGAAACAGACAATGCGGCCCTAAACAAGGCAAACGAGTTTGCCAGCTACAGTAAAGACTTGGCTTCTTTCGAAAAGGCCTATGAAGAAAAGATAAAACCGCAGGGCTTATTCAAAGGAGTTGCCACCGACATTACACCCATCTCATTTGAGGTAAGGGGCGTCGGTTCTTCCCGATCCTTTGTTCGCGCTATTTACGATGCCGACAAGGGAGACGTCTTAAAGCCCGAAAGAATCGAGAATAATTATGTTGTGGCCGCCCTTTTTGATGTGCAAGAAGAAGGAACCGCATCGGTTAACACTGTAAAGGCCTCTGTGGATCCCTTTTTGAGAAACAAAAAGAAAGCCGCCTATATAAGTAAAAAGCTGGGCACCCTCGCCTCTTTAGAAGCGGCCGCCGCCACATTGGGTGGCAAGGCCATCGAGGTGGCCGATAGCATCAGAATGGGTGGAGCCCTAACTGGAACCTTTGGGTATGAGCCCCGAGTAACTGGAGCCGCGTTTAACCCCGCCAATAAAGGCAAGGCCCTGGTTGGCCCGATTGAGGGGTTGAGCGGCGTTTTTGTTATTCGTGTGGACGATGCCGGAACAACGCCGGTGGTGCAAGGCGATATCAACAGCTTTCGTCAAAGCCGTTACCTACAGGCGGTACAAGCATTCAGTAATCAATATAGTCCCCAAAACCCCGTTGGAATTTTGCGCAATGCCGCAAAAATCAAAGACAAGCGACAAAACCGCTATTAATCAAACAGCCCTATGACTGACCGGATTGTCAATAAGGTGGCAGAAAGCGGTCTGATATCACTAGATCTGGAACAGTGGTATCCCAAACAAGAGATTGCCCTTTTCGATATCAAGGACTATCTTTTTATGGGCCTGATCGTAAAGGAAAAAGAGTTTCGAGAGTCGCTAAAGCAAGCAGATTGGTCTTTGTATAAAGGCAAAGCCGTTGCTATTACCTGTTCGGCCGATGCTATTATACCCGTTTGGGCCTATATGTTATTATCGAGCTATTTGCAACCCGTCTGCTCCGACCTGTATATGGGAACAGAACAAGAGCTGCTCAAACATCTCTTTTTAAAGAACATAGATGCTGCTGACCTCGCTAGTTATACGGATCAGCGAGTTATTGTAAAGGGCTGTGGCGACACCCCCATTGGAGAGTTTGCTTTTGCTGAAATTACCAAGCGCCTTTTACCAATCGTAAAGACCCTGATGTACGGAGAACCCTGTAGTACCGTACCAGTTTATAAGAAACCCCGGTAAGGTTATTGTTGACTTATTCACATTAGTGCAACAACGCTCAAACCAACGCGATCGCAGTCTATCTTTCCTATAGATTACTACCCCATGACAGCCGAACTCATAACACACTACCAGCTGGTAGAAGATCACGGTTTTGCAGAAACCAGACTGAATCAGACTAATCAGCAACGTTGTTTTTTTACAAAACGCGCCTACAAACAAGGAGAAGAAATTGCTTCGTTTGGTTCAGGAAGTATTTCTTCGAGACCAACGTATTTGACTGTGCAAACCGGAACCAACAAGCACATCACACTGCAACCTTCTTATTTGCAGTACATCAACCACAGTTGTGAACCCAATTGTTTTTTTGATACCACTACCATGAAGTTGGTCGCGCTTACACCTATTGCCGCAGGTGAAGAGCTTGGGTTTTTTTATCCCTCCACCGAGTGGGAAATGCAACAACCCTTTCGCTGTTTTTGTGGAACCCCCTCTTGCATTGGCGAGGTCAGGGGCGCGTCCTTTCTAAACCGGGAGCAAGTAACAAAGTATCGGTTTACCGATTACATCACACAGCGCCTTACCCGTAAAGCCCGCAAAAAAGTGGCCTGATCGAATGAAGCACAGCACCCCCCCCGTTGACCTCTCCGCTTATCATGTTTGGGTTTTAGCCCCCGAGCTGGAAACCAACGACCCCAACCTTTCTCACTACTACGACTTTACACACAGTATAAAAGAGTATGAGGTTGTTTTTTCAGAATTAGGCGTGGGTTGGACTTGGACACCCGTAACCCTGAAAAATTTTAGGACCACGATTGCCAGTATTGCAAAAACCGGAAAGAAGCACCAACCCCTTGTTCTAAACCTTTGTGATGGAGATGAAATAAATGGTGCACCCGGCGTATCGGTAATAGACGCCCTGCAAGAGCATGGGCTGGTTTATACTGGCTCGGACCAGCACTTTTATAATATTACCACCTCAAAAATACCCATGAAGCGGGCTTTTGATAAGGCCGGTGTATCGACAGCCCCTTGGAAGTTGATCAGTGGGCGCCCCTCTTCTTTAAAAGGGGTATGTGGGCGGGTGGGCACCCCGATGATCATCAAACCGGCCGTATCGGGCGGAAGCATGGGGGTTTCAGTAAAAAACGTGGTGAATAGCGAAGAGGAGTTACACCAACGCGTAAAAGAGTTATCAACAGGATATCGGGGCTGGAACCTGCTAGCCGACGGTCTTTTTGTAGAGAAGTTCGTAAAGGGACCCGAGTTCACCACCTTTATAACCGGGTCTTCTAACCATCTTCCCGGATGTAGGGTATATGAACCCGTCGAAAGACTATTTCATCCGTCTTTACCCGACACAGAACGTTTTCTTTCTTTTGACCGGCTTTGGGAAATATATGAAGACGAAGCCCCCATGCCCCAACAAGAAAATTTTTATGAGTATGGCCCCGTTTCCGCCACACTCCGAAAAAAACTGCAACAACTAAGCCTCGAGGCGTATGCCGCCCTGGGCGGAAGGGGATATACACGAATCGACATTAGACAAGACAGCGATACTGGCCAGCTCTATGTACTGGAGGCCAACGCGCAATGCGGACTTAGCGAAGACGAAAACTATACCTCTATAGGGGCCATCATCAAAGCATCCAAGATCAGCTACTCAAAAGTTATTGAAGCTATTTTGTTCGATGCCATTACCCGGGCCGAAATGCCACAAGCCATCAAAAGTAAAAAAGCAAAAGCTGTATAGTGAGAGTGTGTGTGTTGCAACCGGATTATTCGACAACGGGAGTAGATTATAAGAATTATGATCCACCCCGGAATCTTGCTCGCCTATTACCCGGTGCCGAAGTAGACCACGTCTTTTTAAATAAGCTTACTACTCACAAGCAGCTACGAGCGTTATCAAAAAAGCAGTACGATATTTTTGTCAACCTTTGCGAGGGTTATCCCGATTGGGAGGTGCCCGGGGTAGACGTGATCTATGCTCTCGAAACACTCAACCTTCCCTTTACCGGCCCCCCTTCTCGCGTATATGATCTTCCCAAAGAGTTGATGAAGTATGTATCCTATTGTGAGGATGTTCCTACCCCAGCATATCGAGCAATTACCCACCTTTCTGAAATAGAATCCGTGTTGTCTGCGCTTCGTTTTCCTCTTTTTGTTAAGCCAGCCTATGCGGGTGACAGCCTGGGTGTGGGGAGAGATTCGTTGGTCGTAGACAAAGAAGCGCTCGAAAATAAATGTCGATCCCTTTTGGAAGAATTCGATCGCGTGTTGATCGAAGAGTATATTGAGGGTCGCGAGTTTACTGTATTGGTTGCCGCCGACAGCAAGCCCGGCGATTGTATTGTCTACAAGCCGGTAGAATATATTTTTCCGGAGGGAGATGCATTTAAGACCTATGCGCTAAAAACATCGGCGCTTCACCCCGCTTCGAATATACCCTGCAACGACCCTGCGCTCGAGCTAGCACTACGCGACGCGAGCAAAAAAATATTTATTACGGCTGGTTGTGTAGGATATGGGCGGCTCGATTTTCGGGTTAATAACAAGGGCGAGCTTTATTTTTTGGAAATGAACCTAACCTGCTCTGTGTTTTATGAGGATGGATACGAGGGGTCGGCCGATTATATACTTAATTACGACCCTGCGGGCAAGCGTGGCTTTTTAGAGCAGATCATCAATGAGGGTATTGCGCGCCATCAACGAAAGCAAAAGCCCTACTATGTAAAAGGAGATTCCATATCGGGCTACGGGATTTATGCCACCCGAAACATAGCGGCAGGCGAAGTGATCTACTGCGGCGAAGAGCGCGCACAACGGCTGGTGACTAAACGGTATATCGATAAGAGTTGGAACAGCGAACAGCAGTTGCGATTTCGTCGCTATGCTTATCCAATAAGCGAAGAAGTGTTTGCCCTTTGGGACGAAGATCCGGCCAGCTGGGCTCCACAAAATCACAGCTGTAATGCCAATACCGTTTTCGACGGGTTGAATGTATGCACGACACGGGCCATAATGGCAAACGAGGAACTCACATTAGACTATGCGACCTTCTTGGACCCTCGCATGGAGCCCTTTACCTGTGGTTGTGGAAGTAACAATTGTCGGGGCACTATTAGTGGTCCCGAGGGCAATACGCTCACCAAAAGAGAGCAGGATCGAAATAAGAAAGACTAGTTGTCGTATAGGATATATTGTATAGAATAGACTAGCGGCCCATATATACCATTAGTATCTGCACATCACTGGGATTAATTCCCGAAATACGACTCGCCTGCCCGAGCGTTCTTGGCCGCACCCGAATTAGTTTTTCACGCGCCTCGTTGCCCAACGAGGAAAGCTTCAAGTAGTCGAAGCTTTCTGGGATCTCCAACTCTTCTAGTTGTGCCATCCGCTGCACCAGCTCTTTTTCTTTCTCTATATATACTTCGTACTTGATCTGTATAGAGGCTTGTCCTATACTTTCTTTTGTAAACGAAAACAGGGCATCTCCAACTTTTTGTATGGATGTAGCAAACTCTTCGAGCGATACGTCGGGGCGCAATAAGATCTTTTGCGCCTTTTGTTTTTCTGTTATGGGCGCCGAATTTTTTTGTTGTAGCCAACCATTTACTTCTTGCGGTTCGAGCGATAACGAGAAGAGAATTTTTTTAATTTTTTCAATCTCCTCTTTTTTTGTTTGTACTTTTTCCGTTCTGTCTCTAGTGGCTAAGCCCCAGGCAAAACTGATATCGGTCAAACGCAGATCGGCATTGTCTTGCCGTAGCAAGGTTCTGAATTCTGCCCGTGAAGTAAACATGCGATAGGGCTCTTGTGTTCCTTTGCTGATCAGGTCGTCGATCAAGACCCCGATATAGGCCTCACTTCTTTTTAAAATTACAGGCTCGAGGTTTTTCGCTGATCGATGCGCGTTGATACCAGCCATCAAGCCTTGACAAGCCGCCTCTTCGTATCCGGTCGTACCGTTAATTTGTCCTGCAAAAAACAGGTTTTTAAGGAGCTTTGTTTCGAGGGAGTAGTTCAACTGGGTGGGTGGAAAAAAATCATATTCTATTGCATACCCCGGCCTGAACATCTTAACGTTTTCAAAACCATTAATTTTACGAAGAGCATCGTATTGAACCTCTTCTGGAAGCGAGGTTGAAAACCCATTTACATAGATTTCCACCGTATTCCACCCCTCTGGCTCAATAAAAAGCTGGTGCCGATCTCTTTCGGCAAAGCGATTGATCTTGTCTTCTATGCTGGGACAGTAACGGGGGCCAACACCATCTATACGTCCGGCGAACATGGGGCTGCGATCAAAACCCGATTTGAGTTTTTCGTGTACATCATTATTGGTGTAAGCGATCCAGCAGCTTCTTTGTTTTGTGGGTTTCGGTGTTTCGGTGTACGAAAACCCAGTGACTAGCTCATCACCAGGCTGCTCCTCCATTTTAGTATAGTCCAAGCTTCTGCCGTCTATTCGAGGGGGGGTTCCTGTTTTAAGGCGATCACTTTCAAACCCATGATTTACAAGCTGTTCTGTAATTCCCGTAGCTGCTTTTTCCGCCATTCTGCCGCCCCCAAAATTCTTTTCACCAATGTGCACGATTCCATTCAAAAAGGTTCCGTTGGTCAAAACGACCGACTTTGCTTTAATCTCGTGACCCAGGCCCGTTCTTACGCCGTAGCAAACAGACCCTTTGATCAATAATCCCACCACCATATCTTGATAGAAGTCTAAGTTGGTGGTATTTTCAAGCATTTCACGCCATTTCAGGTGAAAAAGCATTCTGTCGTTTTGAGCACGCGGGCTCCACATGGCGGGACCCTTGCTCCGGTTGAGCATCCTAAACTGAATGGTAGATAGATCTGTTACGATACCCGAATAGCCGCCCAGGGCATCAATTTCTCTTACAATTTGACCCTTCGCAATGCCGCCCATCGCGGGATTGCAACTCATTTGGGCAATAGTTTGCATATTCATGGTAACCAATAGGGTAGAAGAGCCCATATTGGCGGCGGCAGCCGCCGCCTCGCAGCCGGCATGACCGGCTCCAACCACAATAACATCGTATTCTTTGAACATGCGCTGCAAAGATAACGCGAAAGCGCCTATGGGTTGCGGGGAGACACCTATTAAATGCCGGAGTATGTATTAAACCATTATGCCCTTGTTCCACGTGGAACAAACCCCCATAAGACAAGGTATTGATCCTCCTTTTTACGCATTGTGAGCCTTTCTGATACTTTTTTGTCTTTATAGCCACAAATATGGAGCGCGCCATGAAAGATTACCCGGTGTAGCTCATTACTAAAGGAGACACCCATCTTTTTCGCATTAGCTCTAACCCGGTCTACGCTTATATAGATCTCCGCCACCTTACCTGGCGCCCCCTTTACCTTGCGATTTCCGGAAGCCCTTGCTGGTGAGCCAGCCTTGTGCGGGGGTTCGCCGTGCCCAGAAAGGTCAAAACTTATAATATCGGTGTAATAATCGTGGCGTAGGTAGCCCCTATTTATCTCTAAAAGTCTTTTGTCGGAGCAAAAAACATAATTAATCGACTCAAGTGGGGTTTTCTCTTTCTTAAACAGTGTTTCAATAAAAGACTTTAGCAAGGCCCTTTTAGTTAAGGAGAACCCCCGTTTCTCGAAGAAGAAATAAACTTTTGATTCTGAGCTCATCAATATCAAAAATCGTAAAGAAATACCACTCAACAAGGGTAGCTTTGCAAAATAATATTCGGATCATGGTGTGTCGATTATCTGAACTCAAGCCGGGCCAGTCGGGAGTAATAAAGGAGTTTCAAAACAACGATATATTTCTAAAACTCATGGAAATGGGCTGTGTTCCGGGCGAGACCATCTTGGTAGAGCAAATAGCCCCCTTGGGCGACCCCCTTTCTGTATCGGTAGCAGGATATCATCTAAGCCTGCGAATCAACGAAGCCGATGCCATTTTTGTCGACTTAATCAATTGATAATAATTGTATTATAAATGAAAATTGGCCTCTATTTCGGTTCCTTTAATCCCATTCACCAGGGTCATCTGATTGTGGCCAATTATGTTTTGAATGAGACCGATATAGAAAAGGTCTGGATGGTGGTATCGCCGCAAAATCCGCTGAAAAAAGAGAATACGCTACTTGACGCCTATCATCGCCTGCACCTGGTAACCCTGGCCACCGAGCACGACAGCCGGATCAAAGCAAGCGATATTGAGTTTTCGCTTCCTAAACCCTCTTATACGATCGATACACTGTTGTACTTGAAAGAAAAATATCCGCAAAACGAATTTTGTATCATCATGGGAGCAGATAGTTTTCAGAATCTGCCTCGCTGGAAAAACTATCAAACACTTATTAAGGAATACGAAATATTCGTTTATCCTCGGCTGGGTTACAAGGCCGAAGAGTTGTTGGGGGCTAAGGCCAGGGTTATTGATGCCCCGATACTTCAACTCTCTTCTACTTATATACGTGATTGTATCGCGAAGGGAAAATCAATTCGCTACATGTTGCCCGATGTGGTCATAGAAGAAATAGAAAGAGGCGGGTATTATAAAAAATAACCCAGCGCCAGACAAATCAAAACGATCAATGCCGAAAAAGTATTGGTAAAGCGCAGCAACAAGACCGTAGCCAGTATTACCAGCAGATTGATACTACTGATCACATTACCGTCTGTCAATGAAATATCTTTTGAAATATAAAGGGTAGAGGCGATCATGATCCCCACCACCGCCGCATTGATCCCCTCGAGCGAGCGATATACGACCGCATATTTTTTTAGGTTGTGCCAAACAGGATAAAAGAACAAGACCAATAGGGCGCTGGGTAAAAAAATGGCGATAGTGCCAATCAGACAACCCAATAATTGCATTGCGCTTCCCTGGTCTTTTAAAGCCAAGCCACCCGTAAATGAAGCGACTGAAAACACAGGTCCCGGAACGGCTTGAACGATCCCCATACCGGTATATAATTTATCTTGATCGATCTGAATGGCATTGGGATTTTTTTCTTTTACATTGGCGGGTCGAACACTCCACTGTTCGTACATCATCGGTAGTAATACTTGTCCGCCCCCGAAAACAAAACTTCCAAGGCGATAAGTGTTTTCAAAAAGGTTGATGGGCTTTCGCTCATCCCAGTTGTTGGTGCGGGCGGTTTCGCTGAGAATACCGGCGGCAATAAAAATAATTCCGAAGAGCCAAAAATTCCACCAACGAACAGCCTTGGGTTTGTCGGCGCCTTGCGGAATACGTCGGGTACTTAAGTTCGTGGCAATGCCACCTACCACAATCAACAAGGGCACTAGCCAGGGTCGGCCAAACAAAACGCCGGTGGCGGCCGCGCTTACCAGCATGATCACCCAGGTGATCGGATTTTTTATAGACAACGGAAAAATTCTCAAAATCGAAAAAGCCAAAAAACCGGCTGCCATAGGGGGAATAAAGCGGAAAATTTCGAATTGGGCCTCCTGGCCCTCTAAGCTGACCAGCAAAAAAGAAAAAGCACCCATGAGAATACTGGCCGGAAGGATCCATATCAACAAGGTTAGCGACGCTAACAGCACCCCACCGCGCTTATATCCGATCAGGGCCAGCGTTTGAGTAGAGGATGCGCCGGGAAGCAACTGACAAAATGCGTTGTATTCCATCAGTTCTTCTTCTGTTACATAGGGGGTTTTTTGAACAAAGGTCTTTAACATCATCCCCAGATGTGCCTGCGGTCCGCCAAAAGCAGAAATACTGTGCCAAAAAACAGCCCGTAAAAAGGGGAGGTGTCGAAGCAGCATGGTGCTTTAAAAATATAAAATATTCTGCGCTAATCAGCAAAGACCGGGTCGGTCGAAGGGTAGAAAAAGAATCAATTGGTGTAATTTCACATCAAACCACCGAATTGTGAAAAAAGCTACCCTTTTATTTTGCCTGTTCTCTATCACTCTTTTATCTAGCGCGCAAAAAACAACCGATCTTAATAGCATTGCTTTTGCAAAAGCCGATGCTCTACAACAAAAGACCAATGCGTGGCGTGAGCGCATTCACCAATATCCCGAATTAGGGAATCGTGAAGTAAAAACAGCCCGTCTGGTGGCGGACCATCTTCGCTCCTTGGGCATCGAAGTAACCGAGGGGGTGGGCAAAACCGGTGTGGTAGGTCTGTTACGGGGCGCCAAACCAGGACCTTGTATCGGATTGCGTGCCGATATGGATGCCCTTCCAATTACCGAGCGAGCACCTCTTTCGTATGCTTCTAAAGAAAGGGCCATTTATAATGGTAACGAAGTTGGGGTCATGCACGCCTGCGGCCACGATACCCATGTGGCTATGTTGATGGCAACTGCCGAGGTATTAGCCTCTATGAAAGATCAATTACAAGGCAGTGTAAAATTTATTTTTCAACCTGCCGAAGAAGGGGCTCCCGAGGGAGAGGAGGGTGGCGCACCCTTAATGGTTAAAGAAGGAGTGATGGACAACCCGAAGGTAGACGTGATCTTTGGTATGCACATTTCTTCCGAACTAGAGGCGGGCAAGGTGCTTTACAAGCCGGGCGCCTTTATGGCCGCGGCAGATTGGTTTTCAATAAAAGTAAATGGAAAGGGTAGCCATGGTTCACAACCTTGGCGCGGTGTGGATCCCATTCAGATATCGGCCCAGATCATCGGTGGATTACAGAGTATCGTAAGTCGCCAGATGGAATTGACCAAGGCCCCTGTTGTTATTACCGTGGGTATGATCAATGGAGGGGTTCGTCAGAATATTATTTCGGAGACTTGTACTATTCAGGGAACCATTCGCACGCTCGACAGTGAGATGCAAAAGATCGTCCACGAAAAGATCAAACAGACCGCCACTCTTATTGCCGCCGCCAGCGGAGCCACCGCCGACGTCATGATCGAGACAAAAACATTGGTTACCTATAATACTCCCGAACTCGTAAAGCAAATGGTACCTACCATCGAGCGTACGCTGGGGGCTGCCAATGTGGGCGATACGAATTGGGTTACCGGCGCCGAAGATTTTTCTTTCTATGGAACCAAGGCGCCCTCTTTCTTTTTTTCCGTAGGGGGTATGCCCAAGGGAAACGATCCAAGAAAGGCCGCACCACATCACACACCCGATTTTTATGTTGATAACAGCGGAATGCCTGCCGGCGTTAAAACATTCTGTGCGCTAGTCTTGGATTATATGCGGACGCCAAAAAAATAATACATGTATCGTTTGATCGTTTTTTTTCTTTTGGGGTTGACAGTATCAACACTACTGATCGCTCAACCACACGATAAAAAACTGGAAGCAAAAATCGCAACTACCCTAAAGGGATTTCGGGGAGAAGTGGGTGTTTATATTAAGGATCTTCGCAGCGGAAAGATCGCGGTCTATCATGCCGATACTATTTTTCCTACTGCCAGCATTGTCAAAGTACCCATTTTACTAGGGATAACGGCCGCTGTGCAAAACGGCCAACTTCAGTATGATAGTCAGCATGTTTATCGCGATTCGCTGTTGTATACCGGGGAAGATATTTTGGGATCGTTCAAGGACGGCGAAAAGATTGCGCTAAAAAAAATAATTATGTTGATGATGACCACCAGTGATAATACAGCCAGTCTCTGGTTGCAATCGCTAGCTGGCGGGGGTCAACGCATCAACCAACTTTTAAATGAACAAGGACTCTTGTCGACCTATGTTAATTCGAGAACGCCCGGTCGCGAAGCGAATAGAACGCAATACGGCTGGGGCCAAACCACGCCTGCCGAACTGGGGCTTCTACTCGAAAGGATCTATCGCAAAGAGGTGTTCTCTCCGTATGCGAGCGAAAAAATGCTAAGGGCTATGAGCCGCAATTTTTGGGATGAGGATGAATCGCTCGGTTGCTTTCCTCCTTATATAGAGGTCTTTAGCAAAAACGGATGTGTCAACGCGTCGCGCAGCGAGGCCATGATCGTGAACGCCCCTCATAGGCCTTTTGTATTTTGCATCTTTACCAAGAACAATATAGACCAACGCTGGACGCACGACAATGAGGCTTGGACCCTGGCGCGATCAATGGCCACGATGCTATGGGATCACTTTGAGCCCAAAGACAAATGGACCCCACCCATCAATCAGCGAAACAATAAGTAGCAGCACCAACTTAGTAAATAGGCCAGCCCCGTCATATACACTAGTTGAATAAGGGGCCATTTCCAAGATTTGGTTTCTCTTTTTACTACCGCCAGCGTACTCATGCACTGCATGGCGAACACATAGAATATCATTAGTGATAACCCGGTAGCCAGTGTAAATACAGGACTACCGTCTGGTCGCAGGGCTGCACGCATTTTTTCGGTGAGCAAATGACTATCGTCGTCTCCCACACTATAGAGCGTGGCCATTGTTCCCACAAAAACTTCGCGGGCCGCAAACGAGGTGATGAGCGCCACGCCGATCTTCCAGTCAAAGCCAAGGGGGGCAATGACTGGTTCAATGGTCTTACCGAGCAAACCGGCGAATGAATTTTCGAGCTTAGCGGTTTGATATTCTCTTTCGACTTGTGCTTTCGGTATTCCAGACAACACAGCTGTTTCGTATTGTTGCTGCGCTTTCTGCATGCCCGCTTGCGGACCAAAGGAACTCAAGCCCCAAAGAATAAGGGAGATGATCATGATGATCTTACCTGCATCGAGTACAAAGATCCTGGCCTTGCTGAGCATCGTGGGCAAGATGTTGGACCAGCGGGGCGCACGGTAAGAGGGCAACTCCAGAATAAAAAAACTCTTTTCTTGAATTTTAATGAACAGGTTCGCGATATACGAAACAAGCATTGCCATGATGATGCCCATCATATACATGCCCAATAACACCAACCCTTGTACGCTAAGAAACCCCAATAGATAATTATTAGGAATTACCAATCCGGTAATGGTCGTATAGACCGGCAGTCTGGCCGAACAACTCATAAGGGGCGTAACCAAGATGGTAAGTAATCGCTCTTTTCTATTCTCGATATTTCGGGTGCTCATAATGGCCGGGACTGCGCAGGCAAATCCGCTGATCATGGGCATAACACTTTTCCCATTGAGCCCTACACTGCGCATTAGCCGGTCCGATAAAAAACTAATGCGTGCCATATAACCCGAATCTTCGAGCAGGGTAATGATCCCAAATAAGATCATGATCTGCGGAACAAATACTACAATACCCCCCAGCCCGGCTAAGACACCGTTGACCAGCAGGTCGGTTAGCATGCCCGGCGGTAACTGGTCTGCCGTCCATTCTCCCAACTGCCCCATTCCCATTTCGATCCAGTCCATTGGATATTGCGCCAAGACGAACACACTTTGGAAAAATAAAAACAAAACGGAAAGCAAGATCAGATATCCCCAGCGCCGATGCAACAAGATCGTATCTAGTTTTTCGGTACGCAGGGTTCGCTGCAGCGGATCGGGCTCAGCAACGGCGATCTGCATAAGCTGTCGAATACGGGCATAACGCTGTAAGATCTCTTCGGCCTGAATTTTAGTAGGCGTAAAGGCAACCTCTTTTTTAATGGACTCCACCTGCTGTTGAAATAAAGCGGGCAACTCAAACGAATCGTTATGAGTAAGTAGGTGAATGGCTTTATAATCACTGCAATCAGGCGCAATCGCTTTTATTTTTTGAATCGCGAGTGGGGCCAAACTAAGATTATCGATAAAATCGCGGGGAGGAATTTTATAGGCACCTTGTGAGGTAAGCCCGATCGCTTTTTTTAATTCCGTTACCCCCTTTCCTTTTCGAGGATCTACCGCTACCACCGCTACGCCTAATTCACGAGCCAGCGCTCCAATATCGATCTTGATGCCGCGCTGGCGGGCCAGATCCATCATAGTAAGGGCTACTACGACTGGTCGCTTCAGATCGAGCAATTGGGTACAAAAAAGAAGATTTCTTTTCAGGTTGCTGGCGTCGACCACCACCACGATCAGATCGGGAACAATATCTGTCTCTTCGTTCATGACCACCCGATAAGTAACCCACTCATCGAGCCTTCTTGGATAGAGACTATAGGTGCCAGGCAGGTCTATGATAGAGGCCGAAACCTCTCCAATAACAGCGGATCCCAGTTTTTTTTCGACCGTTACCCCCGGAAAATTGCCCACCTTTTGTTGCAGTCCGGTCAGACAGTTAAAAAGCGAGCTTTTACCACTGTTGGGATTACCCACTAACGCAATATGCAGACCGGTCTGACTCAAGCTGTTAATAATAGAATGCAAAAGTAGACACTGAGCGCCAAACCATCCCCCAAAATCTCGGGCTTAATGCACAAAGCATCCGGACAGTTGGTAACTTTGCTGCCGGTTAATTATACCCCTATGCGAGTTTTTACAAAATTTCCGCTTGCTATAGTATTGCTTGTGCTGAGCGCTTGCACGACTACGCGACATCTTGATAAGAAAAACAGTTCGTTGCAAAACACCCTCGAAGGCCATGTCCGGTTTTTGGCCGATGATCGGCTCGAAGGCCGCCGCACGGGAACCCCCGGCGAAAAACTAGCTATGGAATACATTGCCGGGCAATTTCAACTGTCTGGGCTGATCCCAAAGGGCACCGAAGGGTATTATCAACCCTTTTCTGTTAATGAAGGAAAAAAAATAGGAACCGATGCGAAGTTGATCATAGCGAAAAAAGCACTGACCCCCGAAAAAGAGTTCTTTGTTTTTTCATTTAGCGCCACCGGGTCTGTTGCGGGTACTCTTACGCCAGGATTACGCGAAATGGGCGCACCCTGGATGATCGATCTGCATGAGGTACTCGAAGAAAATAAGACCAATCCTCATTTTGACTTGGCGGGGTACATTTATGAATTCAGCACAAAGGCCAAAGAAAAAGGTGCGGAAGCATTACTTTGGTATAACAGTAGCACCATAGACGACAAACTTAGCTTTAACGCCAAGGATAAACTACCGCTGGTAAACCTTCCGGTCTTTTTTATCAAACATAACGCGATCGCTCCTTTTTTGAATCAAGAAATTGCTTCGCTAGAACTCGATGCCCGTGCTTCGCTGAGCGATGTAGTCCGAAGCGGGTCGAATGTGATCGGCTATATAAATAACGGCGCCCCTACCACCGTGGTGCTTGGCGCTCATTTCGATCACCTTGGGTATGGAGAAGATGGAAATTCTCGATACGAGAAAAAAGAGGCGGCTATTCATAACGGAGCCGATGATAATGCCAGTGGTACGGCCACCTTGTTGGTATTGGGTTCCGAATTAAAAAAGTCGGCCGCTCGCTCGAATAATTATTTACTCATTGCTTTTTCTGGCGAGGAGTTGGGACTTTATGGATCAAAACATTTCGTTGAGAATCCTACCATCGATCTCAAGACGGTCAATTACATGATCAATATGGATATGGTGGGTCGCCTGAACGATAGCACCAAAACTGTTACTATTGGGGGATACGGAACATCTCCATACTGGTCTTCGGTGGTTAACAATAATACCAAGACTGCGTTTCAGGTAAAGATCGATTCGAGCGGCTCGGGTCCAAGTGATCATACCTCGTTTTATCGCAAAGACATTCCCGTCTTATTTTATTTTACCGGTTTGCATACCGATTATCATAAGCCCAGCGATGATGCTGATCGCATCAACTACAAGGGAATGGTAACCATACTTCGCCACATGGAACAACTGATCGACCAAACCGATAAGACAGGGCGATTGGCTTTTTTAAAAACGCGCGAAACGCAAACCACAACATCGGCACGCTTTAGTGTTTCTATGGGTATTATGCCCGATTATACCTATAGCGGAACAGGAGTAAGAGCCGATGGTGTCAGCGAAGGTCGTCCTGCTCAAAAGGCAGGTATTCGCGCCGGCGATATTGTTTTGCAAATAGGTGATTATAAGATCGGCTCAATGGAGAGCTATATGCAAACGCTTGGAAAATTCAAGAAAGGTGACCGTGTAAAAGTGTTGTATCAGCGCGGCTCCGAACAGATGGTGGCCGATATTCAGTTCTAACGACTATAAGTTGTATCTTGTATAGACCAACCTATGGCAGAACGGGTCAACAAGCTGGTCCTCGATAATTCGCTGATAACAGAAGCCTTTTTTGAGGGAACACGTCTCTTAGGCATCGTTGCACCCATACGGGGGTATCAGTTTTGCTGGCACCTGAATCATACCATCGGCCTCGATTTTCGGATCAATGAACTGGAGATCAAACGCATTTATAAAAAACGCGAATATTTTTTTTCGGTCTATGAGTTTCGCGAACCCACCGGGTCTTTAGAGCATTATATATACAACAATAAGTTTGACGGCGAATTTTTACTGCCCGAGTTCAAGCACCTGGATTTTTTATGGTTGATGAAAGAAGATGAGGTCAGTGAAGCCTCTATCCAGACCACGATTCAAACTATACGACAGATTCCGGCCGTACAATTGGTGGCCGAGCTTTCTACCGATCAAATTCGCAATAAGGAAAATCTGGTTTTTTAGCGAAATTACCGACCAGGATAAATGATCAATGTTTTTTCTGTTGCCTCCACTACTTGCCCGATCGGTTCTGTATGTGCTTCAAAGCCCCGGTCTTTTAATAATTGTTGCACCGCCGCGAGAGCATCGGGTGCTACACTGATCAGCAATCCTCCGTTGGTTTGCGGATCGGGCAGTAGCGTAAAGGCTTCCATTACGTTCACCCCCTTTTCAAATCGGATCTTATCTTGATAAGCACTCCAATTACGAGTAGTAGCATCCGGAAAGATACGTTGTGTGATCAACTCCTGTACGCGGGGCAATATGGGCAGCTGGTCGTAGTAAATGGCCGCGCTGGCATGGCTTCCCTTTATCATTTCGATAAGATGCCCCATGATGCCAAAGCCCGTGATGTCCGTAATGGCATGGACTCCCTTGATGCTTCCGAGTTCGGTTCCGATCTGATTGAGAGAGCAAAGGGCATCCAATAAAACGGTTTGATGCTCGGTGTCGAGCAAGCCCTTTTTATCGGCACTCGCCAGTACCCCCGTGCCCAGGGGTTTGGTAAGCAGTAACCAATCGCCCACTTGAGCCGTATTATTTCGTTTTAGATTTTCGATCGGAACGATCCCAGTAACCGCCAACCCAAAGAGTGGTTCGGGGTTGTCGATGCTGTGTCCGCCGGCCAGGGGAATACCCGCTTCTTGACAAATGGTTCTACCTCCTTCGATCACTTGTTGAGCCATGGCATTGGGCAATTTATCTATGGGCCAACCCAAAATAGCGATCGCTACCAGTGGCTTTCCTCCCATGGCATAGATGTCGCTGATGGCATTGGCCGCTGCGATCTTACCAAAGGTGAATGCATCGTTGACAAGGGGCGAAAAAAAATCGGTGCTAGAGATCAGCGCCATGCCATTACCCAGATCATATACCGCCGCATCGTCATTGGTGTCGTAGCCCACTAACAAAGCCGCATCGTGCGGACGTGCGATGGTGGAGTGCAGGATCTCTTCGAGTACCCGCGGGGCGATCTTACAGCTGCAGCCGCCGCCTTTTGAAAATTCAGTGAGAAGTGGTGTGGTCATGGGGTAGTTTTACAGATTTGCGCCCAACAATTATAATACAAACATCTCTTGAAGGACGGATTTTATCACCAGGACCTCTTTTGCCGTTAAGCACTTGTAGGCCTTGATCAATCTTCTTCTGTCCACTGTTCTAATTTGGTCAAGTACGATACTCCCATTTCTTTTATTATGCCTGACAGGAACTCGCGTGGGGTAATTTTTTATCACACTAGTCATAGGGGCAATAATGACCGTCTGTAAAAAATCATTCATTTCGTTTGGTGAAATGACCACACATGGTCGGGTTTTTCTTATTTCACGACCAATAGTTGGATCAAGATTTACCAAAACAATCTGGTATTGCCTTATTTCCATTCCTCTAGTTCTTCATCCTTAAAAGTATCTGGAATAAGTAGAGTATCATCACCGTTTTTTCGCATTTCCTGAAAGCTCTTTTCCCAACCTTCACGGGGTTTTTTCTTTGGCTTTAGTATAATATACTCTTTTTCAAAAACAAGCTCTAAGGATCCTTGAAACTTGTATTTCTCGATGATGGTTTTAGGAAGACGTATACCCTTTGAGTTTCCAATTTGGATCAACGAAATTTCCATAAGTTGAATTGTAATTACAAAGTTATTACAATTAATTGAACCTCCCAAAGGGAAAAATGATGAATAGGTCAGTAAGGGCTTTTTAGTCGGTCTGTCACAATATGTACTTCTTGCCTCGCATATTGAAGGGGATGGACAAGCGCCTGTACTCTTTCACTTTTCTGCCATACTTGGTGGAAGGGGTAAATTCCAAAAGCATTACCAATCGAATTGCTTCCTTATCTGCTGCCGTACCCAGACTCTTTATTATTTTTACTTGTCCGGGCCGCCCGGCCGTATCGATGGCGAAGAATATCTCTACATATCCTCGCCGTCCATTCTTTGGCCAAGTTATGTTTTTAGATAAAAAATCGGAAAGTTGTTTATCACCCCCATATTTAAATATTGCAGGGGTTTCTACTATGCCTCCAATGAAATTATTTTCATCTTTATTCTGTTCTTGGTAGGCAGATAAAGTATCACCGGCCCCGGTTTGACCAAAGACAGATTTATTTATTGTTCCAAGGCCCAAGGCAATAAAAATGCTCGCCACAAGACGGCCAAATTGGAATGTCTTTCTTTTTTTCAGCATTTGATCTGTTGAGAAAATGCCACACACAGATTCGTTTTCTTCCAGCTGTCTTGTCAACTCGGCTAAGGTTTTCTGCCTAAAGTCGACGACAGATTTATTACAAGTTGGGCAATGCAAACCCTCCGCACAAGGCCTCATTTTAGAAAGCTTTTCGTTGCAGGAAAAGGAAAATTTGATTTTTTCTATACGGCCGTCCATGGGTTAAAAGTAGTTAATAACAGAACGATATATTTTGAAAGCAACTGAAGGTGTTAATATTTTTTTCTGCTCATTTTGTACTTAGGATAATATACAATTTTGCGGCCATTTCGGTCTAACCAAAGCGACTTTCCCTCCAAAGAACTACCTCCATCAACTAATTCAAGAATGAATGTTGCTACCCCATACTCGGAATGCGAATTGATATAACATATAAATGTTACATAGTTATTAATGACTTTTCCATCAAGTTTATACTTTGAGTTTACTGCCCCTCCTTCATGCTTAAACACATTTTTAACACTATAATCACCAGACAACCTGAATCCACTTTGTTTAATATTAAACACTTCGTGAAAAGTAGTTTCTTTACTCTCTGCCTGTGCTTCCCATTCACCAGCTATTTTTATTCCTTGCCAAGTAAATGTTTTATAGAAGAGGAAAGTCGCCCACTTCCAAATCGTAGTACATATTGGATCAATTATTCTAGAAACTACGTAACCAAAAACTGAATCAATCATTTCACGAAACATAGATACAGATCAAATGTTTTTAATTGTAGAAAAGGAAGACAAGTTTCTAAAAAAGAAAGCTTTGTTATTCCGCTTGGCTTCTGCTGTTTCAAGTGTGGGTCAAAACCGCTTTCCAATTGTAAATAATAGCTGAGAAATAGTATCTCCTTGTGTGTCAAACTGGAAGCTTGCTAATATGCCTAGGCAAATTCTGTTCTTTAATGTATAACTATATGATAGTTGACTGCTTCCACCTAACGCCAGTGTCTTTTGTGGACTTGTATTTTCGAAAACAATAACTGGATATGGTAGCCCTGTTATAGGCTCGTACAAAATATTTACTATATCCCAATAGGATGAAGATTGGTATCTTATGACACTGCCTAGACGAAAAACAAGGTTACCTGTATTTGAGCTAAAAACACTAAAGCCAAGATGAGATGTTCCTTGGAAACCTGCAATCGTATAGCGGACTGAGCCATCCCTCTGTTGACCTTGGGGGTATTCATAAAGTATACCAAACGATCCATCATTAATTGTCCCTCCTAATGAAACAGACCAACTAAGCCTCTTCTTGAATTTTTTATTATACTCTGTTAAAAATCCGAGCCCTTTTGTATCCCCGGTACCATTAAAATTTGTCCCAAGAGCAAACTGAAGTTGTTGTTTTTGGGCGATACATTGTGTGAATAAGAAAAAAACCGCAAGAAGTGAAAAATGAAACTTCATAAATATTTATTTGAGTAGGATTTTTAATAAAATCAACGGTTATTAAATTTCACGATAACCTTCTTTTATTAATTTCTTCTTTTAATTTTTACTCCACCTAAATCATATTCTTGGTTTATGTTATCAGAAAACTGAATAATCGTTAGCCCAAGGTCATCATCTCTGTCTTTCGCTGGCGATGTAATAGTAGTTGTATGAGTAATTCCAAATGCGTCCCTCCATGATACTGAGCTAGAAATAGCATTACTTGTTCCACCATCTTCTTCAATCCATTTTTCAGTTGTCCAATCTCCAATATTAGAAATATTCCAGTTAAACAAAAAGGTGCCAAAATCTTTAAATACTCCATCGAAGTTTTGCCTACGCCACTTGCCATAAGGTTTGTCATGAACCGAACCTCCTCCTCCAGCACCTTTAAAAACTATGCAACGAAATTCAACTTTACCTGCCACCCAAGGTTCTACTAAGGACCAGTCAGTAACCTTGATTATGCCTCCATATTCAGCACCACCATTAACCCTTCCATATGTCAATATAGCAGTATCTTCTACTGCAGCAACCATATTCTCTGGTGAGCAATTTTCTTCTTCACCCACCACCCAAACATCATGTTCTCAGGCAAAAGTCTCGTTTATAGTCTGGTAAAAAGTTAAAACGCCATTGCTTTCAACTATATATCCAGGACTTGTTTGCGTTGGATTGTCATATTCTGTGGCGATTACAGCAATGGGTTCTTCGTAAGCCTCTGTTCTTGACTGATTTCTATTTTGGGTTGCTTTCTCAGGGTGTTTTTCAATTGAGGGAATAAATATGGTTACGTCATTACGTTTGGTTTCAGTTATCGCCTTTTCCAAGTATGAAAGCTTTGTAACGGTAGCAGAATCCCAATATTTATGAGTTGCGTTAAGGGTTATAAGCTCTTTTAACTTAATATAGTAATCGCCATATTTCTGTTTGTTACATTCTGAATAGGCGATTGTTCTGAAATTATCGTTAGTTTTTGCCGTAGAAATGATTACAAATGCGATGTCCTTGTATTTTTTTGTAACATCTATCATTGCAAAATCTTGACTTTCGCCAGTGTTGCTTTTCTTACATGCAACAAAAGAAATTGTTGCCAATGAACATAATAAAACTAGTGTTTTCATTGTTAAGGGGTTTTGTATGGTACTAAAAAGGGCGGCACTGTTTTCTTAGCGAAGTCAAAAGCTATATAATTTTCCCCCGTACTAAAGCACGAAAAAGCGTTTGTGGAAAAAGACAAGCTAAAACCACGTAGATCTACTTGTGAGAAATACGCAAAATTGATTTTTGCAGATGAAAATGTAGTTAAAGGCTAGCCTTTCAACACCAGCCGTAGATTCTCCGCCCCTGTCTTCGACGATTCGATCTTGGTTAATTGCTGTTCTAGTGTGGTGCGATTTTGTAACGACTTAGCATAGAGTTTGTCGTAGTAGCGAAGTAAGATTTCAAAGGCTGCACGAATATTGTTTTCAGCTAGCAAATCGGCAACTTGTTGCGCTTGCAGGTGTCCCAGCTTTTTGGTGATGCGAATGGTTGCATCGGTCAAGGCCGTCTTATCGAGCGCTCCATACTCTTCCACGATATGCGATAGTCTTTCTTCGAAGGGGATCTCTAAAAAATAAACGGGAGCCTGTCGCATGGTGGTCCAAAAAGGGCTCGGCAGATTAACTTGTCCGATGCGCTGTGATTCATCTTCGATCCAAATAAGTGGCGAATGGCGACCGGACTTGCTTACGGCAGAAACCGGCTCTTCAGGAATAGAAACCGTTGCGTATAATGAATATAGGGCGTCGGCCAAATTATTTTCGAACTGTTCTTGCCCGGGTTGTTTTGGCAACCCAATACTTCCAAAGGCTGATCCTTTGTGCGATGCGATCTTTTCTAGATCGATTACGGCCTCTCCTGCTTTAGCGAGTGCTTGCAATAGTTCTGTTTTTCCGGATCCGGTGTATCCTCCAATCACTCGTAATGAATGGGGTTTACTCAATTCGTCTAATACCCAGTTCCGATACCGTTTATAGCCTCCTGCCAATGTATAGACGGTAAATCCATACAGGTCGAGCAACCAGGCAATGGCCGCACTGCGCATCCCACCCCGCCAGCAATGAACAAGTAGTGTTGCATTACGAGGGGTATCACTTTTATAAAAAGAAGCAGCGATTTGTTCGGCGGTGACCACTTTGTCTTTCATAGTGGGTCCAAAAAAATCAAGTCCGATCTTAATGGCCTGCTCTCTGCTTTTTTGTTTGTAGGTGGTACCAACGATCTTTCGCTCCTCATCGGTAAAAAGCGGAAACGAAATGGCACCGGGAATATGGGCATGCGTGTATTCGCCCGGGCTTCGTACATCCAATACCGGATGAGAAGCGGCTAATGAAAGAAACTGTTCAATATCGATACGCTGAACGGGCATAAAAAAAAGAGGACCGAAGTCCTCTCTGAAATTATCTGTTCATTGATGCTAAGAATTCTTCGTTGCTCTTGGTGCCCTTCATCCTGTTTTGTAGTTCGCGCATCGCCTCTTCGATATTCATATCGGCCAGGTATACCCGTAATAGGTTCATGCGTTGCAGCGCTGCCGCATCGAGTAGCAGATCGTCACGACGGGTAGAAGAAGAGTTCAAGTCTACGGCCGGATAAATACGTTTGTTAGAGAGCTTGCGGTCGAGTTGCAATTCCATATTACCGGTTCCTTTGAATTCTTCAAAGATCACCTCATCCATTTTGCTACCGGTATCGACCAGGGCGGTAGCGATAATGGTAAGAGAGCCACCATTCTCGATCTTACGAGCGGCTCCAAAGAACTGTTTGGGCTTTTGCATGGCATTGGCCTCTACCCCACCGGATAATACTTTACCAGAAGCGGGCGCCACGGTATTGTGAGCTCGTGCCAATCGCGTTATGGAATCAAGCAAGATCACTACATCGTGGCCGCACTCTACGAGTCGCTTGGCTTTATTGAGGGCCATGGTAGAGACCTTCACGTGTTTTTCGGCGGGTTCATCGAAAGTAGAAGCGATCACTTCGGCCTTAACGCTTCTTTCCATATCAGTAACCTCTTCGGGTCTTTCATCGACCAGCACGATCATTAGATAGCATTCGGGATGATTGGCAGCAATGGCATTGGCCACGGCCTTTAACAACATGGTCTTACCTGTCTTGGGTTGCGCCACGATCAATCCCCGTTGCCCCTTTCCAATGGGGGTAAACAGGTCCATGATCCGTGTAGAATATTCCGAAGGGGTGGTAAACAGATTTAATTTCTCGAACGGAAATAGAGGAGTCAAATAATCGAAGGGAACGCGGTCGCGTACTTCGTCGGGACTTTTTCCGTTGAGCAGATCGACTTTTAGTAGTGCAAAATATTTTTCTCCTTCTTTGGGAGGGCGAACAGCACCACAAACCGTATCACCACTTTTAAGGCCGAATAATTTTATTTGGGAGGGAGATACATATACGTCGTCGGGCGAAGACAAGTAGTTGTAATCAGAAGAGCGCAAGAAGCCGTATCCGTCGGGCATCATTTCCAACACGCCTTCGGCGGGGATCATACCATCGAACTCAACGGTAAAGACGGGCTCTTTCTTTTGAGGTACAAAACGAGCGGGTCCCCCTTGGGACTCGGGCATAGCGCCGGGCTCCGGGGTGTTTTGCAGGATGGTCTGCGCCAATAAGTCGGTTTTGCTAGGGGCCGACGGCGTTTCTTCACCGGCTTTTTGTTTTACCGGCCCCACTTCGGGTTTTTCTTCTTTTTTAGGTCTTCCTCTTTTCTTGGGTTTGTTGTCTTCGTTTTTAGCAGTCATGGATAGTTGTTTGGGATGAGGGGGGCGCGTATCGCCACTTTCTACAATGGCTTCTTCGCTGGCAATACCGGTACTGGTTTTTACAATGCGTTTATGTGTATGATTAGGTTCGGTTCCTTTTGCTTGTTTGGCGTCTGCAATGGCCTGGCTGTCAAGGATCTTATAAATAAGATCTTGTTTACTAAGCCTTTTGGCCTGTGGGATCTTGAGCCGCTCTGCAATATCGAGCAACTCGGGAACGAGCATGTCGTTCAGTTGTAATATATCGTACATGAATGAAAATTGATCAGGTCCTCAGCAACACCAACCCGTCTTGTCAATTGAAATTTGAATGTTAAGCAGATAAAAGAGGCGGCAAACGAAAGAAAGTTGAGAAGAAACCGGCCCGAATGAGCCTCTTTCAATTGCAATACTACTATAAAAGCCCGAATTCCGAAAATTTTTTCAATTGTCTGTTGTCAGCTCCACGGGGCCCAGGGCTTACCTTTGCCATCCTAAGCACCTGTTCATGTTCAACAATAGAATCAAGATTAAGGAGTTGCTGCTCCAGGAACCCGCCGGCCAAGAGGTGACGGTAATGGGCTGGGTGCGCACGTTTCGCAACAACCAGTTCGTGGCATTAAATGATGGTAGCACGAATGCGCATCTACAAGTTGTGTTAACCCTGGGTCAGTTTCCGGATAATTTATTATCACGCATTACTACATCGGCCTCCATAAAGGTGACCGGAAAAGTAGTGCCTTCGCTGGGTAAAGGACAAAAAATAGATTTACAAGCTAGTTCGGTGGAGATTTTAGGCGATTCTGATGCCGAAAAATATCCATTGCAACCGAAAAAACACAGTCTTGAATTTCTACGCGAAAAAGCACACTTGCGTTTTCGTACCAACACCTTTGCGGCCGTCTTTAGAGTTCGTCATGCCTTATCGTTCGCAGTGCATCAGTTCTTTAATCAAAAAGGATTTTTATATCTCCATACACCTATTATTACCGCCAGCGATGCCGAAGGGGCCGGTGAAATGTTTCGAGTTACCTCATTGCCGCTCGATGGATCGGCCCCGCGTACCGAAGAGGGGCAGATCAATTTTAAAGAAGATTTTTTCGGCCGCTCCACCCACTTGACGGTAAGTGGTCAACTCGAAGGAGAACTGGGCGCCACCGCCTTTGGCGAGATCTATACATTTGGCCCCACCTTTCGTGCCGAGAATAGCAATACCACGCGTCACCTGGCCGAGTTTTGGATGATAGAACCCGAGATGGCCTTCTATGATCTGGAAGATAACATGAATCTGGCCGAGGCATTTATCGGGTATATCATTCGCTATGCCATGGAGCATTGTGCCGATGATCTGCAGTTTTTGGACCAGCGCCTGGCCGAAGAAGAAAAGCAGTTACCACAAGATAAGCGCAGCGAGATGAGCTTGCTCGAAAAGCTACGTTTCGTAACCGAAAATAAATTCGAACGCTTAACGTATACCGAGGCTATCGACATATTGCGCGAAAGCAACTACAATAAGAAAAAGAAGTTTCAGTACGAGATTACCGGATGGGGCATGGACTTGCAAAGTGAGCACGAACGCTATCTGGTCGAAAAGCATTTTAAGAAACCTGTTATTCTTTATAATTATCCTGCCGGCATCAAGGCTTTTTACATGCGTCAAAATGATGATGGTAAAACTGTTGCCGCTATGGATATACTGGCACCGGGTATTGGAGAAATTGTAGGAGGGTCGCAGCGCGAAGAGCGACTGGAAAACCTGCAACAAAAGATGGCGGCCATGGGCATTGGCGAAGAAGAACTCTGGTGGTATCTCGATACCCGCCGCTTTGGAACCGTGCCTCATGCCGGATTTGGACTGGGTTTTGAACGCATGGTTCAATTTGTGACCGGAATGAACAATATCCGCGATGTAATCGCCTTTCCGCGTACACCGGGCTCTGCCGAATTTTAACGAGTATCCGTTCGACACCTTCTCTCCTCGCGCTTATTCGTAATCACCGAGCGAAGAGAAACGTTTTTGCTTTACCTTCTTTACTCTTCGTGAATGCACATAACGGGGACATGGCTTTGATAGACCAATTGCCTAGTTGAACTTTTCTTAAAGAGCTTATCGACCAACTTATGTTGTTTGGGAATACTGATGATCAGGTCCAGGTTGTTTTTTTCAGCAAACTCATTGATGGCATCCTCGATGTCGTTATGTTCCAGAAAAAAATAAACGGGTCGCAAGTCGCTCAATAAGGTTTCGAGTAAAACGGTCTGCTCTGGTTTTTCTTCTTGATCACGTCCATCGGTATTTACATTGAGCACATATAACTCGGCCTCAAAATTTTTAACCAGGTCGCGAATAATTCGAGTGGGGGTGGTCGCTACCACTTCTTTGCAATCGCAAGCGAAACCGATCTTTTTGATCCCTTTTCCAAAGGTCTTTCCGGGCGGAACGCAAATGACCGGTACATGCAAGTGGCGAATGGCACTTAATGCGTTGCGGCCAAAGAGAACCCGCTCAAAGGCCGAGGCTCCCTTTGTGCCCATTACAACGGCAAAGGGTCTGATCTTTTCGCAGATGGCTTCGAGTTCGTCTGTTACATTACCCAGCCGCGTTTCGGTATAGATCTTTTGATCTCCATGTAATATTTTACGTGCGACTTCTCGCACCTGTTCCATTTTTCGTTCGGCCGCTTTTCTTAACTCATCGATAGAGACCAGTACAATGGGTGCATCACTATAACTGACCGGCACCTGGTATACGTGCAGTAACATTAGATGGGCCTTTATAGCATTGGCCATTTCCAGGGCATAGTGCAAGGCATTGGTGGCTATGGGAGAAAAATCGGTGGGTACTAGTATTGTCCTCATGGGGTCTGCGTTTGTCTTAAAGATAAACGCAGGCGTTGCGGCAACCCATGACCAAGGTCAGCGAGCTTATTGACGTTGAGTTGGCATAGCCAGAAAGGCGCCTACTCTTTCTCGCACATTTTCGCGAACGTTCAAATAGTATAGGTTGATATCACCCACATGATAATTATCGGTGCGATACAAGAAGCTGCCCGGAAAATGGGGGCGGTACGAATACACGACACCATTTTTGATCTGCGCATCCGTTGTTTTTTTATACACTTTATTAAAGCGTGTCAGCACCGAGCCTTTGTTTAGCTGGCGTGATACAAAATTAGTATCGGTTGTCCAGGTGATGGGATTGGTAACGATCAGAGAGGTCTTTCTTTCTTTTTCTTTGGTCACCCAGGGCGCTTCGTATCCCATTTTAAAAGTGCGCCAGCTGCATAGACAATTCGTTTGCGAGGGGGTTATACAAGCGCTGAGTGTTTTGAATTGACTTGTTTCGAGCGGCCATCCCACTACATAGGCCACGACCAATTGTTGTTGAAGCGATTTATTGTCGAAAAATTCCTTGAGCAGTTCTATGGCCATTAGGGCGCCCTGACTATGCGAGGCAATAATGATCGGACGCTTATTATTATAGTGTTCCAGATAATAGCGAAACGCAGTTCGTATATCGGAGTACGCCAATTGTAAGGCCTTTAGTGAGGCCAAGGAGTCGTTGCTGTAAAAATTACCGATATGCGCCTGCCGGTAACGAGGGCTGAATACGCGACTTTGTTCATTAAAAGCACTTGCTTGAAAAAGGATGGTCGAATAATCTGTCTTTGCATTAATATAGTAGTCATCAATGGCTGCGTTGGGGATTGCGGCCTCTTTCTTTTCGGTAAAAGTGGTAGGATGAATAAAGAATACATCAGCTGGGGTATCGCCGGGTGCTGTTTTGAGTGGTTTGGGGATACTGTCCGAGGGATCTTTTTTATCAGGATGAGCCGCCCAGTAGTCCAAATTGGTATAATCCGGTAGCCCTGATGGACTCTTAAAAGGATAAAGGGACCGATAGGATTGATATTTATCGGCACATCCGCTAGAGAGCAAAATCAGGCCAAAAAGGGCAAAAAGCGCTATTTTTTGGGTCATATTCCTCAAAAATCGGTAAAAAAAACGGTATTTATAGGATTCCATCAATTATGTTTTAGTGGGGGGACAAAAAATTTAATAAAAAAAGGTACTTTGTAATGCATGGTACTATATTTTTGTATTATCTTTGTTCCTCAATTGTTTAAATAGTCATGAATATAGACAATACACAGAGCCAGATGAGAAAAGGGATTCTGGAGTTTTGCATTCTTTCTGCCATTAAGAGAGGCGAGGCCTACCCTGGTGATATCGTAGATGAGTTGCGTTCGGCCGGCTTAAGCATTTTGGAAGGGACGCTTTACCCCCTTTTAACCCGCCTCAAAAATGCTGAAATGCTTACCTACCGTTGGGTGGAGAGCCCTTCGGGTCCCCCCCGCAAATACTTTTCTCTGACCGAAAAAGGCCTCCTTTTTTATACCGAACTCGAAAAAACCTGGAAAGAACTTTCTGAGGCGGTCAATAAGGCCATCTCGCCCAAACCCACCAATCTCTAATCTATCTCAATTCATTTTAATAAAAAATACTACTAATCAGCCGCCTCATGAAAAAGATCATCACCATTAATTTAAGCGGGCAGATCTTATCGATCGAAGAAATTGCCTTTGAACAGCTTCAAGCTTATATCGCTACCCTCCGCCAATTTTTTGACCGCGAAGAGGGGCGCGAAGAGATCATTAATGATATCGAAGGCCGAATAGCCGAATTGATGAATGAAAAGATTAAAAAAGGAAGTCCTTGTATTACAGAAGCAGATGTGCAAATCTTGATCGCACAAATGGGAAGCCCCGAAGCGCTGGCACAAGAGGGAGTTGCCGAAGAAAAAAACCAATCTGGTGCGGAATCGGCAGCGACAGAAGAAAATACAAGAACAAAAGCACCTGAACCCCGCAAACTCTACCGAGATCGTAATAACATGATCATTGGAGGGGTGGCCAGCGGATTGGCTGCTTATTTGGGGATCGATCCGACCATTGTGCGCGCCCTACTGGTGCTCTTGGCTTTTTCGAGTTTTGGGTTGATTTTATTTGGATATGTGTTAATATGGATCATCTTTCCTTTCGCATCCGTGGAGCCCTATAAAGGCAAACGTTTTTATAGAGACCCAGACAATAAAGTATTGGGTGGCGTAGCTGGCGGCTTGGCGGCCTATTTTGATAAATCCGTCAAAACGATCAGGCTTATTTTCTTAGCTCCTTTGCTCTTGCAGGTCTTTTTTTCCATTCTGAATTGGACCGACGACGATTTTACGTTCCTCTTATTTAACCTCAGTTTTGGCTCATTGGTCGGGTTCTCCTTTATTATGTATATCACCCTTTGGATTATCCTGCCCAAGGCAATTACCCCCTATCAGAAAATGGAGATGCGCGGAGAGAAGATCGATCTGGCCTCTATTCAAAAACAGGTAAGACAGGGGGCGGAGCAGTTTAAAGAAAAAGTAAGCAGCTGGGGTAAAGAAGTAGAGGCTGTCGCCAATGAGCTACCGGGTAAGGCCGAAAAAGTAGTCGGCGAGGTCCATCAGCAAGTACAAGAAAAGTTTAGCGGTAAAGATCGTACCCTTGGCGGAAGTATTTTATATGCGATCGGCTTATTGATCAAAGTATTCTTTGCTTTCTTTTTTGGCATTCTGGCTTTTTCGCTCATGGTATCGCTTCTGGCTGTATTTTTTGTGGGGGTAGTCACTTGGCCCTATCAAGCCTTTATTTGGGGTAACAATACGCAGCAATTATTGGCTTGGGCTGCAGTCATTTTATTCGTATTGGTTCCGCTGCTTGGATTTATTATCTGGCTGATCAGAAGGATACTGGGATATAAGAAAAAAAATGCCGTGCTGCGCTATAGCTTTTTTTCGCTGTGGACAGTAGGCTGGATCATCATGTTTTTATTTGTCAGCACCATGGGTAAGGAATTCTCTACTCGAGAGCAGATCGTCACCACTGTGCCGATTTCAGTTGCTGATCCGGCCACTATACACCTTACAGTCTCGCAGCCTGCCATTATGTACAGCAACAAGATCCCCTGGATACATATTGAGGGCGAAGAAAAGGGCTGGGATCTCACCAAGGACTCGCTGAAGCTTTCGGCCTTGGTTATTGAGACCACGATTAGTCCGGACAGTTCTTTTCACCTGGAGCTTATACGAAGTGCCACCGGGCGAAATAGTCAACAGGCCCTTCAGCGCGCAGAGGCGCTTGGTTATACCGTTAACACGATGAGCAACTTGATTCAGGTATCCAATAAGGCCGATACCGGAATGATCGTTGACCTGCCCAGCCACTATTCGATCGCTGCAAAAGATAAGTATCGCGCCCAGCAGGTCAAGTTGGTGGTGAAAATTCCGGTCGGAAAGACCATTTCTTTTGATGAGTCCATCAAAGAAAAGCTCACGTTGGGCGAGTTGGAGGTCCGCTTAAACAAGGGCCGGTTACGCGAAGTAGACTGGAATAATGCAGATTTTCCCTACGAGTATGGCGTTATTTATAAAATGATGCCTGACGGAATGCTGCGTCCGATCAACGAGGCTACCTCTCCCGGCGCCCTATAGAACAAGCCCGGTTTGGCGTACATTTGTGCTCTCAAAAAAAGCACATGTCCGTAAAGCCCACCCCGTTTTATAAAAAGCACATCGCCTTAGGAGCCAAAATGGCTCCTTTTGCAGGATACGATATGCCCATCTCCTATACCGGAATCAATGATGAGCACGCCACGGTGCGAAAAAATGCCGGTGTATTTGATGTGAGTCATATGGGTGAGTTTGTGCTTAAGGGCCCCGATGCACTTGACCTGATCCAGCGGGTTACCAGCAATGACGCTTCCAAACTCTTTGCCGGTAAGGTTCAATATAGTTGTTTCCCCAACGATAAAGGCGGAATCGTAGATGACCTTTTGGTGTATTGCCTCGAAGAGAACAAGGCCTATATGTTGGTGGTAAATGCATCGAATATCGAAAAGGACTGGACTTGGATCCAACAGCATAATCACAAAGGGGTAGAGATGCACAATATCTCTGAGAAGACTTGTTTGTTGGCCGTGCAGGGGCCGCAGGCCGCTCGCATATTGCAACCCCTTACCGATCTCGATCTGGTCAACCTGGCATACTATACGTTCGTAAAAGGGAAATTTGCCGGCGTAGACAACGTGTTGATCAGCGCTACCGGTTATACCGGGGCCGGGGGTGTCGAGATCTATTTTGAGGATAAGAATGGAGAGGCCGATCTTATCTGGGATGCCCTTTTTACCATAGGGGGCCCACAAGGATTAAAACCGATCGGACTGGGTGCCAGAGATACGCTGCGTTTGGAAATGGGATTCTGTTTATATGGAAATGATATTGATGATACGACCTCTCCACTCGAAGCCGGATTAGGATGGATCACTAAATTCACCAAAGAATTTACCAGTTCAGAATTCTTTGCTCGTCAAAAAGCCGAAGGCGTAACAAAGAAGCTGGTCGGTTTTGAGATGATCGATAAAGGAATTCCTCGTCATGGTTACGAGATCAATGATGCAGCGGGTAGCACGATCGGGGTCGTTACCTCGGGTACGCAGTCGCCCACCCTGGGCAAGGCCATTGGGATGGGCTATGTGCAAACGGCGCAATCACGACTTGACAATACGATCTTTATTCAAGTGCGCGATAAGCAATTGAAGGCACAGGTTGTAAAATTTCCGTTCGTATAGTTAGCTCTTCTTATGCCTACGATCCATCTTACCACCTTTATTGCGGCTTCTTCCGAAGTGGTCTTTGACCTCAGTCGTCATATTTCCGTTTATAAAGAGTCAATGAGCCCGTACAAGCTCGAGGCGGTAGCGGGTACTCGGTTTGGTCTGATCGAGAAAGGAGATACGGTTACCTGGCGCTCTCATCAATTATTCAAAGAGCGAATCCAACGGGTCAAGTATGTCGAAGTGCAACGTCCTGATATGATCATCGAAGTGCAGGTGCAAGGCGATCTGAGCGCCATGCGTCATGAACATTATTTCAAGGCGATCGATAATGGAATGTTGCTGATCGATCTGCTCAGTTTCGAGATGCCTTATGGCAGAATGGGTCGCTGGTTCAACGCCCTCTACTTTACTAAGTACATGGAGTCGCTCTTGCAACAGCGCAACGAGACCATTAAACGATTTGCCGAAACAGATCGTTGGAAAAAAATACTAATCAAATAGCAGCGAATTATATCTACATGAAATCAAAACCTACGCTCTTTACGTCTCTTTCTCCGGCCTTACTTCATTTATACGACCTTTCTGATAGTGTAGTGGTGATCATCGATGTTTTTAGGGCCACCTCTACCATTGCTTCCGCACTTTTCAATGGAGCTCGTGCCGTTATTCCGGTAGATTCAGTACCGAAAGCGATCGAGATGAGTAAAAATATCGATGGGGTGGCGGCCGGTGAGCGAGACGGTATGATCGCTGAGGGATTACAGCACGGAAACTCTCCGCTAGAATACACGCGCGACTTTATTGGTGGCCGTACCCTGGTGTTGACCACCACCAATGGGACGCGACTTTTACAAATGGCACTCGATCGCAATGCCCATACCATTGTAGCCGGTAGTTTTCCGAACCTGGGTGCTATTTGTGATTACCTGCAAAAACAAAATAGAAACGTAGTATTGGGTTGTGCGGGTTGGAAAGATCGCTTTAATCTCGAAGACACCCTTTTTGCCGGAGCGATCATAGAAAGACTGCAAGAGCAATTTACCATTCACTGCGATAGTTCTCTTATGGCCTCTTCTCTATATCGTCAGCACAAGGATGATCTGCCCGGATTCGCTCCGCAGTTAACACATTACCACCGATTGGTCCAGCGTTTTGGGTTAATTGAGGATATTCGATTTTGTCTAACACCCGATGTGGCCAACGTACTTCCCTTTTACGAGGATGGGAAGCTGGTCATAAAAAAATAAATCCTTTAAGGTACGAAATTTATCGACTCCTTTACCCGAGGGGGCTACTTTATATTTTTCTTTTTTTATTGATGGAAATACGGGCCACATTCCTTTAGATTTGTAGGTTATCCTTTTTATTCACGGCCTATAGTTAACGTAACAAAAAATTGGCTCTCCCCCATTTAGTAAAACATATTTATACGCATGGCACCGATGAGGTGATCAAGCGTGGTAAAAAGATACATGCTATTGGGTATGTAGAGTTAGTGGAGTACGATGAGTTATTTGGTACGGCCACGTTTCGTGTAAAGGACGATAGTTACAGCACGTACTACAAGGTTCAGATCCATCATTTCAGAGACCCTAAGGCTACTTCCCTTCGTTGCGGCTGCCCTTACAACTTAGGGGATATCTGTCGTCACGAAGTGGCGGCCTTGTTTCAATTGCAGGAGCTTCTCGATCGAGGTCATCTGCAAACCGGACATCTGCGTTACGACCAGCGTCATACTACAGTGAAGATGCGGTCGATCGATCTGAAGCATCTTCGTTTGCTTTGCTCTTCTGAAACACTCATGGAGGCAGAGACCTTTTTACGCACAAAAAAGGCGAGGATCGATTATGCAGAGAACGAAACGGTCAAAGCACAAGTGGTTCTCGATGGCAATACCTACGAGGTGTTGATCAAAAAAAATGAGGAGCGCAATTTCGATACCAGCTGTGATTATGACGATACCGAGCATCCGCTTTGTTTACCCAAGGTGATCGTTTTCTTACAGTTGCTGAATACTTATGGGTCTGGCTATTTTGATAGCATCCGCAATTGGGACAAAGAGAAAAATAAACTGCTCGAAGCCTACGGATATTCGCTGAAAGATGACCTGAAGGGAAAATTCGAGTTTGCTTATAAAGAAGGTAAACCCTTTTTGCGGGTGCTCGATGCTTCTATTAAGCGCGTGGCCGTAGTAGCACCCACCACTCGTCCGGCTCTTCGCTCGTTTCCTGAAAAGATCACCGAGCTTACCGAGACACCTGTCTTACCCGACGTATCGACACCTTCACAACGGTTGGGCCTGGTCTTTAATTTCAATAAAAAGTCTTTCCCTCGATTTTCAGTAGACGCGGTCATTGGCGAACCTAGTGAGCAAAACGATAGTCTGATCGGACCGGTAGAAAAACTCGATATCACTCGGTTTGTCAATACCGATACGTTTAGTGCCGAAGATGCTTCGCTTTTACAAGTGATACGCAAGTTGCAGGATTCGGAGATCAATAAATACGTGAATCGGAATTCTCCTTTCTCGGGTATTTGGGAAAATATCTTGCAGGACGAAGCCGACGATCTGCCGGAAGAGACCAAGGATTTGATCACCGAATATTTGCAGCCGAAACTACATCGTTTGTTTCAGGAGTTCGGTCAACAGGCTATTGTGTATATGTTGCCAGAAGGGAAGTCTTTTAAGACGGCTCATTTACGCTCGCTTCAATTGCAGACCACTGAAGCCGTTCCGGTGTTTCAGGTAAAAAAGAATAGCCAGTACACCTTGCAGTGCAAAGTAAAGGCCGGCATTGCCGAACTGGACCTGACCGATAATGAAGCCACTACGCCGTTGCTCTATTTCTATAATCATCAGGGTTTTTGCTGGAAGAACAAAGAGACCATCTTACTGATCGAACAATTCAAATCTTCGGGTAAGTTGCTTATTCAGCCCGGGGAATGGCAGCAAGCGCTGCAAGAAAGAATATTGCCCCTCTCAAAAAGCTATTCGGTTCAATTTGACAGATCGCTTACAACAGAGATCTCCCAAACTGCTCCCGAGCCAAGGGTCTTGCTGAGTGAAAAGGGAGATTACCTCTTGTTTACCCCCCGTTTTGTTTACCAGGGATACGAAGCCGGGTTCAGCGATGGGCTCAGGGTGTTGGTGCCGCAAGGAAACGGTATCTTGATCATTAAGCGGCAAACCGAAAAGGAAGAAGCTTTTTTACAAAAGTTGCAAAGTCTTCATTCCGGGTTTGTATATAATAAAGAAGACGGCACCTTGGCCTTAAAGGGCTCCGATGTATTACGCAATAATTGGTTCTTCCTTTTTATTGACGCGATGAAGGAAGCCAAAACACCCGTATTTGGATTTGAACACCTGAAGCAGTATCGGTTCAATACCGCCAAACCCCAGACGCGCATCTTTATTAGCAGTCATACCGATTGGTTCGATGCCAAGGTGAATATTGTATTTGGTGATCAACAGGTAACGGTGGCCGATGTAAAGAATGCCTTAGCCAACAAACAACCCTTTGTGCAATTGGGTGATGGGACATTAGGGGTGCTTCCTGACGAGTGGCTAAAGAAATATGCCTTACTGTTCAGGGTGGGAGAAGGTAAGACCGATAGCTTAAAGCTCTCCCGCTATCATTTGGGTGTAGTGGACGAGCTATATGCTAATAAGCAAGACGAAGATCTGGAGTTACAGCTCGAAGAAAAGTATGAGCAACTTCGTCAGTTCGATAAGATCGAATCGATCGCACTGACCGGCCCGTTAAGTGAGGTCTTGCGCCCCTATCAAGTAGCCGGTTACCAATGGCTCAACTATCTGCGTGGTATCAATTGGGGTGGCATACTTGCCGATGATATGGGATTGGGAAAGACAGTCCAGGCGCTTTCTTTTTTGGAATACTATAAACGCACCGAAGGAAAATTAAAGGCCCTGGTGGTTTGCCCCACCACACTCATCTACAATTGGGAGAACGAGATCAAGAAGTTTACGCCCACGCTCAGTTTTCGGATCCATCATGGACCGGCACGTACTCGAAAAAAAGAGGAGCTGGACGATCACGATATTACCATTACTACTTATGGTACCTTACGAAGTGATATCAAGTTACTGAGTACACTTGCACTCGACTATGCTGTTCTGGATGAGTCACAGGCAATCAAAAATCCCTCAAGCAAAGTGACAAAGGCCGCCTCGTTGTTACAAGCCCGTCACCGTCTTTGCATGAGCGGAACTCCGTTGCAGAATAACACCTTCGATATTTACGCGCAAATGAATTTCTTAAATCCGGGCATGCTTGGCTCGGTTGAATTCTTTCGACAAGAGTTCGCCATCCCTATCGATAAGTTGGGTGAGCAAGACCGCAAGGAGCATTTGCGAAAACTACTCTATCCCTTTATTTTACGTCGTACCAAGGAGCAAGTGGCCAAGGATCTGCCCGAAAAACAAGAAGTCGTTCTATTCTGTGAGATGGAGGAGGAACAACGCAGTATTTACGATGCTTATCGTAATGATTATAGAAATCACATACTTGGTTCAATTGAGTCACAAGGAATTCAAAAATCTCAACTCACTATCCTTCAGGGCTTGATGAAGCTTCGTCAGATCTGTGATTCCCCAGCTATTTTGAATGAGCAAGATAAATTCCCCAATCATTCCATTAAGCTCGATGAGTTGTCCAGAGAGCTAAGTGAGGGTATTAGTTCGCACAAGGCGCTGGTATTCTCTCAGTTTTTGGGAATGCTTTCGTTGATTCGCGCCAAACTAGACGAGCTGGGTATTTCCTATGTGTATTTTGATGGCAGCACCTCGGCTCCTGATAGGGAAAAAGCCATTCAGCGCTTCCAAAAAGACGAGTCGGTTCGGGTGTTTTTGATCTCGTTGAAAGCGGGCGGTGTGGGTCTAAATCTTACTGCGGCGGATTATGTTTACATAATGGATCCCTGGTGGAATCCTGCTGTAGAGCAACAAGCCATCGATCGTACGCATCGTATTGGGCAAACCAAAAATATTTTTGCGTATCGAATGATCTGTAAAGACTCGATAGAGGATAAAATTCTGCAATTGCAAGAGCGAAAGCGCAATCTGGCCAAAGATATTATTGCCGATGATCAGGGTTTTGTGAAGACCCTTACTCGCGAAGACGTAGAATACCTGTTTAGTTGATCGATTTTTTCACTTGATCTTCCTTCCATTTATCCTGTTTTTGCGCCATCCGGCCTTGTCTATCCACTAAATCGGACGATTTAACGATTTATCAGCAAGTACAAGAGCTGTTTTGCGTCTATCTTTGCGCACCATTTACAACGCTATGAGAATATCCATCTTGTTCCTGTTCCTTTTTGTCTTTATGTCCCCTTCTGTTTTTGCCCAGCGGGCCGATGGCAGCATTAAGGGAAAGCTCATCGATTCTACCGCCAAGCAACCTGTTGCGGATGCGACCGTTTCGGTGATCAGTGCCCGCGATTCTGCGTTGGCTAGTTTTTCGCTGTCGAGTAAACAGGGCGGTTTTGAGATCAAAAACCTGCTGCCCGGAGAATATAAACTGGTGGTAAGTAGCAAAGGCCTTCAAGAAATTAGACAATCATTCTCTATTACGGCCGAAAAGAAATTGATCGATCTGGGAACGCTGACCATGAATAAGGATTATAAGATGCTCGAAGGAGTTGTGGTTACGAGCGAATCTCCCATTGTTGTTAAGAACGATACGGTGCAATTCAATGCCAGCGGATTTAAAACAGTGCCCAACGCTACGGTCGAAGACCTGCTCAAAAAAATTCCGGGCATGGAAGTTGACAAAGAAGGCGGTGTAAAAGCACAGGGTGAGCAAGTGCAACGTATTTTGGTAGATGGGAAAGAATTTTTTGGAAACGATCCCAAGCTGGCGACCAAGAACCTGACGGCCGATATGGTTGAGAGTGTGCAGGTCTTTGATGATATGAGCGAGCAGGCTAAGTTTACCAAGATCGATGATGGAAGTCGTAGCAAGACCATCAATATCAAACTTAAAAAAGATCGCAATAAAGGATTTTTTGGAAGAGCCCTGGCAGGGTATGGAAGTAAAGACCGCTATGAGGGTAATTTGAGCTTCAACAAATTCGATGGCAACAATCGCATCTCGGTACTTTTTAATGCTAACAATATCAACAAACAAGGATTTTCTTTTAATGATATTATTGGCGCCATGGGAGGATTTAGTGGTTTTGGCGGTGGCGGTGGCGGCATGACGACCATCACCATGGGTAGCGGCGGTGGTGGCGGCATGGTATCCATGACCATGACCGGTGGTCGCGGTGGCGGTGGATTTGGTGGTGGCGGAAATACCGGCATTATTCGATCGCTTGCTACGGGTACGAACTTTTCTAATGAATGGAATGGGGGTAAGACCAAGTTGACGGGCAGTTATTTTTTCTCTGATAATCGTCCGGTACAAGAGCAGACCATCCTTCGTCAAACTTTTTTTGTTAACGATTCTTCGGCTAATCAAAATCGTAGCAGTCGTTCAGAAAATATCAATCATAATCACCGGATCAATGTTCGATTCGAGCATCAGTTTGATTCGCTGACCTCAATACTATATACCCCCTCTGTAACGCTGCAACACTCAGACAATACCAGTTTTGATAGCAGCAGTACGATCTCTAAAACACCATTGGCGTCTTTTTTTGCCATTCAGACCAACTCGCAAAATACCAATGTGCGCGACGGGTATAATATCAATAACAATGTCTTGCTAAGAAGAAAGTTCAGCAAGATCGGACGAACCCTAACGGTCGGGTTGAATAATACGATCGGAGGCAGCGAAGCGGATGGGAAGACCATTGCCAATAACCTTTTCTTGCGTCCCAACGGCAGTATCGGATTGAACTTCTCTCAAAATCAGCAGTACAACCAGCAAACCAAAACCCGAAACAATGTGGTGAGTACCTCGTATACCGAACCACTGGGTCTCAACAAATTGCTTGAGTTCAATTATGCGTATACCAACAACTTTAGTCGTAGCGAAAAGGAAACCTTTAACTACAATAACAGTAATGGGAAATACGATAACCCGAACTTATTACAGACCAATGAGTTTAAAAATATATTTACGGCCCATCGGGTAGGGGTCAATTATCGTCTGCAAGAGAAAAAATATAATTATCAGTTCGGTCTTGGCGTGCAACAGGCCGAACTCGAGAATCACAGCTACCAGGCGCTGACGAACAAAGACTCCATCAGTCGTCAAACCTTTACCAATCTATTCCCCACGGCCAATTTTAATTTTACCCCGACGCGTAGCAAGAATTTGCGCGTTGCATACAATGGCCGAACCAACCAACCCACGGTGGCCCAATCGCAAAATGTTCCGGATGTGACCGATACATTGAACGTCCGCATTGGTAACCCGAATTTGAAGCAAGAATTCAATCATAGTTTCAATATTGGCTATAATACATTCAATCTGGCAACATTCCGTTTTGTAGCGGCTAACTTCAATATTACTACTACACAAAATCGTATTGTCAATAGTATCTCCGTGCGAGGTCCGGTGCAAACCACAACCTATGCTAACGTAGATGGATACTTGCGTGCGTTTTCTTTCTTCACGCTCGGACTTCCATTTAAGAATCCGAAACTAAAAGGGTCTAATATCAGCTTGACCAATACCATGTTGTATCTCCGTGATATCAGCTTGGTCAATAAGCTCGAGAATGTGACCAAAACACTGGCGCTTACCCAAGGAGCGGGTATTAGTATCAACAAAGAAAAGATCGATTTTGGTTTGCGGGCCAACCTGACGTACACGAATCTTAATTATAGCATCAATACACAACTCAACGAAGATTTCTGGACACAGACCTATAATGCGGATGTTACCTTTACCTTCCCTAAAGGAATCTTACTGGCCAGTAATTTCGATTATCTGATCAATACGGGCCGGGCCGAAGGGTTTAATCAAAATATACCCTTGTGGAACGCGAGCGTAAGCAAGTTGATGTTCAAGAAAAAGAATGGCGAATTGAAATTTTCTGTCAATGACCTACTCAACCAAAATGAGAGCATTACCCGTAATGCCGGAGACAACTTCTTGCAAGATACCCGTAGCATGGTGCTTCGCCGCTATTTCTTGGTCAGCTTCTTATTTAATCTAAATCGCATGGGAGGCAAGAACGCGACACAACCTCAGGGAATGCCGGGTATGCCACGCTTTATGCAGCGAGAGGTACGCGATATCAGGATCAATTAGTAGAACGTATACGTTGTACACACGAGACCGTATTGTACAGTAGCGGAGGGTAGTAGGAAGTAGTTGTTTGTGCCCGGATCGACCATTATAGACCTAATAACCCTCGCGCCTTTTCAAGATCTTCGGGTGTGTCGATCTCTACTCCTTTTTCGGGCGTCAGCACCATCCTGATCGGAACACCGTGCTCTAACAAACGCAAGCATTCCAGCTTTTCCGTTTTCTCCAAGGGGGTCAAGGACCAACTTGTAAAGTCGAACAAGGTTTTTTTGCGAAAGGCATACACGCCCACATGCTCATAGTAAGGCGCTGCTTGTTGCGGATCTCTGGGAAAGGGAATCACACTGCGACTAAAGAAGATCGAATCATTTTTCTGATTCACCACCACTTTGACCACATTGGGATTTTGAATGTCTTCGGCCTGTGTCAAGGGGCGCATTAGCGATCCGACCTGAACGAATGGGTCTGTAAATGCTTGCAGTAATTGCAGCAGCGGTTCTTTTTTAATAAAAGGACTATCTCCTTGCACATTTACGATTATATCGAACGCCATGTCGCGTGCTACTTCGGCAATTCGGTCGGTACCACTTTCGTGTGCCTGCTTACTACGAAGGACCTTGCCCCCGATCGAATTTATTTCGGAAGCGATCTGGTCACTATCGGTTACTACCCAGACCTCATCGAACAACCCGGTATGGAGGGCTGCTTCGTAGGTTCTTCTAATAACGGTCTTGTCGCCGAGCAACTGCATGAGTTTTCCGGGAAAGCGAGAGGCCTCGTAGCGGGCGGGGATCATGGCAATAGCCTTCATACTAAGGTCAAATTAATCTTGCGAGCGCTGAAAGGGTTTTTTCAATAAGGTCTTTAGGTCTTCATCTTTATCGGCCGGATAATATCGGTCAATACCATATTGAACATCGTGTATGCTCAGCGTTGAGAAAGTGCCAAGCAAGCGATCCCAGATCGAAAAAACAGCCCCGTAATTCGTATCGGTATACGGTTGAAAGCGGTGGTGATGAACCTTGTGCATATTGGGTGATACGAACAAGATACTAAGTGCCTTGTCGATCGCTGTGGGCAATGCGATATTGGCATGCGTAAAAGCGGTAAAACCCACCACCAGGGTTTGATAGATCATTACCGCATACATAGGAGCCCCCGATAAAAAAATAAAGAGGATAAAGAACAAGCCCCTCAATAAACTATCACCGGGATGATGTCGTAACCCGGTAGTGACATCTACTTTGGTATCGCTATGGTGTATCAGGTGAAATTTCCAAAGCCGGGGCTGTCGGTGCATTACCCAGTGTACCCACCAGCTGCTAAAATCGAGAGCAAGTACACCGATCAGGATCGTCCAGCCGATGGAGGCCGATGTCCAGTGTACAAGCCCTATTGCGTGTTGCTGACACCAGTCCGAAAGCCAGACGATAACAATGGCCAGTATACTGTGAATGATCAGGTGAATGACCGTAAAGACAAAGTTTACAGCGGCATGACGGAGTTTGTTCGTGCGGTACCGTAGAGGAAAGATCGGAATGACCCCTTCGAGGATCCAAAAAAATAAAAGCCCTCCGACTAAAATGCCCATTCGCTCGAGCGGTCGTTGCTCGAGATCTTTAAAGTAGTCGATCATCGAAGACCAGTTCATAGGCGGTGTCGTTTCTGGGACTAACGAGAGAGCAAGCGTCGTAAGACCCTTTATTGATTTAGCATCAGCGGCATCACCAGCATCAGCAACTCTTCGTGATCACTTAAATCGCGGGGTTTAAGCAAGCCGGCCTTGGTGGGAGTGGAGAGCTCCAGGTTTACTTCATCGCTGTCGGCTGCGCCTAGCATCTCGATCAGGAATTTTGCGTTGAAGGCAATTACCAGATCTTCTCCGGCATATTGACATTTCATGCGCTCGTTTCCTTCGAAGCTAAAGTCGACATCTTGTGCGGCCATTTGCAATTCGCTGCCGGAGATATTCAGGGCTACCTGATTGGTACTTTTATTACTGAAGATACTCACGCGACGTAGAGCACTTTGAAAATCGGCCGTATTAACCGTAAGACGATAGGGGTTCTCGGCAGGAATTACCACTTTATAATCGGGAAAACGTGCATCGATCAGACGACAACTCATTTGCGTGGTGCCGTAGCGGATAAATAAGTGATTAGTGTTGTAGCTGAGTGTTACCTCTTCTTCACTTACCGGAATGGCGGCTTTGACCAGATTGAGCGGTTTACGTGGAACAATAAATGAATCGGTCTTTGGGCATTTTACATCGGTGCGCTTGTAGCGAACCAAACGGTGTGCATCGGTAGCCACACACTGCATACCTTTTTTATCTAGTTCAAAGAATACGCCCGTCATGGCCGGACGTAGGTCGTCGTTACTGGTTGCAAAAATAGTTTTGTTGATAGCCGTTAGCAGGGCGTCTGCTGTCATCGTAAAAGAAGTAGTGTCGTCGGCGGCCGGCTCTTTGGGGAAGTTATCGGGATTTTCGCCCATCACTTTATACTTACCGTTGTCGCTGGTAATTTCAATGGCAAAATTCTTGTCGATCGTAAAGGTCAAGGGCTGATCGCCGATATTTTTGAGTGAGTCCATCAAGATCCGCGCCGGTATACAAACCTTGCCGGCATCTTTGGCTTCGATGTCGAGTTGTACCCGCATTACGGTTTCTAGATCGGTAGCTACGACCGTCAATTTATTTTTTTCGATCTCAAAGAGAAAGTCTTCGAGAATCGGCAAAACGGTATTGGTATTGATGACACCAGAAATGTGTTGTAATTGCTTTAACAGCAGGGACGAATTCGCAATGAATTTCATACGATCTCTATTGTGGGTTACGAGCGAAACTACTAATTTTTTAGGTAGTTTTGGAGAGATGTATAAAAAGCTCTTGACCCCCCAGCAGGCCCTACAAAAACTGAGGCATTTTTGCGCGTATCAAGAGCGTTCTCATCAGGATGTTAGGGAGAAATTACTTCAACTAAATTGTGCAAAAAAGGAGCATGATGCGATCATTGCCAGCCTCATCGAGGATGATTACCTGAACGAAGAGCGTTTTGCCCTTGCTTTTGCCGGGGGCAAGTGGCGTGTAAAGCGATGGGGCCGAAACCGCATCCGCTACGAACTTAAACAAAGAAAAATCAGCGACTATTGTGTCAAAAAGGCACTGCAGACCATTGAAGAAGAAGAATACCTATTGATACTGTCCGGCCTTACGGCTAAAAAGTACGCTGAGTTCGCGGCCTTTCAGTATGTTATCCGGATTAAGAAAACAACTGACTATCTGATCGCAAGGGGCTTTGAGTCCGACCTGATCAGAGTGGCCTTGGCCGAATGTCGGACCGAAACCAAATAAATGGCTATGGGAGAATTACTCGTTTCATTGGTGCAAACCGATCTGGTATGGGAAGACAAGCAGGCTAATTTACGTCATCTGGAGGCCCAGCTGCATCTATTGAAGGGAAAAACACAAGTAGTGATATTGCCCGAGTTATTCAGCACGGGCTTCAGCATGCAAACCACTTCGTTGGCCGAGCCCATGGAGGGGCCTACGGTGCAGTGGATGCGCACGATGGCCCAACAGCTACAGCTGATCATTACCGGTAGTGTGATGATCGAAGAAGGGGGCCAGTGTTTTAACCGGCTACTTTGGGTGTTGCCAAACGGAACGCTCGGGCAATATGATAAACGACATCTGTTCGCCTACGCAGGAGAAGACCGGCATTATCAAAAGGGCAAAAAGCGATTGATCGCTTCGGTAAACGGCTTCAGGGTCAACTTACAGATCTGTTACGATCTGCGCTTTCCGGTCTGGGCTCGACAACAGCCTAAAGATGGCCGGCCGGAATATGATCTGCTCGTTTATGTGGCCAACTGGCCAGCGCGTCGTCGATCGGCCTGGATGCAACTCTTACAAGCTCGCGCTATCGAAAATCAGTGTTATGTGATCGGGGTAAATCGGATCGGAGAAGACGGGCATCAAATTTATCATAGTGGAGATTCGATGGTCATCGATCCGTTGGGGGAGGTCTTATTTACCCAAAAGGACAAGGCTTGCGTTCATACTATAACGCTTCGCCAGGAGTGGATCCAAAAAGTCCGTCAACAATTTCCTTTTTTGAATGATGCCGATGGGTTTGAACTGCTCGTATGAATTATTTTTTCAGATGATTCCATCCTTGTGCTATAAGCGGATGGGTAGATCCTCCTTTGGTAATTAACGTGGCACCCTTCTCTGGCTCGGTCATGTAGCCGATCACACTGATCTGTTCGCTTTGCACGATCTTTTCGTAATCGTTAGCAGAAATTGTAAATAAAAGCTCATAGTCTTCGCCGCCACTAAGGGAACAAGCCGTAGGATCGATCTCAAATTTGAACGCGGCCAGCCGGGTGGCCTCTGCGATCGGTATCTTCTCTTCGTATAAGACACAACCTAACTGGCTTTGCTTGCAGAGGTGTAAGATCTCTGAACTTAATCCATCGCTGATATCCATCATGGCGGTGGGAACAATGGCCGACTTGTTCAAGAAAGCGACAATGTCTTTTCTTGCTTCGGGTTTGAGCAACCGGCCGATCACATATTGTTCTCCTTCGAGATCGGGTTGTACTTTGGGGCTCTCCAAAAAGATCTTTTTTTCTCTTTCCAAAAAAAGCAGACCTATATAAGCCGCGCCAAGATCACCACTTACACAGAGCAGATCACCCTTTTTGGCCGTACTTCTTTTCACAAAAGTATCGGGGGTTACTTCTCCGATGGCCGTTAGGGATAAGACCAATCCTTTTTGCGAAGAACTGGTATCGCCACCAACCAGGTCTACACCATATTTTTCGCAAGCGGCATAAATCCCTTCATATAGTTCACTTACAGCTTCTACACTAAAGCGATTACTGATCCCAATGCTCACTACCAATTGAGTAGGCGTAGCGTTCATGGCATAAATATCACTCAGGTTAACGACCACTGCTTTATAGCCCAGGTGTTTGAGCGGTGTGTACATCAGATCAAAGTGTACCCCTTCGAGAAGTAGATCGGTCGTGATAACGGTCTGCTTTCCGAAATGATCGATCACCGCTGCATCATCTCCTACCCCTACGATCGAAGAGGCCTGTTGTAATTCGATATTACGTGTCAGATGCTCAATAAGACCAAATTCTCCCAATGAACCGATCTCGGTGCGTTCGTTACTCATATAATGCGTGTGGTTAAAGTTCTTTATGGCCATTGATGACCTGTAGCATCTCTTCGTGGATCTTACCATTTGTAGCCAGTACCTTATGTTGGTACACGCTAAAAGCTTGTCCGGTAAAATCGGTGACCTTGCCTCCGGCCTCCTCTACGATCAAATAACCGGCTGCACTATCCCAAGGTTCTAGTTTTTGTTCGAAGAACCCATCGAAACGCCCGCAGGCTACCCAGCAGAGATCAATCGCAGCCGATCCTAATCTTCTGACAGGAACTCCTTTTCTGACAAATCGCTCAAATACTTCGAGCGGGCCATTGGGCTCATTGATGTACGTATAGGGAAATCCCGTTACCAGGCAAGACTTGATAGTATCGGTCTTGTGGCTTACCTGTATGGGTTTATCGTTGAGAAAGGCTCCCTGCCCCTTTTCGGCAAAGAAAAATTCATTGAGATGGGGATTATAGACCGCCCCCATAACGATCTGCCCCTGGTGCTCGAGGGCAATGGATACACAGTTGAGCGGAATGCCTTGAGCAAAGTTGACCGTACCATCAATAGGATCAATGATCCATTTATAGACAGAGTCTTGCGTAAGTTTTCCGCTTTCTTCGGCCAAGATCTGGTGGTCGGGATACTCTTTTCGGATAACCGAGAGAATGGCTTTTTCTGCTGCATGATCGGCCTCGGTGACCAGGTTATTGACCCCTTCTTTATTATGTACGGCAAAAGAGCGTTGAAAAAAGCGCATGATCTCTTCGGCACCGGCCCGCGTGGCCGCTAACAGTGTTGAACGAAGCATGCGCGAAGATACTGCCTCCATGTCTCAATTACTTACCTTAGCGCTCATACCAGTTTAGAACCATGGCCTCATTTTTAGAAAATGCCTTGCCCCGTGGACTGGCCTCGGCCCTGCGACTTGCTCTTTATGATCCAAGGCGTCAGCAGCTGCGGGTCTTAAAAAAGCTGCTTCGTAAAGCACGCTTTACCGCCTTTGGGCAGCATTATGGCTTTGATGAGGCCTTATTGAGTACGCATCCGGACAAACGCTTTCAGGAGTTGGTGCCGGTGCATGACTATAACAAGATCTATAATGAGTGGTGGAAACTGACACTCGATGGTACTCCGGATATAGCCTGGCCCGGCAAGATCAAATATTACGCACTCAGTTCCGGGACCTCCGAGGCCGCCAGCAAATACATTCCTATTACCAATGATCTGTTGCGAAGCAATATGATCAACTATTTGCGACAATTACTCAGCCTGATCCGCTACGAAGATGCCAACAAAAGGGCCATGACCAAGGGCTTTTTGATGTTGGGAGGAGCCACAGACCTGACAAAAGGAAAAGCGGGCTGGTATGCCGGGGACCTGAGTGGTATACTGGCTAAGAAAAGACCCTTCTGGTTTCAGACTTTCTATAAGCCCGGTGGTCGTATTGCTGCTTTGACCGATTGGAACCAAAAGTTAAATGAGATCGTCGAAGAAGCGCCTAATTGGGATATCGGTTTTGTGGTTGGTGTTCCGGCCTGGTGCCAGATGTGTATCGAAATGATCATCGATCATTATAAAGTAAAGCATATCCACGAGATCTGGCCCAACTTCAGCTTCTTTGTTCATGGCGGGGTAGCCTTTGAGCCGTACCGGAAGGGATTTGAAAAGTTATTGGGTAAGCCGATCGTGTATGTCGAGAACTATTTATCGAGCGAAGGTTTTATCGGGTTCAAGAATAGGGAACACGCCAAGGGAATGCAGCTGATCTTGAATAACAATATCTTTTTTGAGTTTATCCCCTTTACCGAAAATAATTTCGATGCCGATGGTAATTTGTTACCCCAGCATCAATCACTGATGATACACGAGGTGGCCTTGGATAAAGAGTATGCCCTGGTGATGAGTACCAATGCCGGCGCCTGGCGCTATCTGATCGGAGATACCGTTCGGTTCGTAGACCTCGATAAGGCCGAGGTGGTCATTACCGGCCGCATCAAACATTTCTTGAGTTTGACCGGCGAGCATCTCAGTGTAGATAATATGAACAAGGCCATCGAGTTGGTCAGTCAAGAGTTCAATATCAGTATTCCCGAGTACACCGTGCAGGGCTTTCCTTACCAGCAGTTCTTTGCTCACCGCTGGTACATTGCTACCGACGACGCAGTCGATCCGGACCTGCTCAAAGAGCGAATCGATAAGCAATTGCGTAGTTTGAACGATGATTATGCGGTAGAACGAGATAGCGCATTAAAAGAGGTATTTCTGGAGGTTCACCCTGTTTCGGTATTTATGCAGTTTATGGAGCAGAAGGGAAAATTGGGTAGTCAACATAAGTTTCCCCGCGTTATGAAAGGAAAGATGCTAGCTGAATGGGAATCGTTCTTGCAGACCCGTTCAGCACACTGATATAATTTTGTAGCTATGCAGGAGGCATCGACTTCAATATCGTGGTGGTCTAGAATAAAGAAATTCCTGTTCTATCTTTTTATTTTTCAACTCGGCTATATTGTCTTGCTAAAATGGGTCGATCCACCGATCACCATGACGCAAGTATCGGCCTGGGTCTCTTCGGATGGACTGCACCGAGACTATGTATCGTACGATAAAATTTCACCCCACGCAAAATTGGCGGTGCTGGCTTCGGAAGACCAGCTGTTTACCACGCACCAGGGCTTTGATTGGAAGCGAATAAAAGAAGCGTTCGAGTACAATAAAAAGAAATCAGATCGTCTGCGAGGCGGTAGTACGATCAGTCAACAAACCGCTAAGAATGTTTTTTTGTGGCAAGGCCGCAGCTGGCTGCGCAAAGGGCTAGAAGTGTATTTTACCTTCATGATCGAATTGATCTGGGGCAAGGAGCGTATCCTTGAGGTTTATTTGAATGTGATTGAGATGGGGCCTGGTATCTATGGTATCGAGGCAGCCGCGCAGCACTATTTTAGTAAATCGGCTGCGCAGCTCTCTCGTTACGAGGCAGCTCTTATTGCGGCGTCGCTGCCCAACCCCAAAAAATATCGAGTACAACCCCCGTCTCCTTATATGCAGCGAAGGGCTTCGTTTATTACGGACCAAATGAAAAACATCCAATCAGATCCGGCGATCAAGTCGTTGGTCGAAGGTCGTTGATGCTCGGCGCTTGACTCAATACCGTATCTACCGCTCGAATAGCCATTTCTAACCGGGCATTCTTTTCGCCCCTGATGAGCGTCCAGCCTACAGGTTGATGAATCATACAATCTGTATACATTTTCAACAGGGTGTCTCTTGTCGTTTGATCGGGATATTCGCGTAATGCGTCTTGTACCCAGGGCAGATCTGTATCGCAAAGCAAATAGTGATCATATTGTCGCTGTACGATCTGCTCCAAGATATAGCGATGACATTTCTTAAAAACAAATTCACACCACACTTTCATAACGTACATATCGGTATCAATAAATAAGGGTATGCTCCTTTCAGAATTGCTCGCTACTTTTTGTTTTTCTTTGAGGGCGGCCGTGATGGAATCTTCCAGCGCGAGTTGCCCTTTGGCAATGGTCAGCAGCTCATCGAATTGATAATTGGTACCCTGCTCCAGCAGATAACTTCTGGCATATTCGGGCACCCAACTGGTTTTAAAATGATCGGCCAGCGCTGCGCAGAGTGTACTCTTACCCGTGCTTTCAGGGCCTAGTATCACAATTTTTTTTATCATAGGCGTTGGGCTCGTTTTTTCCATTCCATCAATCCGGCAATGGCCAGTCCGGTCAAGACAAGATAATATCCTGCCGTTAGCCATAATCCCTTTGAATAGTAGAGGGGAACAGCGGTAATATTGGTGAGGAGCCACCAAAACCAACTTTCCACTTTTTTCTGTGTCATCAGCCACATTCCGGTAAAGGCTGCTGCAGAGGCCAGGGCGTCTGCCCACGGAATGGCTCCTTCAAAAAACTCCCCTTTTAAATAGACTAGTGAAAAGTAAAGGGCTATATAACAGATCAAAAAAAACAAGAGTTGCGCTGTCCAATACCTTGTAGAACTGAAGCTGATCTTTACCACTCTTTCATTTTGCTCGGTTCGTTGCAGCCACCAATACCAACCATATAGACTCATGACCGTATAATAAAAGTTGACGGTCGCTTCGCCCGGTAGTTCGGCCCCCACGCTGATCCACGTATAGATGATGGTATTGATCAGCCCCAGTGGATAGACCCACACATTTTCTTTTCGGCTACACCAAACACTGGCAATGCCAGCAACAACTGCTATTGCCTCTACAAGTGTTATAGTCGGGAATGTAGCAAGTAGCGGGGGATACAAGGGAGCAGTGATTGATTATTCCGATTCAGCCACTACTTCTTTCACCTCGGGTATCATTCTTTTCATCATGCCTTCGATACCGGCTTTAAGGGTGATCATAGAAGAGGGACACCCACTGCAACTTCCCTGCATCGAAAGACTGACGGTGCCGGCCTCGTAACTTTTGAATTGTATGGCGCCACCATCCATTTCGACGGCAGGACGAACATAATTATCAAGTAATTCCTTTATTCTTTTTACCACGTCGTCGTCATCGGCACTCACTTCGTTACTACTCATGGTCTTGGTGGCCGCTAACTCTTCTTCGTTTACCACCATCTTTCCTTCTTCGAGGTAGTCTTTTAAAAATTGCCTTATGGATGGGATCACATCGTTCCAATCGGTTTCGGTCGTTTTGGTCAGCGTTACAAAATTGCTGGCAATAAAAACCGCTTTGATAAAAGGGAATCCAAACAGTTCGGTCGCCAGGGGCGAAGGTTTGGCGCTGGGGATATCGGGAAAGTCGACGCTTTTACCGGGGTAGAGAAGTTTGTTAGCCACAAACTTCATGGTCTCGGGATTGGGCGTCATCTCGGTATAGATACTAACGATAGGATTTCCGGTCTTGATCATAACTCACACATTGGTATACAAAAATAACCAAAATCGGGGGAAAGGGTTCGGTCAGGCGGTAAAGCGTCCCGTTTTTTTGAGCACTCGTATCAGGAGGTATACTCCTGTCAACGCTCCTACCAGCGCATATAAAATGGTTACCGATGCTACGGAAGAGCCAGCCAGCCATTCGGGGTACCGCAATGCTGGCAAGGGGGCGAATAATAGCAGACAAATCCCCAAGAGCCAAATAAATTGGGTGGTATGTTCTTTCAAGATCCAGCGTTTCCAATTGAATTCCATGCTCTTTAGGGTGGCCGACAGTCCATTGAGCGAAGGCCACCAGCGATTTACTTCTTTGCAATAGCGATCAAATCCTTCCCCAAATTTTTTTCGCAGAAAATCTTCTTCTGCCAGTACAATGGCCTGGTAAATGAACAGGAACAGGGGCATCATGAACGCCACATAAAAAAGAGAATTCGCCAACACGCCCACCCCCAGCAACATTAAAATATTACCAACGTACAGCGGATTGCGACAATGCCTGAAAATTCCTTCCGTTACCAGCCCGTCTGCATAGGGCTTACCTTCTTTTCCGCCTCTTACAATATAGGCCAGTCCAATGGTGAGGCCTCTGATAGCCTGTCCGGTGCAGGTAATTAGCAAACCCAAGAGGATCGGCCACCTGTAACAATAGGGGCCACAGGAGGCCTCGCTGAACAGCGAAAGAGAGGGAACGAAAAGGGCACCATAAAAAAGAATAAAGATCCAATTACGGTATTTGAAGAAGAAATTTCCGATCGAGATCATAGCAGCTGTTTATCGTTTGACGGCAATGAGCCCAGCAAAATTGTACCACTTAAAAAACACTTCGCAAGAGGTGAAGCCCTGGTCGCGCAGCAGCGAAATATTCTCACTTAGCTTATAGGGTACCAATACATTTTCGAGGGCTTCTCTTTTTTGGGAGATCTCTAATTCGCTGTATTGATTTCTTCTTTTATAATTGTAATAGTAGTTGATGTAATCGCGATTAAAATTATTTTCTTCGGCCAAGATCTTCTCGACCAAGATCAACACGCCGCCGGGATTGAGGCCTTTACAAATATCCTGTATTAACTTTTCGCGGTAAATGGGTCGAACGAATTGCAGGGTCAGACAAAGCACCACCACCGAGGCATTATGAATGGCCACGCCCTGACTCAGATCGACACAACGCAGTTCGTAGGGGCGGCCAAATTTTATTTCATCGAATTTGGTCTTGCACTTGTCGAGCATTTCTTGCGAATCGTCGAGACCTATAAAGCGAATGGATTTTTCTACCAGCGTATCCATTCCGATCATGGTCGTGCCGGTAGAACAGCCCAGGTCGTATACAAAACTCCCCTCGCGGGCATGGTCTGCGGCCAGTTCGGCCATCATGCGCTGGATCTCGCCATAGAAGGGGACCGAGCGATTGACCATATCGTCAAATACGCTGGCTACATTGGCGCCAAACTTAAAGTCGCTGACTTTTTCGATCTCGTCACGGAACACCTGGTCTTTACCCATACGATTGAATTATGGGCAAAGTAACTAAATTGTTCAGTCTTATTCGGGTTGTTGTCCCCATTTCTCGGGAGAACGCCACAGCGCCGAGAGCAATAGCTCTCGCATAAAGAAAAACTCTTTGGGAAGTTTATCGTATACCTGTTCGAATAATTCTTCGTGTCCGAGCAATTCTTTTTTACCCTGTTCGCGGTCGATGATCATGACCCGGTCAAAATCTTCTTTGGTAAAGGTTTCCATTCCTCTCCAGTCCATGTCTCCATAGCGGGGACGCCAACCCAAGGGACTCTCGACGGCCGATACCTGTCCTCGAATACGGCCTACGATCCATTTAAGCACTCGCATATTCTGTCCATACCCCGGCCAGAGGAATTGACCATTCTCGTCTTTTCTGAACCAGTTGACACTAAAGATTCGTGGTGCATTCGGAAGATCGCGTCCAAATTGCAACCAGTGATTCACATAGTCTCCAATATGATAGCCCATAAAGGGTAACATGGCAAAGGGATCTCGTCTTACTTTTCCTACTTCTCCAAAAGCGGCTGCTGTCATTTCGCTGCCCATGGTGGTAGCTAAATACACGCCAAAGTTCCAGTTGAAACTTTGGTAGACAAGTGGTACCCCCGTGCTTCTTCTTCCGCCGAAAATAAAACCAGAGAGGGGGACTCCTTCGGGATTGTCCCAACCGGGATCGATGGCCGGATTTTGGGCGGCCGGTGCACAAAAGCGAGAATTGGGATGTGCGGCCGGTTTACCAGAAGAGGGATTCCACGGCTTGCCGGTCCAATCAGTAAGTCCTTCGGGTACTTCTTTGGTAAGTCCTTCCCACCATACATCCTTATCGGGAGTAACGGCCACATTGGTAAAAATGGTGTTGGCCTTGATGGTCTCCATGGCATTGGGATTGGTGTGATAATTGGTGCCAGGAGCAACTCCAAAATAACCCGCCTCGGGGTTGATGGCGTGCAATCCCCCTTTCTTACCCTTGTGTATCCAGGCGATATCGTCTCCTACCGTGGTCACTTTCCAATCATCGAATTCTTTGGGCGGGATCAACATGGCGAAATTGGTCTTGCCACAGGCACTGGGGAATGCGGCTGCCAGATAATTTTTTTGTTGATCGGGCGATGTAACCCCCAAGATCAACATGTGTTCGGCGAGCCAACCTTCTTCTCTACCCATTACAGAGGCAATCCGCAGGGCGAAGCATTTTTTTCCCATCAGGGCATTACCCCCATAACCACTTCCATACGAAATGATCAGTCGTTCCTCGGGAAAATGAGAGATATATTTTACATCAGGATTACAAGGCCAGGTGCTGTCTTTTTTATTTCCTTCTAAGGGAGCGCCTACCGTATGCAGGCATTTTACATAACTCTTTTTTTGTAAGTAAGGTAATACGTCCGACCCCATGCGTGTCATAATGCGCATATTGACCACGGCATACTCCGAATCGGTTAACTGTACTCCATACCGGGAAAAGGCCGATCCGATCGGACCCATGCAAAAGGGGATCACATAAAGTGTACGCCCCTTCATGCTGCCTTGTAAGAGATCGTTGAGTTTATTTTTCATCTCTACCGGGTGCATCCAGTTATTGGTGGGGCCGGCATCTTCTTTTCGCAAGCTGCAAATAAAGGTTCGGTCTTCGACGCGGGCCACATCGCTGGGATCACTGAAGCAGGCGAAACTATTGGGTCTTTTCTCGGGGTTCAAGCGAATAAAGGTTCCCTTTTTTTCGAGTAGGGAACAGAGGTTGTCATACTCTTCTTGACTGCCATCGCACCAGTGGATGGCACTGGCCTCGCAATGAGCGGCCATTTGCTTGACCCAGGTATCCAATTCGGTGCGGGCTTTGGCTGTTTCGGTAACGAGAAAGTTTTGTTGTGTGGGCATAGCATCGATTTTTGAGCAGGCCACAGGAAGTGGCCGAGGAAAGGCGCAAAGGTAAATGATCTAATTTAAACTAACGATCGTTCAGTAGGTTGGCAGAACGAATTTTTTCCTCTTTTGCCTGTTTTTCAATCGCTTACTCTTAGTGCCAGTGTAGATCGGCCCCTCAAAAAAGCCAAACAGTTTTATATTTGTACAAATAATTGAACCATGCCCATCCGCTTATTTTTGATCGTTTTGCTTGGCGCGTTTTCACTGAGCGCCTGTGTGAGCAGCAAGAAATTCAAAACCGCCCAGCAAGACTACTCTAAACTGCAAGAGCGTTACAAATTGCTGGAGACCGAGAACAACGACTGTGGCGAAGAAAAAAGGATCTTGCTCAAGCAAAAAGAAATGTTGGAAAGAGAGAAAGCCTTGCTGGCAGCACGGATCAAAGAATTACAAGAGCAGGTAACCTATGTAAAGGATAATAATAACCAAACCCTGAAACAACTAGAGAGTCTGTCTGTCATCTCTACGCAGCAAGCCGAGAGCATCAAAAAATCGATGGAAAATCTCGGGATCAAGGATGCTTACATTCAGAATATTCAGCAGCAGATGTCGTACAAAGATTCATTGAATATGGCCCTGGTGATCAACCTGAAGGGGGCTATCGGAAATTTAGCCGACGAGGATATTAATATTAAGGTTGATAAGGGCGTTGTTTATGTAGACATCTCGGATAAGCTTCTATTCAAAAGCGGAAGCTATGATATTACGGAGAGAGCCAAAGAGGTGTTGGGCAAAGTAGCCCTGGTGCTCAAGAATCAACCTGAGTTGGAATTTATGGTCGAAGGGCATACCGACGGAGTACCCTATGCCGGTTCGGGTGTGATCAGTGATAATTGGGACCTGAGCGCTATGCGGGCTACTACCGTAGTTCGTTTATTGCAAAAAAAGTATGGACTCGATCCCGCCCGCATGGTGGCGGCCGGTCGTGGCGAGTATCGTCCCGTTGCTGATAATGCTACCAAAGAAGGTCGTGCTGCCAATCGCCGCACGCGCATAGTCGTGTTGCCGCAACTTGATCAGTTCTATAAATTGCTCGAGAAACAATAGGGGCCCCTACACGGTAGTTCTCAATTGATCTCTTCGAAGATGCCGGTCTCTTTGTTCTTGCGTACCCGGCCTGCTGCGAACCAACGCCCGTTCATGGCAATATAAACGCCTGCAGGCAGGGTCTGTGCAAAAGCCAGCGCGCTTCCTATATTGAATAAACCATCAGAGCTTCCGAATTTGATCGGGATCATGGCACCGGTCAGCACGATCGTTTTATCGGGAACTTTAGTCGCCAGTAGCGCGGCGGTTTGCGCCATTGTATCGGTTCCGTGGGTAATAACGATCTGTTTTTCGGAGCATTGGTTACAATGGTCCACGATAGCGGATCTGTTTTCGTCGGTCATTTCCAAACTATCGACCATCATCAGGGTCTGAACCGCTACATCCACGTTGCATCGGCCCAGCGAAAGCAGATCGGGCATATGGGTATCCTTAAAAAAAAGCTGTCCGGTAAGCTCGTTGTATTCTTTATCGAAGGTGCCACCGGTAATAAATATGCGGACCGCCATTTTCGAAAATTTATGTGAAGGTAATGCAGGGGCCATTATTACGATCTGTAACTTCGTAAAACAAAAGGCCCCTCCGTAGAAACGGAAGGGCTCTAACGATTGCTTGCCATATGAAAATCTTGCGCTAAGAACGCGAGAGAAAAGGTCGAATTGAATCGCAGCCACAAATGTAGCGGCCAGTGAGTGGCTTCGGTAAACGAAAAGTCCTTTACAATCGCATGCCTAACAGCAGGATAAATTGCTAAAACCCTTATCAGTAAAGGGTTTCGGCCCATTTACACTATGATGTCCAACCGCGCTACCGATATATTGTTTTTGCTAATTAAGTCGCTTGAGAAGGCCGAGAAAAGGCATTTTAAGCTCTACATAACCCGAAATTCGGGAAAGGCCGATCTTAAGATCGTAAAACTCTTCGACGCCATTGAGCGCAACACGGATTACGATGAAAAACTCTTGCTCAAAAAAATACCCGGACTGACCAAATCGAGACTGGCCAATCTAAAGACCCATCTTTACAAAGAGATCTTGTCTAGTTTGCGCCTGCTCAAAAGTGCGGACAGTATCGATTTGCAACTGACCGAACTATTCGACTTTGCCCATATTCTCTATAAGAAAGGCTTGTTCTTGCAGAGTCTTCGCTATATCGAAAAAGCTAAAGAGACGGCCAAGACCCATCATAAGTACAATATCATTTCTCCGCTCTTATCACTCGAAAAGAGGATCGAGAGTCTTCATATTACTCGCCACGTTCAATATCGTGCCGAAACATTGGCCGACGAGGTAAATAGTGTCAATCTTCATATAGACCGGGTGGGACGATTATCGAATCTCTCCTTGCAGCTTTTCAGTTGGTTCGTGCAAAACGGGCATGCCCGTAACGAGGCCGACGAACAAGGAGTAAAGCAATTTTTCCTGGCAAATCTTCCGGTCGATGCCTGGCAGCTCGACGGGTTCTATGAGCAGCTTTATTTGTATCAAAGTATTACCTGGTACGCCTTTATCCGCCAAGATTTTATTCAGTATTACCGATACAGTCAACGCTGGGTAGATCTTTTTACCCAACAGCCGTCCATGGTGCGTGTAGAGACGGGGCACTATATCAAGGGCATACATCAATTGCTCAATGCGCATTTTGTTTTGCGTAATCATTGTGGTTTCAGTAAAACGATCCGACTATTTGAGTCGGTAGTTAGCCTAGACCGGGTTCGCCAAAATGATAATTTCCGGGTCCAAAGCTTTATATACCTGAGTACGGCCCGGATCAACCAGCATTTTATGATCGGTAATTTCAAGGAGGGGATCAAGCGCATCCCGGACATGAAAAAAGAGCTGCATCAGTACGATCTATTCATTGATAGTCATCATGGCCTAGTACTTCACTATAAATTTGCGATGCTCTATTTTGGCAGTGGCGATTATGGTCGTTGTATCGATCATTTACAGCCCATCATTCACAGTACTACGCATCTTCGCTACGATCTGCAGTGCTATGCCCGGCTGCTTCATTTGATCGCACACTACGAACTTGGTAACGATATGTTGATGGAATCATTGACCAAGTCGGTATACCGGTTTATGTCTAAGCTGCAAAATTTTACCATGGTCGAAGAGGCCATGCTTCGCTTCTTGCGCCGGTCCATAACGCTCTCTCCGCGACAATTGGTTCCGGCCCTTACCGAATTGTTGGATCAGATCAAACACCTCGAAACAAATCGGTTCCAGGCCCGTGCTTTTGCCTACCTGGATGTTATTTCGTGGCTCGAGGCTAAGTTATCCGGCCAAACCCTCGAGAAGGTAATTCATGAAAAGTATTTGGAAAGCCGTCATCGATAAACCCTTTTGCTACCCGCATTCGGATTTCTGTTGGTGATGAGCGAGCGGCAGACGATTCCTTTTCGTAAAGTAATCCACAATTTTATCCGAGCTGTTTTTTCCGTGTAACTTGCAACCATGCAGGATTATCTCAGTGGGCTTAACGACAGACAGCGCGAGGCCGTACTTCATCATAATGGTCCTTTATTGGTCGTAGCCGGAGCCGGTAGCGGTAAAACCAAAGTACTTACCACCCGTATCATTCATCTAATGGCGGCGCACCAAGTAGATGCATTCAATATTCTGGCCCTCACCTTTACTAACAAGGCGGCCCGCGAAATGAAGGAACGAGTGGAGCGGATTTTAGGGAATGGAGAGGCCCGCAATCTTTTTATCGGAACCTTTCACTCGGTGTTCGCTCGCATTCTTCGCTTCGAAGCCGAGAAGATCGGCTATCCCAGACATTTTACGATCTACGATACGGACGATAGTAAAAGTGTACTCAAGGCCGTTATCAACGATCTCAATCTTGATGATAAGCATTATAAGCCTAATGTTGTTTACAATCGGATCTCGAGCGCCAAGAATGCGCTGATCGGGCCTGCGGCCTATCGCAGTGATTATGCCATTCAGCAAGAGGATATTCGATCTGGCCGTCCGGCCTTATCGCAGATCTATGAAAATTATGTGCAACGCTGTTTTCGCAATGGGGCCATGGACTTTGATGATCTGCTCTTGAAGTTTTACCAATTGCTAAGCACCGTCCCGGAATGCCTTTCTCGTTATCAACATAAGTTCCGGTATATCTTGATAGATGAATATCAAGATACCAATCCGGCGCAGTACGAGATCATCAAATTACTCGGGGCCATGCACGAGAATGTCTGTGTGGTCGGAGACGATGCACAAAGTATTTATAGTTTCAGAGGGGCTACCATCGAGAATATCTTACAGTTTCAGCGCGATTACGATCAGGTCAAAACGGTCAAACTCGAACAAAATTATCGCAGTACCAGTCAGATCTTGGCCGTAGCCAATCAGGTGATCAGTCATAACAAAGGGCAGATCGAAAAAGTATTATTCACCGACAATCCGCCCGGTGAAAAAATTCAACTGGTGCGAACCCTTACTGATAATGACGAAGGAAAGTTCGTGGCTGACTCCATTCAGGAGTTAAAGTTGCGGCATCATTACGCGCATCGCGATTTTGCGATTTTGTATCGGACCAATGCCCAGAGCCGTGCTTTCGAGGAGGCGCTTCGCAGAATGGGCATTCCCTATACCATCTATGGCGGCATTAGTTTTTACCAACGAAAGGAAGTAAAAGATCTGGTAGCGTATCTGCGGCTGATCGTAAATCCGCACGATGAGGAGGCGCTCAAGCGAATTATCAATTATCCTGTTCGGGGCATTGGCAAGACCTCGCTCGATAAGTTACTGCTGACCGCCAATGAGAAAAATTGTTCTTCGTGGACCATCTTGCAAGAGGCTCGTCAATATGGCTTTCGGACGGGGACACTTACCATACTGGAAGAGTTTGTAACAATGATCAAGAGTTTCGCCAGTATGCTCGAAAAAACGAATGCATATGATGTGGCTTTCTATGTTGGCAAGCAAACGGGTCTGGTCAAAGAGTTGTTCAACGATAAGAGCACCGAGGGTATTCAGCGATACGAGAACATTCAGGAATTGCTGAACTCTATCAAAGAATGGACGGAAAGCCCGGATAATGAGGGTGGCGAATTGGTCGATAAAAGTTTGGGCGCATATTTACAGCAGATCACCTTACTGACTGATGCCGATCAAAAGGATACGGATGCCGATACGGTTAAGTTGATGACTATTCATGCTGCTAAAGGGCTTGAGTTCTCTTGTGTATTTGCCGCCGGACTCGAGGAAATGCTTTTCCCCAACGCAATGGCCATTAATACCAGGGAGGAATTAGAAGAAGAGCGCCGCCTTTTCTATGTGGTCATTACCCGTGCGAAAGAACGCTTGTGGGTCAGCTATGCCAACACGCGCTACCGTTTTGGCCAGTTGGTACAAAACGAGCCCAGCCGATTTATAAAGGAGATCCCTGAGACACATCTCGATAAGCGATTTGCAGGCGGCAGTGCGGCCGGTTTATCGAGGGCAAATGGCGGAGGATCCTATTCTCGTGGAGCAGCGTATGGACGACCCGCAGCTTCCGACCAGACAAGGGATTATTTTTCGCGGGCGCGCTCGACCGACAACAAGACGAGTGGTGCGAGCGAAAAACGCGAAGCGCCCTCTTATGTGGGCCCTCCAAAAACTACGGCTAAGGCCATTCCGCATACCCCTTCCGCTAATTTTGTAGCCAGTGACCCCGCAAAAATTGAGGTAGGTCAGCGGGTGGAGCATACTAAATTTGGCTTCGGGAACGTATTAAGTCTGGAAGGGGCCGCCCACAATCCGATAGCAACGGTACAATTTGAGCAAAACGGCGAAAAAAAGATCATGCTCAATTATGCCAGACTACGGATCGTATAACAAGCCCTGTTAAACTCAATGGCTCGCTTGTCTCAAAAAAAGAATAAGCATTCTGCATCGCGTTTTTCTGTCTCTACCCGAAAGCGCATTCGAACATTTTTGCTACTGACCGTACTGCTAGGCACCCTGGTGGTCGGATTTTATTTATATACAGAGTGGCGTCATTATCAGCGCGTGCTTAACACCCGTTTTCCGGAGTTTGGTATTGCCATGCCCGCTCATCATTCTATTCATGGCATAGATGTGTCGCGTTATCAACGGTATATTAGCTGGCCGGCAGTTTCTTCGATGGAGGTCTTGGGGATCAAACTTGGTTTTTGTTTTATCAAGGCTACGCGGGGCACCGGACATGTCGATCCCCAATTCAATAGGAATTGGCGAAAAAGTAAACAAGCCGGTATGGTACGCGGTGCGTATCATTTTTTTACACCTACGCAATCAGGCGCTGAGCAGGCCCGTCATTTTTTACGGACTGTGTCATTGGCTCCCGGCGATCTTCCGCCCGTCTTGGATATTGAGGTGGCGGGAGGCGTAAGCCCCGATCGATTACGAAAAGAGGTTTTGCTATGGTTGACCACCGTAGAGAAAGCCACTGGTATTCGCCCTCTTCTTTATACCAACGTTGGTTTTTATCGGCGTTACCTGGGTCGCTCCTTTGATCAATATCCTCTTTGGGTAGCGCATTACTATCAACGAGGCCAGCCCAGCATCAGCAGGGGCTGGGCCTTCTGGCAGCATAGTGATGTGGGACGGGTCAACGGCATTGAGGGCCCTGTTGACTTTAATGTATTTAATGGAGATTCCACTGCATTCCGTCGTATCTTGATCCCCTAATTGAGACGTATGGAGCAGGGATGGGATTCGGAAGTAAGCGCCTTTTTTATTCGGATCGTCAATGCCATTGCCGTAACCATCATTTGGATGCTTACAGCCTCTACGGTGGGGCTCTATGCCGGATTGGCCGTACCGGGTCGCTATGCTACATGGGTTACGGTACTCTTTTACGCGTTACTCGTTATTTCGTTCACCGCACTGGTCCGTTATTTACGAAAGGCCTGGAAAAAACATCACCATTAACTACTGTGGTCCGAAATGATGACCCATTGACCATTGCGACGTCTTAAGAGCAGGGTAAAGTGACCTTGCACATTGCCGATACTTCTTGTTAAATGCCATTTGCCAATGACCTGTGCATGGGTCTTAGAAAGCAATTGCACCTGCAAAATGGTAAACTGCAGCTTTCCCATGGCCGCTGTATCGGGATATCCTTTTTTATAATTGGCCAGCGTATTGTTCCATCCATAGGTAACGCCCGACTTGCCAATAAAACAGAGCGAGTCGTTCTTCCAGTAGCCTTGCATAAAGCCTTCTAGGTCGCCCCGATTCCAGGCTTGGGATTGGGAGGATAATAAATTGTAGATCGCTGTTTGATCGGCACCCTGCCCCGAGACCGTGGCGGCTACTGTAAACAGTGCGATAAGAAAATACAGTTTCATCTTTTTTACCTTTGTTAAAGGGCTAACTTACTATATTAAATGACGCGAGGCATAACCTTTATTTATTTTCTTCTTTCTGAAAGCCCGCTCTCGAAAGAACCGTGTAGAGAATGCCAGTATACTACTACAGGTTGAAATAGGCCGAAAGGCTAACTAAAAGATATTGCTAATGCCTGCAATCATCGGCGTGGGCATGGTTATGCGCCCAGCAGCTGCGTACGTTCAGCAGATGAGAATAGATGATCAGTGCTACAGCCGGAATAAGCAGTACGAGTTGATAGAGCGGGAAAACTTGTTTGAGTACCAAAAAGAGTCCTCCCAATAGAAAAAGCAGCCAGGGTAAGAGCCGGTGATGGTGTTTAGTATACCCATGATACATCGAGTAGCTGCCAATGAGCAGGGCTAGCGCGATCATCCCTAATTCAAAACCCAGGTGGTGAATGATATTGACGCCGAACAATGGCAAGCTAGTCAGTAATAAGGGCAAAAGCGCACAGTGAATGGCGCAAATGACAGACGCACTAATGCCTAAGGCATCCCAGTTGATCCGACGCTTCATAGAGCAAAAATATCAAAATAGCAACACAGTTGCAAAAAATTGAGCTCCGCTTCTTTAAAGCCAGTCTGCCTTCGTAATTTTGACATTCAACACGATGTCATGTCAAAAAAACTAGGGCTCTATCTTTTATTTTTTTTCTTGCTGGCGATCGGCTTCTATGCGACCCTGGCGGTCCTAATTCCGGGGTATACAAAAAAGGGAGTAGCTCCGGTCAGCTATGTGCGCCCATTTCGCTTCTTGACCCAGGATAGTACCCTTTTTTCGGAGCAGGATATTAAAGGTAAGGTCTATGTAGCCTCTTATTTTTTTACTACGTGCAAGGGGATCTGTCCGCGAATGAATAACTACTTGAGAACGGTATATGACGAATTGCATACTGAGCCCGGATTCTTGATCGTTTCTCATACCTGTGATCCTGAGACCGATTCGGTCTCTCAGTTAAAGCGATATGCCGATTCTTTGCAAGTTGATACGCGCAAATGGGTATTTCTGACCGGTCGCAAAGACAGTTTGTATTATGCCGCCCGTATCAGTTATACGATCGACGATCCGGCCAATAATCTTACCTCTATCGAAGACGATTTTCTTCATACGCAGTTCTTTGCCTTGGTCGATAAAAACGGCGATGTCAAAAAGATCTATGACGGGCTCAAAGAATCGGAGGTAAAAGAATTGATCGCCGATGCCCGAAAACTACTTGAGGAGAAAAACTAATTTTACCGGTCTATGCCTCGTGTTGCTGCCTCTACCGAAAAGAAGATCACTGCCTTGCTAAAGCGTCAGGCGCTTAGTGTAACCGAAAGTCGTAAACGCATTCTTCAGTATTTCTTAGACCAGCC
>VHAT01000004.1 GCA_016872195.1 Sphingomonadales bacterium | reverse complement strand
TACTGGTTTTCTAAAAATTATCTGAATAAAATAGTTTAGTTTAAATATAACATTTAATTTATGAATATGCGATGATTGATTGTGTTGACCCCCTAAATGGCTGGACAGAATTGTAAAAACAATTAAGTCAGTAAATTTAGGGGGTCAATACACTATGATCCTCAGAAAGTTGGCAAGAATGAGACATTCTACTTGCAAGCCGAGGAGATATTTAAAAAGGGCTCCTTCCCTGTCATCTAATTGATACCGGCAATTACCTCGTAGGGCAATTACGGACGCATTGATCCGGGTCCAGAGATTATTGATACTTACTGTAACTGAATAAGTGACTTGAGTTTAATTAATCGGAAAATAACACATTAATTTCGTGTACAACCTTGGTTTAGCCCATAATAATGCGATTATTAAAGAGATCTTTTTATGTCTAAACATTTTAAACTCGCCATGTCTGAAGCCATCAAATTATTGCAGGCTAGCGGAGCAACACTTGAACAGAAGTCTGGTGCTTTTTTAATGCCTTTAAGCAGCCAACTTTCTGATGCTATTGAACTTGATTCCATACGTATGACGCGTGATGCAGGAAAGGTTGCTGAGGAAGTCATATCACACTTGAGTGCCATAGTTGGTTCTAATGTCAAAATCACACTAGAGATCAGTGCAGAAATTTCGGAGGGTGTTCCTGATCAAATAGTACGTATTGTAAATGAAAATTGCCGGTCTTTAAATTTCAAAAGTCAAGGATTTGAAAGCGATTAATATTTTGCAATTACTGTAAAAGGGGGTTTTAATTCATGAATTTCCTTAATCGGTGGACTAAAATCCAACAAAAAAAGCGCAACTAACAGAATATCAGTTAATTACGCTTCATTTTAGCGGAGACTGAGGGATTCGAACCCTCGATACCCTTTAGGGGTATACACACTTTCCAGGCGTGCTCCTTCAACCACTCGGACAAGTCTCCAAAGGGGGGCAAAAATAAGGAAAACCAGTGGGTTACCAGTTGCCGCTCTGGTCGCGATTCAGCCGCTCAAAGTCTTCTTGGGTCAAATCGTGCTCTCTCCAGTCCGGATCGTAAGAGACGAACCACGAGATCCAAAAGCTGCGGCTAAGGCGCATAATGAGGGGTTGTAGTATAACCAGCAACACGGCATTGCTACCCATCCACCAAAAAAATCGATTATCGTTGGTCGAAAAGCCGATCAGCACCCACCAGGCTACCAGCGTCGATACACTCAAGGCAATGGTAAGGGCATAGCTAACATAACCGGTACCGTAGTAAAATCCAACCTCTATTTCGGTGGGTTGTCCGCAAACAGGGCAGGCAGGAGGCATATCCAGATTACCGCGGTAGCGAAAGTTAAAAGCACGACTAAATAGTTTTCCTTCGCGGCACCGTGGGCAACGACATTGCAGGGTAGCCCCCAGATAGTTTCGTTTTTGTTGTAGCGGCATAATTAATGTGGCAGTTTTTCTCTTACGAATCCATATACCCAAGTACCGGCCATTGCACTCAGCAACGTTACGATCACCACCAAGGCTCCGGTACCGATCTGCGCGAATAAGGGTCCCGGACAAGCACCGGTCATGGCCCAACCAAAACCGAAAAGGAGTCCACCGAAGATCTGTCCTTTGCTAAAGTTTTTCTCTTCGATCTTAATGGATTCTCCTTCGATGGTTTTTAACTGAAAGCGCTTGATCAAGTAGACACTGATGGCACCCACTACCACGGCCGATCCGATTACGCCATACATATGAAAGCTTTGCAAGCGAAACATTTCCTGAATTCTGAACCAGGCGATCACCTCTGCTTTGATCAGCACGATGCCAAATACAATGCCGGCCAGTAAATATTTAATATTAGATGATAAAGGACTACTCAGTTCACTTTGATTTACACACATGGCATTTTGCGAGCGTACCTCAAAGTCTGTATTGATGGGTTCTTGCATACAATAAAATTTATAGTTTCAGCAAAAAGGGTAAGATCAGGTTGGCCATAATAAAACCGCCGGCCATAAAACAACAGGTAGCGACCAGCGAGGGCCATTGCAAATTGCTTAACCCCATAATGGAATGCCCCGAGGTGCATCCTCCGGCGTAGCGGGTTCCGAATCCTACTAAGAATCCGCCTACAACCATCAACACAAAACCACGCGCTGTAAGTAAGGCGGGCCAGTTAAATACTTGCGAAGGAATAAGCCCGTCGTAATTATCGATCCCATAAGTAGCCATCTCGCTGGCCAATTTAGGATGCACGACCATTGGGGTGGTGTCTATCAAAAAGTTAGCCGCAAGAATACCTCCCAGCAAGACCCCTGCTACAAAGAACAGATTCCAGATCTCTTTTTTCCAATCGTAGGTAAAGAAGGGGATCTTGGCCGGCAGGCAGGCGGCACATACATGACGAAGCGAAGAAGAGATACCAAAGGTTCTGTTACCTAGTAGTAATAACAGCGGTACGGTTAGTCCGATCAAGGGCCCGGCTACATACCAGGGCCAGGGTTTGAGGATCCATTCAGGCATAGGGTTTCATTTTATAATTCAAAACTGGTATTGATAAAAAGTTGTCTTCGGTCATACAGCACAGTGCCATTTTTATGCAGACTCCACTGGTATCCGATATTGAGTTCATGTTTGTTGATCTTCCATTGCAGGGCATTGTAAAGCCGGTTATGATCAAACCCGACATAACCGGATGGTAAGGCCCAAAAGAATTCATTGGATACCTGGTATCCCAGTTGCTGATGGGGCGAGGGCTTCCATAGTGGAACGATCAACACATTTTGTATCCGAATGCGGGTAGCGAATCGATAATCCGTTCCCCCGACATCAATAAAGCGAAGCTCGTACCAAGCTCGGTTGCGACTGGTTAGGTTAGCGATTTTACTGGTTTGTTGTATACCCAGGGTGCTGCGCAGTTCGGTATAGTGGTCAGTTTCACCCGTTATATCTTTTAGCGTGGTAAATCGGTGATAAGAAAGTGGACTGTACGAGAGGGTCCAGTTTTTACGGAGCTTCCAATAGAGCCAGGGACGAACTAGGGAGATTAGCGGATAACGAAACATGTTCTTATCGCCGGTCTTATAATTGGATTGCATCCGCTGGTGCATCTCCACGCCGATCGCCTTTTTGGGGGTTTGCCAATGGATCAGGTTTACGCGTAACCAGGCTTCATGGCGGTCTTGCGCAGACGCTATGTTATACACTATAAGAAATAAAAAAAACAGCAGCGGTTTTTTCACGGTTTGTCACAGTAGGGTAGAGGGGCACACATAATCGGTAAGGATAAACTTCCCGCTATCCTTTATGGCCTTGAACCCACCTTTTACATCGATCAGTTTATCGTAGCCGCGTGCTCGTAAAATAGAAGTAAAGATCATCGAGCGGTAGCCTCCTGCACAATGTACATAGTAGGTCTTATTCTTGTCGATCTTGGCCATGCTGTCGTTGATTACATCGAGCGGTGCATTTTCTACATTTTGTATATGCTCACTCAAGTACTCTGTTTTTTTGCGCACATCCAGGATCGAAACAGCATTTTCTTTTTGCAGCTGTGCCAATTGATCGGCATCGATCGAGACGATCTGGTCGATCTCTTTACCGGACGCTTTCCAGGCCGCAAATCCGCCTTTCAAATAGCCGATCGTGTAATCATAACCCACTCGCGCAAGTCGAGTAATCACTTCCTCTTCACGTCCTTCGTCACAAACCAATAAGATCTCTTGTTTGATATCGGGGATCATCGCGCCGACCCATGGGGCAAATTGGCCATCGATCCCAATATTGATCGAGTTGGGCACGAAACCGCTGGCAAAGGTTTGGGGCGCACGGGTATCGAGTATTAGTGCACCGGTCTCGGTAGCGGCTGTTTCGAAGGCATCGGGGCTCAGGGCTTGTTGGCCACGAGTGAGTACTGTGTCGATACTCTCATATCCTTGTATGTTCAGCATTACATTTAATGGAAAATAGGCGGGAGGAGCGGCCAACCCTTCGGTTACTTCTTTTATGAATTCCTCTTTGGTCATATTGGCCCTCAGCGCATAATTGGTCTTTTTCTGATTGCCCAGTGTATCGGTGGTCTCTTTGCTCATATTCTTTCCGCAAGCACTACCGGCCCCATGAGCGGGATAAACGATCACTTCATCGGGCAGTGTCATGATCTTGTTACGAAGCGAGTCGAACAAATAACCCGCCAGCTTTTCTTGGGTGAGATCGCTGGCTACTTTTTGGGCCAGATCCGGGCGACCCACATCTCCAATAAAAAGTGTATCACCAGAAAAAAGAGCATGGGGTTTTCCGCTCGGGTCCAACAGCAGGTAGCAGGTGCTTTCCATAGTATGTCCGGGCGTGTGCAAGACCTTTAGGGTCAGATCGCCTATTTTAAATTCTTGTCCATCCGTAGCAATGATGGTCTCAAAGGCGGGGTGCGCATTGGGGCCGTATACAATAGGCGCTCCTGTTTTTTTACTCAGGTCAAGATGACCTGATACAAAGTCTGCATGAAAATGCGTTTCAAAAACATATTTGATGACCGCATTGTTGCGCTGCGCCTTTTGAATGTATGGGGCCACTTCGCGAAGGGGATCAATGATCGCTGCTTCTCCATTACTTTCTATGTAATAAGCACCCTGTGCCAGGCAACCTGTATAGATCTGTTCTACTTTCATTTTGTTCATTTTGTGTGTCAATGCAAATTTCGTATAAAATTTATCAATCGCTTAGTGACCTGGGTCACAGTTATAGAGATCCGATTTATCAGGCATGCTTGCCCAGTGTTTCCTTTAGGATAATATAAACTCCCATTATAAGTACGAACCATCCAAATCCTTTTTTCAGTTTGCCCCCCTCTATCTTTTTACTTAACGCATTCCCGGCAAAAAGGCCGGCGACGGCCATCAACGTGATGCTTAGTAAGAGGGTCCAGTCCATGGTTTGTTGCGAAGCATCACTGGTAAAACCGATCAGCGACTTGGCTGCGATGATGAGCAGCGAGGTGCCCACGGCTTTTTTCATAGGAAGTTTGGTCAGTAATACCAGGGCCGGAATAATTAAAAAACCACCACCGGCTCCAACAAGTCCTGTCAATACTCCAACGATGGCTCCTTCTAGTACGATCAAGGGATAATTGAATGACAGTTCGCTTTGGGTTGATGTTGTTTTGGGGTCTCGGATCATGGATACCGAGGCGGCCACCATCAAGATGGCGAATAATAACATCAGCATCACGCTCTTGGTAAGAACAAAATCATTGATTTGCCAGATCGTGTTCGGGATGTTGGGCACCAGCCATTGGCGGGTCAAAAAGACGGTCGCAATCGAGGGAGCACCAAAGATCAAACCTGTTCGTACATCGACCAATCCCTCTTTGTATTTGGGAAAAACGCCAACGGCACTGGTAAGCCCTACGATAAAAAGCGAATAGGCCGTGGCCATCACAGGCTCCACGCCAAATAGATAGACCAGTACAGGCACGGTCAAGATCGACCCGCCGCCGCCGATCAGCCCTAACGAGAGACCAATTATTAGGGAGGCCGCCAAGCCCGCCAGGGTGGCTGGCGTAAGTGCTATTGACAGGGTGATGATCATGCGTTAGTTTTTTTGCAGCACCAACTCCATCTGCGAACTACGGCTGCCTTTGATCAATAAATGCGAATGCTCAAGGTGTTGTTGTTGTAACCATTGCCCGGCGGCCATTGCATTATCAAAGCGAAGAAAAGGATGTTCTATTTGATTGAAAGCGCCCCCTACCAAGGCTACTTGTTCCCAGGAGTATTGTCCGATCAGAGACACGATCGATCGGTGTTCAGCAAGACTTTCTTCTCCTAGTTCGGCCATGGCGCCAAGTAATAATATTTTTTTCGGTCCGGGCAGCCCGGCAAAATTTTCGATGGCTACCCGCATGCTGCTGGGGTTGGCATTATACGCATCAAGTATGATCGTATTGGTTCCTATCTTCAATAATTGGGAACGGCTGTTCGAAGGGGCATACGCGGCAATGGCCTGCTCAATTTGTTGCATGGGTACACCAAAATGCCGCCCAATGGCCACGGCCAGCATCACATTGGCAAAATTATAATCTCCTACCAGCTGGGTCTTGATCTTGCAACGGTCTTGGCTATCATCCTGCGGAGTTCTTGTAACCTGTACGTGTAAGAAAGGGGCCTCGGCATCCGATTCATTCTTGCGTACAATATGTCCCTGATAATCGGCTTCTTGGCTTCCATAGGTAATACAACCATCTATTCCCCGACTCATGGTGCGCAAATAATCATAGTCCCACATAACAAAGGCCTTTCCGTTGACAGTACGCAAATGATCATACAATTCGCCTTTGCCTTTTTTTACCCCTTCGACCCCGCCGAATCCTTCCAAGTGGGCTTTGCCACAGTTGGTAATGATACCATAGGTGGGCAAGGCATATTGGCAATAGCCGGCAATCTCTTGTTGGTGATTGGCTCCCATTTCAATTACGGCCATTTCTGCATCGGCGCCTATTCGCAACAGTGTAAGCGGTACTCCTATGTGGTTATTGAGATTGCCCTCTGTGGTATAGGTTTTAAAACGGGTCGACAGTACTGCGTGTACCAACTCTTTCGACGTGGTTTTGCCATTGCTGCCGGTAATGGCAATAACGGGGATGCGAAGTTGCTCTCGATGATAGCGGGCCAGTGCTTGTAGTGTTTTCAGTACATCCTCTACTACAATGGTTCTTGTATCTATATAGGCCTTGGGGTCGTCTATGATGGCCGCAATGGCACCGGCCTCCAGGGCTTGCTTTGCAAAGGCATTTCCATCGAAGCGATCTCCTTTTAGGGCAAAGAAAAGATCGCCTGCTTGCAGCTTGCGGGTATCGGTTTGAATGCGGCGATGCGCGCTGTACAGTTCATAAAGCGATTCGATAGACATAGTGCAAATGTAAACAGCTGGTTATAAAAAAACCCTCCGAAAGGGGAGGGTTTAAAAATGTCTTTAGGTGGCTTAACGTTTTTGACGACGGGTCGGGAAGTACAGACCGGTTCTTCTTTTAGTTCCCATTTCGGGACTGCCCACACGATTCATGGCGCAGCGAAATCCAATGGTAGCCGCAGCCTGATCTTCTTCGAGATGACGACGGGCACCGGGGCTCAGCCAATAGGCGCGGTCGTTCCAGCTTCCTCCCTTGTAAACCTTAGAGCGGAACGGATCGATCAGGGTTGTATTTTCATAGGCATAACTGGCAGCCGATACGGAGTCGCCGTCCAAATAGTCTATGACATTACCGCGCTGGTAATTTCTTCTTTTGCTGGCATCCTTTGCGGTGACCTCCAACATTTTTACCCGGCCCAGGCTGTCGCGCTCATAGCGGCTGGTGGGATCCAATGTGGTCGAATCGGCCACATACAATTTCATGAATTTATTTCCTCTAAAAGGAGCTGGTTGGTCATCGAAGTCAAGGCTTGACAAGGGGCGATAGGTGTCTTCGACCCACTCACTAACGTTACCGGCCATATTGTAAAGACCAAAACCATTGGGATAGTACGATTCAACGGGTGCAGTATAGAAGGCACGGTCATTCAAACCGCCCGATACACCTGCATTATCACCCGATCCGCGCTTAAAGTTGGCAAAGTATTGACCCTGCAAACTTCCTTTACGATTCTCGCGAAGTCCGTTCACATTTTGCGCCCAGGGGTAGATCTGCTTATTCGATTGCAATTCTTCTCCACGCTTTCCTTCTTTTAAACTGGGGCGAGGGTTTTGTGCCATCAATCCATAAGCGGCATATTCCCACTCGGCTTCAAAAGGAAGGCGGTACTCTGGACTCACAATGCCCGATTCGATGGAGGGTAAGCTGGGAGCATTTCCCTTGCTGGGCTTCATGGCCTTACCGGGAGGAGCTGTGTACAATCCCAATAAATAAGAGCGGGTATTGAAATTATTATCTCCCTGTTGGGCGCCAGGCTTGAGATTATTTTTATTGATATAACCCTTATCAACAAGGGTCTTTTCATTGTAGCGGTCTGTTCTCCACAAGCAATAATCTTTGGCTTGCTTCCAACTTACGCCAACAACGGGGTACATATTAAAGGCGGGGTGACGGAAATAAAGCTCTACCGAGGGTTCGTTGTAGCTAAGTTCACTTCTCCATACCAGGGTATCGGGTAATGCGCCTTCTACGATCTTTAGGTTTTCGGGGTCGGTGGGGTCAAAGACCTTGGTCAGCCAAAAGATGTACTCACGATAGTGCACATTGGCTACCTCGGTACGATCGATATAAAAGGAGGGGATCGAAACCCTTCTGGGGATATTGTTCCAATCGCCTATTACGTCCTCTTCGGTCTGCCCCATCGTGTAGGTACCACCTTCTACAAAGACAAGACCGGGTCCGTTGGCCTGGTCTTTGGCCTTGGCCACCTGAAAACCACCTTTTTCGTTGTAGTTCCAGCCGGTGTTGGACGATTTCGGCGATTTCTTTGAAAAAATGCTTTTGCCCTTGCAGGAACTAAGCAGAGAAAGGGTGCCCAGGAGCACAATTGCAACACGGAAACGCAGAGTATAAACCATAGTTTTACCAATTGACCCACATGGGTGGGAGTCTGAAATTAACGCTGCCGGTGGTCGGTTATTGCCTTGAAAACAAATGACCTAAACCGCAGGAGTGCGAATTTAAGTAGTTTGATCGAATTTGGCCCCCGCGGCCGCATAATTTTGAATATATGCAAATGCCTTAAAATCAATATAATAGAGGCGTATTTTTGTTTTTTGTGATTTTTTTAAAAAAACATTGAATTTTAACAATAAACTGGCTTTTGCTGCGTTTAGTGTAATTAACGGGTTTTCAGGCCTTTTTTAAGGCATGCCAAGCTCGAAAGCGGTCCCAAATCGGTTGATTTCCAATTGCTGAAAAAAAATTGCTTTTGGGCGGCTTTTTAACCAAAAACGCTATATTTACACCACTTAAAAACTTTCTAATGAGACCAACTGCACTAAAACTAACCGCTGGTATTCTGCTTTTTTGTGGCCTTTCTGCCAACGTGAAAGCCCAGTCAGATCCTATCAATGTCGTAACTTCTGCTGTACCTTTTCTTCGTATTTCTCCTGATGCCCGTTCGGGTGGAATGGGGGAGATGGGAGTCGCTACCTCTCCTGATGCATATGCAGGTATCTGGAACGTAGCCAAAGTGTCTTTCAACGAAAAGAATGCTGGCATCGCTGCTACATATACTCCTTGGATGAAAGACCTGGTAAATGATGTTTATCTGGCCTCATTGACTGGTTTCTACAAGCTCGACGAAAATCAAGCGCTTACCGGAACGGTGCGTTATTTCAGCTTGGGTAATATTCAATTCACTGACTTTACAGGTGCTGCCCTGGGTACAGAGCATCGCCCACGCGAGTTCGGTGTTGACCTGGGTTATTCTCGCAAGCTCAACAACAAGAGCGGTGTGGGTATTACCTTAAAGTTCATCAACTCAGATTTGACCGGTGGTCTTACTAACGGAAGCACTACTTACAAAGCAGGTTCTTCTGTAGCCGCTGACCTGGCTTACTACCACGATGGTAAGAACAATGGTAACGGTTGGGCTTGGGGAGCTGTTCTTTCTAACCTCGGTGCCAAGATCTCTTATACTAATAACGCCGATGCAAAAGACTTTATTCCTGCTAACCTTGGTTTAGGTGCCACCTACTCTAAGAAGTACAGCAGCAATAACACACTTACTTTCGGTGCTGAACTGAACAAATTGTTAGTGCCTACCCCTCCCGGTGATGGTGCTACTGCCGCTGACCTTGCTGAATACAGAAGCAAGAGTGTAGTAGGTAGCTGGTTTAGCTCTCTTGGCGATGCCCCCGGTGGATTTGCCGAGGAAGTTAAAGAAGTTACACTGGGCGCTGGTGCTGAGTGGTGGTACAATAACCAATTTGCCCTGCGCGCTGGTTATTTCTACGAGAACAAAACAAAAGGTGATCGTCGTTACTTCACTACTGGTCTCGGTGTACGTTACGATGTATTCAACTTCAACTTTGCTTACCTGATCCCTTCAGGAAGTGGTGTTAACCGTAACCCGCTTTCTAACACGCTCCGCTTTACCGTAGCGTTCGATCTGGGTGGTAAATAATATAATTGCCATTGATCTTTCAAAAAGGGCCCCGCTAATGCCGGGGCCTTTTTGTTTATTTGCACAAAACAGAAGCTATGTCGTTTCGCATTGGGTCAGGTATTGATTTTCACCAGTTGGCCGAGGGGCGCGCCCTATGGATCGGAGGCGTTTGCATTCCGCATCATAAAGGAGCCCTGGGGCATAGTGATGCCGATGTATTGCTGCATGCCATTTGTGATGCATTGTTGGGAGCCCTGTCCTTGGGTGATATTGGCCTACATTTCCCCAATAACGATCCGGCATATAAGGATATAGACAGTAAGATATTGCTCACCAAGTGCCGAGAACTGATCGGGCAAAAGGGGTATCGCGTTGTCAATGTAGATAGCACGCTTTGTCTCGAAGAGCCCAAGATAAAGCCCTATGTGCCTGAAATGAGAAAGCAGATCGCAACGATCTTGGCGGTAAGCGAAGAGGATATCTCTGTTAAGGCCACCACTACCGAAAAGATGGGATTTGCCGGGCGCGAGGAAGGATTGATGGCCTACGCAACCGTGTTGCTTCAAAAAATTTGATCACCCCCTGCTTATCTTTGTAACGTGCCTGCTGTCGCTGTAAAGATTATCTATAAAGCTGCCAATGCCTTGCCTTCGTACGCTACGGATGGCTCTTCGGGTATGGATGTGCGCGCTCACCTCAGCGAACCGCTTACCCTGGCTCCGCTGGAGCGAAAATTGATCCCCACCGGTCTGTTCGTAGAGATTCCACAAGGGTACGAGATACAAGTTAGGCCGCGAAGTGGATTAGCGCTAAAACAAGGACTCACCTGTTTAAATAGCCCGGGAACCATCGATGCCGATTATCGGGGCGAGATCGGTGTGATCCTGATCAACCTCTCGGGGCAGGAGCAAACAATACAACCCGGAGACCGCATTGCTCAACTCGTGCTGCAAGAAGTAGCGCGTGTGGAGTGGATAACCGCTGTTTCGCTCTCTGACACGACGCGTAGCGAAGGAGGGTTTGGTCATACCGGAATACAATAAAAATTATGTCTGTACGCTTACTTTCTATACTGACCCTGATCGTATTGCTTTGTTCTTGCAAAGCGACCAAGACCATTCAAACGGCGATTGTAAAAAAAGATTCGGTATCGGCCGAAGAGGTCTCTCGCGAAAAGGCCCGTCTTGACACCCTGGCCTTTATCAAGAGCAGCTACGAACAAGTAAACGCTCAGCGTATCCAATACAAGACCTTCTCTGCTAAAATGGATGTCGATTATGAAGATGGTGAAGGCAAAAGGCTCAATGTAAACGCCCAGGTGCGTATGTACAAGGATAGTGTTATCTGGGCATCGCTAACCGCTATTTTGGGCATTGAGGGATTACGTGCCTATTTAACTCGCGATTCGGTCAAATTACTCGATAAGCAAAACAAGGTATACATTGCGCGGAGCGTGGCCTATTTGCGCGAAATAACGGCACTGCCGCTCGATCTGTTCTCGTTGCAAGAGCTGCTGGTCGGCAATCCGGTCTTTTTCGATTCTACCTTTACTTCGTATAGCCTTACGCCGGGCTCGATCTCCTTACATGGGGCCAATACTTTTTTTAAATTGCTTTTTACCATTGGGGAGTCCGATAAATTATTGCAAAGTGCCAAGTTGGACGACCTCGATGAGATCCGAAACCGTACCAGCTTTTTGCAGTACGCAGAGTACGAGAATAAAGTGGGGTTCCCCTTCTCTTTGCGACGAAATATAGCCGTGTCGGAGAAAAAGAAACTCAATGTTGAGCTCCGCTATAAACAGTATTCTTTTAATGAAACGTTAAGTTTTCCTTTTACGGTGCCTAAAAATTATCGCCGCGATTGAGCAATAAAATTTATTTTGCAGGCATTCGTTATAGACGTTTCATGACCCGACCGCTTACCCTTTTATGTTTCTTCTGGCTGGCCCTGGCCTGCCCACTGTTGGCACAACCTCCTGCCGATAAGTCCGCTATGGTAAAAGAACAAGAAGAGATCCAAAAAGAATTAAAGGAGATTCAGCAAGTTTACGAATCGGTCAAAGGTCAAAAAAAACAGACCTTGAGTCAACTCAACGTGCTCAATCGCAAGATCTCGCTGCAAGAACGCTATATCGGAAACATCAGCCGCGAGATCAGATCGATCGATGATGATATTTACCTAAGTGAATTAGAGATCTACCGGCTCAATAAGCAGCTCGATACCTTGCGGGTGCAATATGCCCGCTCCATTGCGTATGCCTATAAGAACAGGAGCAATTACGACTATGTGAACTTTATCTTTTCGGCCAATAGTTTCAATGATGCCATTAAGCGGTTCTCTTATCTCAAGAGCTACCGCGATTATCGAGAAAAGCAGGTTTCGAATATATATCGTACGCAAGACCTGATCGTGGAGCGTAGAAAACAGCAATTGGTGCGCAAGGACCAAAAAAACGAGGCCCTCGAAAAGCAAACCAAGCAGGTAGAGGAGTTAGCGGTGCAAAAGAAAGAGAAGAGTGCGGTCGTCAACCAATTAAAGAGCAAAGAGAAGGAACTTGAGCGTCAGATCGCCTCTAAAAAGAAACGCGACCGCGACCTGCAAAACGCTGTACTAGCCATTGTTCGCCGCGAAGTAGAATTAGCAAAAAAAGAATCGGAACAACGAAAAAAGACGACCCCCGCGGGCGGCAATACATCAACGGGTGGCAACACGGCCGGTATTACGGGCGAAAGGCCCATTGCGGGTACAAGCACAACGGCGGAGTCCCCCACCAAGCGCAACGAGCCTGTTAAGCGACCCGACAGTTATCTCGACTTAAATGCCAGCGACGTAGCCCTCAATAGCAGCTTCGAAGCCAACCGATACAAAATACCTTGGCCTGTCGATAACGGGATCGTAGTGCTCAAATTTGGAGACAACAAGATCGAAAACACACTTCTTACCATCGATAACCCTGGGATCACCATTGCAACTCCTACTGCCGGATCCAATGTAAAAGCTGTTTTTAATGGAGAGGTAAGAGGCGTATATAATCTCGGAGACGGTATGGCCGTTACAATTCGGCATGGAAAATATTTTTCTACCTATAGCAACCTCACTTCGGTAAGTGTCGAAAAAGGAACCATGGTCAAGACGGGCCAGGTGATCGGGAAAACAGGTCGCGATGATGAAGGTAGTGGCGGTCAGATCGATTTTATCCTTACCATGGAAGCCCGTAAGATCGATCCACAAGCCTGGTTACGTAAGTAATTGTTGCCCCCATTATTTTTTAGGAAGAAAGCGCGCGTAAAGCGTTTCGTACAAGGGGATCACATTGCCAATATCGAATTGCAGTGCTTGCTGATGAGCTTTCTTTCGGAAGCTGCTTAGTTTTTTCTCATCCTTTAAAAGTTGCAAGGCATATTGACTCATGGCGGCAACATCGCCCACCGGACAAAGAAAGCCGGTTTGCTCATGAATATTGATCTCGGCCAGCCCCCCGGCATTCGTGGAGATAACGGGCACACCGGCCGCCATGGCTTCTAGGGCCGCCAATCCAAAACTTTCATACTCAGAAGTAAGTAAGAAGACATCCGCGATGGCCAGAATATCTTCCATTTGTTCTTGCTTTCCGACAAAGAGAATATCGTTACAGACGCCCAGCTCACGACTAAGGTCTTCGGCGGTGCTGCGCTCGGGACCATCTCCTACAAAAAGTAATTTAGCGGAGATCTCTTTTTTTACAGCCGCAAATATGCGTACTACATCGGTGACCCGTTTGATCTTTCTAAAATTAGACGCATGCAATAGTAACTTCTCTCCATTGGGTGCAATGGCTTTGCGGAAAGCATCGATCGGTTTGCGACTGAATCGATTTACATCCACAAAATTCCGGATCACTTCGATCTCTTTGGTAATGGCAAAGTAGCGAAAGGTCTCTTCGCGCAAATTTTCAGAGACGGACGTAATAGCGTCACTTTCGTTGATCGAAAATGTGACCACCGGAGCATAGGTCTTGTCTCGTCCCACCAGGGTTATATCGGTTCCATGCAGGGTAGTAATAACAGGAATATGGATTCCCTCTTTGGCCAATATTTGCTTGGCCATATAGGCGGCCGAGGCATGCGGTATCGCATAATGTACATGGAGCAGATCGAGCTGCCGATTCTTGATCACATCGACCATGGTGCTGGCCAGGGCGGTCTCGTACGGAGGAAAATCAAATAAGGGGTAAGTGGGTACCTGCACCTCGTGATAAATAATATGCGGGTCGAATCGGTCTAGTCGAACGGGTTGATGATAGGTAATAAAATGCACCTCGTGCTGCTTTTGCGCCAAGGCCTTGCCCAGCTCAGTAGCCAGCACTCCGGAGCCTCCGAAGGTGGGATAACAAACAATACCGATTTTCATGATAACGTAAGTTTACAAAGGTAGCTTTTTCGCCACAGGGGGCAGGTAATTTTATTATCTTCAAGATATGAATACCACTACCACTCCTTTTATTTTTATCCGGACCATCCGGACCTGTTTGTTGCTGTTGGCCATCATTATCGCTGGTGCTGCCATGGGACAAGAAAGTGATTCTCTTTTTATTCGAAAGATGGCCGACGAGATCTTATTGCGTTCTTCGGCTTATGAGAATTTAAGGGTGCTCACCAAACAGATCGGTCCCCGCTTGGCAGGTTCTTCAGGTATGGTCAAGGCCGAGCGGTGGGGAGCCGCTGCCCTGCAAGCGGCCGGTGCCGACCGTACCTGGATGCAGGAGTGCATGGTGCCCCATTGGGTGCGCGGCGGACAAGACCAGGCGCGCGTATTGGTCAATGGCAAGAGCACCACACTCGATGTAGTGGCCCTGGGTAACTCCATCGGTTCGGGAAAATCCGAGTTGATGGCTCCTGTTATAGAGGTTCGTTCTTTCGAAGAGCTGCGGCAACGCGAGCAGGAAGTAAAGGGCAAGATCGTTTTTTATAATTATCCTTTCAATGCCGCTTTTGTGCGCACCTTTCAGGCGTATAGCGATGCCAATAAATACAGAGGACAGGGTCCTTCGCAGGCCGCTCGCTATGGTGCCGTGGGTGTAGTGGTCAGAAGTATGAGCCATAGCGCCGACAATCATCCCCATACCGGATCGACTCGCTATGATAGTTTGTATAATAAAGTGCCAGCCGTAGCGATCGGATTACAAGATGCCGATCGTCTATCGGGCTTCATCGCAGCGGGCCCTGTACAAGTGGGACTTCGCACGCATGGGTATTTTTTACCTGACACGATCGGGCATAATATTATCGGAGAATTAAAGGGATCGGAATTTCCCAACGAGATCATTACTGTGGGCGGTCACCTCGATAGTTGGGATAACTGCGAAGGGGCTCATGATGATGGAGCAGGTTGTGTGCAGACCATCGAAATACTGAGAGCCTTTAAGGCCCTCGGGTATGTACCCAAACGTACTATTCGCTTTGTGCTTTTTGCCAACGAAGAAAATGGACTGCGCGGAGGAACACAATATGCCGAAGAGGCCCGACAAAAAGGAGAGAAGCATGTATTTGCCCTGGAATCTGACGCCGGCGGATTTACGCCCCGTGCATTTGGTTTTACCGTCTCCGATGCGCAGTTTCAAAAGATCTTGCAATGGCAATCGTTGATCGCCCCTTATGGTTGCACTGAATTTTCTCGTGGTGGTGGCGGGGCCGATATTGGTCCGTTGAATCGTCTGTTCAATACGCCGGTAGCAGGACTACAACCCGACTCGCAACGGTATTTCGATTATCACCATGCCCGCTCCGATGTTTTTGAAGCGGTCAATAAACGTGAGCTCGAACTGGGCGCCGTTAACATGGCTGCGCTTATCTATTTGATTGACCGGTATGGTCTATGAGACCACTAGTGATCGCAGGGCGGTATCGATGGTAGCGAATGGAAAGCGACCGAGTATCGTTTGCAGGTTGGCCGCAATGGTTTGATTGCAAAGTTGTCCAATACTTCCTTCGTGCGTATGCGAAATGGATCCGCTCCACGTATAACGTCCCTCTTCGATCGATAGACCCACTTGACGATAGGCATCTCTGAAGGGAACCCCCTCTTGCACCAGCTTATTGACAGCCTCTACACTGAACAATGGCTGGTAGCGGGCATCTTGCAAAATATCTTTTTTTATGACGATGGCTTCGAGCATTACCGTGAGCATCTGCATACAGTGGCGCAGGGTGGTAAAGGATGGAAACAGATGTTCCTTTAGCAATTGCATTTCGCGATGATAGCCCGAGGGCAGATTCGTGGTCAGCAGCATGATCTCGTTAGGAAGCGCTTTGATGCGGTTACATTGTCCGCGAACGATCTCGAATACATCGGGATTTTTTTTATGCGGCATAATGCTGCTGCCCGTGGTCAGTTCTTGCGGAAAAGAAATAAAGTCGAATTGTTGATTCATATACAAACAGGCATCCATACTAAAACGGCTCAGAGTTTCGGCGATCCCGGCCAGGGCTTGCGCTACCACCCGTTCTGTTTTGCCCCGACTCATTTGTGCATAAACCACATTGTAATGCAGATCGGCAAATCCTAATAATTTTGTCGTAAAACTTCTGTCTATGGGAAAAGAGGACCCATAGCCAGCGGCCGAGCCCAGTGGGTTTTTATTGACGATCTGAAAGGCGGCTTCGAGTCCGATCAGGTCGTCACAAAGACTTTCTGCATAGGCACCCAGCCAGAGTCCGAACGAAGAGGGCATGGCTAATTGCAAGTGTGTATAGCCGGGCAGTAGATCTTCTTTGTATTTTTCACTTTGCTGTTGCAAACAGGCAAACAGTACGGTCAATCCCTCTACGGTTTGCTTGATCTCTTCTCTCAAAAAAAGTTTAAGGTCTACCAGTACCTGGTCATTGCGGCTGCGAGCCGTATGGATCTTTTTGCCGGTATCCCCTAATTGTTTTGTCAGCATCCACTCGACCTGTGAATGAATGTCTTCGCAATCGGGATCTAGTGTAAAGCCCTTTTCTTTGGTGATTGGGTAAAGGGCTTGCAGCGCTTTTACCAGTGAATCCATTTCAGTTGTACTCAACAGTCCTACCTTTCCCAACATTTTTACGTGGGCCAGCGAACCCAGTACATCAAAAGGAGCCAATTGCAGATCAAAGGCCTGGTCGTTACCGACTGTAAATTGGCTGACCGCCTCGGTCGCATTGGTATTTTTTTGCCAGAGCTTCATATTATACAGGGTTTGAGGCCATAAATGTCGATATCAAATCTATATAGAGGTCAATTCCTTTTTCGATCTCGGCGGTATAAACAAATTCATCAGCACTATGGCTGCGGGCCGAGTCGCCCGGTCCTATTTTTAAGGAGGCAAAGGGAATCAGGGCCTTGTCGGAGGTGGTGGGCGATCCGTAATAGGAGAGTCCCAATCCCATACCGGCCTTTACCAAGGGATGGTCCAGCGCGATCTGGGTAGAACGAAGTCTGGTACTGCGGGGTGTTATCAAACTAGTGCAATGCTGTCTGATCTCTGCCAGTACTTCTTCGAAGCTATAACATTCGTTGATGCGGGTATCGACTACAAAATGACATTCGGTAGGAACCTGGTTATGCGCTTTATTAGGAGTGTGAATAACGGTTACCGACATTTTATTCTCTCCGAGCAGGGGCGATACTTTTTTAAAGCGATATTCCCTGAACCAATTCAGGTCGTTCAAGGCATTGTAGATCGCATTCTCACCTTCTTCGCGGGCAGCATGACCGGCCCGGCCTCCTGATAGTACATCGAGTACCATTAATCCGCGTTCGGCCACGGCCATTTGCAACAGGGTAGGCTCACCTACCACCGCCGTGGTGAGAGGGTGTAATTGTCCTGGCCGAAAGCAACCCTTTGTTTGGCGATTGAATTCTTCGTCTTGCAGCAGCGCTTCTATACCTCCGGAACCACTGATCTCCTCTTCGGCTGTAGCCGCCAAGACCATATTCCAGCCCTGCTGACTTATTTTATTGTACCCATTGCAAAAGGCGGCGATCAGACTCACCAATGAAGCGCCTGCATCGTTACTGCCCAAACCGTATAAGCGTCCATCCTCTAGCGCCGGCAAAAAGGGATCGCGCGTATATTGAGGATTCGGCTTTACCGTATCGTGATGCGAGTTTAGCAAAAGGGTAGGCGCTTTTGCATCGAATGGCTCACTCAAAGCATAAATATTGTTGCCTTGCCGATACGCCCGGATACCTTTTTTTTCGAAGAAGTCCAGCAGACAAGCTGCGGTGCCGGCTTCTTCTTTACTAAAAGAAGGAATGGCAATCAAAGATCGCAACAGATCAACACTCTCTTGTTTTAGTATAGTTCTTTCACTAGCCATGGGTAATGATGGTGCCGGATTGGCCTTTTAGTAGCAAGGCCAGTTCATGCGCATGTCCGATGCGAACGGTGGCTACACCGGCATCGAGCGCTGCAAAGGCATTGTCAAGTTTAGGGACCATACCCGTATGAATGCTGTTATTTTCTTTTAAGTGTCGATAAGAATCTTTTGTTATAGAAGATATGACACTATTGGGATCGTTGAGGTCCGTGAGTACGCCTTTTTTCTCAAACGTATAAATGAGTTCAACCCGATAGAACGTACTCATGGCCACGGCGATGGTTTGTGCGATCGTATCGGCATTGGTATTGAGCAATTGTCCTTCTTTATTGTGCGTGATGGGTGCAATAACCGGGGTGGTATTGTTCCTTAACAAGGCATCGAGCAAATCGGTATTGACCGAGACGGGGTCGCCTACCCAACCATAGTCGATGGGGTTAGCCGCTCTTTTTACTGCCGCGATCAGATTACCATCGGCTCCCGATAACCCCAAGGCAGGACAGCCCTTTGCTTGTAAGGACGCCACCAGGTTCTTGTTAATATAGCCGGCGTAGACCATTGTCACCAGCTTCAGCGTTTCGCTGTCTGTGATCCTGCGTCCCTCTTTAAGTTGTTGGGGAATACCCAGCGTGGTGGCCATATCGGTAGCTAGTTTTCCGCCGCCATGGACCAATACCGAATAGGCCGGTGTTGCGGGAGAAACGGCGGGCAACAGCGTGGCAAAAGAAGTTAAGAACTGCTCAAGTGCTGCCGGCTGATCGATAAGGCCACCTCCTAATTTGATAATATAAAGAGTGGGCTTATGCTGTGCCATTGAGTATGGATTGTAGTACGGCCTGTGCGGCCCAAACGCGATTTCCTCCTTGTTGCTGCACCAAACTGGCTGGGCTATCCAGCACCTCGTCGCTAAGTTCTACATTTCTTCTTACCGGAAGACAATGCATAATCTTTGCCTGACGAGTAACGGCCAGTTTTCGGGTGGTTAGCATCCAGTCGGAGGCCTCTTTATGTATTTCACCATAAGACCGGTAGCTGCTCCAGTTCTTGACGTAGACAAAATCGGCTCCCTCGAGTGCCTTTTGCTGATCGGTCTCGATGGTGGCGCCCGCAGTATAGGCTTCGTGTAGTTCCCATCCCGCTGGATGGGTAATAACAAATTCAGCTTGCTGCCATGCATTGATCCATTGAGAAAAGCTGTTGGCCACACATTGTGGGATGGATCGTATATGCGGTGCCCAGCTGAGTACGATCTTAGGCTTTCGGTTTTGATAGTGCTTGGCATTTGCTTGTAAGGTCTCTGAGATCGTGATCAGGTCGGCCAGCGATTGTAGCGGATGCAAGGTGGCCGTTTCTAAGCTGATCACCGGAACACCAGCATAGCGGATAAATTGATGTATGATATGTTCCGCATAATCAGTTTCGCGATCCTTGAGTTCCGGAAAACTGCGCAACGCCAAGATATCTACATATTGGCCTAAGATCGGGGCGGCATCTTTAACATGTTCCACAGTATCCCCATTCATAATAACCCCCTCACCAAATTCAAGTTTCCATCCATCGGCTGCGGCATTAAGAACGATCACCTCCATTCCTAATTGTTGCGCGGCCACTTGTGTGCTCAGCCGGGTGCGCAGACTTGGATTCAAAAAAAGACAGCCGAGTCGTTTACCTTGCCCTTTATTGCGATCGCACAGCGGGTCGGCTTTATAACGTAAGGCCAGCTGTACCAGTTGGTCTATATTACTTGCGTCATTAACGGAAATGAATTGCTTCATGGTCTTATTAGAAAGGTCTATGTAATGGGATAAAGGGCCATCTCTTTTTTTAATGCATCGATCAGTTGATTAGCTTCCTCGGGTAAGAGGGCCAACGAGGGCAACAAGCGAACGACGCGCGGTTTGGCTTCGCCGGTAAAGATCTGGTGATCTGTGAGTAAGCGTTGACGGAGCGCTCCCCATTGCTCGGGTACATCAAAACCGATCATTAATCCTCTTCCTCTTACGTTTTCTAAGGGGGTCAGTTGACGTAGTGCTTGCATCAACTCGTTACCTAATTTATCTGCATGATCGATCAACTGCTCCCTTTCTAATACTTCCAATACTGCCAGGGCGGCGGCACAAGCCAAGTGATTACCACCGAAGGTGGTGCCTAACTGAAAATGTTTTGGTTTGATAGCCGGGCTTATAATGATACCCGCTACCGGAAATCCATTGCCCATGCCTTTGGCCATGGAATAAATATCGGCCTGTACACCGGCATAATCGTGGCTAAAGAATTTTCCGCTTCGTCCATACCCGCATTGAACGCTATCAGCGATATACACGGCGCCATATGTGTCGCAGCACTGGCGTATGGTTCTCAAAAATTGATCTTCAGCAATATGAATACCCCCAACGCCCTGTATTCCCTCTATGATTACGGCAGCGATCTCGTTTCCATGTTGCGAGAAGTGATCTTCTAAGGCCTGACTGTCGTTGAAGGGTAAAAAGCTGACATTATTTGTTTCGTTGACCGGAGCGCGATAATTGCCATTATCGGTGGCGGCTACCGCCAGTGAGGTTCTACCGTGAAAGGCCTTACTAAAGGCGACGATCTTTTTTCGGCCGGTATGAAAACTGGCCAGCTTGAGTGCGTTCTCGTTGGCTTCGGCTCCGCTATTGCATAAAAAAAGCTGATAGTCTACTTTACCCGAGACCTTACCCAGCTTTTCTGCCAGGGCCTCTTGCAACGGAATATGGATGGAGTTCGAATAAAATGAAATTTTTGAAAGCTGTTCTTCGATCCGTTTCTTCCAATGCGGATGTCCATGGCCAATACTGATGACGGCATGCCCCCCATAGAGATCGAGATATTTTGTTCCTTGCTCGTCCCATACCTGTGATCCTTGGGCCCGCGTAATGGTAATATTGTTCAGCGGATAAACATCAAATAGTTTCATCTTAAAAGAAATTAGCTTTTAACTCTAATCCGGTGGTCTCTGGTAAACCAAAGACAAGGTTCATATTTTGTACCGCTTGTCCTGCGGCTCCTTTTAAAAGATTGTCGATGGCACAGTGAATGACCAAGTGGTCACCCTGTTGCTCTAATTGCAATACGGCTTTATTGGTGCCTACTACTTGTTTCAAAGAGATTGGGTCCTTGCTGATCGTAACAAAGGGGGCCTGGGAATAGAAATTCTTAAAACAACTGGTGGCCTCTGCCAAGGACAGTGATGAGCGTACCGTGGCACTAATAAAGATGCCGCGGGTAAAATTGCCACGCCAAGGCACAAAATGAACCGCTATCGGTGTATTCGATGCCATTTTCAATTGTTCTTCGATCTCGGCAAGATGCTGATGCGAGAGGGTTTTATAGGGCTGTATGTTATTGGCTCGCCAACTAAAATGCGATGTTTCGCTCAGGGATTGTCCCGCCCCGGTAGATCCGGTAATGCCGGTCACAAAGGCCTCTTGTAGCTGGGCATTCGCGGCCAACGGTAATAAAGCTAACTGAATGGCCGTGGCAAAACAGCCAGGGTTGGCAATACTTTTTGCTGCTGCCAATTTGTTTCGGTGTAATTCGGTAAGTCCGTAAACAAATTGACGATCGCCTCGTGTCGCTTGATCGGCCAACCGAAAGTCTTGGGTAAGGTCAATGATGCAGACAGTTGGATCGATAGTATTCTCTGCTAAAAATTTTTTTGATTCGCCATGTCCCAGACATAGAAAAAGTACATCGATGTCGGCGGTAAAGCTGTCACTGAATACGAAGTCAGTACTCCCTATAAGATCTTGGTGTATCGTATGAACGGGTTTACCAGCCTGGCTACGACTATACACAAATTCAACACTTGCTTGCGGATGCAACAGAAGCAAGCGCAATACTTCTCCGCCGGTGTAACCCGCGCCCCCGATAATACCGGCTTTAATCTTTTTCATGAGCTGCTGATTGAACCTTATGATAAATACTAATTTGATTGCCAATGATCCGCGTAAAGCCTCTTACATCTTGTCCGGTAAAGCCACTGTTCATTTCTCCATACTTTCCAAAGCGGCTGTTCATCAGGTCGTATGGGCTCTCGATACCGGTTACTTGAAAACGGTACGGCATCATGGTCACAAATATCTTACCGCTAACTTGCTCTTGACTACTCTCCAGAAAGGATTCTATATTTCTCATTACCGGATCGAGTATCTGACCCTCGTGTAACCAGTTTCCATAAAATAGGGCCAGTTGATCTTTCCACTGTAATTGCCATTTGGTAAGCACATGTTTTTCGAGGGCATGATGCGCTTTTAATATGATCAGGGGAGCGGCGGCTTCAAAACCTACGCGGCCTTTGATGCCAATGATCGTATCGCCAACGTGAATATCCCTGCCAATGGCAAAGGGACCTGCCAAAGCTTGCAAGGCTTGGATGGCCTCGGTGGGATGTGCATAGTGGTGATCGTTGATATGCGTTAGCTCACCTTTTGAGAAAGTAAGTGTTACTTCTTCCGATCCGGAGCGAGAGAGAGGAGTGGGCCAGGCTTCTTCTGGCAACATGCCATTGGAGCGCAGCGTTTCTTTTCCGCCGACACTGGTTCCCCAAATACCTTTATTGATGGAGTAAAGCGCCTTTTCTGCATTGACCTGTACGCCTTGTTTTTGCAAGTACTCGATCTCTTGTTCGCGGCTTAGTGCGGCATCGCGTATGGGAGTGATGATCTCCATTTCGGGGATCATGATCTGAAAGATCATATCGAAACGAACCTGGTCGTTACCGGCACCGGTGCTGCCATGGGCCACGGCATCGGCATTTAGTTTTTTTGCATGTTCCGCAATTTGCAGCGCCTGGCTAAGTCTCTCGGCCGAAACCGAAAGTGGATAGGTATTGTTCTTAAGCACGTTTCCATAGATCAAATAGCGTATGATCCTTTCATAATAGTCTTTGATCGCATTGACGGTCGTGTGTGTCTTGACCCCCAGCGAATAGGCATGTGCCTCTATGCGTTGCAGCTCTTCTGCTGTAAAGCCTCCGGTGTTAACGAGTATGCTATGCACTTCGCAGGCTTTTTCGGTTACCAGGTAGCGCACACAATAGGTAGTATCTAATCCACCACTAAAGCCCAGTACCACTTTTTTGGCCATGGTCAAATTATTTAGGGTTTACTTGTTGTTAAAGAGATGATGCAAGAAGCCGATCGTGCTTCCACCTGTTCCTTTCTCTTTTTTTAAAAAAGGCCTAAGGAGTTTCCATTGCTTGAATCGAAGAAGTCTTTCCAATATGCTTTTGTTTTCCTCAAAGAAGCGCTGTGTTTCTTCGGGTGCATAGTGATCGGCCGGATCGTAGAGCATGGCGGTGCACATACAGTTTTTGCGTTCCTTACTCATCAGGATCTCGTAGTTGACACAACTCTTGCAACCGGCCCAAAAGGCTTCGTCTTGTGTCAGTTCAGAGTAGGTGACAGGCTCGTAGCCGAGTTCGCTATTGATCTTCATTACGGCTAGTCCGGTCGTGAGTCCAAATATTTTGGCCTGCGGATATTTCTCTCTCGAAAGTCGAAAGATCTTGTGCTTAATGGCCTTGGCTACCCCGCTTTTTCGGTAAGCAGGGGCTACGATCAATCCGCTGTTGGCTACATATTCGCCATGTCCCCAGGTTTCGATATAACAAAACCCGACCCATTCCTCTTTTTGGGTAACAGCAATAACGGCCTTTCCTTCCTCAATCTTTTGAACGATGTATTCAGGAGATCTTCGGGCAATTCCGGTACCTCTGGCCGCTGCCGAAGCAGCCATTTCGTCGGTTATGATGGTAGCATAGCGAGAGTCGGCCGGAGTGGCCACTCTGATCAAAAGCGATGTATTCAATGCTAGTTACGATTCTTAGTGGGGGATCACCAGTCCAAAAAAAATGGCGGGGGGATTTTTTCACTGACAGGGACCAGGGTGAAGGGTTCGTCCTGTCAGCAAATACGGCGCAGCGGTTTTATCACGGTCAAGGGTTTTGCGGTTGTCATTTTTCAACAAAGCAGTAACGCCGGACAAATCTACAATAATAATATAATTAGGCGCTGATTTTTTACGCCACATACAGGGCAAACAGCGTAGGGCGTTTATGTAGCGACGGTATCTCCTTTCGCCATTGGGCTACCGTACGGGTCTGGATCGACTCGGTCTTGCCGGTAAGATCCGTTGCGACACAGAGCAAGGTCTGGTCTTGCAAGTGTTTCAGCAAAGAAGCTAACAACTGATTGTTTCTATAGGGGGTTTCAATAAAGAGCTGTGTGCAGCGCTCTTTGGCCGCAGTGCTTTCGAGTAGTCGAATGGCTTTGATGCGATCTGTTTCCTCTATGGGCAAATAGCCAACGAACTGAAATCGTTGCCCATTAAAGCCACTGGCCATAAGAGCCAGTAAGATCGAGCTGGGTCCGACCAATGGTTTAACGGTAGCCCCTTGCTGTTGTGCCAGCGCGATCAGTTCTTGTCCCGGATCGGCTACTCCGGGGCAGCCAGCTTCACTTACAATACCCATCACTTTGTTGCTGCTAAGGGCTTTCAAAAAGGCCTCTTGCGTTCCGGGTTCTCCCAACGTATGCCACGTATAGTTGTCAATGACCATCTCTTTCCAGCCACTCTTAAAATAGCGACGGGTGGTTCGTTGGTCCTCTACAAAAAAGAGCTCACACTCTTTGATGGCATCGAATACATAAGGGGGAATAACGTCGAGGGTCTCCGTATCGAGAGGGGCGGGTATCAGATAAACCTTGGTCATGATTTTTTTACCTGGCGAACACTTAAGGTGGCCGCTACAATGGCGTAGGCCGGTGCTAACCAGACCATCGCGTGCATGGCAAAGAAAACGATTCCATTACCAATGGCCAATCCTCTGTGTTGTGAAGAGAATAATAGACTTTCCCGCAGGGTAAACTTATTGCGGGCAAAGGAGTAATCCAGCATCGATACGCCAAAATAATAGGCTTCCAGTGCCAGGGCAATCAGCGGCGTGATCCATCCGGCCAAGGGGATCAGCGAGAGTAATATTAATCCAATAAAATAGAAGGTTTGTTTGCCAGCATTGTGCAAAGCCAATCGAATTCCGCGCCATGCATCTTCTTTTACCTCGTTCCAGTTGAACGGATGTTCCTTGCCATCGAGTAAGGCTTCGGTCTTTTCACTCAGATAGGTAAAGGCCGGTGATCCCACCACAAGTAAAAGGTATTTGAATAGCGAAAAATAAAAGATCAACAGGACCAGCCGCAGCATCATCCCATTCATCACAAATAAAAAACTAAGCCATTCGTTTCGCTCTTGCTGTAACCAGTTTTCGATGCCCAATTGATCGCTCATCCAGGTAACGGCCTCGCCGGAATAGCCTGCCAAAAAATAAAGTCCCAAGATCAATAGCACACTGTACACTATTCCCGGCCACAGGATCTCCTGTAACAGCCGTTGCCGCTTTATAAAAACATGGGCTTCTTGCCAAGACCGAAAAGCAATAACGATCTCTTTCACGGGGTTACGATTTTTTGCGGCGTGGCGAAATGATCGCCTATTAGAACTTAGGGCAGTTTAGCCTCTTGAGACTGGGGTCAGAGGGTTGTTTGATGTAGATCAAAGAGATCTCCATGCCTCCCCGCGTATTGGTGGCTGGTCTTAGCAACGAGGTGTTGGCGTCATAGCTGGCGCCCAGTCGAAATCCTTTGAACTCCAATCCCACATAAGGGATCAAGGCGTCTTTGAGACGATACCAGCTACCCAGATAAATATTAACCGGATCTTCTTCGCTGCTATTTACATTGTAAGAAAAGGCACCGCCAAGTACGGTATTGGTGGCATTGGCCTGCATGCTATGAATGGCAGCCAAGTGAAAATAATGATAGCTTCCAACCGGAATACGTCCTCCGGCTTGCAGGGTGGTTCGGGTATTCAGTATGTACTGACCACCCTGAAAACTTTCTTTGGGTCGATTCAAGTGATACATGGAGGCGCCGAAATAGAAATTATTATACCCATTGGTACTGCCACTGTACAATAATCCGGCGCTAAGGTCAAAATAGCCAATGCTTAACTGGCGATTATCGAAGATCTCGTTGGTAACGCCCGTAAAACCGAGCGGGGTAAGCTGATCGGCAAAGATGAGTTTGCTTACATCAAGCCGTTTGTTAATATAGGCCCCCTGAAAGCCAACACCAACTTGGTGCATACCGTCTTCATCCATTCCTTTGTGGTAAGAAAAAGAGGCGCCGGCATAGTTAGTGGTCAGCACGCCGTTTCCGGCCACATCACTCATGGCCAACAAACCGGCACCCATATTATCGGTTAGGGGGATCCGTTTTGGAAGTAGCGCAAAATCGACCGATACGGTTTGTGTTACAAAGGCATTTTCGATAGTGGGCCATTGATTGCGGTAATTACCTGCCACCCGTATAGCCCCATCGAACTTACCGGTCAGGGCCGGATTCAGGGTAAGGGGAGAGGCGAAGAATTGCGAAAAATTAGGGTCTTGCGAGCGGGCAGAAAATCCCATTGCAAGGGCCAGGGTCAAGGTCAATATGAGCTGTCTCATCAACATTCAATAACGCAATTAGGGCACCGGGATTGTATGGGATCACCCAATTTGTTTGATGCCGGAGAGGAAAGTTACGGAATTTCAGCGAGTTATTAGCTCTGCAGCTTGGGTCCAAAGGCCAGATCGCCTGCATCGCCCAGTCCGGGAACAATGTAGCTTTTTGCAGTTAGCTCATCATCAATGTCTCCGCACCAGATCTTGACATAAGGGGCCTGTCGCAGCAGGTTCTCAATGCCAGTGGTACAGGCAATGGCAGCCACCAAATGGACCTCACTGGGTTCGCCCTCGGCCTTAAGTTCCTGAATGGTCTTGACCAACGAAGCGCCGGTGGCCAGCATAGGGTCAGCAATAATTAGTACACGGCCATTTAGCTCCGGGCTAGATACATATTGCAAACTGATCTCAAAGCTTCCATCGGGATGATGTTTCCGGTAGGCGCTGATAAATGAATTATCGGAGCGGTCAAAATAATTGAGCAGTCCCTGGTGCAATGGCAGACCGGCTCGAAGTATGGTCGCTAAGACCGGATAGTCTTTGAGAACTTTTTGGTTGGCGATGCCCATGGGAGTAGGCACCTCTTTTTCAACAAAGGGTAAGGTCTTGCTGATCTCATAGGCTGCTACCTCGCCAATACGTTCCAGATTTCTTCTAAAGCGCATCCGATCGTTTTGCACGGCCGTATCGCGTAACTCGCTGACCCAATTGCTGACCAGTGAATGAGATTGACTAAGGTTAATGACCATACGCTACGTTTCTGTAGAAAAGCTACTTTTACAAATCTACAAAATATGCTGTATGGAATATCGCGCAATTGGATTAATGAGCGGCAGCTCGCTGGATGGGCTCGATATCGTAGCGGTTAGTTTTTTGGAGCAGGGTGGACAGTGGCAATTTACACTGGATGCCTCAGCATGCATTCCATACTCGGCAACCTGGGTCGAACGGTTACGTGGAGCTACCGAACTGGCTGCACGTGATTACTGTTTGTTGCATACCGACTATGGTCGGTGGCTGGGTGAGCAGGTTAATGCCTTTATTGACCGTCATCAGTTGCATTATAAAATTGCCGTCGTGGGTTCGCATGGGCATACCACCTTTCATTTACCTGCGCGGCATATGACAGGGCAGATCGGAGATGGCGCTTCGCTGGCAGCGCTCACGGGTCTACCGGTGGTAACCGATTTGCGGGCCATGGATGTAGCGCTCGGGGGGCAAGGGGCTCCCATTGTACCGATCGGAGAGAAATATCTTTTTTCTGACACAGACTTTTTCTTGAACCTGGGTGGTATTGCCAATATTTCTGCAACAGAACCCCGCGTGGCCTTCGATGTGTGCGCCGCCAATCGTGTACTGAATATGATCGCTTCGTTGCAAGGACTTGAATATGATAAAGGGGGTGCTCTGGCCGCCTCCGGATCCGTTGATGAATCGGTGTTAAAGAAGCTCGGGATGTTGCCTTATTATCAAATGCCTTTTCCAAAATCGCTGGCCAACGAGTTTGGTACCGAAGTGGTCTATCCACTACTAAAGGATTCTGGCTTGTCCATACCCGATATGCTGGCCACCTATACTCGCCATATTGTACAGCAAATTGCGGCTTCGGTGCAGCCATTATTATCCTTGCGGCCGGTCAACGCGGACAATGAATTCCGTCTGCTGGCCACAGGGGGCGGAGCCTGCAATGAATTTTTGATCGCCTCTTTACGAAGCGCTTTGCACCCCCTGGGCGTAAAGATCGAAGTACCTGCGTTAGAGATCGTACAATACAAAGAAGCCTTGATCATGGCCTTTATGGCGGTGCTTCGCTGGCGACAAGAGTATACGGTTCTTTCCTCTGTTACAGGGGCTACGCGCGATTCGATCGGTGGAGCACTTTGGATCGGCCAAGAGGCATAAACCACAAGGGGTTACTGGGCAGCGGTGGTGGTGATGTAAGTAGTAGCCTAGATCGCAGCACTGGTCGTTATTGAAGTGCCTGTCTGGATCGGAGTGTTGGTCGCGGAAGAAGTAAACTTTTTAGTGCGTTGCTGTAGGATAGCGATCGCCTCTTGTTCGCTGCTGAACATGTTGTCCATATTGACCAACCGGGCGGCGAGTTTGTCATATCGCTTGGTCATTAACCATAAAAAAATATGCAGATAATGGATGCCTTCGAAGGTTAGGATCTTTCGTTGCACCATCTCGCTTTTTCTTTTTAGGAATTCGCCGGGGATATCGGTATAGTGCAGGGCAGGACGCTCGTGATGGATATAGTGATAGCCATCGTTCCAGCAGGTTTTGTTGTAGGGCGTATTGATACAATTAATGGTATTATCCTCGGGATTATCCGGATCGACAAAAGCATGCTGGGCCCAATTACCAAGCATCATCACAATACGGGCAAATACGAAGGGAATGATAAATACGAACAGTGTAACAAAACCATTGTACCAGGTTAGTAGGGCGCAAATAATGTAAAATGATATTTCCCCGGCCGTTAATCGCAGGTAAAATTTCTTCCTCTTGTGGCTAAAAAAGTAGAGAAAGGTATCCCGGAAGCCCCAGAGCAGAAAGCGCAGCACATACTGGATAAAACCACGCAAACTATCTCGTTGGTAGCGCAGCGTACTGCTGGCATCATCTGGCATATTATTCTCTACATGGTGCATACCCATGTGGTGCGCAAAATAGGTTTCGGGCGTATGGCCGAAAAAAGGACAGACGATCCAGATGACCCAGTGCTGTAAAAAGCCGACCTCTTTTTTAAATAGTTTGCGATGACAAATACAATGCAGCATCAGGCCAAAGCGTCCTTTGAAGTACAGCTGCGCAATGTAGAAGTAAAGCGCATATAGGACCCACCAGTACCCTCCCTGGAAAAAGGGGGTATATAATAAAATGGCTAACGGTATTACCGTCAAATGAATACCCGTCAATAAGTGAATAAAAGGAAGATCTCGTGCGTCATTGATGTAACGAAGCCAAAATCGTTCGTACGCTGTATACCGAGCGGGGCGAGTATAAACAGGATCTACTAATAAGGGTAAGGCGCGCATACGGTAATACATCAAAAGTAAAATCTTTTGACCATCCATAATGCTTTGTTTAAGCCAGTGGCTCCCTGTAGGGATAAGCGGCCTAGTTCTTTTTCTTTTCGATGGTGCGGACCCTTGTGGTGGCCCCTCCGTCTAGTGTGAGTGATACGGGCTTGTTCTCTTTCCAGTTTCCTCTTGTAAAGTCTGGTATCTCTACGGTCTTAGACTTTTTTTCTGCCGACCGGATGCTCAGCGGTACAATAGAGCTCCAGGAGGCCGCATCATACACATCTTGATCGAGGGGTAATCCGTTGCGCAGACAATCGATCAGTCTCCAATCCATAATAAAATCCATTCCTCCATGGCCGCCCACTTCTTTGGCCATATCACCAATATGCCTGACCAGCGGCAGCGTATATTTTTCTTCGAGCTTTTTTTGCTCATCTGCTTTTAACCAGCTGTGGCCAAAAGCGATCCGTGCGGGACCAGGCCATTTCTGGGCCATCCCCTTGGTGCCACTTAGCAAATGGATACGCGAGTAGGGGCGAGGGGTCGATACATCGTGCTGTAATAAGATCGTTTTCCCTTTTGCGGTGCGGATGATCGTATTGTTCATATTGCCCCGATAGGCCTGATCGGCATATGGAAGAAAGAAGGGATCTTGGCTCGCTTTTTCCTTGGCGAATGGTGCCAGGCTAAAATCGGCCGTACTCATACTGACCAGATGTTCCATGACATCTCCCCGGTTGATGTTCATGCATTGGGCCACTGGTCCCAACCCATGCGTAGGATAGAGATTACCTTGCTTTCCAATATTGAGTTTGAGACGCCACATATCGGCATAGGCCTTCTTATTGAAGAGCCAATCTACTGACAGGTCGTGTATGTAGGCCCCTTCGCTATGTACGATCTCGCCCAATAATCCCTGCCGCGATAGGTTGAGGGTAAGCAATTCAAAAAAATCGTAGCAGCAATTCTCGAGCATCATACAATGCCGCTTGGTCTTTTCGGATGTTTCGACCAGTTGCCAACACTCATCAAGGGTAAGGGCTGCCGGCACCTCGGTAGCCACATGTTTTCCCTGTGTCATGGCATATACGGCGATCGGCGTATGCAAGGTCCAGGGCGTACAGGTATAGATAAGGTCGATATCAGGATCATCACAGAGGGCTCTCCATCCTTCTTCTCCACTATATTCTTTTGCTTTGGGGCGTTGCATTTCGGCCAGGGTCTTTTGTGCACGGGCGATCCTGTCGGGATACTTGTCGCCCAGGGCCACGATCGTGGTTCCCTCTATGTACGATAGACGCTCCACCGCATCGGAGCCGCGCATACCGATACCGATAATGCCTATGCGTACATTCTCGATTTTGGGCGCTGCATAGCCGCACATATTGAAGGCCGGCTTTCTGTTAAGGAACTGATCGGCTCTCTCCATTTGTTCATCACTGGCCCCAAAGAGGGGATAGGCACCACTCAGGGCAGTACCTCCCAGTGCAAGTTGCTTTAAAAAATTTCTTCTGGGTGTGGGCATAGCAAATAATTAATCGTTTAACAGATCGGGTCTTCTTGTTTTGGTTCGCTCAAGGGCTTGTTCATGTCTCCATTCTTCGATCAGGCGATGATTACCACTTAGCAAGATATCGGGCACTTTCCAACCCCTGAATTCTTCGGGGCGTGTATAAACGGGTGGCGACAATAGCTGGTCTTGAAAAGAATCGGTAAGGGCAGAGGTCTCATCATTGAGAACGCCAGGGATCAGTCTGCAAATGGCATCGACCAAGACGGCAGCCGGCAATTCGCCACCACTCAGTACATAATCCCCAATGGAGATTTCGCGGGTAATAAAATGATCGCGGATACGCTGGTCGATCCCTTTATAATGACCACAGATAAGCAATAGCCTTTTTTGTAAGGAAAGTTGGTTAGCGACGGGTTGCGTAAAGGTCTCTCCATCGGGCGTTAGAAAAATGATCTCGTCGTAAGGAGCTTCTTGCGAAAGGGCTTCGATGGCCCGCGCCAGGGGTTCGCACATCATGACCATACCGGCTCCTCCGCCATATTGGTAATCGTCTACTTGTCCGTACTCATTGACGGCCCATTGCCGAAGCGCATGCACCTTAACCGTCAATAGCCCCTTGTCTTGCGCTCTTTTCATGATGCTGTGCGCAAACGGACTTTCGAGCAAACCAGGTAAGACCGTCAAGATGTCGATGTGCATATAGCAAATATAACCTTACCCCTTTTCCCTTGGTGCGGCCCCTATAAAAAAAAGAACCCCCCGAGATGGGGGGTAAAAATCCAGAACGGAACCAACGCTCCGGAGGTCAGACCACCGGGATCGTATGGACATTCTTGGGTTTTTTGCTAGCCGTTTTGGGGATCGTTATCCGCAACTCGCCACTTCGGTACTCCGCATCGATCTTATCGGCGTTACAATCTTCGGGTAAATTAAAGGAACGAGACCAACTACTGTAGTTGTATTCTCTGCGGTTATACCGGCCTTCTCGCTCTTCTTTCTCTTCTTTTTCTTTTTCGGCCGAAATGGTCAACATGTCTTCGGCGGTCTCTATCTTAAAATCTTTTCGGTCCATCCCCGGTGCCGCTACCACTACAACATATTCCTTGTCGGTCTCACTGACGTTGACAGCAGGAACATTCATAACGCGGGTCAGTCCCAAGTACTCATCGAGGGGAGTGCTGAGCATTCGGTCGAGCCAACCATTTCCGAATAAAGAAGGAAAGGGTCTGTTTACTTTTTCCAATACGTTTTTTTCCATGATCGTTATTATTTTGAATAAGGCAATACTGCTTGTTCAAAACTATACGATCAGGTCAGGGCTGGTCAATGATGACGTACAGGGATCGACTGATCCGTGTCAAAAAATATCAGGAGAGCTCGGCAAAATAATGGTGAAAATAGGGGATGGTCTCTATCCCTTTAAAATAGTTTTCGATATTATATTTTTCGTTCGGGCTGTGCAGGTTATCGCTGTCAAGACCAAATCCCATAAATACGATCTTGATCCCCAATTCTTTTTCCAAGATAGAGCAAATGGGAATGCTGCCACCACCGCGTACGGGAATGGGGGCTTTGCCAAAGGTCGATTCCACTGCGCGGGCAGCCGCTTGATAACCCTTACTATCGATAGGCGTCATGTAGGGTTCGCCTCCGTGATGCAACGAGGCTTTTACTTGTACCGAAGCAGGAGCGATCTGGGTAAAGTAGTCCAATAATTTTTGTGTGATCTTCTCTGATGATTGATTGGGTACCAAACGAGCAGAGATCTTGGCAAAGGCCTTGGAAGGAAGCACGGTCTTGGCCCCTTCTCCCGTATAGCCGCCCCAGATACCATTTACCTCTAACGTAGGACGAATACCCGTACGTTCATAGGTGCTGAATCCTTTTTCTCCCCAAAGGGCACCGACCCCCAGATCGTCACTATACTCTTTTTCGCTGTAAGGGGCCTTGTTGATAAGGGCGCGCTCTTCGGAACTGGCCGTTACTACATCATCATAAAAACCAGGAATGGTAATATGATTATTCTCGTCGTGACAACTAGCGATCATCTTGGACAAAATGGTGATAGGATTTGCCACCGCACCCCCATAAATACCACTGTGCAGATCGCGGTTGGGGCCGGTTACCTCTACTTCGATATAGCTGAGCCCTCTTACCCCGGTATCGAGCGAAGGGGTATCCATACTTAACATGGCCGAGTCGCTGATCAGAATAACATCGGCATGGAGCAATTCTTTGTGCCGGACCACAAAGGGTCCCAGGTTGGGCGAGCCCACTTCTTCTTCTCCTTCTATTAAAAATTTAATGTTCGTGCGCAGTGTTTGGGTTTGACAAAGGATCTCCAAGGCCTTTACATGCATGTAAAATTGACCTTTGTCATCGGCCGATCCGCGGGCGTATACCTTTCCGTCTTTGATAACCGGATCAAAGGGGCCGCTATGCCATAGCTCGAGGGGTTCGGCAGGTTGTACATCGTAGTGTCCATACACTAAAACCGTAGGCGCCTTTGGATCGATGATCTTTTCTCCATACACAACAGGATATCCTTCGGTGGGCATCACATCGGCCCGATCACAACCAGCCGCAAGCAAGCTTTTCTTAACCGCCTCGGCGCAACGAATCATATCTTCTTTGTGCTCAGACTTGGCGCTGACCGAGGGGATGCGTAGCAGATCGAGCATTTCGTTCAAGAAGCGTTCCTGGTGTTGTTCTTGGTATTGTTTCCAAAGGGCAGACATGGGAGTCATTTAAGGTAATGCAATAAAGATCGGGTGGTAAAGATACAACTAAGCCCCTGCTCATTGGTCTTTTGCGCGTTCTTCGCGAGGTAAGATCGCCGCCTTGGTAAGTACATCTTTTCCAAACCGTTCATTGATCTGGTCCATGGTTTGATAGAGTTGTAATTTCTCGGCTGTTTTTTCGAACAAACTCATCTGTAGGTTGATCGCAACCAGTTGACTACAGCGTACCCCTAAAAGCCGAACTGGCCGGCCGGGCTGATGGAGTTGTTGAAACAAAAGTTTGGCCTTGGCCGTGATCATATCGTCGAGGGCCGTATAGTCAATGGTCTCTTGTCTGGACACCACTTCGAAGTTGCTGTACTTGATCTTGACCGTTACACAACCCGCCAGTTTTTCTTCGCTGCGTACATCGGCCGCCGTTTCGACGCAGAGCTGAACGATCTGTTGCAACAAGTAAACGGGATCGGAATGATCTTGGTCAAAGGTGCGCTCGTGACTCACCGATTTTTGTTCCCATTCGGTAAAGATCTCCGTGCTGCCAATGCCTTGCGATTTTTCCCATAGCGACTCTCCCCATTTACCCACGTAGGAGTTCAGCAGGGGTAGGGGCGTGCGGGCGATATCTTCGATGGTGTAGATCCCTTTACTTTTTAGCAATTGTGCCGTTTGCTCTCCCACTCCATTTATTTTGTCGATCGACAGTGGCCAGAGAAATTCTTTTTCTTGCCCGGGGGCTACTTGCAAGAACCCATTGGGCTTGGCTTGGTTGGTGGCCATCTTGGCAATAAAGCGAGCCGAGGCCAGCCCACAAGAAAGGGGCAGTCCGGTTTGCTGCGTAATGTGTTTTCTAAGCTCTTGTGCAAATTTGTTAGCACCAAAAAAGCGATCCATACCAGTCAGATCAACATAGAATTCATCGATGCTGGCTTTTTCGAAGAGGGGTACTTTTTCGGCGATCAGATCGGTCACCCAGCGAGAATATTTACCGTACTGATGGCGACTTGCATTGGTAACAATGGCTTCGGGGCAAAGCTGTAAGGCTCTCTTCATGGGCATCGCAGAATGAATCCCAAATTTTCTGGCTTCGTAACTACAGGTAGCCACCACCCCTCTTTCTATGGAACCGACCAAGACGGGTTTACCTTTTAGCGATGGATTATTGATAAGCTCTACCGATACAAAAAAAGAGTCCAGGTCAAAATGGGCAATATAAGGTTGAGGCGTTGACAAGGGATCAGTCCAGATAAATGGCGAGCAGTCCTTCGGGAAGTTGCACCGTTACGGTCTTTGCATGATGATCGATGCTGAGCAGTGTCGATTCGTTGAGCGGGATCAGCACCTCTTTTTTTTCTATTTGAAGGCGGCAAAGTAATTGTTGCGGTTGCTCAATAACTTCTTCGATGAGGCCAATTGGTTTAGCGGCCTCTATTATTTGATAGCCCAGTAAACTAGCCGGAGCCTGTTGGTCGGCATATTGCTTGAATTGCTCTTCGGGTAACCAGCAAATCTTTCCCACCAGGGGTTGTGCTTTTTCGCGGGTATCGATCTCTTCGAACAACAGTATCGATTCTTTTTCTGAAGTGCCTTTTGCCTTGCTAATAAAAAAGGGAACGAACGAATCTTTTTTCAACTCTAAAAAAAGAGCGGGTAATTTTTTCAGATCTGTTTTCTTACCCAGCTCGTGTTGCAATATGACTTCTCCTTTCAGTCCGTGGGCGGCTACTATTTTTCCTGTTTTGATATAACTCTTCATGCGGTAGTGCGGCTCTTGATCGACAGCGCCATTGTGAACTTTTCTTACTTGATGCAGTACAAAACAAATCAATTAAAGCCATCAAAAAAAATCCCGGCGCAGTGGCCGGGATAAATTATGTAGGCGCAAACCTAAAATTATGCTTCAGTAGTACCCTCCGCTTCTGCAGCGCTGCTTTCTTCGACAGGAGCCTCAGGTGCAGGTGCTTCGGCAGCAGCTTTAGCGGCTACTTTTGCCTGACGATTGGCAACAGAGGCAGACATAATGGCCTGGCGCTTTTCTGTGCGCTTACGCTGGGTGTCTTCGTTCTTCTTTTTGATCTGGTTGTCGTGCTCTGCAGTCCACTCGGTGAACTTTTGCATGGCAGCGGCCTCATCGAACAGTCCTAGGGAAACTCCTCTAAGCAAATGCTTCAGGTACAAGACCCCTTTGAAGCTAAGGATACGGCGAACCGTGTCGGTTGGGATGGCGCCTTTGTTAAGCCATTCCAATGCTTTTTGACGATCCAGCTGAATGGTAGCGGGGATGGTCAGGGGGTTGTAGGTTCCAAGTTTCTGGATGAATTTTCCATCGCGGGGAGCTCTTGAGTCGGCTATTACGATGAAGTAGAAAGGTCTTTTTTTAGACCCGTGTCTTTGGAGACGGATTTTGGCTGACATAAATAGAAATTTAACAGCGTTAACAATATATGTTTGGGCCGGTAAAAACCGGGGTGCAAATATAAGCAGGGACCGGTTAACAGGCAAGTTTTTTTGGGTCTTGGGTTGGACGCCACGTTGGACGTTGATCTGGCCGTAGAGTTGGCTGTCGAGTTGGAGCTTGGACTATCTCCTCATGCCGGGCATCATCTTACCAAAAGCACCCAACTTGTTCATATTCTTCATCATATCTCGCATCTGGTCAAACTGTTTCATGAAGTTATTGACCTCTTGGATGTCTTTTCCGCTGCCCTTGGCGATGCGCTTTTTCCGGCTCAAATCGATCAAATCGGGGTTAGCCCGCTCAGCAGGTGTCATGGCATTGATCATAGCCTCTACCCCTTTAAAGGAGTTTTCGTCGATATCAATATCCTTGAGCTTGCTGCCCATACCCGGGATCATACCCAACATCTCTTTCATATCCCCCATCTTCTTTAACTGCTCAAGTTGCATTTTGAAATCGGCAAAATCGAATTTGTTCTTGCGGATCTTAGCCTCGAGCTTTTTGGCTTCTTCCTCACTGATCTGGGCCTGTGCTTTTTCGACCAAGCTGGTAATATCACCCATGCCAAGGATACGTTGCGCCATCCTTTCGGGATAAAAAATATCGAGGGTGTCCATCTTCTCGCCGTTACTGGTGAACTTGATCGGCTTATTGACGGTGTAGGTAATGGATAGTGCGGCCCCACCACGGGTGTCGCCATCTAATTTGGTCAACACGACACCACTGAACTGTAAGCGGTCGTGGAAGACCTTGGCGGTATTTACGGCATCTTGTCCCGTCATGCTATCGACCACAAATAAGATCTCTTGCGGCTGAACAGCTTCTTTGATCCGACTGACCTCATTCATCATCATTTCATCTACGGCCAGACGGCCGGCCGTATCGATGATGACCACATTCTTATTTAAACTCCTGGCTTTGCTTACGGCATCGCGAGCAATGGAGACAGCATCTTTATTCTCTGCATCAATGTATACCTCTGTGCCGATCTGTTCTCCCAACACCCGTAGTTGTTCCATGGCGGCGGGGCGATAAATATCGGCGGCCACCAACAGGGGGTTAAGTCCTCTTTTTTGTTTGAGATAATTGGCCAGCTTTCCACTAAAGGTAGTTTTACCTGAACCCTGCAAACCTGCGATCAGGATAATGGCCGGATTTCCCTTGTCTTGTAGTAAGGTTTCGGTACCGCCCATCAACTCGGTCAATTCATCTTTTACGATCTTGGTCATCAGTTGACCGGGAGAGACCGCGTTCAGGACCTTGGCTCCTAGGGCCTTCTCTTTGACCTTATCCGTAAACTCTTTTGCGATCTTGTAATTGACATCGGCATCAACCAGGGCCCGGCGGATCTCCTTGATGGTCGTGGCAACATTCAGTTCGGTGATACGACCTTGCCCCTTGAGGTTCTTAAAGGCCGTTTCGAGTTTTTGCTGTAGCGTATTGAACATAATGATTAAAAGGGGAGCAAAGATAAGGAGCGTTCCTCGATCAGCTTGCCAGGAAGGAACGGAGCATTTTTGACCGATGTGCATGTTGCAATCGGGCTAAGGCCTTCTCTTTTATCTGTCGGACCCGTTCTCGACTAATACCCAGTTCGACGCCGATCTCCTCTAAGCTCTTTGACAAGGGTCTTCCGATCCCGAAATATGCGCAAAGAATATGTTGCTGTCTGTCGGTGAGGGTTTGCAAACAGCGCTGGATCTCGATTTGCAAAGAGCCAGGACCCTCTAACTGCTGGTCGGCCCGTAGGGCACCTTTATCTTCAATAGTATCGCTAAGCGTCTGATGGTCCTCTTCGTTTAGGGGGGTGTCGATACTATGGTGTTTGACATGGATGCAAAGGCAAGATTTGACTTCTTCTTCGCTAACCAGCATCGACTCGGCCAATTCCTGCGTAGTGGCCTCCCGTTCCAACTGCTGTTCCAGTGCGGTTTGTATCCGTTGCATTCGCTGCGCACTGCTGACCTTATTGACCGGGATCCGAACGATCCGTCCATGCTCGGCGAGTGCCAACAAGATCGATTGCCGGATCCACCATACTGCATACGAGATAAATTTGAACCCCTTGGTGCCATCATAGCGACTCGCTGCTTTGACCAGTCCCAGGTTGCCCTCATTGATCAGGTCGCATAAGGGCAATCCCTGATGCTGGTATTGTTTGGCTACCGAGACAACAAAGCGCAGGTTGGCATTAGCCAATCGCTGCAGCGAGAGTTGACATCCTCTCTTAATTTTTTGTGAAAGTTCTGCCTCCTCCTCGGGGCTGACGCGTTCAATACATGCGATCTCGTGCAGGTATTTCTCTACACTAAACTGATCTCTGTTGGTAATGGACTTTCCGATCTTTAGTTGTCGCATGCGCATACACTGAAATTGGGAGTCCAATTTATTGGCTGCAGCCTATGCAAGGCAAGAGAGTTTTTGCATTGTTTTTAGTTAAAAAACTCCGGTTTGTGTCTGATGTTATTTTTCTCTATTATTGCACTGTTGCAATTGAAACAAACATGAGCAAGAAATTATACACATTGGAGTTTCCGGTTCGTTGTTCTCCCACCATCTTGTACGATTTTTTGTCGACAGCCGCTGGTCTTAGTGAGTGGTTCGCCGATAAAGTAGACGAGCGTGATGGGGTATTTTATTTTGCCTGGGACGGTAATGTGGAGCAGGCTGAGGTACTCGAGAAGGAGCAGGATAAATTTATTCGCTATCGCTGGGAAAAAGCCGCCAAGGGAGAATATTTTGAGTTTGCCATCGATAAATCGGAGATCACCAACCAAACGATCTTGGTCATTAAGGATTTTGCTGAAAAAAAGGAGATCAAAGACCAGACCTTTTTGTGGGATCACCAGGTTAAAGATCTGTTTCATCGGCTTGGCAACTGACCAAGGCATTAGGGCTACCACTTGTTTACGAAACTCGATAAGCTGATCCTTCGGTCCTTTGCCGGACCCTTTATCGCCACCTTCTTTATTACATTGTTGGTGTTGGTCTTGCAATTCTTTTGGCTGTACATAGACGATTTTGTAGGAAAAGGGCTGGGGCCTGGTGTGATCCTGGAATTTATCGGCTATCAAAGTGCTGTCTTGGTGCCCCTGGCCTTGCCACTGGCCATGCTGCTCTCTTCGCTGATGACCTTCGGGAACATGGGAGAAAATTTTGAGCTGGTTGCTATCAAGTCGGCGGGTATTTCGCTGCTACGGTTTATGCGGCCTCTTTTTCTACTGAGTATCTTCATTAGTGTCATTGCCTTTTTGTTTTCGAATTATGTAATACCGGTCGCTAATCTGAAATCCAGGACCCTGTTGGCCGATATTGTATATGCCAAGCCGGCTTTTGATCTACGGGAAGGGGTCTTTTATGATCGAATCGGAGGATATGCCATCAAGATCGGACAAAAGGAATCGAATGATAGTATCATCCGCGATGTGATCATTTATGAGCAGGGCAATTTGATGCAAGACAATTTTGTGATGGCCAAGAGCGGGGTTATGCGAGTGACCGGCAACAAGCGATTTTTGGAATTGCATTTGCGCGACGGGTGGCGCTATCAAGAAAGGGGCAATCCTTTCGATGCCGGAAATAATGAGTATATCCGGACATCTTTTAAGACCTATACGAAGCAATTCGATCTGAGTGCCCTGGGTTTTACCAGCCGAACGGCAGACAGTGTCAATAAGAATAATGAGCGAATGTTCAGTATGCGCCAGTTAAATCAAGCTATCGATTCGCTGCGTAGAGATCGCGATACCATCGTTGATCGGATGACGAGAGACTGGCTTACTCAATTCAGTTTTTATTCATTGATGGATTCCAACTGGTCTGCCTATTCGTTTAGTGACGCCGAGCAAAAAACACTGGCCGGCAAGACCCAATTCAATCAACTGCTGCCTGATTCATCGCTGCCCATCTTACTGAGCACTACCCAAAGTGCGGCAGCCTCCATTCGTATGAGTGCGGAATCACTCTACATGGTAACGTCCGACAAGAACCGAGGCGTGCGTCGTCATTTTATTGAGTGGCATCGAAAGCTATCCTTATCGGTGGCCTGTATCATTTTATTTCTGATCGGTGCTCCGCTCGGCGCTATCATTCGAAAAGGAGGATTAGGTACCCCGCTCATTTTTGCCATTGGATTTTTTATGCTCTTTTATTTTTCAAGCACGGTAGGAGAAAAGTTCGCCAAAGAAGATTCACTCAGTCCTTTTATGGGGATGTGGCTGGCTACCTTTGTGTTACTTCCGTTAGGTCTGTTCCTTACCTATAAAGCGCTGAATGATTCCAAATTGCTTTCCAAAGAGGCCTATGCCAAATGGGCTCATTCGCTTACTAACGTCACCCCATTTTTTACCGCCAAAAAGAATACGCCATGACCGTAACGACCCATTGGAAAAAAGACTTGCAGTTCGAGGCCATACAAGAAGGAGCCGGTACGGTGCAAATGGATGGAAATCTTCAGGCAGGAATAAGCCCCAAGGCGTTGTTATTGGCCGGTTTGGCAGGTTGCTCGGCCGTAGATGTGGTCGATATCTTGGAAAAGATGCGGGTACCCTTTACTGCGCTTAGCGTAGTCAGCGCCGCTGATCAGACCGCGGACCATCCCCGCGTATTTACTGATATCGATCTATTGTACCGGATCACGACAGATATAGCACATCAAGACAAAGTAAAAAAGGCAATCGACCTGTCGCTCGACAAATATTGTGGCGTGGCAGCGATGCTCCGTAAGAATAGTACTATTCGTTACCGATTGGAATGCGTGCAGCCTGACTGAGAGAGGAGACGACCCTCTATTTTTTAAGCTGACTTTTTCTGAGTTGTGCCAAGGTGGCTGCCATATCCTTTGGCAGGGGAGCTTCTACCGTTATTTTATGGCCAGCTACATCAAAAAAGCTGAGTCGATGCGCATGCAGGGCTAGTCTTCCTAAAATGGGTTTTTCTTCTTCTTCCTTTTTGGAGAGTTTGTATTTTTTCCGAAACGAAGAGACCCGAACGGGTTTGCCATCTCCATATAGCGAATCACCTACCAGCGGATTGCCCAGCGATTGCATGTGGACCCTGATCTGGTGAGTGCGTCCGGTCAATATCTGGAATTCCATCCAACTATAGGGAGGCAGCACCTCTATTACGCGGTAATCGGTATGAGACGCTTTTCCTCTAGCATGTGTCATCATTCGCCCATCCCCAGCAGGATGTTCCGCAATAGGGCTTGTAATGCTTCCGGCTGTTTGAGCGGGCGTACCTAATACCAACCCTGTGTAGATCTTTTCGGTTTGTCTCTCTTCGAATTGACGACTCAACAATTGATGGGTTGTTTCGTCTTTGGCAAATAAGATGACACCACTGGTCTCTCGATCGAGCCGATGAACGACCCAAATATTCCCAAACTTTTCGCGCAAGCTCATTTTAAGGGAAGGCTCTTTTCCCAGCCGGTCAGGTACGGCTAGTAAGCCACTGGGTTTGTTGAGCGCTATCCAGTGATCGGTCTCTTGCAGTATGAAAGCAGCGAGTTGCATTATGGCTTACTTGCCTTTACCAAAATGTTTGAGGTCTCGAACTTCTTTTTCGCTCAAAAAGCGCCACTTACCGCGCGGTACATTTTTTTTAGTGAGCCCGGCAAATACCACCCGATCCAAATTTTTTACATCATAACCCAAGTGTTCGAACATACGCCGTACGATCCGGTTACGCCCACTGTGTATCTCGATCCCTACCTGTGTTTTATCTTTCATATCAGCATAGGCCAACACATCGGCTGCCGCGGGTCCGTCTTCGAGCACAATCCCTTGTAAAAGCTTGTCAAAATCTTTTTTTTCCAGAGGCTTGTCGAGGGTTGCCTGGTATATTTTTTTGATCTGGTGCTTGGGGTGGGTCAAATGTTGCGCCAGTTCTCCGTCGTTGGTCAGCAGCAGAACCCCAGCGGTGTTGCGATCGAGTCGACCCACCGGATAGATCCTATCGGTGGTAGCTTGTCCGACAATATCGAGCACGGTCTTTCGGCCTTGCGGATCGTCGGTGGTCGTAATGTAATCCTTTGGTTTGTTCAGCAAGATGTAAACAAAAGAGCGCGCAGGAGAAAGTTTCTTACCATTGAAGATGACTACGTCTTGCGGGGCCACCCGACAACCGGGCTCTAGCATGACCACCCCGTTGACCTTGACCATTCCTTTTTTGATCAGCAGCGCAGCCTCCCTTCGGGCGGCCACACCGGCATGTGCCAAATATTTGTTGAGGGTCATCCGTTCGGGCGGGGCCGTAACGGGATGACTTTTTGGAAAGTTGCCTTTTACATCGGCGGCGCTGTTGCCAGCCGCGACACCTCGTTGACCGGGTCGCGTAGCACGGGCAGCGGCTTTTTTTTGCTCAAAAAAAGCTTCCCTTTCTTTTTTGGCTTTTCTTTTTTCTTGACGAAACTGCTCTTTGATGGCAGCGTTGCTTTTCTTGACCCCAAATTTAGTAAAGGGGTTGGTAGTAGATTTTTTCATGTAACTGGATAACTATTTTTCAACAGGTATCCAGTAAAGGTACGTTAATTACAATGTATCGTTATTTCTACCGGGCGGAGCATTTGGGGGAGTCGGTGGTCGTCGACGCATTCCATCGCGATGCTCTCTCCATTTTTCCATACCCTCTCGCATTTTATCGCGCATGATATCCTTGAACTGTTGGAGCTGCTCCGTATTCAACATCTTTTTCAGGGATTCTTGATGTGATTCCATTAAAGAGCGGGCGCGCTCACGTTGTTGCGCAATGGTCTGATCGAGTTGCTCCCGATTTTTTTTCATCGACTCCATGAAGTTTTTCTGCAACGCTTGCAATTTGCTGGCCTGTTCTTCTGAGATCGAGAGACGATCTTTTAATTGTTGTCTTTGCTGGCGCAATCCCTCTTCTTTACGCTGCTGCTGTTGCTGGCGTAATTGACTCAGCTTCTTTTTTTGCTCGGTAGTCAATACTTTTTCAAGCGCCTGTTCTTGTTCCTTTTTTAGCTGCTCCCGTTGAGCGGTCGTTAATTGTAGGCGATCTAATAACATCTCTTTTTGCTGTTTACGGCCCGGACCCTCCTGTGGATGACGGGGCGGTCGTGGCGGTTGTGAACCCGGATGTTCTTGAGCAGCCAGGGGTAGGATGGAACCAATAGCCAGAAAAAGGGTGATGATCGTTTTCATAGTAAATAGTTTTTTAGTCAGGTCCGGCCTGGGGCGCGGTATCTATTCTCTGACTGTCTCCCTACAAGAAGGTTTAACGGGCCGGTTATCCTTTGTTGGCCAACTGTCCGCAGGCGGCATCGATATCCTTTCCTCTGCTTTTTCTCAGGCGGGCATTGACCCTCTTTTTGGCCAGGTAGTCCATAAAGGCCGCTGTTTTTTCTTCGGAGGGTTTTTGAAACCGAGCCTTATCGATTGGATTATATTCGATAATATTCACCAGGTCTGCAGGCACCTGTCGATAGATCTTGACCAGCTCTTCGGCATCTTGCAGTGAGTCGTTGAATTGATCGAACAAGATATATTCAAACGTGATCTCGTTGCCCGTTTGTTTGTAAAAGTAGTTGAGTGCCTCCACCAGTGTATTGATCTGATTCGATTCATTGATCGGCATGATCTCGTTGCGTTTGCGATCGTTGGCCGCATGCAGCGAAAGGGCCAATTTAAAACGAACCTTATCATCACCCAATTGGCGAATGCCCTTGGCCACGCCGGCAGTCGAGACCGTTATACGACGCGGACTCATTCCCAATGCTTCTGGAGAAGTGATCCGCTCAATGGCCATTAGCACTTGTTTATAATTGAGCAGGGGTTCTCCCATACCCATAAAAACGATATTGCTGATCTTTTTTTGGTGTTGTTGGAGGGCCTCTTTGTTGAGCAGCACCACTTCGTCTACGATCTCATCGAACTGCAGGTTTCGTTTACGGTCCATATACCCCGTTGCACAAAACTTGCAAGAGAGTGAACAGCCGATCTGTGAAGAGACGCAAGCCGTTAATCTTTTTTCGGTCGGGATCAAAACCCCCTCCACCGCATGTCCGTCCCAGGTCAAAAAGCGGCTCTTGACTGTTCCGTCTTCGGAATATTGCGTCGCATTGACGGTAAGGGCCGGCAAAACAAATTCTTCTCCCAGGTGCTGGCGCATCTCTTTACTCAAATTGCTCATCTCGGCAAAACTCATGGCGTTTTTTTGCCAGATCCACTCGTAGAGTTGTTTGGCTCTGAACTTTTTTTCGCCCCTTGCCTCAAAGTGCTGTTCTATATCGTGGAGGCTCCAGGTTCTAATATTCTCGGCGGCGGATTTTTTCATGTTATGCAAAGATAATTGCCTCGCAAGGGATTTAAGTATTTAACGGATATTTGCCATCAAAGCCAATCCATGAAACCCGTTTATGTCATTGATGCCATTCGAACACCGGTGGGTCGCTATGGCGGAGCCCTGAGTGCCGTTCGTCCCGATGACCTACTGGCCACCGTACTGCGGGCCTTGCATCAGCGCAGCCCGAGCATCGATCCCGGCGCTATTGAAGAGGTTATTGCCGGTGCGGCGAATCAGGCGGGCGAAGACAACCGCAATGTGGCCCGCATGGCCTCCCTGTTGGCGGGTTTACCGGTAACAGTGGCTGGCACCACGGTCAATCGACTATGTGCTTCGGGATTACAGGCCATTATGGATGGAAGCCGTCAAATTGCCTGCGGAGAGGCAGAACTGATCATGGCAGGCGGTGTCGAAAGTATGAGCCGGGCTCCTTTTGTGATGGCCAAAGCGTCACAGCCTTTCGATCGCCAGGCGCAATTATTTGATACGACCATGGGCTGGCGTTTTATCAATCCATTACTAGCGGCACGCTTTCATCCCTACACCATGGGAGAGACTGCCGAGAATGTAGCCGAGCAATACAAGATCTCCAGAGAAGAGCAAGACCGATTTGCACTTGCTTCGCAAAATAAATATGCCGCTGCTCGAGAAAAAGGAATTTGGGAAGAAGAGATCACGGCCGTTGAAGTACAGTCAAAGGGATTGATCAATTGGGTACTGGATGATGAGCACCCTCGCGCCACTTCATTGGAGAAACTGGCGGCTCTTTCTCCCGCCTTTAAGCAGAACGGTACGGTAACGGCGGGCAATTCATCGGGAATCAACGATGGTGCGGCCGGACTGTTGCTGGCCAGTGAGCATGCGATCAAAAAATTCGGTCTTACCCCTATAGCAAAAATAGTTTCAATGGCCGTGGCCGGGGTAGATCCGGCCATTATGGGTATGGGCCCCGTTCCGGCTACCCAAAAGGTGTTGGACAGAAGCGGACTAACTCTTCAGCAGATCGATCTGATCGAACTCAACGAGGCTTTTGCCTCACAGTCGCTGGCCTGTATGCAGGCGTTGGAGCTGGACCCGTCATTGGTCAATGTGAATGGAGGCGCCATTGCCATTGGACATCCATTAGGCAGCAGCGGGGCACGTATATCGACCACCTTGATACATGAACTTAGAAGAAGAAAGGCTCGCTATGGTCTTGCCACGATGTGTGTAGGCGTAGGGCAGGGGGCGGCCGTTATGTACGAAGCGTTATAGAAAATTGATCTTACCAGTTCAGAGAGATCGTTTGTAAATCATTCCACGAAAGGGTCCGTTGTTCGCCGCTGCGGATATTTTTTACGTTCACTTTTTGTTGTTCCATTTCTTCCTTACCGATTATGGCGATGTAAGGGATATTCTTTTTTTCGGCGTACTTGAATTGCTTGTCGAATTTAACGGGCTCGGGATACAGCTCGGCGGCCATTCCTTTTGCCCGAAGACCTTGTAATTGCGAAAAGGCCGTTTTCATTTCGGCTGTACCCAGATTAAAGAACAAAACTTTTGTTCCCTGTGTACTGTCGGGGGGAAAAAGTTGTAATTCTTCCAGCACATCATAGATCCGGTCTACACCGAACGAGAGACCAACACCAGGGAGACCGGGCACACCAAATAATCCGGTCAGGTCGTCGTAGCGTCCGCCTCCGCCAATACTTCCCATGGTAACGCGTGGGGGAGCCTTTATTTCAAAGATGGTTCCCGTGTAATAATTAAGTCCCCTGGCCAAGGTGGGATCCAATACGGCTCGAACCTCTTGCTCTTGTAGCGATTCGATCAGCTGCTCTATTTCTTCTAGTGCGGTAATGGCTTGCGGTTGTTTTCCAAGTAAGGAACGAAGCTGATCCAGCTGCGTTGCTAGCGGGCCTTCTATCTGTAAATAGCTTGTGATCAGTTCGATTGATGCACCGGATACATTTTTTTGGGCTAATTCCTCTTTTACCTTTTCGAGTCCGATCTTATCGAGTTTATCGATGGCGGTGGTAATGATGGTAAGTTGGTCTTCGATTCCGCATTGTGCAGCCAGGGCCACCAATAGCTGACGGTGGTTGATACGAAGACTGTAATCCGGTAATTGCAGCTGAGAAAAGATAGTATGGCAAATACAGCCCAGCTCAAGTTCATTCAATAGCGAGCGGCTACCCACCACATCCACATCACATTGATAAAATTCGCGGTAACGTCCTTTTTGCGGACGATCGGCGCGCCAGACCGGTTGCATCTGGTAGCGTTTAAAGGGAAGTGGCAGTTGCTGATGCCAAGTAGCCACGTATCGAGCAAAAGGGATCGTCAGGTCGTATCGCAGGGCCCTTTCGGTCAGGTCTTTGCTGTTTTTTCCGTGTAAGACCTGTTCGAGGGCGACTCTGGTCTGTTTTTCCTTATCAGGATTGTCTAATCCATTATTGAGGATCTTAAAGATCAATTTATCACCCTCTTCTCCGTACTTCCCCATCAACGTATCGAGCTGCTCCATGGCGGGAGTCTCGAGAGGACCGAACCCATAGCATTCGAACACCGAGCGGATGGTGTTGAGCAAGTAATTTCTTTTTCGAACCACCTCGGCCGAAAAATCGCGTGTGCCGGGCGGAAGGCTGGGTTTGGCCATAGAGCAACGTGTTAAACAGGAACTCCTGCAGTGCAAATATAACCCGCCCTGCGGTATGCTGCACCAAGGAGTAACTGTATCTGCATAGCACAGGGCCAGCAATAAAAATTTAGCTAATTTGCCAGCGTATGTTCGAAGAATACGAGAAACAAAAACGTACCCATCGCTCGCAACTCATTCGTGTGAGAGAGTACACCATGGGCGGCTTGTTTTTGCTGGCCGGATTTTTCTTTTTGTTGCGGGGTCTGTGGGAACTCGAGGTGAACCTTCGTTTTCCGCCCGATCTGACCGATCGTATATTTGGAGGAGTGTGTTTGCTCTATGGAGCATGGCGTATTTACAGGGGCTATACTGCCAAAGGATAAAAAGGAGGATTCATGTTACGAAGTGCTTTTATTTTGGTCGGACTCTATTTGTTGAGTGGTGTGGGATGCACCTCATACGAAGAGCAGCAGCGTAGCTTGCCGGATACCCCCGACCGAGGGACTATTTATATTAGTGCCGATGAGACCTTTAAACCGATCGTGGATGAGTTAGTTCAGGTATATCAATCAAACCATCGGGGTACCACCATTAATGTAGCTTACAAAACAGAGGCAGATTGCTTGCGTGATCTGCTCATTGATAGCGTTCGCATGGTCTTGGTTACCAGACGACCATCACCCGGAGAAAAAGAACTCGTGGCCGACTCTTTAAAAGTAGAGGCCAGAAGTTTGGTCGTGGCCCGAGATGGCATTGCCGTAGTGGTTCATCCGGACTCTCCGGATACCCTGTTTACCATGATGGAGATCAGGCAGATCTTGGTAGGGAACTATAAAAAAAAGTTAATCCCTGTATTCGACGGTGTTAAAGCAACCAGTACGGTCAGATTTATTGTAGATTCAGTATTGAAAGGCGAGTCGCTGACAGCAGAGGCCATGGCCGCCCGTAGCAGTGAAGGAGTGATCGATTATGTTTCTACCCATCCCGGCGTAGTTGGTTTTGTGGGAGTGGGTTGGGTGGGAAACCCCGAAGACTCCACACAACTTAGTTTTTTGAAAAAGGTCAAGGTGGCGCATATAGAAAGTACAGACCTAGCGGGGTCGTATGTAAAAGCCTATCAGGCCAATATTTATGCCAAGCGTTATCCGATGGTACGCGACCTGGTGTATATTCTAAAAGAGAAACACCGCGGTCTGGCCACTGGGTTCGCTCATTTTGTGAGCGGCGAATTGGGGCAGATCATTTTCAGAAGAGGGTATTTGGCTCCGGCTCAAAAGAATTTAGGAATTCGCCCTGTGCGTCTCAACGAATAAGTAATTATAATATATTTACAGCCCTTTAATTGAAATTACGCTGAACGATGAAAAGAATTTATCTGTTGCTTACGGTTAGCTTTTGTGTGGTACTGACAACCAGTGGCCAAACTATACTGGAGGGAAAGAGCCATCTTTTTGCCCAGCGCTTCGAATTGGCCGAGCAAACATTTCAACAAATCTTAAAGAGCAATCCGGCCGATCCAGAGGCCCTTTATTGGGGAGGACAGGCGGTGATCGAACGCGAATTGGATTCTGCCAAGAGAGTCGCCGTGGCGCGGGCTTGGTACGATAAGGCACTGCAAGCAGCAGCGAATTCCCCCTTAGTGATGGTGGGGGCCGGTCATGCCGATCTGCTCGAAAATAAAAAGGACGAGGCCCGTCAGAAATTCGAATCGGCTCTTACCATGAGTCGTACTCGCAAGGGAGATAATATCGATATTCTCAATGCTGTCTCACGCTCCAATATCGAGACCAAGGCAGGAGACCTTAATTATGTGATCGCTAAAATGTCCGCCCAGATCGAAAAAGGCGATAAGAATGCCGAGATGTATCTTTTATTGGGCAATGCAGTGCGCAAGGCTCGTCCCGGAGAGGGGGGGGGCGAAGCGTTCCAAAATTATCAGGAGGCATTACGTCTGAGTCCCGGGTATTCATTGGCCAATTATCGGTTGGCCAGATTGTTCGATTCACAGAAAAACTGGGAGCTGGTCTTACAGTATCTGAATGAGTGCGTGCAAAAGGATCCTCGCTTTACACCCGCTTACTACGAGTTATTTTATTATTACTTCTATCGTCGCGATTATGTAAATGCAGAAAAGCAATTACAGCTTTACATTGAGACCAAGCAGCCCGAAAAAAATATTCAAGACGAGTTCCTTTATTCTCAGCTTTGTTGGGCACGCGGAGATTATGCTTGCGCCATTTCGAAGGCCGAGCAAGTTATTGCCGCCACCGGAACAGCTACTCGCCCTCGGGTATACCGTCTATTGGCCGATGCATTTTACCAGCAAGGCGATACCCTGGCCAAACAGCAACAGGCCGATGCGGCCACGCAGGCTTTTGCCAGTGCCAAAAAATATAGCGATCAGTTTTTTGCTCATCCAGGCGAAGGCATGGATGGAGAAGCCTTATATGATTTTCAATTAAGGGCTGACATTATCGACAAAACGGGCGGAACGCCTGCCGAGATCTTTCAAACCTATCAGCAATCTACCCGCGTTGATACACTGGTAGGACTAAAAATTGAACTTCTAAAAAAGGGAGCCGATCGGTTCAAGGCCAAAGGTGATAGTCTGAGTCGGATCATCGAAGGCGATCTGCGTACCCTCATTTTGACCAATAAGCCCAACCCCAGTCAGCGCGATCTTTTTGATGCCGGTTTTGCCTACTATCAGGGTAAGTCCTATCCGATCGCCGATAGTTTATTCGGTATTTATGTCGAAAAGTACCCAGAAGAGTCTTTCGGGTATATGATGAAGTTCAATATTCAGCGCGCCATTGATGACTCCATGTTGCTCGGTTCGGCCGTACCCTGGGCTGAGAAGTACTTGGTTATCTTGGAAAAGGATACGGTAAAGAATAAAAAGACCATTATCGGTGTCGGTGGATATTTGGCGGCATACAGCGCTAACATGTTGAAAGACAAAGAAAAAGCACTTTTTTACCTACGCCGTATGTTGGCTCTTGATCCGACCAATGCAGCCATTCAGCAAAATATTAATGTGCTCGAAAAAGCGGCTTCAACAAAGCCCGATAATGCCCCTAAATCTGACCCGGCTCCTAAATCGGCTGCTGCTCCTGGACGTAATCCATTAAATAAGACGGGATTACTTGCTAATCGTGCCGATTTTGTGGTCGTTGCTCCTTAATTTTGCGGCCAGAAAAAACAGCACATGTTATACTGGTTGCAAATGGGCTCCACGGCCTCCACTGCCTCTACCTATTTGCCACTGGCCCTGCAAGTTTTGATCGCTGTAGGGTTGGTTGCTTTTCTGATGGTTGCCACGCACTTGTTGGGACCTCGACGTAAGACCAGCGATAAACTGCAGAACTTTACCAGCGGTATCGAGTCGCATGGTGATGCCCGCCAGCCAATGGCGATCAAGTATTTTCTGACCGCTATCCTCTTTGTTTTGTTCGATGTAGAAGTGATCTTCTTCTATCCCTATGCCGTTAATTTCAAAGCGCTGGGATGGAGTGGATTTTGGGCCGTTACCCTTTTTGTGGGATGCTTTCTGTGCGGCTTTCTTTACATCATCAAAAAAGGAGCTTTAAAATGGGAAGACTAGTTAGAGGTTGCAGCAACATTCAACCTTCTAACTTGTTATGGTATAAAATAGTAGGAACATGAGTCGTCCGGTATCGTACAATCTTATCAAAAAGCCATTGGAGGCGGATATCAGTATGGCCCCGATGCCGTCGGGTCATCAGGGAGAGGGCTTTTTTGCTACTTCACTCAATTCCGTGATCGGATTGGCCCGAAAGAATTCCATCTGGCCCTTGCCTTTCGCAACCTCTTGCTGCGGTATTGAATTTATGGCCACCATGGGCTCTCATTACGACCTGGCTCGTTTTGGATCGGAGCGTGTCGGATTCTCACCCCGTCAGTGCGATCTGTTGATGGTAATGGGAACCATTGCCAAAAAAATGGGACCCGTGGTAAAACAAGTCTATCTGCAAATGGCTGAACCCCGTTGGGTGATTGCCGTGGGAGCTTGTGCCAGCAGCGGTGGCATCTTCGATACCTACAGTGTATTACAGGGTATCGATCAGGTGGTGCCGGTCGATGTGTATGTGCCGGGTTGTCCTCCGCGTCCGGAAGCGATCATCGATGGAGTACTGCGTATTCAGGACCTGGTCGGAAAAGAAAGTCTGCGTAGGCGCAACTCTGAAACCTACAAAGCGTTACTCGAAAGTTACGGTATTCAATAAGGTCTGTGGTGCTGGTGCACGCAGGCAAAAAAAAACAGGCATGTCGCTTACAAATGAGATCATACAACAACGATTAACAGAAAAATTCGGCGACCTAGTCGGTGGGTTCACTACCTCGTACGGCATGTTGCAGTTTGAGGCGCCCAAGGAGATCAATCTGAAGGTGCTCAATTTTTGTTATGATGATCCTCAACTTGGCTTTCTCTTTTTGACCGACCTGACCGGGGTGCATTATCCCGATCAGAAAGGTCGTGAGCTTGCCGTAGTGTATCATTTGCATAATCTTAAGGAAAATATTCGCTTGCGCTTTAAGGTCTTTACTGCCATTGAGCAACCCGATGTCTACACCGCAACCGGTTTATTTTCTTCGGCCAACTGGATGGAGCGCGAGACCTACGATTTTTTCGGGATCCATTTTGTGGGCCATCCGAATCTGAAGCGCATTTTGAATGTGGACGAAATGGATTATTTCCCCATGCGAAAGGAGTTTCCTTTAGAAGATCAAACCCGTATTGACAAAGATGATGAGATGTTTGGCCGTGGCTAATCCTCTTTAAACGACTGACGAGACTGTATGAGCGAACATATAAAACTGCCAGAAGGATCGATCGAGAAAACGACCACCACCTTGAATCTGGGGCCGACGCATCCGGCCACCCACGGGGTGATGCAAAATATCCTTGAGCTCGATGGCGAACGAATTGTGTCGGCCGATCAAACCATCGGCTATATTCATCGCGCCTTCGAAAAATTGGCCGAGCGTCGTCCACTCGCACAGATCACTACGCTCACCGATCGACTTAATTATTGTTCTTCTCCGCTCAACAATATGGGCTGGCACATGACCTGCGAAAAACTGCTGGGGATCACTACACCCAAGCGGGTCGATTACTTGCGCGTTATTGTCATGGAGCTGTCCCGGATTGCCGATCACCTGATCTGTAACTCGATCATGGGCGTAGATGCCGGGGCCTATACTGGATTTTTGTATGTGATGCAGTATCGTGAATTGATCTATGAGATCTACGAAGAGATCTGCGGAGCGCGTCTGACTACCAATATGGGTCGTATTGGAGGCTTTGAGCGAAACTTCAATGATATTGCTTTTCAGAAGCTCGAAAAGTTCCTCGAGGAATATCCCAAGGCCTTAAAGGAATTTGAGAACATGTTCCAGCGTAATCGCATCTTTATGGATCGCACCATCGGTGTGGGCGGTATCAGTGCGGAGCGCGCCTTGAATTACGGATTTACAGGTCCGAACCTGCGGGCGGCCGGTGTTGACTACGATGTGCGTGTCCACTCTCCCTATAGCAGTTATCAAGATTTTGAGTTTACCATTCCGGTAGGCAGCACAGGCGATAGTTACGATCGCTGGTTGGTGCGAGAGCAGGAGATGTGGCAAAGTTTGTCCATTATTCGACAGGCCTATCAAAAAGTGCAGTCGTTTACCGGTGCCGAGGCCGAGGTCTATCATGCTGATGTACCCGAGTACTATCTTCCTGCCAAGCAAGATGTGTATACCAAGATGGAAGCCCTGATCTATCATTTCAAGATCATTATGGGAGAGACCGATATTCCGTCCGGTGAGGTGTATCATTCGGTAGAAGGGGGCAATGGTGAGTTAGGATTTTATCTGATCAGCGATGGAGGAAGAGCGCCGTATCGATTGCATTTCAGAAGACCTTGTTTTATTTATTACCAGGCTTTTGAGGAATTGATCAAGGGAGCCATGCTCAGCGATGCTATCATCACCATGAGTAGTTTAAATCTGATCGCCGGAGAAATGGATGCATAAAACGACCGCTGAAAAAAAAGAGATCGAACATGAGTTTGTGTTTTTCTGCTGATAAATTAAAAGAGGTGCAACAAATTATTGCACGTTACCCCGAGGGGCGCCAAAAGAGTGCCCTGTTACCGGTATTGCACTTGGCCCAACAAGAATTCGGCGGATGGCTCAGTACCGAGGCTATGGATTATATAGCGAGCTTGTTGGGGTTACAAGCGATCGAAGTGTATGAAGTAGCTACTTTTTACAGCATGTACAATCTGAAGCCCGTTGGCAAGCAAGTACTCGAAGTGTGCCAGACCGGACCTTGTATGCTCAATGGCAGCGAAGCCATCGTGGCCTACATATACGAACGCTTAGGCATTCGTCCCGGAGAAACGACTGCGGACGGGTTATTTACCCTTAAAACGGTGGAGTGTTTGGGAGCCTGTGGATATGCGCCAATGCTGCAATTAGGAAAAAATTATCGCGAGCATCTTACACGTGAAAAGATCGATGAACTTATTGCGGCGGCTTCGGATCGTCCTGTGGTGGCAACAACTTAATAACGAAATGCAGCCCGGTAGGGCTACTGATATATGGGAAGAAAATTATTATTGGAAAAAGCGCATGTGCCGGGTATTGCTACCTACGAGGTCTATCGTCGTGAGGGCGGTTACCGTAGTGTCGAAAAGGCCCTGCAATCGATGAGCCCCGATCAGGTCACCGAAGAGGTTAAAAAAAGTGGCTTGCGCGGACGAGGTGGAGCGGGCTTTCCTACTGGAATGAAATGGGGCTTTCTGGCCAAGCCGGAGGGTGTTCCGCGCTACCTGGTGGTGAATGCCGACGAATCGGAGCCGGGTACGTTCAAAGACCGCTATCTGATGGAATTTATTCCGCATTTGCTGATAGAAGGAATGATCACCGCTTCTTACGCCTTGGGTTCTAATCGCTCTTATGTCTATATCCGCGGAGAATACGCCTGGGTCGCCGAAATTTTGGAGAAGGCTATTGACGAAGCCAGGGCCAATGGCTGGTTGGGAAAAAATATTCTGGGCCGTGGATTCGACTGCGATATTTATGTGCATCGCGGAGCCGGTGCCTATATCTGTGGAGAAGAGACCGCCTTACTGGAATCTCTCGAGGGCAAAAGAGGGAATCCGCGCATCAAGCCTCCTTTCCCGGCGGTAAAAGGATTATGGGGCTGTCCCACAGTGGTCAATAATGTGGAGACCGTAGCCGCCGTCGTACCCATCATCAATGAGGGGGGCGAGGAGTATGCTAAGATCGGTATGGGTAAGTCTACAGGGACTAAACTTATTTCTGCTTGTGGCAATATCAATAAGCCAGGTGTTTACGAGATCGATATGACCATTTCGGTAGAGGAATTTATTTATAGTGATGAATACTGCGGTGGTATCCCTGCTGGAAAAAAATTAAAAGCCTGTATACCGGGTGGATCGTCAGTGCCCATTTTGCCTGCCAATCTTTTACTGAAGACCGCGAAGGGCGAAACGCGCATGATGAACTACGAGAGTTTGGCCGACGGAGGCTTTGCCACCGGATCCATGATGGGATCAGGAGGCTTTATCGTACTCGATGACAGCCAGTGCGTGGTGCGTCATACTTATTCGCTGGCTCGATTCTATCGTCATGAGAGTTGTGGCCAGTGCTCGCCTTGTCGGGAGGGTACTGGTTGGATGGAAAAGATCTTGTGGAATATAGAGACGGGCAAAGGAAAAATAAGTGATATCGATCTGCTCTGGGATATTCAGCGCAAGATCGAAGGCAATACCATTTGTCCACTGGGAGATGCCGCGGCCTGGCCCGTTGCTGCTGCTATCCGTCATTTCAGAGACGAATTTGAATGGCACGTGTTGCATCCGCAAGAGGCACAGCAGCGCAATTATGGACTTATGCATTATGCAGATCCTATTCATGTACCTAATCCCGTTATGGCATAGCCCATCAACTAAAGAAATATGTCATCCGAAACTAACAATACCGTTCCTGGCGTAAAGGTCACTATCGATAACATCACCATAGAGGTGCCTGCGGGGACGACCATTTTGAATGCAGCCCGACAGATCGGAGGCGACGTAACCCCTCCGGCCATGTGTTACTATAGCAAGCTCGAGGGTAGTGGAGGGAAATGCCGTACTTGTCTGGTCGAAGTAGCAGCGGGTTCTACGGCCGATCCTCGTCCTATGCCCAAACTGGTAGCGAGTTGTCGCACCGGTGTCATGGAGGGTATGGTGGTTAAAAATATTACCAGCGATAAAGTAAAGGAAGCTCGTGCAGGAGTAGTGGAGTTTTTATTGCTCAATCATCCCCTGGATTGTCCCGTTTGCGATCAGGCTGGAGAGTGTCATTTGCAAGACCTCGGTTATGAGCATGGTAAGGAGGGTACTCGTTACGAATTCGATCGCCGCACGTTTGAAAAAGAGGATATTGGCCCATACATCCAGTTGCACATGACGCGATGCATACTTTGCTATCGTTGTACCTATGTGGCCGACCAGCTTACCGATCAGCGTGTGCATGGAGTGCTCGATCGGGGCGATCATGCCGAGATCTCTACGCATATCTCTAAAGCCATCGATAACAATTTTAGCGGTAACATGATCGATGTATGTCCGGTGGGGGCGCTTACCGATAAAACATTTCGATTCAAGAACCGCGTTTGGTTTACCAAACCCGTTTATGCGCACCGCGATTGCCCGGATTGTTGCGGAAAGGTCACCTTATGGCAACGCGGCGATGAAGTACTTCGCGTTACGGCCAGAAAAGACCAATGGGGAGAAGTATGCAGCCACGAAGGGAAACCCGGTTGGATTTGCAATACCTGTCGCTTCGATAAAAAATCGGCCCATGATTGGGTGATCGAGGGGCCTGCCGATGTTAGCCGTCACTCGGTTATCTCACAAGGGCATTATCAACAGTTGCAAACGCCAAAGGAGACATTACCTGAGGTAATGGGAGGCCGAGCCCCTAAGTTGATGATGGATATTCATGAGGTAAGTGAAGTAAATAGAATTGAGCTGAGTCAACTTCCCGGTGCCGCTACCGGAAAGGATTTTAATTCACCGACCGATCAGGGAAAATAATTGTATGAACATGTATGTAATTGCCATGGATAGTTGGTATATCATTGAAAAGCTGATCTTGATCGGCGCCCTCATCGGATTATCTTTCTTTATTGCCATGTACACCACCTTGGCCGAAAGAAAGATCGCCGGTTGGATGCAAGACCGCATGGGCCCTAATAGAGCCGGGCCATTTGGTATTTTTCAACCACTGGCCGACGGGGGTAAATTATTTTTCAAAGAAGAGATCACCCCTACCAGCTCCAATCGATTCTTATTCTTACTGGGTCCCGCCTTGGCTATGATCGTTGCGCTGATCACCAGTACAGTTATTCCCTGGGGTGCTTCTTTTACCCTGAACAATCACACCGTGGCTTTACAAGTGGCCGATGTCGATATGGGTATACTGATCGTCTTCGGTATCGTGAGTGTAGGGGTATACGGTATTATGATCGGGGGGTGGGCTTCCAATAATAAATTTTCACTGATCGCAGCCATCCGTGGCGCCTCGCAAATGGTGTCTTATGAACTGCCCATGGGACTCGCGTTGATCGCGGTATTGTTCATGACGGGTTCACTCAATATGAGTGCCATGGTAGAGCACCAGATGCAAAATGGTTGGAATGTGCTTTATCAACCCTTGGGTTTTTTGATCTTTTTCGTTTGCGCCTTGGCCGAGTGTAATCGTACACCCTTTGATCTGCCCGAGGCGGAGAACGAATTGAATTTTGGATATCACCAGGAATATTCCTCGATGAAGCTGGGCTTTTATTTGTTTGCTGAATATATCAATATGTTCGTGAGCAGTGCCGTAATGGCCACCTTGTTCTTTGGCGGCTACGATATCCCATTCTTCAATGAAGCCACCTGGGATGGTTCTCCCGTGGTCTTGTCGTTGCTGACCTTTGCTGCCATGATGGCCAAAGTATCATTTTTCTTGTTCGTCTTTATCTGGATCCGTTGGACCATACCTCGTTTCCGGTACGACCAATTAATGAATTTGGGTTGGAAAAAATTAATACCCCTTGCGCTGATCAATATGCTGATCAGTGCGGCGGTCATGTTATTCTTAAATAAGTGAGTTCTCAATCACCAATTGTATGCAACTAACGCAAAGAGCTAAACCGGTCGATCGTCAGCCCATGACATGGCTCGAGAGTATTTACCTCTGGAATATTCTTAAGGGGATGGGAATCACCCTTCGTCACCTTTTTATGAAGAAGGCTACGATCCAATATCCCGAACAGCAGCGGACCTTTTCGAAAGTATTCAGGGGGTTGCATGTGCTCAATCGCGATCAGGATGGACGAGAGAATTGCACCGCTTGCGGACTTTGTGCCGTAGCCTGTCCGGCGGAGGCTATCACCATGGAGGCCGCAGAGAGACAACCTGGCGAAGAACATCTCTATCGCGAAGAGAAATATGCGGCCAAGTACGAGATCAATATGTTGCGCTGTATTTTTTGTGGACTTTGCGAAGAGGCTTGTCCCAAGGACGCTATTTATCTCTCGCAGACCTTTGCACCCGCTAACTATGCCCGTAAAGGATTTATTTATGCAAAGGATGAGTTGTTGATACCCCATCCGGTAAACGAGCGCGATGCATATCTACAGGCTTTGGACGATCGAAAACCGCAGCATTCAACCCTTCATACTAATTAGAGATGAGTATAGTGCAAATTCTTTTTTGGGTTTTATCGGCGATGGCCTTGTTCAGTGCCTTGATGGTGATCACCAGCAAGAACCCGGTCTATAGTGTGCTATGGCTGATCATTACTTTCTTTGCGATCTCTGGGCACTATATCTTGCTCAACGCCCAGTTTCTGGCCGTTGTCAATATTATCGTTTATGCCGGTGCCATTATGGTATTGTTCTTGTTCGTGATCATGCTCATGAATGCTCGCCAGGAAGGGCCCACCGGCAGCAAACGCTGGATCACCTTGGCCGGAACGGTCAGTGGGGGTATTTTTTTACTGGTATTGGTAGCTGCCCTCAAAGATTCCGAACTCAAAGCCCGTACGGCCATGGTCATGGATGGTCAAATAGGGCTCATTAAAGTACTCGGCAATGAGCTCTTTACCCGCTACGTGGTTCCCTTCGAGATCTCCAGTATACTTTTTTTGAGCGCTATGGTTGGCGCGGTCGTAATTGGAAAAAAAGACTAACGCAGACAACATGCCTATAAACTATTATCTGTTCTTGTCGCTGGCGCTGTTCACCATTGGAATGGTGGGGGTACTCACTCGTCGCAATGCCATCATCATCTTTATGTGCATAGAGTTAATGCTCAATGCGGTCAATTTGCTATTGGTCGCGTTTTCGAAGATGCATTACCAAGCGGCCTTTGAGGCAGGGCAGGTTGCTGGGCAGGCCGGTGTGGATGGTCAATTATTCGTGTTCTTTATTATGGTCGTGGCGGCGGCAGAGGTGAGTGTGGGGCTGGCTATTATCGTTATGATGTATCGCAATGTGCATTCGGTAGATATTAATTTTCTGAATCGTTTAAAACACTGACCATTTATACAGCCTGTTTATGCAAGATATTTTTCAATTGGCTTACTGGATACCGCTGCTCCCCTTACTGGGTTCGCTGTTGAACGGACTCGGCCGTCGTTATATGTCCCGGTCCATGGCGGGATGGATCGGTTCGCTATCGGTATTGGGCTCCTTTGTCTTGAGTGTGCTTGTTTTTCTTCACGTAAAATCCGGCCACAGTGAGGTGATCCACTATTTTGATTTTATAAAAGTGGGCACGCTAACCATTCCCTTCTCTTTTCAACTCGATGCCCTCTCATCGCTCTTCTTGCTGATCATTACCGGAGTCGGTTTCTTGATCCATGTGTATTCTACCGCCTATATGCACGAGGAAGACCCCGATCAGTTTGCCCGCTACTTTTCTTATTTGAATTTATTCGTGTTCTCGATGCTCTTGCTGGTGCTGGGCTCCAACTATGTGATCTTGTTCATAGGGTGGGAGGGAGTAGGCCTTTGTTCTTATTTGTTGATCGGATATTGGTTCAAAAATCCTGCTTATACCGCGGCCGCCAATAAGGCCTTCATCATGAACCGCATTGGCGATCTGGCCTTTTTGGTAGCACTGTTCTGGATCATTACCAAATCGGGCGTAGTGGGCTTTCAGGATTTCTTCTCTTTCGTACAACAACATCAATTTACCGAACGCTTTACGGCCACCGATATTACGGTGATCACCTTGTTATTTTTTATTGGCGCTACGGGTAAAAGTGCTCAGCTGCCCCTCTACACATGGCTTCCTGATGCGATGGCAGGTCCCACGCCCGTCTCCGCACTGATCCATGCCGCCACCATGGTAACAGCAGGTATTTACCTAATTGCCCGCAGTAATTTCTTGTATTCGTTAGCGCCGCATACCCTGCATCTAATTTCGTGGGTAGGGTTACTTACGGCCTTGCTGGCCGCTTCGATTGCCCTGGCGCAAAATGATATTAAAAAAGTATTGGCCTATTCAACGGTCAGTCAACTAGGCTTTATGTTTTTGGCCTTGGGAACGGGGGCTTATGCCGCCGCGGTCTTTCATGTGATGACGCATGCTTTCTTCAAGGCCTTGCTTTTCTTAGGCAGCGGCAGTGTGATCCACGCGATGGGAGGAGAACAAGACATTAGAAAAATGGGAGGCTTATCCACAAAGCTGCGTATCACTTATTTTACTTTTTTGATCGGTTGCATCGCGATCGCGGGCATCCCTCCTTTCAGTGGGTTCTTCTCGAAGGATGCCATTTTGCTTAGCGTCTTTTTGCATTCGCCCCTTCAGTATGGGCTGGCTTTATTTGCCGCCTTGTTGACGGCCTTCTATATGTTCCGATTACTGTTCTTGACCTTTGCTGGCCAATTTAGAGGAACCGAAGAGCAAAAGCATCACTTGCATGAAAGTCCTTGGGCCATGACCCTTCCTCTTCTTGTGCTGGCCGTACTCTCCGTGATCGGAGGTTGGGTAGGGATACCCGAGGTCTTACTGCCAAATGCCGAACCGTTGATCCAGTTTTTATCGCCGGTTATTCCGGTGGTACCCCATGCGGTTTCGCACGAAACGGAGTATATATTAATGGCCACTTCTACCGTTTTGGTCTTGTTGATGGTCTTGGCCGCATGGTGGCGTTACAGGCATTATCAACCCGGTGTATCTACCAGTCCTTTTACCCGCTTACTGGAAAATAAATGGTATGTGGATGAGATCTACGATAAGTTGATCGTACAGCCGCTTTCCTGGATGGCCGCATGGCTACGCTCGGTAGCAGAGGCTAAAGTCATTGACGGATTTGTCAATGGAGTAGGCCGCGCCGTACAGTACAGTGCACGCCAGCTTCGATTCGTCCAAAGCGGGCAAGTAGGACTTTACGTGCTTTTGATGGTGCTGAGTATGGCGGTCATGCTCTTCATTCAATTTTTTATAAGAAAATAAACCAACCGCTAGGCGGAACCGCTTATGATTGCATTATTGATATTATTGATACCCCTGTTGGGTGGTCTTGTTTCCTTTATGATCGGAGACCATAAAAAGTGGGTTGGCCCTGTTTTTCTGCTAGCGGCCGGTTTACAATTTTTGCTCGTATTGCTGGCCCTTACCAGTTGGGATCAGCCCGAACTTCATCGTTTTTCCGCTGCGTGGATGTCCGATGTGGGCAGTTCGTTCTCTTTGTCCCTTGATCCTTTGGGAAAGGTGCTTTGTTTACTGAATGCCGTTGTTTACTTTCTACTCGCCCTCTATTTGCAAGGAAGATCAATGCAAAAGCCAGGCGCTTTTTATGGTTGGCTCTTGCTGGCGCAGGCCGGCATGATGGGTGTCTTTTTGGCTACCGATGGTTTGTTATTTTATTTCTGTTGGGAGCTGGCCCTGATCCCTATGTATTTTCTTAGTTCCATTTGGGGTGGACCGCGCCGCATTGCCGTTACGTTCAAGTTTTTTATCTATACCTTCTTAGGTTCAATTTTATTATTGGCCGGGCTAATCTATCTGCAATCCCTGACTCCCGAAAAGTCCTTTGCCCTCGATGCGATCTTAAAACTCAACCTTACCAATACGCAACAGTCCTGGCTGCTTTGGTTGATCTTACCGGCCTTTGCGATCAAGCTTCCTCTTTTTCCTTTTCACACCTGGCAACCCGATGCTTACGAAGAAGCGCCTACGCCGGTAACCCTGGTATTAAGTGCCGTGATGGTCAAAATGGGAATACTCGGACTCCTTCGGTGGTTGCTGCCGATCTTACCGGTCGCCGCGTATCAGTGGGGTGATGTGATCATGGGATTGGCCGTAGGGGGCATCGTATATGCTTCGCTGATCGCATGGCGTCAAGACGATCTGAAACGACTGGTGGCGTATTCTTCTATCGCACATATTGGATTGATGGGGGCGGCTGCCTTCGCTGGTAATTTGGGTTCTTTACAAGGACTTTGCTTTCAGTTATTCGCGCATGGTATCAACATTATGGGAATGTGGTTCTTGGTCGATCTGATCGAAAGAAATCTGGGTACCCGCAAGATCGCAGACCTGGGCGGATTGGCTCAACGATCACCGGGCTTAACACTGTTCATGGTCATCATCGCCTTTGCCAACATCGCGTTGCCGCTAACCAATGGCTTTGTCGGTGAATTCTTGATGTTTACCGGGCTATTGGCTACCAAGTCAAATTATTATTGGGTCTTTACGGTAGTGGCTGGATCGGGCATTATCTTATCGGCCGTTTATATGTTGGGCATGATCCGCTCGGTTTTCTTTGGGGAAGGCCCTTCGCAACCCCTGCCGCCCGTCAAACTATCGGTGCAAGAGCAATTGGTTTTGCTGATCGTAGTGGGTCTCATTTTTGTCTTTGGTCTTTTTCCACAGCCCTTACTCGATGTAACGGCATCGTATAGCGACAATCTATTCAAACAGATCGATATTAGTTATTTGTTCAAAAACTTCTAAGTTCTCCAATATGAATGCATTACTTGTTTCGGCTTTATGGGGAGTGATCATGATGTTCAGTGGGGTCGCGATCAAGCGAATGAACGTGGTGCGTTACGTGGCCATGGCTGGTGTCGCGATCTTGATAGGGCTCAATGTGGCCGAGATGAAGGGATGGCATCTGCTTGCGATCGATACCACTGGAATGCTTGCATTCGATCACTATGCTCTTTTGTTCAACTCGACTCTTTTGTTGGCCGTATTTATTTATCTGGTGCTCAGCGGATCGGCCATGGAGCGGATCGGGGCTCACTGCGCCGATTACTTAGCGCTTTTATTCTTTATCATCTGTGGCCTGTTGATGGTAAGTGCCTTTGAGTCGTTGTTGATCTTGTTCCTGGGGATCGAGATCATTACGATCCCGCTTTATATTTTGACCGGAAGCGATAAGAAAAATTTAAAAAGTAATGAGGCTTCGTTAAAGTACTTTTTGCTCGGTGCTTTCTCTTCGGGGATCTTGCTGATGGGAATCGCCTTGATCTATGGTGCCCGCGGAAGTTTTGCCCTCTCGGGAGTAGCCGATACGATCCGTGTATCTAATTCGCTGATGCTTTCTGGAATGTTACTGCTGCTAATTGCGATGTCCTTTAAAGTCTCTGCTGCACCCTTTCATTTTTGGACACCCGATGTGTATGATGGGGCGCCTACTGTATTTACTTCGTTTATGGCGACCGTGGTCAAAGTTGCCGTATTTGCTGCTTTTGTGCGATTATTCGATCGCAGTTTTGCCTTGCAGATCAATGCTTGGCAGGCATGGGTAGCGGCCCTGGCCGCGCTGACGCTCTTTATGGGCAACATTACTGCTGTCTTTCAGCAAAGTGTCAAGCGTATGCTTTCTTATTCGAGTATTGCGCAGGCTGGGTTTATGTTGTTGGCTGTTTTTGCCATGAATACTACGGCTAAGGAAGGTTTATTGTTGTACGCTGCGACCTACTCGTTGGCCACGATCGGCATCTTTGCCGTTCTTATCCGCATGAAAGATTATTCTTTCGAGGCTTTCAATGGGTTGGCTAGCCGTTATCCTTGGGTAGCCGCGGCGTTGACCATCTTTTTTTTATCCTTGGCCGGTATACCGCTTACCGGAGGTTTTCTGGCCAAGTTTTACATGATCAAGGCCGCCCTGGAACAAAGTGTTTGGCTGGTGCTGTTTTCGCTGGTAATGGCTGCCGTTAGTGTATTCTATTACTTTAGGGTCATACAGGCCATGTACTTTAAGCCGGTCGGACAAACTGACCCCATCACCTTCGATCCCGGCTTTACCCGCCTGTTGATCGGGGTGGCCGTTTTATTGATCGTGCTGGGATTGTTTCCCCAGTTATTGATCGGACAACTTTATTTCTGAGCCACTTTTACCGTTCATCAAGCTTTTCTTTGTGAAGGGCCCTTGCAATGGTACCTTTACAAGTAAATCATGAGGTTTACCGATATATTCTCACTGGCATTTCGCACCATTCGGGGCAATCGGCTTCGTACCGGCTTGACCGTTTCGATTATTGCGTTCGGTATTATGGCCCTCATTGGCATCATCACGGCCATAGAGGCCATGAATCAAAAGTTTACAGAAAGTTTCTCTAGTATGGGGGCCAGTGGTTTTACCATTCGCTACAAGGCCCGCAATATTCGTTTCGGTGGCGGGGGTAATCAAAGTAATGATATGAAGCTCTCGCAAAAGGGCAAGAAAAAGGAGCGTGCCTCTAGTCTCGATAAAAAAATTACGCGTGATGAGGCCGAACTCTTTGTGTCGAAATTCAATTTTCCGTCCGTTAAAAGCATTGGTCTCTCCGGAGGGCGTAATTCTATCGTTTCTTATGAGAACCTGAAGACCAGTCCCAATGTGATGGTACAAGGAGGTGATGAAAATTTCTTAGCCCTCAATGGCTTTACGATCGAGTCGGGTCGAAACATGAGCCGCTCCGATGTGGAAACAGGCAGAAACGTTTGTTTATTAGGCTTCGATGTTGCCAATAAATTATTTAAGCAAGGGTATCGCAGTGCCGTCAATAAGGTCGTCCGCATCAATTCCATACCCTATAGGGTACTAGGCGTACTCGAGAGCAAGGGCTCTTCGTTCGGGTTTAGTCGAGATAACATGATCGTGACCTCTTACAATAACGTGAATCGTAATTTTAGCGGAACGGGTTCTTTTACCATTGCCATTCAGGCCTCTCAGATTCAGTGGGTGCCTGCTGCTATGGGCGAGGCAGAGGCCTTATTCCGCTCGGTACGTCGCTTGCAGACTACAGAGGAGAGCAATTTTGTGATCGACCGAAGTGATAGCATTGCCGAAAAGGCGATGAACAGTATCGGATTTCTGACGATATCGGCTACCGTGATCGGTCTGATCACCTTGATCGGGGCGGCGATAGGTCTGATGAATATTATGTTGGTCTCCGTTTCGGAGCGTACCCGTGAGGTAGGTCTTATCAAGGCCATTGGGGGCAAACGAAAAATGGTGAGTCGCCAATTTTTATTGGAGGCCATCATCATTAGTATGCTGGGGGCTGTCTTTGGTATTTTACTAGGCGTGGGAGTAGGAAATCTTTTTTCACTTGTGCTCAATACCGGTTTTGTGATCCCCTGGAACTGGGTGTTCTATGGTATATTCATTTGCACCCTGGTGGGGCTTCTGGCCGGACTTTACCCTGCCCGTAAGGCCGGAAAACTCAATCCCATCGAGGCCCTGCGCTACGAATAAGGGCTGATTTTCCACAATTTTTACCCCCTTTTTGGCTGTTTTAGCGCTAGAGGTATCAAATTATTATGAAAAAATGGGGGGGGGTTTTTGCATTTCAAAAATTCCTTAACTTGACCCCCTTCCGTTCGCGGAAATTGAAGTTTTTATTAAAACCTAATAACTCAACAATGGACCTAAAAAAATCAAACGTGGCTGAGACTAAACCAACTGCAACATCAGCAACTAAAACAACTTCGGCTCCCGCTAAGCATGGGGGAAATTCCATCTCATGGATTGCACCACTAGTATGTGTAATCGCAGGGTATTCCATTTGGCGCTTTATGATGGGAGATGCTTCTGGCTTTAATGAACCTGATTCTGCTGGCGGATTCTGGCCTCATCACATGGGACCTAAAGATGCCTTTCACCGTATTTACGAAGGAGGAATTATCGTTCCCCTGCTGATCGGTATGTTTTTAATGGTGGTCGTATTCTCCATTGAGCGTTACCTGACCATTCGTCGTTCATTGGGTAACGGAGATATTGACAATTTTATTCGTGAGATCCAATTCCAATTGGCTAGCCGTAACGTTGATGCCGCACTTGCTGAATGCGACAAGCAAAAAGGTTCTGTAGGTAATGTAATGAAGGCCGGTCTGCGTCGCTATAAAGAAATGGTGTCTGAGTCGGGCATGTCTACCGATCAAAAATTGATGGCCATTCAGAAAGAAGTAGAAGAGGCTACCGCCCTTGAGTTGCCTATGCTGCAAAAGAACCTCGTGTTCTTATCCACGATCACTTCAGTGGGTACTCTGATTGCCCTGCTTGGAACCGTATTGGGTATGATCCGTTCGTTCGCTGCCCTTGGAGAAGAAGGTGGTGGCGGTGCAGCGGCTGACCTGGCAGTAGGTATCTCCGAGGCCCTTTATAATACTGCACTCGGTATCGGAACCTCTGCCATTGCCCTGATCATGTATAACATGTTCACGACTCGAATCGATTCTATCACCCATGGTATCGATGAATCCGGATTTACGTTAACGCAAAGCTTTGCTTCTTTGTACAAGTAATAGAAGACGCTTTTTTGCTACGTGTTATCCATTCATTAAATTAAATTATCGAACCCATGCCTAGTGCCAAGATACCAAAAAGGAGCACGGATACGGATATGACCCCCTTTGTGGACATAGCGTTTCTGATCCTCTCCTTTTTTATTATGGCGACAAAGTTCAAACCACCGGAGCCCGTCGAGATAACCACACCCGGCTCGGTGCTGTCGCAGAAATTGCCCGAGAATAATGCCGTGATGATCTCTATCGACTCGGCGAACCGAGTATATTTTACGGTTCTTTCCGATAACGACCAGAGCAAGTACGATGCTATTATCAAGGGCATCAATACCAGCCAGAATCTGGGATTGACCCCAGAGCAGATGGCTAATTTTCGTAAAACGTACCTGGTAGGGGTTCCTTTTGGGGGACTTAAGCAATTGCTCGATACTGATTTTAAGGATCAGCCCAAGTTGAGTCAGCCCGGTATACCAGTGCTTGATACGCTCAATAACCAACTGGTTTGGTGGATCAAAGAAGCCAAGGCGGCGTTTGCAGGCGAAAAGTTAAATTATCTCATTAAAGGAGACGGACTTTCAAAGTATCCGACCTTTAATGCGGTGGTGCAGGCACTCAAGAAAAACGAGGAGTTTAAGTACAACCTGGTTACGCAGCTCGACGATGTGCCGGTAGGATCGGCCTTATACAAGGCAGAACAAGAGAAAGAGAAATAATTAATTTTCTAACCCCAATTACATTTCGCTATGGCAAGTATAGATAGTGGTGCAGAGCAGGGCGGTAAAAAAGGCCCGGGTGTAAAGAAAGCTAAAAAACTTTCTACCCGGGTAGACATGACCCCCATGGTGGATCTTGGGTTTTTGTTGATCACGTTCTTCGTGTTCACAGCAACCATGAGTTCTCCCACTACGCTCGACCTTAATATGCCCAAGGATATCAAGAAGCAAGATGAGCAGACCGAGGTAAAAGAGTCCTCGGTACTCACCGTTATGCTGGGAAAGGGAGATCAGGTTTATTATTACGAGGGTAAACTGGTCGTAGATGCCACCGGTAATAATTTTAAGCAAACCACCTTTAAAGGGATCCGAGACATCATCATCAATAAAAAGAAAGAAGTGATGGATCGGTATTACCAGCGGCCCGACCCGGCCTGTGAGGCGGAGGCGAAGGCAAAGGGAAAGCCTGTCAGCAATTGTGCTGATAAGGATTTTGTGGTCATCATAAAGCCCAGTGACGATGCCACCTATAAGAATACCGTCGACATTCTGGACGAAATGACCATCAATCAGGTCCGCACCTACGCCATGGTCAAGATCGCCGATGTGGAGTACGAATTGATCAAAAAGACAGAAGAGTCCAATGGTATAAAGTAGAATCTGAAAAATAATAGTATGGAACTAAACAAAATATTATCAGCCGATATCCTCGATATCATTTTTGAGGGTAGAAATAAGGAGTATGGTGCCTACGACCTTCGAAAGTCTTATCACGAGCGCGTGCGGAATGCATTGATCATAACGGCTTCTGCTGCCGGTTTGATATTGCTGATTTCTTTTTTGAACAAGACTCTCAGTGATAGTGATGATGCAAAAGTCAAGATCAATGAGATGACCCTGCAAGATGTAAAGCAAGAAGAAAAAGAACCGCCACCCCCTCCCCCCCCTCCACCGCCAAAGCAGGAGCCTCCCAAGGTAGAGATGAAGCAGTTTACTCCTCCCGTTATTAAAAAAGACGAGGAAGTAGAGAAACCCCCTCCGCCACAAGAGGAGCTAAAAGAAGCCAAGATCGATGTGGTCAATGTCGAGGGTATCAAGGATGAGGGACTTGCCGCTCCGGTAGACATAGATAATGGTAAGCAAATCATCGAAGAGAAAGTTGATGATAACAAGATCTTCGATAAAGTAGAGATCGAAGCCAGTTTTCCTGGTGGAGATAGTAAGTGGCGCCAATACCTGGAGCGGAATGCCAATGGCCAGGTGGCTACTGATAATGGAGCTCCTGAAGGAACCTACACAACGGTAGTGCAATTTGTCGTGGACAAAGAAGGTAATATCAGTGATGTTCGCGCTTTGACCAACCATGGCTATGGGATGGAAGAAGAGGCCATGCGAGTGATCAAGAAGGGACCTAAATGGAGTGCAGCCATTCAAAACGGACAAAAAGTAAAGGCCTATCGTAAACAGCCTATCACTTTCCGCGTTGAGGGCGAATAAAAAATTAACCGATCAAAAGCGTACCCAGTCCCCTGCAAGAGGGGACTTTTTTTTTAAGTTACTTTTGTTTCTATGAATACGTTGCAGGGATGGGATGATACGATCGTTGCGCTGGCTACTCCACCTGGAGTGGGGGCGATCGGTGTTATTCGAATGAGTGGCGCTGCTGCGCTATCGATAGCCGACCGATTATTTACCGCCAAGAAATTATCGGAGCAGGTATCACATACGCTTCATGTAGGCGTATTGACCCAGCAAGGGCGATCACTTGACGAGGTGGTGGTCGCTATCTATAAAAATCCAAGATCGTATACAGGAGAAGATGTAGTGGAATTCAGCTGTCATGGCTCACCCTTTGTATTACAAGAGATCGTGGCGGCTTGCCTGGCGGAAGGCGCACGGTTGGCTCGCCCAGGAGAGTTTACACAGCGGGCTTTTTTAAAAGGGAAACTAGACCTGACACAAGCCGAGGCCGTAGCCGATCTGATCGCTTCGGGTACGCGCGCCGCGCAGCGAACTGCACTGCAAGGCTTAAAAGGTGGCTTTTCAGCAGAGCTGATGCTACTGCGCGAACAACTCTTACAATTTTCGGCCTTACTTGAACTGGAGCTTGACTTTTCGCAGGAGGATGTTGAGTTTGCCGATCGAACAAAATTGACTGCTCTCTTGGAGCAACTGGAACGATCGACCTTTTCGTTGCTGCGGTCTTTCCAATTGGGCAATGCCATTCGTAATGGGGTATCGGTCGCTATCATTGGAAAGCCCAATGCCGGAAAATCGACCTTGCTGAATAGCTTACTCAACGAAAGTCGTGCACTGGTCAGCGATATTCCCGGTACCACGCGCGATACGATCGAGGAAGCAATCAACATAGAGAATATCTTATTTCGGCTGATCGATACGGCTGGTTTGCGAGATCAAACAACTGATCGGATCGAAGCGGCCGGTATGGAACGCAGTCTTGAAAAAATGCGATCGGCCGACTTGGTATTATATGTATTTGATAGTGCGGAGCCGGTAGATGAAGTGATCGCCTGGAAAAAACAAGCTGAAGCTGCGTCCTTGAATTTTTTACTGGTGGCCAATAAGAGCGATCTGGTACCAGCGGCTTCTTCTCAGGCGTTCTTATCCGCGTTAGGGAATGTCATTTCTATAGCCGCCAAGACCCGACAAGACCTCGATCAATTGACCCAGGCCATGGTAACCCATGTGCTCAAGGGGCAATTCGATACAGAGCATACCATCGTTACCAATGTTCGTCATTTTCAGGCCTTGCAAGAAGTGCATAAAGCCTTGCTCGATGCCCGGAGAGGGTTAAAGGAATCATTACCTGGCGACCTGCTGGCGCTCGAAGTACGACGCTGTCTACAGTACCTTGGAGAAATTACCGGAGAGATCACTAACGAGGATCAACTTGATTTTATCTTTAGTAAGTTTTGTATTGGAAAGTAATTTTTTGTTATCGCACCTTCGGCTTCTATATTAAGTTATCCTATCGAATACCTAAAGGGGGTGGGTCCGCTGCGTGCCGAACTGCTTAAAAAGGAGCTAAGCATTTTTACCTTCGGTGATCTGTTGGAGTATTATCCCTACCGGCATATCGATCGCACGCGCATTAATTCGATCGATTCACTTCGTCCTGATATGGAATTCGTGCAGTTGGCAGGTGTTATCCTACACCAGGAGGTAGTAGGGCAGCGGGCTGGAAAAAGATTATTGGTATCCTTCAAAGATCGTACCGGTACTATTGAATTAGCTTGGTTTCAGGGGATCAACTGGGTACAAAAAATAATTCAAACGGGTTGCTCTTATCTGGTGTATGGAAGACTTAGTTTCTTTAATGGTCGTCCTCAACTGGTGCATCCTGAGATCGAAAAGATCGAACCGGAGCAAACACTAGAAAAAAAATTCCTGGAGCCAGTCTATTCCACTACGGAGAAACTAAAATCTAAGGGACTTGGTGGAAGAGCGCTGGGGCGCTTAACGCAAGCTTTGTTCGCGCAACTCAAGGACAGCGATCTTACCGAGCCCTTACCTCTCGACGCGTTAAAGCCCATGACACTGATGGTGCGTAGCGAGGCGCTTAGACAAATTCATTTTCCGGAATCTACAGAACATTACCAGCAAGCCTTATTGCGGTTAAAATTCGAGGAGTTATTGGTGGCGCAACTTCGGATGCAGCTGGTTCGATGGCAGCGACATCGGTTCTCAGAAGGGGTCGTCTTTGAGAAAGTAGGGCAGTATTTTAATGATCTGTATAAACATCATCTCCCGTTCGGGCTGACTGGGGCGCAAAAACGAGTGATCAAAGAAATTAGGGCCGATACCGCCAATGGGAAGCAAATGAACAGACTATTACAAGGTGATGTGGGTAGTGGAAAGACCATTGTGGCCGTACTCTGCATGTTATTGGCCGTTGATAATGGTTACCAGGCCTGTTTGATGGCTCCTACCGAAATTCTTTGTCAACAACATTTTGCTTCGGTAAGTGCCCTGTTGCAAAAGCTGGGCTTGTCCGTAGGATTATTGACCGGTTCGACCCGTACCCGGGAGCGAAAACAACTGCTGAATCAATTGGAAGAAGGATCCTTATCCTTATTAATTGGCACGCACGCCTTGATCGAAGACAGTGTTACGTTTAAAAAACTGGGACTCGTCATCATCGATGAGCAACATCGCTTTGGAGTAGCGCAGCGGGCCCAACTTTGGAAAAAGTCTGTGGTGCCGCCGCATATGCTGGTGATGACGGCAACGCCCATACCCCGTACACTCGCCATGACTGCCTATGGAGATCTGGATTACAGCGTTATCGACGAGTTGCCACCGGGTCGCCAGCCGATCAAAACGGTGCACCGATTCGAAAAAGATCGCAGCCGGGTAATGGACTTCATTAAAAGTGAGATCACCACGGGACGGCAGATCTATTTTATTTATCCCTTGATCGAAGAAAGTGCCACGCTCGATTATGAGAACTTGATGAAGGGGTACGAAGAGGTCAAGGCCTTTTTTCCTGAGCCTAGTTACCATATCAGCATGGTGCACGGGCGACAGCCGGCCGAGCAAAAAGAGATCAATATGAAACGGTTTGTCGAAGGCGATACACAGATCATGGTCGCTACCACCGTTATCGAGGTGGGGGTAAATGTGCCCAATGCGTCTGTGATGGTGATCGAAAGCGCTGAAAAATTCGGACTCTCTCAATTGCATCAGCTACGCGGAAGAGTGGGGCGCGGTTCCGAGAAAAGTTATTGTGTACTGTTGACAGGCCCCAAACTGGGGGCCGATGCCCGTGAGCGACTTAAGATAATGACCCAAACGGGTAATGGTTTTGAGATCGCAGAGAAAGATCTGGCGCTGCGAGGCCCGGGAGAAATTGAGGGCACCCGGCAAAGTGGGGCCCTGCCCTTTAAACTAGCCTCTTTGGTGGCCGACCGAAGTTTACTCGAAGTAGCCCGCGAAAAGGCGGCACAACTTCTGGAGATGGACCCTGGATTGGAAAGCCCCCGCCATGCTCGGCTACGCGAATTCGTAAATCTACGAAAGGCGATACTGACCTGGAGCAAAATATCCTGAGCCCTACGGCGTTATATGTTAAACCCATTTGTCAGCTCGCTGTCAAATGGGAGGTATTTCTGCACTCTTAACAGTTCTTTCGAACTCCCCACGAGGGATTTTTGTTACCTTAAATGAAATCTGCCGGTTGAAAAAGCTATCATTCTTATTGGTTTGGATCTGCGGCTCGCTCGTGGTCTCTGCACAAGGGGCTATCGAGTTCGTGCAGAACAAGGGCCAGTGGGATCAGCAAGTCCAGTACAGGGGGCAGGTCAATAATGGATATTTTTTTATTCGTGAGCGGGGCTTCACGATTTTGCAACAAAATCCCGGTGATCTAGCCAAGATCCAAAAACTGAAGCATGGCGACACAAGCGATTTTTATATTCGTGCCCATGCTTGGAATGTCGACTTTGTGGATGTCAAAAAGCGGGAACATGCTATAGCACAGATCCAAGGAGAGAGTCCGTTGCCTTCGTACGAAAATTATTTTGTAGGAAATAATCCCACTCGCTGGGCCACTTCCTGCTCGATCTACCAAGTCATCACCATCCAGGATATTTATCCAAATATCGACCTTCGATATTATAGTGATGCCGGCACCTTAAAGTACGATCTGATCGTGCGGCCCGGCGGGAATCCTGCCGATATAGTCCTTCGCTATCAGGGAGTAGACAAGATGGCGGTGCAAAACCGCGAATTAGTATTAAGTACTTCGATCGGATCATTTCGGGAATCCTCTCCCTTTACCTATCAGCCTTCACAAGCCGGGCGCAAAGAAATTAGTTGTCGCTATCGGTTACAGGACAATCTGCTGCGATTCGAAGTAGGATCGTACGACCCGAATACTACACTAGTTATCGATCCCTCTTTTGTATTCTGTTCGTTTTCTGGCAGCACCGCCGACAATTGGGGATTTACCGCTACGTATGGACCCGACGGCAGTATGTATGCCGGTGGCATCGTGTTCAATGAGGGGGGCAGTTTTCCGGTTAGTCCCGGAGCTATTCAATCAAGTTTTCGAGGCGGTACAACCGATATGGGATTAATTCGATTAAGTGCCGATGGTACCCGACGGATCTGGGCCACGTACCTGGGTGGGGCGGGCGATGAACAACCCCATAGCTTGGTGGTCGATGCGCAACAGAATCTTTATGTGACCGGTCGAACCAATTCTCCTAATGGAGTCAATGGATTTCCGGTCATCAATAACGGAACCTTGGCCGGAGACGGATTTGATATTGTGGTTGCCAAGCTCAATGCGACCGGCACCGTACTGATGGGATCGCGCAAGATCGGGGGCAGTGGGCCCGATGCGGTCAACATTGCTACGGCGCGCTCGCTGAGTTCGCTGCAACGTAATTACGGAGATGATGGCCGAGGAGAAATTATTTTAGATGCACAAGGCAATGTATTAGTTGCCTCTCATACGCAATCCTCCGCTACAGGTACCGGTCGTTTTCCTACCACCGCCGGGGCGTTTCAAACTAATTTTGGCGGTGGTGCGCAAGACGCCGTGTTGTTAAAACTTTCTTCTGACCTGAGCAATTTGATCTTTGCCAGTTTTTTGGGAGGTACGGGTAATGATGCCGGCTATGTACTGGCCGTACATCCTGGCAATGGGAATATCTATATGGCCGGAGGAACTGAAAGCGCAAACCTGATCCCCGCTACACAAACCGGTACCGTGATCGGTCCTTCGCTGGGGGGTGCCATTGATGGATATGTTGCTATTATCAACCCCACGGGTACTCAGCGACTGCGTACCAGTTTTATCGGAACCACAGCGATCGATCAGGTCTTTGGCGTGCAATTCGATGCCAATGGATTTCCGTATGTGATGGGTCAAACTACAGGAAGCTGGCCAATCTCGAATGCAAGCGCTCCTTTTAATAATCCCGCCGGAAAACAATTTATTGCCAAGTTGCAACCCGACCTTTCTGCCTATGTGTACTCGGCTGCATTTGGTACGGGGGCGGCTGTTCCTAATATCTCTCCTATTGCTTTTTTAGTTGATCGCTGCGAAAATGTATATATGTCTGGTTGGGGTGGTGCTGGGTTTGGTTCCGGGTTTACCAGTGCTAGCACGGCCGGTTTACCGGTTACTCCTGATGCGTTCAAATCAGTAACCGATGGTAAGGATTTTTATTTCGTTGTGCTCAAAAAAGATGCCGCCGGCATTTTATTCGGAAGTTTTTTTGGTGAGGATAATTCGCAAAATGGCGGTAATGATCACGTAGATGGAGGCACTAGTCGCTTTGATAGTCGCGGTACCATCTATCAGGCTATCTGTGGTAACTGTATGGTGGGAACAGGCCCACGACCTACTTTTCCGGTAACCGCTGGTTCGTGGTCTACCTCCAATAATTCTAGTGGCGCGGGATGTAGTCTTACTATGGTCAAGATCGCCATGAATCTTTCAGGGGTGCAAAGTGGCATTCGCTCCAGTATCAATAATATAGCGGGTGATACCTTGGGTTGTGTACCGCTCACCGTTGCTTTTACCGATACGGTCGCTACTGCACAATCCTATATCTGGAACTTTGGAGATGGTTCGCCCGACGAAACGACCACTACGGCCACTAACTCGCATCAATATTTGGCCGTTGGCACCTATACGGTTCGATTGATCGCCGTAGATCCTACTACTTGTAATATCAGAGATACTTCCTATATACAGATCAGGGTGGGTAATATTGAGGCCGATCTCGATTTTGATCCTGTCAAACTTCCTCCTTGTACTGCGTTCAATTATCGTTTTGATAATCTATCGACCACTTTGCCAGGTTATCCCTTTAGGGCCAATTCTTTCCTTTGGAACTTTGGGGATGGCTCCGCGCCCGTGGTGGCGGGACCGGGTCCGGTCAATCACAACTTTGCCGGTCCTGGTACGTATAATGTGCGACTCTATTTACAGGATACGACCTATTGTAATGCTCCCGATTCGTTGATCATACCCATTAGCGTTGATGCGAATGTAAAAGCTAGCTTTACGAGTACGGCCAGGGGCTGTATTCCATTTCAACCCTTGCTTACGAACAATTCGCTGTCTGCTCAAACCTATCTTTGGAATTTTGGGGATGGCAACACGTCTACTTCGGCCTCACCAAATTATACCTACACCACACCGGGTACTTATACCATTACGCTGGTCGCAACGAATCCCAATACCTGTAATCTTAGTGACACCGCACGATTCTTAGTGCAAGTACTCGATGCGCCGCAATCTAATTTTTCGGTCTCGCCCACGGCCTTGCAGCCCAACACCCCTCATACCTTCACCAACCAGAGTTCGGCCGATGCCGTTCGCTTCAAGTGGGTTTTTGGCGATGGAGATAGTTTGCTTACGACGTCGCGGGCACCGATCGTGCGTCAATATCGGGCCACAGGCACCTTTCAGGCTTGTCTGACTTCGTATAATTCGTTGGATTGCCCACGCACCACTTGTCGTAGCGTGCAAGCGACGGTTGTGCCGGCGGTGGATGTTCCCACCGGCTTTACCCCATTGAGTGGGGATATCAATTCAGTGCTTAAAGTACGGGGATTTGGCATTAGCAAAATGAAACTGGAAATATGGAATCGATGGGGGCAAAAAGTATTTGAATCCATTGACCTGGAGCAGGGTTGGAATGGTACCTATCAAGGGGTACTGCAGCCAATGGATGTTTATATTTATACCTTGTCAGTTGAATTTTTCGATGGAAAGACCCTGATCAAAAAAGGGGATATCACGCTTATTCGATAAAGACATGCAGTACGGTCGTATCATAGTCAATTTTTTTATTGTTGCGAGTAGCCTCTTGCAGGGGCTATCGGCTCAAGACCTGCATTTTTCTCAGTTTACCCAAACGCCTTTATTGGTCAACCCTGCTCACACGGGTTTTATTCCCGATGGAGATTATCGTCTCGGTATCAACTATCGCAGTCAATGGGCTTCGGTCACAGCCTTTCCCTACAAGACCATGAGTGTCTTTGGCGATGCACAACTCTTGCAGAACAGCGAGCAAACCGGTTGGCTCGGAGTAGGCGGTCTATTGCTTCGCGATGTAGCCGGAACCAGTGCGCTTACCTCTACCAAAGTGTACGGCTCTTTGGCGTATCATCAAATGATCGGGAACGGGAGTTTGCTCGGGCTTGGCTTTAATGTGGGTTGGGCCAATAAGAATATCAACACTTCGGGGCTCACCTTTCCGGCACAATGGAACGGGCAGTTCTTTGATAGTCATCAATCGAATCTGGCGCCCTTACTCGCGGCCAATAACATTAATTACGTCGATATGCAGGTGGGCCTCAATTATGCCTATTTTCCGTCGGACGCTACCTTTTTTAATTTGGGTTTCTCCGCCATGCACCTGAACAGACCGCAAGAGAGTTTTTTTGCAAGTATCGATGGAATCGATAATCGGATCCCGGTTCGCTACAATGGTTTTTTCAATGCCAGCTTTAAACTCAACGATCAAGTTATTGTCAGTCCGCACCTCTATTTTTCCATACAGGCCGCAGCCTCGGAGTGGGTAGGAGGGGTCAATGCACACTACAATCTCTCCGGCGATGGAGAATATGTATTATCCGGCGGGCTCTATTATCGATATAACGAATCGCTGATCCCGATGGTCGGTCTTGGATTCAAAGACATGGTACTGCAATTCAGCTATGATGCAACGATGTCTTCGCTTAAGAATTTCAACAACCGGAGAGGTGCCTTAGAGCTCTCGCTGGTCAAACAGGGACTAACCGATCCCTACCGGGGCAACCGAAGAGAATCCATGTGTCCTTCTTTTCGGTATTAGTCTTTTTCAGTTGCCTTTTTATGCCGATTTTTGGACTCTAAGCTGATCTTGCATGTCAAAAAAAGGTACCCTGCTGGCTTCGCATATCGATCGTTTTAAAGCGATCGTTGGAGCCGAATATGTATATGTCGATGCGGAGACGCTCGATCATTATGCCCATGACGAAACGGAGAACCTGCATTTTTTACCCGAGGTCGTCATCAAGCCGCGCACAGCCCAAGAGATCAGTGCTATTTTGACTATCTGTAATGCCGATCTGATTCCGGTTACGCCGCGTGGAGCCGGCACAGGACTTAGTGGTGGGGCCCTTCCACATTTGGGAGGAGTATTGCTTAGTACCGAGCGCATGAATAGTATACTGTCGATCGATGAACGAAATCTTCAGGTTACTACCGAGCCGGGTGTTATCACCGAGGTGCTTCAGCAAGCGGTAAAGGAGAAAAAATTATTTTATCCACCCGACCCCAGTAGCCGCGGCTCTTGTTTTATTGGTGGAAATATTGCGGAGAATAGCGGTGGTCCCAAGGCGGTCAAGTACGGGGTGGTCAAAGATTATGTACTTAATCTCGAGCTGGTACTGCCTACCGGAGAGATCATCTGGACCGGTTCGAATGTGCTCAAGAATGTAACAGGGTATAACCTGACACAATTGGTCGTAGGGAGCGAAGGCACCTTGGGGATCGTGACCAAGATCGTTCTTAAATTAATACCCCTGCCCACACAAGAACTGCTGATGTTGGTGCCTTTTAGAAAGTTAGAGGAGGCCGGCGAGGCGGTAAGTGCCATTTTCAGGGCCGGGTTTACGCCCAGTGCACTGGAATTAATGGAGATCGATGCGCTCAAGATCGTGAGCGAGTTGGTGGGAACGGCCGCCGTTCCGATCACCGATGATACAGCTGCGCACCTGATCATTGAGGTAGATGGCAACAATATGGACGTATTAATGGGAGAAATGGAGGCGATCGGAACGTTATTGACTCAATTTGATATAGGAGAGATCTATTTTGCCGAAGATGCCAGTCAAAAAGATCAACTCTGGAAGTTGCGTCGCCGTGCGGCCGAAGCTGCCAAACTGGTTGGCTATACAATCGAGGAAGATACCGTGGTGCCCCGGGCCGAGTTACCGGCTCTTATCAAGGGCGTCAAAGCTATGGGTAAGACGCATGGATTCGATGTGATCTGCTATGGACATGCCGGCGATGGCAATTTGCATATTCGAATTCGAAAAGAGGGCGTTCCCAATAGCTATGGACATGGGCCTATGCAAGAGGTTATTGCTGAGTTATTCAAGCTGGTGCATCGCCTGGGAGGAACCATTAGTGCCGAGCATGGTATTGGACTGATTCAAAAAAGCTTCATGCCCATCGTATTCGAAGAAACATCGTTGCGACTTATGCGTGATATCAAACGCGCATTCGATCCCAATGGCATATTGAATGCCGATAAGATATTTTAAATGATCCGCTATGAATTTTATGGTAGTAAGCCGACCTTATTTTAAGAAAGTGCTGTTGCTCCCCTTATTGACAGGAATTTGTTTTTTTCTTTCTTTTTCGGTAGTTGCTCAGCGTGATAAAGAGCCGGGTGATTGGAAAAAGAATTTATTTACTGGTGGCTCGGTATCTTTTGGGGTTTTCAATAACACCTTTCTCATTGGCGGAAATCCGGTCTTTGGTTATAGTCTTACCGATTATGTAGACCTGGCTCTTCAGGTCAATTATACGTACAACTCCATCCGCGATTACAATGGGATCTTCAATAATAAGCTTCGTCAATCGGTCTATGGGGGCGGAGGTTGGCTGCGGCTCTATCCGTTACGCAGTATTTTTTTGCAAGGACAGCTCGAACATAATTTTATACGACAGCGCAGTATTCCGGTACTAGGACCTCCTGAGGTGCGCCGTATCGATGCAGGCAGCGTATTGGTGGGAGGGGGCTATACCAGCAATCGTTGGGGTAAGGGAGGCGTGCCGTTCTATTATCTTTCGATCCTCTTTGACGTATCGGGTAACTTATATTCTCCCTATACGGATGCCTACGGTCGTTCCGTTCCTGTGTTCAGAGGGGGAATTCAGATTCCGCTTTTTCAGGAGAATGGTCGTCGAGGCCGATCTTACAGGTAATGGCCTAACTCCTCTACTTTTTTTATCACGCTAATTTTATCAAGGGCTTCTTGATAGAGAAATCCTTCTTTTCGCATACACTCGATATGTTGCAGTAACGCATCGTAGAATCCATCACTATTAAGGATAATGATGGGTTTATCGTGAATGGTTAGTTGATTCCAGGTTATGATCTCAAAGAGTTCATCCAAGGTGCCGAAACCGCCGGGTAAGACCAGGGCAGCCTCACAGCGACTGTACAATTCTTTTTTTCGCTGGTGCATGTCCTCTGCAATGATCAGTTCGGTTAGCCCCCGGTGTTGCACTTCCCATTCTAACAGCAACGAAGGGATGATACCGGTCACATGTCCGCCTTTTTCCAATACCGCATCAGCGATAATGCCCATCAGGCCTGCGCTGCCCCCGCCATATATTAGTCGAATGTGATGATCAGCCATCCAATGGCCCAGTGTAAGAGCATCCGCGCTAAAGATCGGATTGATTCCAGTCTTGGATCCGCAAAAAACCGCAAGGGATTCAATAGAGGTGGGATGCCGCATCTGGCAAAGGGAACTTATTTTTGTCTAACTTCAAAATTCAATCAGCACCTCCTTAGATCCTATTGCATGGCTCTCTAATTATTGCCGCCTATGTCACCTCTTGTACTCTTCTCCTTTGTAATCGGTTATTTTTTACTATTGCTCGGCGTGGCTTGGTATACCTCTCGCAATGCCGATAATGAGTCGTTCTTTATCGGTAATCGTAATAGTAATTGGATGTTGGTGGCATTTGGTATGGTGGGCACTTCGTTGTCGGGAGTTACGTTCGTTAGCGTACCGGGTAATGTAGGCACGATCAATTTCAACTATTTTCAATTGGTCTTAGGCTATGTGTTAGGGTACCTGGTCATTTCGTTCGTCTTACTTCCGTTGTACTACCGCATGAACTTGACCAGTATCTACACCTATCTGGAGACTCGTTTTGGCGGGAATGCTCATCGGGCCGGGGCTTTCTTTTTTATTTTATCCAGGACAGTAGGGGCTACCGCCCGTTTATATCTGGTCATTAATATCCTGCAATTATTCATACTTGATAAGCTCGGCATTCCTTTTATTGCGACCGCTCTGGTCATCTTGCTAATGATATTGCTTTACACGGCCGAGGGGGGCGTAAAGACCATCATCTTTACAGACACCTTGCAAACCTCGGGTATGTTATTGGGGCTTGTTATCTGTTTGGTGGTATTGGTTAAGGCGCTGGGGCTGGGCTGGTCGGGCGCTTGGGACCTGATGAGTGCAAAGGGATATACGCAGGTCTTGAATACGGATATAAATAGCCCCCTTTACTTTTGGAAACAGTTATTGGGAGGCATGTTCATTACCATTACCATGACCGGGCTCGATCAGGAAATGATGCAAAAGAACATTAGTGTTAGAACACTTCGCGACTCGCAAAAGAACATTATGTCCATGAGTACCATCTTGGTGGTAGTGAATGCGCTATTCTTGTTACTGGGCGCTGTGCTGCACATCTATGCCGCTAATATGGGTCTTACTGCAAAAGGAGACGATCTCTTTCCGGCCATTGCCCTTAGTGATGCTTTTTCAGGAACGATCGGTATCATTTTTATTATTGCACTGATCTCTGCCCTCTTTCCTAGTGTGGACGGGGCCATCACCTCTCTTACCGCCAGTTTTTGCATTGATATTCTCGATTTCAATAAGCGTTCTGACACTGAAAAAAACAAGCGACGCAAGAGACTCCTTGTACACTTGGGCTTTGCCCTCATTTTTTTGCTGATGGTATTGCTATACAAATGGGTTGATGACAAGTCGATCATCCAGTTCATTCTCAAATTTGCCGGAATCACCTATGGTCCTCTGTTGGGATTATTCGCTTTTGGGATTCTTACCAAACGTAGATTACGTACTGAATGGCTTTGGATGGTTTGCGTGGCTTGTCCACTTTTGGCTCTTGGATTAGACTTGCTTTGTAATCCTGAGTACTACAATGGACTCCTCCATACCAACTTAGGCTTGGCCGATCTCTCTTCGCGTATTTTTGGTGGCTATAAGATCGGCCCCGAATTGATCTTGCTTAACGGCTTGATCACTTTTTTGGCGCTTTTCCTTATTTCTCGTTCCTCTTCTTCTACACATTCAGGTCCTGTCCCTACCAAGGGGTAACGTACCTTTGTGTAAAGCGAAAGTCGTGGACATAATTTCACCCGATGCCTGGCACTATGCTATGCAGCATAGCAGCGATCCGGCTCCCTTGCTGCAAGAGTTGGAGGAATATACGGCAGTGCATCATCCCGAATCCCATATGCTAAGCGGAAAAGGGCAGGGAAGATTTCTTTCTCTGTTTAGTCGGTTGGTACGGCCGACTACAATACTAGAGATCGGAACCTTTACGGGATATAGTGCGCTTTGTTTGGCGGAGGGCTTAACTGCACAGGGCGTTTTGCATACTATCGAATCCAGAGAAAGCGAAGCTGCCATTGCCCGCAGTTTTATTGAACGTTCCCCTTGGGCGAGCCAAATAAGCTTACATCTGGGCGATGCTCGTCAGGTATTGTCAACCCTTTCCGCTGCTTGGGACCTTGTCTTTATCGATGCCGATAAGGTCTCGTATATCGATTATTTTAACATCGTTTTGCCAGCGCTTCGGCCTGGAGGATTTATCTTAGCAGATAACGTGTTCTTTCATGGGCAGGTATTAGAGACCATCCCTAAAGGAAAGAACGCTAAGGCTATCGCAGCGTTCAATGATTATGTAAAGGATCATTCCGGGGTAGAGGTGCTGATGCTCCCTTTTCGTGATGGAATCAGTGTGATCCAAAAAAAATAGAATATGCAAAAATATGTCGGCCTACTATTGGTTTTCTTTTTCTGGGAGGCTACTTCGTTACGAGGTCAAGGAAAAGAGACCATCCGGCAATATATTGACCAATACGGATCGCTGGCCATGGCCGAGATGCAGCGCACCGGTGTACCGGCTTCGATCAAACTCGCGCAGGGCATTCACGAAACACAAGCCGGTACCAGTATGCTGGTGCAGCGGTCCAATAATCATTTCGGTATCAAATGTAAGACAGGGTGGAGCGGTCCTTCGGTCCGTCATGATGACGATGAACGCTCGGAGTGTTTTCGTAAATACGAAACGGCCGAGGCCTCCTTTGTGGATCATTCTAATTTTTTAAAAAATAGCCCTCGCTATTTTCCGTTGTTCGATCTTTCTCCGACTGATTATGCCGGGTGGGCACAGGGACTCAAGAAAGCGGGCTATGCCACCAATCCTCAATATGCTCAAACGCTGATTCGCCTGATCGAAGACTACGATCTGAATCGATACACGTTGTTAGCGCTCGGCCAGCCATTACCCGCCACGAACTCCTCTACAGCGCCGGTCACGACCGTCGCTGCGCTTGCTCCCCAAAGTGCGTTACCCGAGCAGCCAACTGCTTCTCATACGACGGGAATAGCCACTACCTCAGCCGACAAGGTGGTCTCTGAAAAAGTAGCTCCACCCACGAGTACATCTGATGATGCAGTCCCTTCGTCATCTCGATCTGTAGCCGAAAAAAAAACAAATTATCCCGCAGGGGTCTTCGAGAAAGAGGGTTGTCGCGCGGTGTGGGTAAAGGCGGGTACTCCCTTTTTGGCCATCGCCGATCAGTATCGTGTTCCGCTAATGAAATTATTTGAGTACAATCATATGGAGCCGTTGCTCGAGGCAGATCGAGACCAAGTAATGTTATTGGAGCGAAAGGCAGCAACAGGTTTTCGTTTACCTTTTCGGAACAAAAGATCACGTTGATCCATTCAGATACGAGATAGCTATTAACTTCGAGTAATAATTTGGTTATGGAGCGTATTCAAGTGCATGACAAGACCTTTGTTCCGCTGTTGACCGCCGATCAGATCAGCCTGCGCGTTGCAGCACTGGCCAAACAGATCGGTGAGGATTATAAAGAAAAACGTCCTTTGTTGTTGGCCGTCCTTAACGGCTCCTTTATGTTCGCAGCCGACCTGTTTCGCTTGCTGGCCATCGATGCCGAGATCAGTTTTATAAAGATCGCTTCGTATCAGGGAATGCGCTCTTCGGGTAAAGTCGTTACCGCTATCGGTATGGAACAAGACCTGAGCGGGCGTGATGTACTGTTGATTGAGGATATTGTGGATACCGGCAAAACCTTGCATCATTTTATCCCAACATTATTACAGCAACATCCGGCCTCTGTGCGAGTGGCTACTTTTTTACATAAGCCCGATGCTACGGTCTATCCGGTCTCGTTGAGTTATGTGGGTTTTGAAATACCCGATCGTTTTGTGGTAGGTTATGGGCTTGATTACGACGGATTGGGAAGGAATCATCACCAGGTTTATCAATTGGCTACTGGTGATGCGGACGAAAGTTGACAAAAATCTTTATACTCTTGATCATGCGGACTGTGCTGTTGGTACTGTTGACTGGGTGGCTGTGTGGTAAGGCAGCGGCACAGTCATCGTATTATTTTCGGGGTACGGTCAGTGATGAGACCGGTAATCCGTTGCAACAGGTTACAATCCGTCAGCTCTCCACAGGAGTATCATTCAAGTCGGGTGCCGCTGGCCGCTTTGGTATTACAAGTATCACTTCGTTGGATTCCTTTTCTTTTTCGCTCGAGGGCTATCAAACTGAAAAATGGGTCGGATCCTCCGCTTCTTTTTTACAAGTTCGGTTAAAGATCGTCTCCTCCTCTTTTCGATCCGCCGATCGACCCAGCTTATCTTCTCGAACGACCAACCTGAGCCGACAAGAGGAGCGAAAGGCATTTCTGGGAAATGAGACCTACACGGCCTTGGTAGAAAATTCCTGGGTCAATACGAACCGTTACCCTGCCACCGGGCTGGCCCTGAATGTGGATAGGGCTTCATACAGTAATATCCGACGGTTTCTGAGCCGGGGTACTTTTGTACCGCAAGATGCGGTCCGCATAGAAGAGATGCTAAATTATTTTCCGGCATCTGCATCTTCTCCTGTTCGTTCTTCCGATACGGCTTTGTTCACGATCGGGTCTTTATTGGGACCTTGTCCATGGAATTGGGACCATCAGTTATTGCAGGTACAAGTACAAGCCCGACAGCTAGATCTTGATACCCTACCTCCCTCTCATCTTGTTTTTTTGATTGACATCTCCGCCTCAATGGATATGCCCAACCGGCTGCCTTTGTTACAAGCCTCTTTTCGTATGCTCACAAAGAACCTGCGTGAAAAGGATACCGTGTCTCTGGTTACCTATGGTGGGGTGTCCGAAGTATTGTTGCGCGCCGTAAGTGGCTGCGAGAAAGACAGTATTCTCCGAATAATTGATTCGTTGACTCCAGGGGGTGCTACACCCGGCGAATCGGGTATTCGTTTGGCGTATAAGATCGCTAAAGATCATTTTATTGAGAAGGGAAATAACCGTGTTATTCTGGCGACCGATGGCGATTTCAATGTAGGGCTACGTACCGAAGACGAATTAGAGGAACTGATCAGTTCGCAACGACAACAAGGGATCTACCTGACCTGCCTGGGTGTGGGTATGGGCAACTACAAAGACTCAAAGATCAAGTTACTCGCAGAAAAAGGAAATGGAAATTTTGCGTATATCGATTCCGAGCGAGAGGCCGAAAAGGTGATGATGAATGAGTTTGCACAAACGCTATACACGGTGGCCGACAATGTCTACATGCAAGTAAGTTTTTCTCCCCGCTGGGTTAGTCAATACAGGCTGATTGGTTTTGATAACAAAGCCCTGGCCTTGCTCGATACGCTTTCTTCGATCGAGGGGGGCGAGATTGGCTCGGGGCATCAGCTGGTGGCCTTATTCGAGATCGAGCCAACGGACGAACTATTGCTATTGCAACGAGATCAGCAACCCGATACCATCGCTTCCGTATGGCTTCGTTATCAGGTTCCGGCCGATACCCTCCTTCAATTGCGAATGACCAATTTATCTACCCATCAAGCCACTACCTTGGAGCAATTGCGTACCCATCAGTTCAATGCCGCTGTGGCCTTGTTCGGGTTGAAACTAAAGGAATCTCCTTTTGTAAAGGGGGTACAATGGGAGCAGCTGATCAATTTAACGCAACAGGTTGTGGATTTTTCGCAGCCTTTACAAGCGGAGTTTTCGTCCTTGGTAGGACAGGCGGCCGCACGATATGATATCAAAAAGAAAAAGAGAAGAGTTAAACCTAAAAGCTGATCACCTAAAAAGATCTTTTACCCGATCAAAGAAATTACGTTCGGATTTTTCGGGCTGCGGTGTAAAATTGGGAGAACTGCTTAGTTTTTCGAGGGCTGCTTTTTCTTCGGCCGATAGTTGCTGTGGTGTCCAGATACTGACCTGCACCAGTTGGTCGCCTTTCTCATAAGAATTTACAGAGGGAAAGCCTTTGCCTTTGAGACGAAATATCTTTCCACTTTGGGTACCGGCCGGGATCTTGATCTTGGCCCGACCATCGATGGTAGGCACTTCGGCCTGTATACCGAACACAGCATCTGTAAATGACAAGTGTAATTCGTAGGCTACATTGTTGCCTTCGCGATATAATTCTTTGTGCGTCTCTTCCTCGATCAAAATGATCAGGTCACCATTGCTTCCGCCTCGTTCACCGGCATTGCCTTTTCCGGATACATTCAGTTGCATGCCTTCTTGCACGCCGGCCGGAATATCGATGCTGACCGTTTCTTCTCCATAGATCCGTCCGTCTCCTTTGCAGGCTCCGCATTTGGCCGTGACCGTTGAGCCCTCTCCATTGCAATCGGAACAAGTGGCTACGGTTTGCATTTGACCCAAGAAGGTATTTTGCACTCTGCGCACTTGCCCGTTACCGCCACACGTTGAACAAGTCTGCGTACTGTTCTTGTCTTTGGCCCCACTGCCGCTGCAGGTGGTGCAAGAAACATATTTTTTTACCTTGATATTCTTTGAAACTCCTTTGGCGATCTCTTCGTAATTCAATTTTAGTTTGATGCGCAGGTTACTACCGCGCGAGCCGCGCCCCCGCTGACGCCCCCCTCCTCGCTGGCCGCCGCCAAAGAAACTGCCAAAGAGATCATCACCAAAAATATCGCCGAATTGATTGAAAATATCATCCATGTTCATGCCACCACTACCACCACGGCCACCAGCTCCACCAACGCCAGCATGTCCAAAGCGGTCGTATTGTGCACGCTTGTCCTGATCGCTCAATATCTCATAGGCCTCTGCCGCCTCTTTGAATTTTTCTTCGGCGGCCTTATCACCTGGATTGCGATCGGGGTGATACTGCATGGCTACTTTCCGATATGATTTTTTGATCTCATCGGCCGAGGCGGATTTGCTTACCCCTAGTATTTCGTAGTAGTCTCTCTTGCTCATGATTTATTTTCCGACCACCACTTTGGGGTGACGGATCATTTTATCGTTCAGTGTATAGCCCTTTACAATTTCGTCGATCACCTTTCCTTTTAGTTCCTCCGTGGGAGAAGGTATCTCGGTGATCGCTTCATGAATATCCGCATTAAAATCTTGGTGAAGCGTCTCCATGGTCTTTAGTCCTCGAGCCTGTAACGTATGGCGAAGTTTGTTAAAGACCAGCAAAACCCCTTCGATGAGCGGAGCGGCTTCGGGTTTTCCTTCTAACGTTTTTTGTGCCCGGTCACAGTCATCGAGTACTTCGAGCAATTCTCCGATCACGTCGCGTCCGGCCGTTTGCATTAGCTCGATACGCTCTTTTGCGTTGCGACGTTTGTAGTTATCGAACTCGGCTACCGTTCTCAGGTATTTATCCTTGTACTCCTCTAGCGCAGACTTTGTTTTGTCGAGTTCACTGATCACGGTCTCTTCCGCAGTGGGAATAGGATTTTCTTTTGTGACTTCTTCTTGGGTCAGGTCTGTTTGGGCTGACTTGTTCTCTTGTTCCGACATGGCACATCTAAATTGGTTGCAAAGGTAAGGGGGGCAATTTTACGGCCAAGTTCGGATCACTGCCTGATTGCCCATTTTTTAGACAAAATGACTTTGTCTGTCAAGGCTTTCGGTCTTTATGTCTGCCATTAAGGGTTATCTTCGTTCGGTATGGTCAAGGTTATACTTAAACGAAAAATTGCACCCCGGGTACTGCTGGGACACCCCTGGATCTTTGCTAACGAGGTAGACCGGATCGAGGGCACTTTGTCGGGGGGTGATGTGGTGGCGGTCTATACGCACGACCAGAAATTCGTAGGCCAGGGATACGCTAACCCGCGCTCGCAGATCTTGGTTCGTTTATTGACACGCGAGGAGCGGGTCGTTATTGACGAGCAATATTTCGTGGATAGGATCAAGGCTTGCTGGACATACCGTCAGCAGATCGGGTATACCGAAAATTGTCGTTTGGTCTTTGGAGAGGCTGATGGACTTCCTCAACTGATCATCGATAAGTTCAATGATTACTTTGTCTTGCAAACCCTCGCCCTGGGGATCGATCGCTGGAAGCCCGCCCTGGTAAACGCCTTGCAGCAGCTTTTTCAGCCCAAGGGTATCTACGAACGAAACGACGTGCCCGTGCGCGAGCTCGAAGGACTGGTTCAACAGAAAGGATTTTTATCGGATCCGTTCGATACGCGCATCATTATTCAAGAGAATGGATTACGGTTTCATGTAGATCTTGCTCAAGGACAAAAGACCGGTTATTTTTTGGACCAGCAAGATAACAGAAGGGCCATCCGCTCCATTGTAAAGGGTGCCGATGTGTTGGGGGCCTTTACCTATACCGGTACTTTTGAAATTCATGCTGCACAGTATGGTGCTCGTTCGGTACTTGGTCTCGATATCTCGGCGCAGGCCGTTGCCCAAGCCAATGAAAATGCAAGACTGAATAATTTGCAAGACAGATGCCGTTTCGAAGTGGCCAATGCCTTTGATGTGCTCAAGCAATGGACCAAAGAAAAAAAACAATATGATGTGGTGATGCTCGATCCTCCCGCCTTTACCAAGAGTCGCGCTACCTTGCAAAAGGCCATCACCGGCTATAAAGAGATCAATTTGCGAGGCATGAAGTTGGTGAGACCCGGTGGGTTTTTAGTAAGTTCTTCTTGCACGAACCTGGTGGGACCCGATCTGTTTTTGGAGATCATCGGTATGGCGGCCAAAGATGCCCGACGCACAATACGGCAGGTCTGTTTTCAGTCACAATCGCCCGATCATCCGATTATTCCCTCTATGGAAAACACGCATTATTTGAAATTCCTGATCGTGCAGGTTCAATAACAGCGTGCAAAAAAATTACTTAGTGATCAGGAATTTGCCAGCCTCAACGATCTTGCCGGAGGCATCGAGTAGGTAGTAGACATAGGCCCCGCGCGGATAGTCATTTACGTTGAGAACATAACGGGCTTGTGAAAGCTGAGCCGAAAAGATCATCTTGCCCATAATCGCAGAGTGAATCTGAACGCTCATTCCGGATTTGAAATTTTCGCGCAGGTCTATATTGATGTACGTGATGGCCGGATTGGGATAAAGGGATGCCAATCGTTTAGCGCTCTCTGTCGCGGAGGCAACGGGTTGCTTTTGCGCCTGGACAGCCCAGCCACTAAGCGAAAGGAACAATATCAAAAAAATTCGTTTCAACATCTCAAATATAGACAGGTAGCAAGGTATTTCCAAATCGATACAAGCCCTTCGGGCTCATAGCGCTTATTCTAAGCGTTTTAGAGGGTGTTTTCTTTGCTTGGATCAGGCCAATTCGTTCAATTTGGCATTGATCTTTTCGAAATCGGGGATGTCTCCTGCGCTTTCGAGCACTTCGGCATATTGCACAATCCCTTTGCGATCAATGACAAATGCTGAGCGTTTGGAAACGCCTTTCATGTCCAGTATCCAGTCGTGATAGATGGTATCGTAGGCCTCCGATATTTTTTTGTTAAAATCACTGAGCAATGGAAAATTCAATTGTTGCTCTTCTTTGAATTTCCCCAAGGTGAATACGGAGTCCACAGAGATGCCAAATACCTTTGCATTGGCTTTGTTGTAAAGGGCTATGTTGTCGCGAACGGAGCAAAGCTCTTTGGTGCAAACGCCGGTAAAGGATTGCGGAAAGAATAGCAGCAACACATTGTGGCCTTGAAGGCTAGAGAGCTGTACAGGATTTTTATCTGAATCAAAGAGGGTAAAATCGGGGGCAGCTTGTCCGGGTAAGATTGGCATAGTTTTTATTTTGATAGTGTCGGACTGCAAAGATGAACAAATTGGATGTATTTTAGTGGGTATGATCAAAATTGTTGACATCATCAAGGTGCTGGAAGCCTGGGCGCCTCCTGCGTTGCAAGAATCCTATGATAATGTCGGATTACTGACCGGGGACCGCTCCGATCGATGTACCGGGGTGCTCTGCTGCCTGGACGTTACCGAGCAGGTGATCGATGAGGCCTTGCAAAAGGGATGTAATCTGGTGGTGGCGCATCATCCGCTCATTTTTAGGGGCATCAAGAAGTTGAGTGGTGGAACGGGAGTCGAGAGGGCCCTTATCAAAGCCATAAAAAATGAGCTGGCCATTTATGCCATTCATACCAACTTGGACAATGTGCTCAGTGGTGTCAACGGAAAGATCGCTTCGTTGCTCTCATTACAGCGTAGCAGGGTACTATTGCCCAAAGAAACAACCTTAAGGAAATTGGTCACTTATGTTCCCCTACAACATACTGAACCGGTGCGCCAGGCCTTATTCGATGCCGGGGCCGGTCAGATCGGAAATTATAGCGAATGCAGTTTTTCGGTAGCGGGTGAGGGTACCTTTATGCCCGGCGCAGCCGCCCGCCCTTTTGTAGGAGCTAATGGCCAGCGACATCAGGAAAAAGAGAACCGCTTGGAGGTCCTTTTCCCAGTTTACTTACAAGGGGCTTTACTCGAAGCGTTGCACAAGGCCCATCCCTACGAAGAGGTGGCCTACGAGCTTTTACCGCTCGACAATGCGAACCATACCCTGGGAGCAGGATTGGTAGGGGAGTTGGCCGAGCCAGTAGAAGAGGCTGTTTTTTTGACCCAATTGGCCCATCGGTTTGGAGCCAGACCAGTACGGCACAGCCCCTTGTTGGGAAGGCCCATTCGGCGAGTAGCCCTTTGTGGGGGGGCAGGCAGTTTTTTGATTCCCAATGCTTTATCAGCCGGAGCCGATATTTTTATTACTGCCGATCTAAAATATCATGATTTTTTTCTGGCCGATGGAAGAATGATCCTGGCCGATATCGGACACTTTGAATCTGAGCAGTTTACGATAGAGCTTTTGGCCGATAATTTAGCCGAAAAATTTCATAACTTTGCCGTCCTCAAAACAAGCATAAACACCAATCCGGTCAACTATCTATGGCACAAGTAAAAGATTTTTCGATACAAGAAAAGCTAAAGTCTTTGGTCACGCTTCAGCAGATCGATAGCAAGCTCGACGAGATCAAGATCCTGAAGGGGGAACTTCCCATGGAGGTTGCCGATCTGGAAGATGAGATCACCGGTTTGCACGCCCGTCTTACGCGGATCGAAGAAGAGATCAATGGGGTTACCGAGTTTATTGAACAGCGCAAGGCTGCCATTAAGGCATCTGAGGCCCTGATCGCCAAATACGAAAAACAAAGCGAAAACGTAAAGAACAATCGCGAATACGAGGCTATCAACAAAGAGGTCGAGACCCAGCAACTCGATGTAAAGCTGGCCGAGAAGCATATCAAAGACGCCAATGATGATATTGCTGAAAAAGCCGTCAAGCTCGAAAAGGCCAAAAAGGATATTGCCGTAAAGGAAGGGGTGCTGGCCACCAAAAAAGAGGAGCTCGAAAAGATCATTGCAGCAAACGAAAAAGAAGAGAAACACCTCAATAAGCAGGCAGCGGAAGCAAAGAAAGAGGTTGATGTCCGATTACTGGCCAGTTACGAAAAGATTCGGGGCAATTATCGCAATGGATTAGCCGTAGTGCCGGTAGAGCGTGATGCCTGTGGCGGCTGCTTTAATGCCATCCCCCCTCAAAAGCAAAGTGAGATCCGTCAGCACAAGAAGATCACCATTTGCGAAAACTGCGGCCGGATCTTGGTCGATGAGGAGCTGGCCAACAGCGTGGCTTTGTCCTGATCTTTGTAGAAAGAATATTGAAAATCCCGTTTTTACCAAACGGGATTTTTTGTGAAAGTCCCCAGCCCTTTTTGAGAATTGGCCTTTGTAATGGGCCTAATTCCGATTAATTTGTGCCCATGCTCTTGCGTCTTTTTGTTCAGAACTACGCCATTATCGATCAAATAGAGATCGAATTCTCATCACATTTTAGTGCCATTACCGGAGAGACAGGGGCTGGTAAATCCATTTTGATGGGCGCCTTAGGGTTGATCTTGGGAGAGCGTGCCGACGCTTCTGTACTTGGTAACAAAGAAAAAAAACTGATCGTAGAAGGGCAGTTTGATATCCGCGAAAAAAAAGCGGTACTCCAGTGGTTGCATCAAGAAGAGCTCGATCAAGAAAATGAGTTGAGCATTCGCAGAGAGATCGCTGCCGCTGGCAAGTCAAGAGCTTTTGTCAATGACACACCCGTTACCCTTTCTCAATTACAAGAACTGTGTTCGCTCCTTGTAGACTTGCATCAACAATTCGATACGCTTACGCTCGAAGAGGCCTCGTTTCAACGAGAGGTGCTCGACGCCTTGGCGGGCCAGCTGTCTTTGTTCGACCAATACCAAAACGCATATCGGTCTTTGTTACAGCTTCGCCAAACAGTAGTTTCTCTTGCGGAGCAGAAGCAAAAGCTGTTATCACAGGCGGAGTATGACCGTTTTCAATTGGAGGAACTTGCTGATGCCGCTTTTTTATCCGGTGAGATCGAGGCTATCGCTGCGGAATTAAAAACACTTGACCATGCCGCGTCCATTCGCGCGACCCTCGAACATGTATCCGTTTCTTTGTTGACCGGAGAAGAAGCCTTGCTGCCCTCTTTAAAGCGCTTGCTCAACGAACTGACTACGCAAAAGGAATTTCATCCCGAACTGCCTGCGCTCGAGGAGCGACTTCGCACTTCGTATGTGGATATGCAAGAGGTCGGTCGTGATCTTGAGCGATTAGGTGAGCGGATCCATTATCAGCCGGATCGTATTCAGCAACTCCATGACAGGGTATCGCTTGGGTATCGGCTTCTCAAAAAGCACCAGTTGAGTACTACCGATGAATTATTGGTCTTGCAAGAAGCGCTTCGCCATAAATGTCAGGCCTCCTTTGATATCGATGAAGAATTGCAACGCCAACAAAAAGCAGTAGCGGAAGCTGAGCAAAGCACCCTACAACTTGCTCAACAATTATCGGCCGGCCGAAAGAAGCAACTAGGCCCCCTTGAAAAAAAGGTCAATGCCTTGCTAAAGCAAGTGGGCATGCCTGCCGCCCAATTGCATATTGAGCTCAAACCGGCTTTGCTGGGACCGGAGGGACTCGATGCAATCGCTTTTTTATTCGATGCCAATCGCAGCGGTCAATTACAGCCCCTTCGAAAAGTGGCCAGTGGCGGCGAATTGAGCCGGCTGATGCTTTGTATCAAATCACTGGTAGCGGCCTCGCTTGACCTTCCTACGCTCATTTTTGATGAGATCGATACCGGTATTTCCGGAGAGGCTGCACGCCAAGTGGGTCTCTTGCTCAATGCACTGGCCCAAAATCGGCAGGTGATCTGCATTACTCACCAGCCTCAAATTGCCGGAAAGGCGCAATCTCATTTTTTTGTCTACAAACAATTAGGAAAAGATGACCGAGAGGCCGCCATTACCAAGATCAAATTGCTGGAAAAAGAGGAGCGCATCGATGTGATGGCCCGCATGCTGGGAGGGGATCAGCCTTCGGCCGCCGCCAAGGCCAATGCCCGTGAAATGCTCTCCTGATTGTGGATAACCTGCCGGTTCGTGGTGCGAAAAAGGTGCAGAAAGAAAAATTTTTTCTGTTTTTCTTTTGGGGTTTATTTCGCTGTTCATTCAATTGTTCACGAACCCTCAATTGCTCTAGTTTATGGAAACCCCCAATATCAATAAAGACCGAAAAGCCAAACGTAAATCTGCCGTTGACCTGGGTACCATGGTCTATGGGAAAGTCCCACCGCAGGCTCGAGAGCTGGAGGAGGCTGTCTTAGGTGCGGTCATGCTCGAGCGAGGTGCCTTTGATGTGGCGGCCGAGATCCTGAAACCAGCCTGTTTTTATGTAGAGGCGCACCAGCGGATCTTTGCGGCCATGCAATCGCTCTCGAACAAGAGCCAGCCCATCGATATTTTGACCGTTACTGAAGAGCTTCGTTTCAAAGAAGAGTTAGATCTGATCGGGGGTCCCTATTATCTGACCAAACTCACCAACGCGGTTGTATCGGCTGCCAATATCGAGGCCCATGCTCGTATCATCTTACAAAAATTCATTCAACGAGAACTGATACGAGTCAGTGGAGAGATCATCGGGGATGCCTACGAGGACTCTACCGATGTGTTCGATCTGCTAGACGATGCCGAGACTAAATTATTCGAGATCACGAACAATAACTTACGTAAGAATTTTGAGACCATCGATTCGGTGTTGGTCAACACGATCAAACGCATTGAGGACCTGCGCAACAAGAACGAAGATATTACGGGGGTGCCGAGCGGGTTTGCCTCTGTGGATCGTGTTACATATGGTTGGCAGCGAACTGACCTGATCATTTTAGCCGCTCGTCCTGCGGTAGGTAAGACCGCCTTTGCACTTAATTTGGCGCGCAATGCCGTTATGCATCCGGCAAAGTCTACCCCAGTGGCTTTCTTTTCGCTGGAGATGAGTGCGGCACAATTGGTGCAACGTATTCTCGCGGCCGAAAGCGAGATCTGGTTAGAGAAGATCAGTCGCGGAAAGATGGAAGAGCACGAGATGAAGCAATTGTATGCTCGAGGAGTGCAGCGTTTGGCCCAGGCTCCCCTTTATATCGATGATACGCCCGCACTCAACATCTTTGAACTTCGTGCCAAATGTCGCCGGCTAAAAAATAAACACAATATCGGTATGGTCATCATCGATTATTTGCAGTTGATGAGTGGTACCGGCGAGAACCGAAACAGCAATCGCGAACAAGAGATCAGTAATATCTCGCGCAATCTAAAGGCCTTGGCCAAAGAGTTGAGTATCCCCATTATTGCGCTTTCACAACTTAGCCGTGCGGTCGAAACGCGTGGTGCCGGTAAGGATGGCTCCAAGATGCCCCAGCTGAGTGACCTGCGTGAGTCGGGTGCTATTGAGCAAGATGCCGACTTGGTCATGTTCCTTTATCGTCCCGAGTACTACGATGTAACCACTACGGAAATGGGTGAGAATAATCGTGGAGAGACCATTGTGCGGATCGCCAAGCACCGTAATGGATCGTTGGAGACCATAAAGCTCCGTGCTATGCTCAATATTCAGAAGTTTACCGATGAGGACGGCAGTATCGGAATGACCGGACTTAATCCGAATTGGAAACCTGTGCGTGATGTCGATGGGCAAGGGGGGGCAAGAGTGTTCGTTCAAACGGGCAGTCGCATGAATGATATTGACCCCGATGACGATATGCCTGCCTGATCATGTCTGTTCCCTTCTTTTATATATCCTCTTATCAGCCGGGCCAGCCCTACGTGGTCTTGGACGAGAGCAATAGCAAGCATGCTATTCAGGTGCTTCGTTTACAAGCCGGAGATCGTGTTATGCTAACCGACGGATTGGGTAGAAAACTCCAAGGACGAATCACCGATGATCATCGAAAAGCCTGCCAAGTTCAAGTAGAAACGGAGCATTATATAGTTCCTGTTAAGTCTCCGGTAGTCTTGGCTGTTTCGCTCTTAAAAAATACGAGTCGGTTGGAGTGGTTGCTCGAGAAAGTAACCGAATTGGGTATTAGCCGCATTATACCCCTTATCTGTGAACGCACCGAAAAAGAAAGCCTTCGAACCGAGCGAATGCAGGCGGTTTTGATCAGTGCTATGTTACAAAGCCAACAATCTTGGTTACCGGTTTTAGATAAACCCCATTCCTTTTCGCAACTAGAAGAATTAAAAAAATGGGGATCGAATCATTGTATCGCTTATTGTGGTCCTGCCGATAAAACGTCCTTGGCCACTTGGAAGAGGCCCATGGGGTCAACACTAATTTGTATTGGGCCGGAGGGCGATTTTACCGAGGCGGAACATGCGCAGGCCATTCAACAAGGATTTACAACGGTGAGTTTGGGAGAGAATCGACTTCGAACAGAGACCGCTGCTATGGTGGCGGTAACACTTCTCTGTCAGGGTAACGGCCACTCCTAATAAAATGTTCTTTAGTTCGTATCGGATTAAGAAAAGCTTGCTATTGGCTCACTAGCAATGGCCTCAAAACGCTTTGCCAATATTTCTTGCAATAACAGGCCCCTCGTAAATAAAACCTGTCCACACTTGGACGAGCGTGGCGCCGGCCTTTGTTTTTTCAAGGGCGTCCGCTGCCGTAAAAATTCCACCTGATGCGATCAGCGGAATGGATCCCCTCGTGCGTTCCGTGATGTAGCGAAGCAGCTCCGTATTTTTTTCTCGTAGGGGAGCGCCGCTAAGCCCACCGGCTCCGATACGACTTACCCGATTAGCTTCGGTGGAGAGTCCGCTTCTTTCGATGGTGGTGTTGCTAACTACCAATCCATCTAGTTTGATCTCGAGTGCCAGTGCGATCACATCATCTACCTGTGCCGACGAAAGGTCGGGGGCTATTTTCAGCAGTAGGGGACGTTGGATTTTTTTTTCGTTGTTGCGTTGTTGTAAGAGCGTGAGAATTTTTTTCAGGGATTCTTTCTCTTGCAAGGCCCGTAATCCAGGGGTATTGGGAGAGCTGACATTGACCACAAAATAATCGACCCAGGGGTGCAAGCGTTCAAAACAAAATTCATAGTCTCTCCAGGCTTCTTCATTGGAGGTTACTTTATTTTTCCCAATATTACCGCCAATGATCAGCGGGGGCTGACCATCACTTTTTTTTTGGCCCTGCTCTCTCCATTCTTTGAGTCTGCGGGCAATGGTGACCACGCCATCGTTATTAAAGCCCATTCGGTTGATAAGGGCCTTGTCTTGAGGCAGGCGAAATAATCTGGGTCTTTCGTTACCACGTTGCGGCTGCGGAGTAACGGTTCCAATCTCCACATGACCAAAACCCAGACAACTTAGTTCGCGCAGATGAATGGCATTCTTATCGAAACCGGCGGCCAGCCCGACCCGATTTTTAAAGAGTAGCCCACCGATTTGTATAGGCTGTTGTGAACCGGGATCGAAGAACTTGCGGATCAGTCGACGAGACGGAGACGTACTGCAAGCGAGTCTCAAAAAGAACATCGATAGCTGGTGTGCTTGTTCTGGTGGTAGCAAGAAAAGTAGTTGACGCAGCAGCTTGTACATGGTGGTGGCAAATATACTTCAAGATCATGGCGAAAGTCTTGTTGCTTTTGGCAGGGTAGCAGCGCGGTTGTAATTTTGATATCGGAAAGTTGCATAAACAACTTTCTATCACTCAACTCAATTTTATGCAAGAGGCCTACATTGTCGCAGGATATCGAACCGCTGTTACGAAAGCGAAAAAAGGAGGATTCAGATTTACCAGACCCGATGATCTTGCCATTGATCTGATCAAGGGATTGATGGCAACCGTTCCGCAACTTATGGCCGATCAGGTTGATGATGTGATCGTGGGCAATGCCGTGCCTGAGGCCGAGCAAGGATTGCAGGTAGCTCGCATCATTGCTGCTCGATCGTTGGGCATTGCTGCACCAGGCGTTACGATCAATCGTTATTGCGCTTCTGGTTTGGAAGCCATTGGTATGGCTACAGCTAAGATCCGAGCAGGGCAGGCAGACTGTATTGTGGCCGGAGGAACGGAGAGTATGAGTTTAGTGCCCGCTGCGGGTTGGAAAACTGCGCCTGCCTATTCGATCGCCTCGGAGAGCCCCGACTATTATCTCAACATGGGATTAACAGCAGAAGCCGTTGCAAACGATTACAAGATAGGTCGAGATACCCAAGATGAATTTTCTTTTTATTCTCACCAAAAAGCGATCGCGGCCATTGAGGCCGGCCATTTTAAGAAAGGTATTTTACCCATCAACATTCAAGAAACTTATTTGGATGAAAGTGGAAAGAAAAAGCAAAGAACTTTTACCGTCGATACCGATGAAGGACCAAGAGCCGATACGTCGCTGCAGGCACTAGCCAAATTAAAACCTGCGTTTGCTGCAAAGGGTGTTGTTACAGCAGGTAATTCCTCACAAACCTCAGATGGGGCTGCTTTCGTGATCGTGATGAGCGAAAGCAAGATCAAGGAACTTGGTCTTAGTCCTGTGGCCCGCTTAGTGAGTGTAGCGGTGGCCGGTGTCGATCCCCGTATTATGGGAATTGGCCCCGTCAATGCCATTCCCAAGGCCTTGCAGCGGGCGGGGTTACGCCTGGACCAGATCGATCTGATCGAACTGAACGAGGCCTTTGCCTCGCAGGCCCTGGCCGTGATTCAAGAGGCCGGACTAGATCCGCAAAAAGTTAATATTAATGGGGGGGCGATCGCCCTGGGACATCCCTTGGGATGCACGGGTTGCAAGCTGACTATTCAAAATATCAATGACCTTCAACGACTTAATAAGAAATACGGGATGATCACGGCCTGTGTGGGTGGTGGTCAGGGTATCGCCGGGATCATTGAAAGAATCAGCTGATTTCAATTGTAATTAGGCAGGATGGAAAAGTGCGAACAGCCTTTTCCTGGGTAGCATGGCTTTTCCGAAGTTATGAATAAGGGTATTTTATTATTTTTTTTGGGGCTCTTGCCTATATGTTTATTTTTTTATATACCTTTTACCTATGAATGCCGCTGAGACCGTCTCTTCAACAGCTCCCTACCGAACACAGTCTGGTCTGGCCCCCTATAATGGACCGTGGACAGAAGCCGAATTAGTGCATTTGCTACGCCGTACCCTGTTCGGAGTCAAGCGATCAGATCTCAGTTATTTTACCGGGCGCTCGATGAACCAGGTGGTCGATGAACTACTTAATCCAACGGCAGCGGCCCCTACGCCCCCTGTTAAGGAATATAATATTGTGGCTACTCCCGGTGTGAACCCCGATGCCAATATTGCACGGGGAACCACTTGGGTCAATGATATCAATAATGATGGTACGGTGCAGTCCCTTCGAAGGTCCTCTCTCAAAAAATGGCTGACGGGCAACATGATCAATCAAGACCGCAGTGTGCTGGAAAAGATGATCATGTTCTGGTCAGATCATTTTGGAAACGAGGCCGCCGAAATTGGGTATGGAAATTGGGTCTATACGCAGCACCAGCTGATCCGTCGGTTCGCATTGGGTAATTTCAGGTCGCTGGTCAGCGCTATCACTACTGACGTAGCCATGTTGCGTTACCTGAACGGCTATCTGAATAATGCAACTGCTCCCGATGAGAATTACGCTCGCGAGTTATTCGAGTTATTTACATTGGGGAAAGGCCCCGATTCAAGATACACAGAGACCGATGTTAAAGAGGCCGCCAAGGTGCTTACGGGTTGGACCATCAATTTTTCTACCTATCAGCCGGTCTTTACTATTTCTCGGCATAGTACGGTCAATAAAACCTTTTCGAGTTTTTTCAATAATACGGTGATTACGGGTCGCACAACCGCAACGGCCGGTGCCTTGGAGATCAGTGATTTGATGGCTATGTTATTCGCTCAGCGCGAAGTGGCCAAGTTCATTGCCCGAAAGGTCTATCGCTGGTTTGTGTATTACACCATCGATGCCGCTACCGAGCAAAATGTGATTACACCGTTGGCGGATATTTTCCGAGATAGCGGCTACGAGATCAAACCCATGCTGACGGCTCTATTTAAAAGCGAACATTTTTACGATCAGATGAATCGAGGGTGTTACATTAAAACTCCTGCCGACCTCGTCATTGGCTCTCTTCGCGAGATGAACGTAGCCTTTGCTCCCGCCAGCGACTGGGATACTAACTATGGTCTTTGGAATACATTCTATTCTTGGATGAGCAATCTGGGGCAGAATTTGTATGATCCTCCCAATGTGTCAGGGCTGCCGGCCTATTACCAAGAACCGAGTTTTCATGAACTCTGGATCACGTCCGATACCTTACCCAAGCGCAATCAATACACCGATACGATGATCGCTACCGGGTACATCCGCAATAACGTGCGTGTACAGTTCAATTGTGTGGAGTGGGCGCGCACCCTGTATAACCCGGGCAACCCTACGGATCTGATCAATGGGGCCATTTCGTTTTTATTTCAAAATACGCTGAGTGATATTACCAAGACACAGATCAAGACTCAATTATTACTGACCGGTCAGCAATGGGATTACTATTGGACCAACGCTTGGATGGCCTACGAATCGAATCCTACCACGGCGAATTTCAATATTGTGAACACCCGGTTGCGATCGCTGTTTCAATATCTTTTTAAATTATCCGAATACCAGTTGATCTGATATGCAAAGAAGAGATTTTCTATCCGGAGCCGTCCCCATGGCCGCACTCTTACCGGAGTTGATCAATGGATATTCCGTGAATGCCTTTACTATGGAATCGTCGCTGGTACAGGCACTCATGAAAGGGGATACTCTTACTGATCATGTACTCGTGATCATTCAACTCGCAGGAGGAAATGATGGGTTGAACACGGTGATCCCTGTGGCTGATTATTCCCGCTATTTCAATGCACGTAGTAATGTGGCCATTCCCGAATCCTCGGTGCTTTCTATAGCAGGGGTAACCGGCACGGGTCTGCATCCGGCCATGACTGGCTTGCAATCATTATTTGCCAACGGAAAGGCCAAGTTGGTTCAGTCCGTCGGTTATCCGCAACCGAATTTCTCTCATTTCAGAGCTACCGATATTTGGATGAGTGGTTCCAACAGTAACCAAGAGGTATATAGTGGATGGGCCGGCCGTTATCTGGATTATGAATATCCCGGCTATCCTGATGGCTATCCCACTGCCGATATGCCCGATCCCTTGGCGATCCAGATCGGAAGCACAACTTCTTTAACCCTGCAAGGTCCCACACGCAATATGGGGATGAGTATTACCAATCCCTCTTCTTTTTATAATCTTTTATCCGGTGCCACCGATTATGCTCCCAGTACTCGCGCCGGAAAAGAGCTCACCTATATCCGGCAGATCAATCAACAGACGCAAGGATATGCTTCTGTGATACGTAATGCGGCCAATGCTGTTACGGCCCAAGTTCCCTATCCTACCGGCAATTCATTGGCGGATCAATTAAAAATAGTGGCTCGTTTGATCAAGGGAGGGCTCAAGACCCGCGTGTACATGGTGAGTTTTGGGGGCTTCGATACCCACTCGGTTCAAGTAAATGCGGATAAGGTCACTGGTACGCACGCCACCTTACTGGGTCGTGTCTCTGCTGCCATCAAGGCCTTTCAAGACGACCTGAAGTTCTTGTCCATCGAAGACAGGGTACTTGGAATGACCTTAAGCGAATTCGGTCGTCGTGTTCGCTCTAACTCGAGTGTGGGGACCGATCATGGTGCAGCCGCTCCTCTTTTCTTGTTCGGTAGCCAGGTCGATCCAGGTATGCTGGGCGTCAATCCCACCTTGCCAGCCGCTGCTACCGTCAATGATAATTTGCCAATGCAATACGATTTTAGAAGTATCTATGGAACGATACTCGAAAAGTGGTTTTGCTTGGATAAGTCCGTTGTGCAATCGTTATTTCCGCCCAATATCAATAGCCAATTGCAAACCCTTCCGCTGATTAAGCAAGGGGCTTGCAGTGGAGTAACCCCGCCGCCTCGTCCCTCGTTAGATCTAGCCATTACTAATTTCCCCAATCCCTTTACGTCGCGCACCACTATTCAGTTTACGACAGAGGGAGGACATACCTTATTGCAAATTTTCGATACGTTGGGAAGACTCATCACCGTACTGGCCAATAAAGAGTTGGTAGCCGGTACTCACCGCATCGACTTTGATAGTGAGGGGTTGCCTCCTGGCATTTATTATGCTCGTTTACAAAATGGAATTGCACAGCAAGTGCGCGCCATGATGAAAGTGCGTTAGACTGGGTACCAACGACCTCTCAAAGGGTCGGTATGATGTCTTTAGGGGTAGTTACTATTATAGTAAGATAGATCAGCAGTGAAATCAATCACTAATGCGGTGACCCGCATTGACCCAATCAGTGATCTTTTGTTTATCGATGGTCGTTAGCTGTCCGTTTTGTGGCATAAAGGTGGGGCTGCCATTGACACTTCGTATCTGAATGCGATCCCAACTGGAGATGATCGATGCATCGGTATCTAAGTTTTTTCCGCCGCTGGCTCCTCCGTTCAGATGACAGGGGCCACAGTACCCACCGATCAGTTGTTTTACGGCAGCAAATTTTGGTCCATAGGCCTCGATGACCGTGCTGATCGTATCGGAGCAACCTTTTTGGTTAATCACCCAGATCACATAGTTACCCGGAGCCAGTCCGGTAAAGTTTGGATTGGATTGAGGGGCACCGTTGTTCAATTGATAGCGAAGGGTATCGCCACGCGGGTAAAAAACGGATATACTCCCATTATTGACGCCCCCAATGGCCGGATTCTTTGTGAATTGGATATCGTAGGTGGTGCCGGCGCATCGGTTGGTGCTGTCTTGCTTTGAGCAAGCTGCCAGTATCAATAGGCACAGAACAGAAAGTAGAGCCGCTCTTTTCATGTACGAACAAGATATGAAATATTCCGGATAAAAGAAGGGCTTCTAAGGTTTATGGTTGGCTAAGCTGGAACGCTAATAAGGTTGGTTAAATTCTTGGCGCTGAGTACTACTCGCCAAGGCCCGGCACATAAATTTTTTATCTGTTTCACCACCCTTTCTTATATTTGCAATATTGTTGCAAATATTTTCTTGCCAAATAAAGCCATAATAACGGATGAGTGGAATGCAAAGGAGCCGCTAAAAATTGTAGGCCAGTGGATTTGTATTCTGATGCTGCTCTTTGCATTTGATGTTCACGCTGCATGGGGTCAAACTACTCCTTGTGTGCTGACCCTTTCGGGCAGTGTGGCTGATGCCGATGAGAAGGCCCCTCTTGATAAGGCCGTCATTTTGATCAAGGAGATCGAGCGATCGACAGAGACCGATACGGAGGGACATTATCATTTCTACAATCTCTGTCCGGGCACCTATACCTTTTTGATCACGCATGCAGACTGTGATACGATCTCCCTTCGTGTCAAGATCGAGGCGAACCTGGTTAAAAATTTTTCACTTCCTCATCATTACAACCAATTGTCAGCGGTACAAGTCGTTTCAGCTCAACGGTCTCAAGAAATAGCTATTGGCGAGGAAGTCGGTGAAGTAAAAGGTTTTGACCTGGGTTTGATGGCCTCGGGTGGTTACCATTCCAAAAAAGGCGTGGTGCTTAGCGTTAGTTATCTCAAAGGACTGACCCAGTTGCAAAACGCCCCCAATTTCGATTGGCAAAACAATGTAATTGGACTTACCATTGGATACATGCTGCCGACTCGTAGTAAAAAATAGTTGAATTTATTTATTGCTTTTCTTGCAGGTTTATTTTTATCTTCACTTTATTAAAATCATTTTTATGAAAACTAGCCTGCTGATTGTTTTTATGCTCTTTGCCGGATTAAGTCTTTCGGCTCAGACGCGCTTTGGTCTAAAGACTGGAGTGGCCTCCGGTTCGGTAACAACAAACGATGCTTTAGTCAACGAAGAGGGAGTAGCCTTGGGCTCCTTTCAATTCGGGGCTATTTGGGATACCAAGATCAATGCTAAGCTTTCTTTTCAGTCTCAGCTCTTGTTCCTGGGCAAAGGGGTAGCGGTAGGGGTGAATACAGAAAAAGATAAGTATCGTTTTGCTGCCATGGATATTCCATTACAAGTTTTGTATCGTACAAAAGGAGGTTGGTTTATCGGCGGTGGACCTAACTTGGGCTTCAATCTTTCTGCGCATCACGCCTACTTGGGAGACAGAGAAGAAATTACTATTGGTAATGAGGCCGGCCAGGTAAAGGGCTTTGATTTTGGTGTCATTGCCACTGGTGGATATCAATCCAAGACCGGTGTTATTTTGAGTCTTAACTATTTGAAAGGTATTACAAACCTCAAAAATGAGGCTAATACCGAATGGAGCAATAATGTACTTGGATTCAATATCGGGTATATGTTCCCTACCCGGGCTAAAAAATAATCTGTTCTACTAACACGTCAGACAGCAAGAGTCCCTCTGCCTTATCGGGCAGGGGGATTTTTTCTTTCTCCGATCTGCTGACGCCACATGGCATAATACAACCCTTTCTCGGCTAACAAGGTCTCATGTTTTCCTGTTTCAGTAACCTCTCCTTTTTCCAGAACATAAATGCGGTCCGCATGCATGATGGTCGATAAGCGGTGTGCGATCAAGATGGTGATCTGCTGCCCTTCGTTCGAAACCGAGCGGATAGTATGAGTGATCTCTTCTTCGGTGAGCGAGTCCAGTGCCGATGTGGCCTCATCAAATAGCAACAGCCTTGGTTTTCTGAGTAGCGCGCGGGCTATCGAGAGTCGCTGTCTCTCGCCCCCGGATAGCTTAAGGCCACCTTCTCCAATAATGGTATCGAGTCCGCTGTCGGCTCTTTGTAACAATGAATGGCAAGCCGCTTTTTCCAGCACCTCTTGCAGTTCTTGGGTCGTGGCCTGTGGACATACAAAAAGTAAATTCTCGCGGATGGTACCGGAAAAAAGTTGGGTGTCTTGCGTTACAAATCCAATTTGATTTCGAAGGTCATCGAAGTTGATACTGTTTTCATCCAGCCCATTGTATAAAATGCGACCTTGATCAGGACGATAGAGTCCTACCAGTAATTTCATCATGGTGGTTTTGCCCGATCCGGAAGGACCTACAAAGGCTATGGTCTCGCCTGTACGAACGTCAAAGCTGATCCCATTAACCGCTTTTTGAGAAGAAGAAGGATGCTGAAATCCAACGTGCTCAAAGGACAATGTCTCGATCGGGCCTAAGTGCGCAGGCTGCAGGGGAGCCGGCTCGGGTGGTTTTTGCATCAGCTGACTGAAGTTCTCCAATGAAGTCTGCGCTTCGCGATAGGTAAGGATGATATTACCGATCTCTTGTAAGGGTCCAAAAACAAAGAAAGAGAAGATCTGCATGGTCACTAGCTCTCCGGCATTCATCTCATTGCGAAAGATCAAAAACATCAGCAGGAATAAAATCACCTGGCGAAGGGTATTGACAAATGTGCCTTGCAAAAAACTGATACTTCTGATCTTTTTGACCTTCGTTAACTCAAGCCCTAAGATCTTGAAAGTATTTCGATTGAGTCGGTTAACTTCTTGGCTGGTCAATCCTAAGCTTTTGACCAATTCGATATTGCGCAGCGATTCGGTGGTGGCACCGGCCAGCGATGCTGTTTGGGTAACGATGTTTTTTTGAATGATCTTTACCTTATGGCTGAATTTATTGGAGAGGTAGGCCAGCAAAAAGATCCCCCCAAAATAAAAAATAGGAAGTCGCCAATCGATCGTGGTCGCATAGATGGCAACGAATAAAATGCCTACCAATACGGGAAACAGAATATTGATAAAGGCGGCGACCAGTTTTTCGGTATCGACCCTTACCTTTTGTAAAATGCTAAGCGTTTCTCCACTTCGCGCATCTTCGAACTCTCTGAATGGAAGCTTCATGGCATGTTGTAGCCCCTCGGTAAATACGCTGGCTCCAAATTTTTGGGTGACCAGACTAAGGCAATAATCCTGAAAGGCCTTGGCGATGCGGCTGACCATGGCTACCGATACCGAAGCCAGTAATAA
>VHAT01000003.1 GCA_016872195.1 Sphingomonadales bacterium | reverse complement strand
GATATGCTTTGTTTTTTTTGCTTTTGCCATGAGAGGTTGCCTGAAAAGGGGCCTTATTTTTTGAAGGGAGTTAAAATTAGGGAAATTCAATAATAATTGAGCCCCATCGAATCTTTGACCAACTGGAGCGTTCGGGCCGCACTCTCACGCGCCTTTTCTGCCCCTTGTCGCATTACGCGTTGCAGACGATCCTTGTCTTGCTGCAATGACAGGGCTTTCTCGCGAATGGGCGCTATAAAACGGATCATGTCGATGGCTAATTGAGATTTCATATCGCCATAGCGAATGGAGGCATCCATATAGGCACTCTCAAATTGCGCCAAGGTGACGGGTGCACTGACCAGTTGCATCAACTGAAACAAATTGACAATGTAATCTGGCTTGGGCGTATTGGGTGCCGATGGACCGGCGTCCGTTTTAGCCCGCATGATCTTCTTCTTGATCATTTCGTCGCTATCTCCCAGGTATAAAGTAGCATACTGATTCTCACTCTTGCTCATTTTACCGGTGCCATCCAACGAGGGTACTTTAAGCAATTCTTCTCCGAAATTAAAGGCCTGCGGTTCGGGGAACAACTCGCCATAGCGGTGATTGAAGCGCTTGACAAAATTGCGAGCCATTTCGAGATGTTGTTCCTGGTCCTTTCCAACGGGCACCAGGGCGGCCCGGTGTAAGATGATATCGGCCGTTTGCAATACGGGATAGGTCAGCAAGCCGGCATTGATATTGTCGGGGTGCTGACGAACCTTATCCTTGAATGTTACCGTCTTCTCTAATTCCCCCACATAGGCCAACATATTGAGCAACAAATAGAGCTCTGCGGTCTCTGGCACATGGCTCTGGCAATACAAGACCGCCTGCTCCGGATCGAGGCCACAGGCTATATTCTCCGACAGAACACGATATACATGCTCTTTTAATTCGTTCGTATCGGGATGCGTGGTAAGGGAATGCAAGTCGGCTACCATAAAATAGCAGCTGTACTCCTGTTGCAGACGCACGTAGTTGCGCACCGCCCCAAAGTAATTACCGAGGTGCAAAAACCCCGTGGGACGGATACCGCTCATCACAATTTGCTTCTTCTTATCCATCGGCACGAAGATAGCTAAAAGGGATGGGTTATCTTTGTCTCCGGATTCAAAAACTAGCTATGGCAGAAGGCATCATTCACCTGGAGCAGATCAAGAAAAGTTATTTCATGGGCAAGCAGGAATTACCTGTACTGAAAGGCCTTTCGCTAGATATTTTCAAGAACGAGTATGTGTCGCTGATGGGTCCGTCCGGTTCGGGAAAAAGTACCTTGATGAACATTATCGGCTGTCTCGATACCCCGACCGAAGGACGGTATGTATTAAACAATAATGATGTTAGCAAGATGGCCGACGACTCGCTGGCCGAGGTCAGGAACAAAGAGATCGGCTTTGTATTTCAACAGTTCAATTTATTGCCCCGACTTACTGCGGCCGAAAATGTGGCCTTGCCACTTGTGTATGCCGGCATGGGTAAAAAAGAACGTACTCAAAAAGCCATGCAGATGCTCGACATGGTCCGACTGACCGACCGCAGTCATCACCGCCCCAACGAACTCTCTGGTGGACAATGCCAACGCGTAGCCATCGCCCGCGCGCTGGTCAATGATCCGGCCATTATCTTAGCCGATGAGCCCACCGGTAATCTCGATACCAAAACGTCGCAAGAGATCATGGATATTTTTGAGGAGATCTACAAAAACGGAAATACCATTGTGATCGTTACCCACGAAGAGGATATTGCCAATCACTCCCGCCGCATAGTCCGGCTGCGAGACGGGGTTATTGAGACCGACCAGCTCAATGCCAAATTCGCCAAAGCGTAAATAAGATATTTTTCTTGCTGACTGAACCTTCGAGTAGTCGCGTTGTTACGTTACTTTGCAGCCCCTTTCTGCAATTAACGAACAGGCATGGCACTTAAGATCTACACCAAGACCGGAGACGACGGAACCACTTCGCTTATCGGAGGCACCAAAGTGCCCAAATCTCATTTTCGCATAGAGGCCTACGGCACGGTCGATGAACTGAATTCCTACGTGGGCCTTTGTCGTGACCTCTTGACCGATCTGAGCGCCCGGACCGTATTATCCGAAGTGCAGGACAGACTCTTTACCGTGGGCTCGTCCCTGGCCTGCGATCCGGAGAAAGCACCCGGTATGGCCCTGCCCGATCTCAAAGAAGAAGATGTTCATCTATTGGAAAAAGAGATCGATCGCATGACCGAACGGCTGCCGGTCATGAAACATTTTATCTTGCCGGGCGGCCAGTTGGCCGTTTCGCATTTACATGTATTACGTTGTATCTGTCGCAGAGCCGAGCGCTGTTGTGTTCGCATGCAATACGAGGGAATCGCCGTAGATGAATTGGTTGTAAAATACCTCAATCGCCTTAGTGACTACCTGTTCGTACTAGCTCGTTTTACTGGTCATCAATCCGGCGTTGAAGAGATCATCTGGAAGCCCCGGATCGGCTAATTTTCCAAGAGCATACCATCCTTCATGGTCCAGACCTTATCGCACTGACCTGCTAATTCTTGGTTGTGCGTTACCACCAAAAAGGTTTGACCGGTTTTATCCCGAAGCGAAAAGAATAGCTGGTGCAATTCTCGCGCCTGTATGGAATCGAGATTGCCACTGGGCTCATCGGCCAAAATAATATCGGGTCGATTGATAAGGGCACGAGCTACGGCCACACGTTGTTGTTCGCCCCCTGAAAGAGCAGCGGGCTTATGATCGAGACGATGCGAAAGTCCCAGGGTATCCAGCAACCGAGTGGCTTCTTCTTTTACCTCCCCTTTGGAATGACCGGCTATCCAGCCAGGAATCGATACGTTTTCGAGTGCGCTGAATTCGGGCAACAAATGATGGAATTGGAAAACAAATCCAATGTGCTTATTTCGAAAAGCGGCGAGCTTTTGAGAAGATAGTCGAAACACATCGGTACCATTGATCTCTACCTTTCCATTGTCGGGCCTGTCCAGGGTGCCAATGAGGTGTAACAAGGTGCTTTTCCCACAGCCGGAAGGGCCTACGATCGCGGCCACCTGGGCTTTTGGCACTTGCAAACTGAGCCCCCGCAGAATTTCGAGGGTGCCATAGCGCTTATAAAGGGAACTTACGTTTAACAATTGTGATAAAAATCTTGATCGAAACTATCAAAAAAAATCAAGCCGTTCATCCAAAAGAACAAAGGTTATTTGGAAAATAGCCCAATCCTACTACATTTGCGCAAAAATAGGCTTCCATTACCTACTAAACGTATCCATATGTTCTGGACATTAGAACTGGCCTCTTACCTCGAAGACGCACCCTGGCCTGCCACCAAAGACGAACTGATCGATTATTCCATTCGTTCGGGCGCTCCCATCGAAGTAGTAGAGAATTTACAGGAACTAGAAGATGAGGGCGATGTCTATGAGACCATCGAGGACATTTGGCCCGACTATCCCACACAAGACGATTTTCTATTTAACGAAGACGAGTACTGACCCGTCAGCCGTTCCCCATTTTATCGATCACCTGCTGCGTTACACCGGTAAAGCTGAATCCACCGTCGTGAAAAAGATTCTGCATTGTTACGTATCGGGTCATGTCACTAAATAAGGTAACGCAATAATTGGCGCAATCACCGGACCCTGCATTACCGAGTGGACTCATCGATTCTGCATAGTGTAGAAATCCATCGAACCCTTTAACGCCACTGCCAGCCGTAGTGGGGGTTGGCGACTGTGAAATGGTATTGACCCTCACTTTTCTTTTTACGCCATAATGATACCCAAAGCTGCGGGTAACACTTTCGAGCAAGGCCTTGGCATCGGCCATCTCGTTGTAATCTGGAAAGACACGCTGCGCAGCGATATAGCTCAGGGCCACTACACTACCCCATTCGCTGATCGCATCCAGATCCCAGGCCGTACGCAAGACACGATGCAGACTCATGGCCGAAATATCGAGTGTCTTGGCATTCCAATCGTAGTTCATCTCGGTATAATGCTTGCCTTTACGAACATTCAAACTCATCCCGATGGAATGCAATACAAAATCGACCTTGCCGCCAAAATGGGTCATAGCTTGCTCAAAAAGATTCTTCAGGTCGTCCATATTGGTTACATCGGCGCCAATAACGGGCGCATTGCCACAGAGGGCCGACAACTTATTGATCTCGCCCATGCGCAGGGCCACCGGGGCATTGGTCAGCACCAGCTGAGCGCCCTCTTCGTGACAACGAAGGGCTGTTTTCCAAGCAATGGAACGTTCATCGAGCGCTCCGAATATGATCCCCTTTTTACCTTTTAGCAATGAAGTTGGCATATAGATTTGTTTTCGGCGTTAAAAATAAGCACTTATTTGCAAGTGGCTTTGCGCTAACGTCCGTTATTCTCTTTTAAGGTTATATTTACAAAAGACCGATCAAAACGATCATGATACGCTGAGTATATGCAACAACGAACTGTCATTACCGGAACGGGTTGTTTTATTCCCCCTGTCGTCAAAGAAAATAAAGACTTTGCCCAACAGTCCTTTTATGGCGAAGAAGGCACGCGTATAGAGGCTCCGGGCAGCGAGATCGTTGAAAAATTTCAGGAGATCACCGGTATCGAAGAGAGGCGGTATGCCAGCGAAGGGATGAATTCTTCCGATATGGCCATTGAGGCCGCCAGACGCGCTATTGCCGACAGCGGGATCGATCCGGAGCAACTCGACCAGATCATTGTGGCGCATAATTTCGGTAATGTGATCAGCCATACCATTCAAACCGACATCTTGCCGGCCTTGGCCAGTCGCGTTAAACATGCATTGGGTATTCGCAATCCGCAGTGTGTCGCCTACGATATATTATTCGGATGCCCGGGTTGGTTGCAGGGCGTTATCCAATCTGATGCCTTCATTAAAGCCGGCGTCGCGCAGCGAACACTGGTGGTCGGCACCGAGACCCTTAGCCGCGTCGTAGACCGATACGACCGAGACAGCATGATATTTGCGGATGGTGCCGGGGCGGCCGTGCTCGAAGCAAGGCCATCCGATAACACGCAAGCCGGCATCCTTTCTTGCAGTGTTCAAAGCCACTGTACCGATGAAGCCTATTATCTTTTTTTGGGAAAAAGTAATTTACCCGAAGCCGATCCGCATGTACGCTATATTAAGATGAAAGGGCGTAAAGTATACGAATATGCCATGCAACACGTACCGGCGGCCATGAAGGATTGCCTCGATAAAGCGGGCGTTCCCATTGAGGAAGTTAAAAAAGTATTTCTGCACCAGGCCAATGAAAAAATGGACGAGGGTATCATCAAAAGACTTTATAAGCTATACGGCAAGAAAGAATTACCCGAGCACATCATGCCTATGAATATTCACAAACTGGGCAATAGTTCGGTAGCTACCATACCCACCCTGTTCGATATGGTAAAAAAAGGTCAGTGGGACGTGCACGATCTGCAACCCGGCGATGTCGTACTATTCGCTTCGGTGGGGGCCGGAATGAATATCAATGCGGTTTGTTACCGTATGTAATCGCCCAGTTCTCTGTTTCCTTTATCTTCGCAACCAGAAAATTCTTCTTGTTCTATGACCCTTTCTTACCAATGGTTATTGGATTATCTGCCCGAACCGATACCGGTAGAGCAGCTTAGCGAGATCCTTACTTCCATTGGACTCGAAGTTGAAAAAATAAGTTTATACGAAGAAGTAAAAGGAGGATTACAAGGACTGCGGATCGGCGAGGTCCTCTCTACCGAAAAACATCCCAATGCGGACAAATTAACCCTGACCAAGGTATCGGTCGGAGAAGGTCAAGTGCTCTCGATCGTCTGTGGAGCCCCGAATGTGGCCGCCGGCCAAAAAGTAATCGTAGCCCCGGTGGGTGCAACGATCTATCCAACCAATGGTGATCCGCTCACTATGAAAAAGGCCAAGATCAGAGGAGAGGAAAGCCAGGGTATGATCTGCGCGGAAGATGAGATCGGATGGGGTGATTCGCATGCCGGCATATTGGTCTTGCCCCCAGAGGCCGTACCCGGAACAGCTGCCGCTGATTTTTTTAAGCCTTATCAAGATACGATCATTGAAATAGGACTTACTCCCAACCGGATGGATGCCATGAGTCATTGGGGCGTAGCGCGTGATGTCTGCGCCTATATGAATCATCATCATCAAAAAAAAGGACAACCCCGCCTTCCGGCCCGCTTGTCTTTTTCGGACCAACAATCCGTCTGCCCCATACAAGTCACTATCGAAAACCATACTGCTTGTCCCCGCTACAGTGGACTTTGTATCGATTGGATCAAGATCGGCCCCTCGCCACGCTGGATGGTGCAACGACTCAAGGCCATTGGTGTAAAGCCGATCAACAATATCGTAGACATTACCAACTATGTTTTACACGAGACCGGTCAACCCCTGCATGCCTTTGATCGGCTGGCCATTAAAGGCGATCAGATCGTAGTCAAAAATCTGGATGCCCAGACTCGCTTCGTAACCCTCGATGGGGTTGCACGTACGCTGAACAAAGAAGATCTTATGATCTGTGATACAGATCGTCCCCTGTGTATGGCCGGCGTCTATGGCGGATTGGAAAGTGGCATTAGCGAAAGCACGCAAGCTCTTTTTCTAGAAAGTGCTTTTTTCGATCCGATTGCTATTCGAAAGACGTCCTTTGGTCATCAATTGCGCACCGATGCTGCCCTGCGTTTCGAAAAGGGAACTGATATTGCCGCAACGATTCCCGTTTTACAACGCGCCGCTCAACTGATCTGCGATATTGCCGGAGGCCAGGTAGCAACCGCCCCGGTAGACCATTATGCCGCCCCTCAACCTCAAAAAAAGGTTACCCTGGGCTGGGAATATCTAAAAAAGATCAGTGGCAAGCAATACGCCCATCAAGCCGTTGCCGGCATCTTGACCAGTCTTGGGTTTGGCATTGATCGATCTGATGACCAGGGGATCTTGGTAAGTGTACCGTACCACAAACCCGATATTAGTATGCCGGCCGATCTGGTAGAGGAGATCCTCCGCATAGACGGGTTGGACAATATTGCCATTCCCACGGCCATTACCCTCTCTCCTGCCGTAGAGAGCCCCAACTTCGCTTTTAAAGAAACGCTGCGCGAAAAGATAGCGAACCAATTGGCCGGACTGGGTTATCACGAAATGATGACCAACTCGATCACCAACAGCCACTACTTTGCTGAGCCTACCGAGCATTTGGTCACTATGATCAATAGTCTTAGTGCCGAACTCAACACGCTGCGACCCTCCCTATTGCACACGGCTCTCGAAGTGGTCAGCCGTAATCTTAACCATCGCAACCTCGATCTTCGCCTGTTTGAATTTGGAACCGTCTACTCCAAGGGAGCAAACGGGGGCTACCACGAGGAACAACGTCTTTGCCTGGTGCTAACGGGCCAACGAAATGCTACGCATTGGCAAGAAAAGAGCAGCCCCGTTGATCTTTTTACCATTAAGGGTATGGTAGACCTGCTTCTCTCTTCCATGGGACTCAGCGCAGCCTCTCAAGCAGATGAGCACCCCACTTTAGGGCAGGCCATCCGCTGGTCTGCTCAAGGTAAAGAACTGGGATCGGCCGGTGTAGTTACAGAAGGCCTTTCTCGTCGTTTTGGGATCAAGCAAGCGGTGTATTATGCCGAACTCAATTGGCACTTATTGGTAACGCTGGCCGCCGCCCTACCGATACGCATTCGGGAACTGCCTCGTTTTCCGTTGGTAGAAAGAGACCTTGCCCTAGTGGTTCCGACCTCTCTGCAATGGAATAGTATACAGGACTGTCTGGAAAAGATCAGGATCAAAACTCTGCAGGATATCAAAGTCTTTGATATATTCGAGAGTGATAAGTTAGGTGTGGGCAAAAAATCGATCGCCATACACCTGATCTTCTCGGACCCTGAAAAAACGCTTACAGACAAAGAGATCGAGAACTGGATCGATACCATTATCAAAACGCTGGAAAAAGAACTCGACGTTTTAGTTAGACAATGAGCAACCCCGAAGCATTACAACGAATCAGGGAAAAACTAGCCTCGCTGCTCGGACAGTATCATGCCTTGTTGCAAGAAAAACAACGGCTGACCAGCGAAATAGAAAAGCTCAAGGGCCTGCTCGCCGAAGAACGATCTCAACAAGAGGTACTGACCACACAGCTCTCGGCCGCCAAGCTAAAGACGACTTCATTGAGCGAGTCAGAGAAGGCTGCCTTTGAGAAAAAGATCAATCATTACATAAAAGAAATCGACCGCTGTATCAGTCAGTTGGGCAATTAACCCCATGAGCGAAGAACTAAAAGCCATAGCTGCTCAAATCGGAGACCGCACCTATCCTATCAAGGTAGAACCGCGTCATGAGGAACTGGTTCTTCGTAATCTGCAAACTATCAGCCAAAAATTGGCCGAGTTCAAAAAGCTGTATGGCGGCAAGGATATGCAAGATTATTTAGCGATGACGATCTTGTGGTATGCCAACCAGCCGGAACCGGAGCAGACGGCTTCGACCGAGCAGGAAGACTTGGCTCAGACCTCTTCTGCCGAACAAGAAAACCTGGCAAAGGAGCTCCAGCTTCTGGAGCAATTACTCGATGCCGAAATAAATAAGCGCTGACGGGGGCCAACCCATTTTTTTTGTAACTTTACGGAACCGTTCGTTAGGATCCTGCCGTGTAAAACAGGACCCGAACAAGTATTGTGAACCCCCTAAACCTACACATCAATGGACCCCAATATATTGTACGCCCTGGTGGGCGTATTCGCCGGAGCAATTGGCCTCCTGGCTGGCCGTCTCATCTTTTCTAAGTCGAGCAGCAAAAAAGTTCAAGAAGCCGAAATTCAGGCACAAACCATTCTCAAAGAAGCCGAACTAAGGGCCGAGACCATTCGAAAAGAAAAGGAACTCGAAGCCAAAGAGAAATTCGTGCAGCTAAAAGCGACACACGAGCGCGATTCGCTCGAGCGCAATAAGAAGATCAATGATGCCGAAAACCGGATCCGTCAAAAGGAGCAGTCGGTAAACCAGAAAGAGAATAACCTCGACAAGCAGCTCAAAGAGAACGAGGCCATCAAAGAAAATTTAAACAGGCAAATTGAACTTGTCAACGGTAAGCGGGCCGAACTCGAAAAGCATCAAGAAGAGCATGTACGCCGTTTAGAAAAGATCGCCAACCTCTCGGCCGAGGATGCTCGCAACCAATTATTGGAAAGTCTAAAGAACGAGGCGCAGACCCGAGCGCTTGCCTTGCAACAAGAGATCATCGAAGAAGCCAAACAAAAAGCCGGAAAAGAAGCGCGTAAGATCATCATTCAAACCATACAGCGTACGGCGGCGGAACAAGCCATCGAAAACTCCATTACGGTCTTTCACCTGGAAAGCGATGAGATCAAGGGACAGATCATTGGTCGCGAAGGCCGAAACATTCGTGCCATCGAGGCGGCTACCGGAGTAGACCTGATCGTAGACGACACTCCGGAAGCGATCTTGCTTTCGAGCTTTGATCCCCTACGCCGCGAGATTGCCAGACTCAGTTTACAACGCCTGGTCAGTGATGGCCGTATCCATCCGGCCCGCATTGAGGAAGTGGTTGAAAAGACCAGAAAACAGATCGAAGAGCAGGTTATGGAGATCGGAGAACGGACGGTCATCGAGTTAGGCATTCACGGATTACACAAAGAACTGATCCGCATGGTCGGAAGAATGCGTTTCCGCTCCTCGTATGGCCAAAACTTGTTGATGCACAGCCGAGAGACCGCTAATCTTTGTGCCACTATGGCTGCAGAACTCGGGCTCAATCCCAAATTGGCCAAAAGAGCCGGTCTATTACACGATATTGGTAAAGTACCCGACGAAGAAAGCGAACTGAGCCATGCCTTGCTGGGTGCCAAGCTCGCTGAGAAATATGGAGAGAACCCTGCGGTGGTCAATGCGATTGCCGCGCACCACGACGAAGCAGAGATGCAGTTCGTCATCTCTCCCATTATTCAGGCTTGCGATGCGATCAGTGGAGCCCGCCCCGGAGCGCGCCGAGAGATCATGCAACAATATTTGCAACGGATCAAAGACCTAGAAAATCTGGCCATGGCCTACACCGGGGTAGAGAAGGCCTATGCTATTCAAGCCGGTCGCGAATTACGGGTTATTGTAGAGGCCGAGAAGGTAAGCGACCAAGATTCAGATCGCCTATCCTTTGAAATTGCCCAAAAGATCCAAACGGAAATGACCTTTCCCGGCCAGATCAAGGTAACCGTAATCCGAGAAAAAAGGGCCGTAAACGTAGCGCGGTAAATCGGCAGCGAAAACCCCCTTTTAATCAAATGATTTTGAGCCCGTTGTAATAACAGCGGGCTTTTTTTCGCCCTCCCGTCAATTGCAAGCTGGATTCTTGCATATTCGACTGATATTCCTTACCTTTGCCTCCCTTAAAACAGAGGATCATGAACGCCATTGCCTACGTACACGAACAACTTACCGCCAAGAAGCAATTTCCTGCTTTTAAACCCGGCGATAACATTACGGTCAACTATAAGATCATCGAAGGAAATAAAGAAAGGATCCAGTCCTTCAAGGGAGATGTGATCAAGAAACAAGGTTCCGGTCATACGGCCAGTTTTACCGTTAGAAAAATCTCTGATGGAGTAGGTGTCGAAAGAGTGTTCCCCTTCTTCTCCCCCAATATCGAATCCATCGAGCTCCATAAGACCGGAAATGTGCGTCGTGCTAAACTATTCTACCAGCGTTCTCGCAGTGGAAAGAGCGCCCGTATCCGCGAAAAGCGTATGGCGGTGAGCGAGGCCAGCGCATCATAAACCATCAATACATTCTTTATCCCACCCTTTTCCAAAAAATCGGTGGGATTTTTTTTATCCGTAGCAAAAAAGCAGTTCCTATCTTTACAGGACAAATGTATCTTATGACAAATCCTATTTTACTAGGCGTGCTTGGAACCAATGAGATCATCATCATACTGGTTATTGTACTGCTGTTGTTCGGTGGTAAAAAAATTCCAGAGTTGATGCGTGGACTTGGAAAAGGAGTACGCGAGTTCAACGATGCTAAAAGCAACGTAAAAAGAGAGATTGAAGAAAGCGCCACCGATATCAACCGCTCCGTTAAAGAATAAGCCCTTTCGAAGCGTACTTCGAGAGCTCTTTTGCAAGGACCTTAGGATCTGCCCGCTAGTGGGGATCCTTTTTTTTATCGGTATGGCCCACCTGGCCATGGCACAAGCAGATAATAAAATTACTGCTGCTGCCCATTCCCCTGGGCCAGTCCCTGCCCCCCCCACCGCTGACCCGGTACCCCGCGGCTTTACGCAATTACTGGAACCGGCTCCTCCCGGCAGCCAATCGGTCGCTCGTCTTCATCCCCTGGCCATCGGCTTTGTAAAAACTTACATGGACCGCTATGGGAATGGGCTTCGAAAAATGCGCGACTGGGGTCGACCCTATTTTGATATGATGGACCAGGTACTCGCACAACACGGGCTTCCGCCCCAGTTAAAATATCTGGCGGTCATTGAATCGGGTCTGCAATCTACAGCGGTCTCCTGGGCTGGCGCCGTAGGACCCTGGCAATTTATGCCCGCCACGGCCAGACGATATGGACTGACCGTAACCCGTTCCGTAGACCAGCGTATGGACTTTGTAAAAAGCACGCAGGCGGCGGCTAAATACTTGCGCGCACTTTATACCGAATTTCAAGATTGGCTACTGGTAATAGCCGCTTACAATGGTGGCGAAGCCCGTGTAAGACAGGCCATGCGAAAGAGCGGACAAACTGACTTTTGGAAACTGCAGTATTACTTACCGACCGAATCCATGAATCATGTAAAAAAATTCATTGCCACACACTACATCTTTGAAGAAGAGGGCTCGGAAACGACCATGACCTTGCAAGAAAGACAAAAAAATGAAAAACTGACCCCGGCCCTAAGCGAAGAGGAAAAAAAAGAAACCATCACATTATTGATCACTGGTCGCTATAAAAAAGAGGCGATCATAAAGTATACCGAAACGGATCGCGATGAATTTATTCGCTTTAACCCCGCATTTGATGAGCAGATCGCTCGCCAGGGGAATTATCTTTTGCGTCTGTCACCGGCTTGTATGCAGGTATTCACAGAAAGAAAGGGAGTCATTTTAGAGGAGAGCCTGCAGCTGTTACTAAGGGAGCGGGGGCGTTGAGAAAAAATAACACGCTGTATTATTAAAAATCCTCTTCGTCTTCGTCAAAGCCTTTTTCGTCAAAAAGGTCTTTAAATTCATCGTCCTCGAATTTAAAATCATCCTCTTCTTCTGCCTTTTTACCGGTCGACTTTTTCACTTTTGACTTTGGCAGATCGAATTCGTCGAAGTCGGGATCCCACTCCTCTTCTACTTCTCCTTCTTCTTTCTCCCAATCATCATTGACATCATCCACCTCATCCTCCTCGTCCAACTCTTTTTTCTTGCTCTTGGGAGCTTCTTTTTTCTCAGTGGAACGAGCGGAATCTTTTCCCGACTTGGAAGTTTCCTTATTAGACTTTTCAGATTTGGTAGCCATAGCTGTACCGGATTCGTACTGTAAATTTTCGGCTAAGTTTTTAAACCGCCAAATTTTAAAAAGTTTTTTTTAGAATTACGGCGGTAAGGTCTATTGCGGTACAACGACCAGTTGATCACGACCGGGACCATTAGAAATATAACGCACCTTCACGTTCAAATAGTCATTGATAAAATGTACATATTGCTTCATGGTCGTGGGCAAAGCCTCGTAGGTCTTGCACTGGTCCGTTCCGGTATTCCAGCCTGGGAACTGTTGCAATTTGGCCACCGGCTGACTGCGCTCCAATTGATATGGCATCTGGGTGGTCTCCTTTCCTTTAATGGAATAGGCGGTGCAGACCGAGAGCGTCTCAAAAGAATCTAAGACATCGGCCTTGGTCATGACCACTTGCGTAACGCCATTGATCATGCAAGCATAACGCAGGGCTACCAGGTCTATCCAACCACAACGACGCGGGCGACCTGTGGTAGCACCGAATTCATTGCCGATCTTTCTAAGCTCTTCGCCGGTCGCATCGTTCAACTCGGTCGGAAAAGGACCCCCGCCCACACGGGTGCAGTAGGCCTTGGTTATCCCAATTACTTCTTGAATGTGACGAGGGGCAATCCCTAAACCATTACAAACCCCCGCCGACACCGTGTTAGAAGAAGTGACATAGGGAAAGGTGCCAAAATCAATATCCAACATGCTGCCTTGGGCGCCTTCGGCCAAGATACGCTGACCGGCCTGCAATTTTTCGTTGATAAAATATTCGCCGTTGACAATATTGAGTGTACGCAAAAATTCCAACGCAGTAAAGAACTCTTCTTCCCAGGCACTGATATCTTCTTGAAATCCGTAGCTGTCGAGCAGGCGTTGATGCTTCAATCGTAGTTTGATGTACTCGGTGGTAAAATTCTTGTCGAGCAGATCGCCTACTCGCAATCCGTTACGTCCCGTCTTATCCATATACGCCGGACCGATACCTTTCAGCGTAGAACCGATCTTTTGATTTCCTTTGGAAAGTTCAGCGGCCTTATCGAGGGCACGGTGTGTGGGTAAGATCAGATGCGTGCGATCGGCAACGAATAAATTCTTTTTCAAGTCCACTCCAAAGGGCGTAACACTATCGCATTCTTTTTTGAGCGTTACCGGATCGAGCACCACGCCGTTTCCGATCAGGTTGACGATACCGGGATGAAAAATCCCAGAAGGAATTTGGTGCAGGACCAACTTTTTATCTTGAACATAGAGTGTATGCCCGGCATTGGGGCCTCCTTGAAAACGGGCAACGACCTGATAGTCCTTTGCAAAGTAATCGACTATCTTTCCTTTTCCTTCGTCTCCCCATTGGAGCCCCAATATAACATCGACCATAATTATAAAAATAAGCGGGGCAAAAATAGGCCTATTTGATCAGCATCACAGTCCCTTTTTTAGTGATCACGCGATCATCTTTGGTGAGCCCTTCTATCATCCAAACATAAATGCCCTCGGGTTGCAATTGGCCGCCGATCGTGCCATCCCATCCCTCATTGAGGGTCTTTGTCTGAAACACCAATTGACCCCAGCGATTAAAGACCCTGAAATAGGTATAGTTCTTCATTCCCACCGGAAACGGAGTAAATCGATCGTTCTTTCCGTCTCCATTGGGGGTAAAACCGGTGGGCACATAAATATCGGGGCCCTTGTAGACGCGCACATTGACATAGGCCTCGCCCTTGCAGCCGGCCACGGTAGAGGCTACCACCTTGTAGCGTACGTCAGAGCCGATCGCACCGACGGTTACGGTAGGACTAGCCACACCGGCTTGGCTGAGCCCAACCGTTGGTGTCCAGGTATAAAAAGTTACGTCCGGATCATTGGGTACGGCCAGCAATTGAAATTGATCGCCGGGATATCCGATGGTATCGGCAGGAAAGGTTCTTACCTGTATGGGAGGGGTAACATCAATGGCTACGGTGTCGGTAGTAAGGCCCGCACAACCATTGGCATCAGAGAGGATCGATAAGACATAGTAAATATTACGATCGGGAGTAGAGATGGCATTGGGCACATTAGGATTGTTCAAATAGGTAGAAGGTGTCCAGCGATAGACCGTACCACCGCTTCCATTAAGAGTGGCTGATTGCCCATAACAAATAAAGATATCGGAACCGGCCTGGGGAATGGGTGCCGGATTTACTCTTACCAGTACCGTATCGCGAGACAGGCAACGACCTAATGTTAAGGTCACAATGTATTGTGTGGTGGTACGGGGAGAAGCGACCGGATTAGGAATATTGACAGCCGAAAGACCAGAGGCGGGTGTCCAATCGTATTGAAGCGCATTGGAAACCACTTGCAACGAAGCCGATTTGCTTTCGCAAAGGGTAAGATCGGCTTGCGGAGTAAAGGTCAGATCACTGGTCAGACCCACCACGGCAGAGAGTTGATAGGTACAATTGCGCTGGTCCTTTATCATGACCGTATAGGTTCCGGGGGCCAGATCATATCGATTGTTGCTTTGCCAATTGACTCCATTGTTGATCGAAAAACTATAATTACCATTCCCCCCCGTAGCGGTAAGCGTGAGTGTGCCATCATTGCCTCCATTACAGCTGGCATTGGTAGTGGTGATCGTCCCGGTCAACAATGGTGGCTGCGTAACGATAAAGGGAAGGTTGCTCAAACAGTTATTGGCATCACGAATAGTAAGGGTATAGTTGCCGGCCGCAAGAGAAAATAAATTGGAGCTTTGCCAATTGGTTCCCCCGTTAACACTAAACTGATAAGGAGCGATACCCCCCGTTGCCGCCGCGGTCAGTTGTCCGTTCGCCTCCCCATTACAAGCCACGGGAATGGTCGTGGCCGTCAATGTCATTGCCAAGGGTTGGGTAATATCGAGCGAGGTACTGCCCACACAACCATTCGATTCTCGAAATCGAATCGTGTAGGTACCGGCGGTCAGTCCACTAAATTGATTATTGGTTTGCCAGTTGATCGCATCCAACGAATACTGAAAAGGAGCTTGGCCAATTGCAGGCGGTGCTACAGTAATGGTGCCGGTCGTACCGCCATTACATAAGGCCGGCGTAGAAGTTGCAGTGGTAACCAAAGGAGGACCGGCCGGTACGGTAACGGGCACTGAATTACTTTGACAACCCAAGGCGTCGCGTACGATCACTTGATGCGGACCGGCGGACACATTGCTGAAGGTAAAGGGAGCGGCACCGGGTAAAAAAGATCCGCCATCTAACGAAAAAGTAAAGGGAGCCGTGCCACTGAAAGGTGTGATGACCAGATTTCCGTTGGCAGCTCCCTCACAAGTGGTGGCGTTCGGAGCGGCACCAGCCAGTAATGTGGGTCCTGCCGGAACATTTATGCTGAGGGTCCGGCTGCAACCCAGCGCATCGGTGATCACGACCGAATGCACACCAGCGGAAAGCGCATTGAATGTATAACTGTTCGTAGCGACAGGGGCCGTGGGCGTTCCCCCATCAATAGCGTACCGGAAGGGAGCCGTGCCCGCACTCACCGTTACAATGGCCGATCCATTACTGATGGTCGGGCAAGAAGTAGCATTGCTAATTGCCGTGGCCGTTACGCCCGTTCCCTGCGTAACGGTTACTGGTAAAGAGCCTGTACTACAGTTGGTTGATTGATCGGTAACGATCACGGTATGATTTCCTGCAGCCACATTGGTAAATGTATAGGGCAGCGTTCCCACAACAGGCGCATTGGCATCGAGTTGAAATCGATGGGGTCCCGCTCCAGAGGCTGTACTAATGGTAATGGTTCCGTTACTGACACCGGAGCAAGCCGTAGGGGCAGCGCTAACCGCAGCCGTAAGGTTACCAGCCGAAGCCACTGTAACACCCAAGGCAATGGTGCAAACGCCGGCATTGTCTCTAACCGTAACCGTATAGGTTCCGGCCGCCAAGGAAGAAAAAGTGGTTCCGGGCTGAAAACTAACACCATCTATCGAGTATGAATAAGGAGGCGTGCCGCCGCTTACATTGCCCACGGTAACCGTACCGGTCGGCACTCCGCAGGCCGCTGCTTGAGAGGATACGGAGGCAGCTAATCCGCTTAGTCGACTTACATTGATTGTATCGGTGGCCATGATCTCGACCGTGGGATCATCGATCTTATCATAGAGCGCTTTAATAACATAGCGCGTAACCGTGCCGGCCGGTGGACAAAGATTCGGAAATGAAGCCTCGCGATCTCCGCTAGCCAGCACGGTAGTTGTACCGGTGGCGATCAGATTGGTACCGGTGGCATCATAGAGCCCTACGCTTCTGAAAAGAGGCGTTCCTCCTGAGGGAACAAAACGCCAGCTTTCGTTCATCCCTACCGAACCCCATGGAGGGTCGGAGGCCCTTCTGCCCGGTGCCATGACCGCACTGTTACGATCATAATTTTGTAAACCGACCATGGCCCTTCCCTGATTCCAGGAGGTACAGATCTGTTTATCAAAAATATTTACATCAATTATACCGGTCGACTCGTATAAGATGATCTGGTGCGTATTATTGATCAAATTGTTGCAGGTACTGGAGAATAGCGGGATCTTAAAATAATTCAAAATCCAACGGCGATGCGGGGCCAACCCTGCCGTCTGATACGAGATCAACCGAGTGGGAGAGGTAGTTACTCCAACATCGATATCATGATAAGGTCCCATGACAAGAGCTCGGTCATAGAAGGTGCTCGGCAAATCTTGTGGTGCGCCTCCGTTAATGATACTCCAGTGAGAAGACTGATTGGCTCGTGTAATATCGAAGGAGAGATACCCATTGCTACTGACCACTAAATCGTTGTAGACGGTACCGAAGAACACAAAAGGAAAGCCAATGGGAAAGACGGCAGAATACCGATCATCAACATTCAAACTGGTTGGTTGACCAGGAATGCCCGGGTTACTGCTGGCCAAAAGGCAAGAGGGCAACTGACCCGTTGGGTTGACCAAATAAGTAGGCGCCTGGCGAGAGGGGTTGGGAAGTTTTGTCGTAAGAGTAAAACAGAGGTTTTGCGGACAGCCCGGCAACAGCGTATCACGTGCACAATTAAAAGTGAACGACTGAGCGCTCAACTCCCCTTTAAACATAAATTGGAGTAAAAGCACAGACAAAGCTGTGAATAAAACGTATTTCCTTAGGTGTAAAGACACAATGGAAGATACAATTTCAACCGGAAAACAAGAGAAAAAAAATTTGGAAAGAGAACTTTAAACCGGCAGGGACAATTGGGATCAGGCCGGAATATCTTCCATATCGTAACGCTCTACGGTCTCGACGCCTTGTACCTGCAGCAGTGCATGAACCAAGGCCTCCAGTTCTTCTTTGTCATGCACGTATAGCTTTATATTGCCCATAAAGATCCCTTCTTTGGCCTCGATGGTAATAGCTGCAATATTGATCTTTAATTCGCCCGAGATCAGGTTGGTGATCTTACTGACCATACCCACATCGTCGAGACCAATGATCTTGACCCCTGTAAGGAAGGAGATCTCTTTGTTCTTGGCCCATTTGGTCTTAACAACCCGGTGACCATAGTGTGCCAATAGCTTGGCGGCGTTGGGACAATTGGTGCGGTGAATGGTGAGTCCTTTACCTGTGGTGACAAATCCGAATACATCATCTCCGGGTATGGGCGTACAGCAATTGGCCAAGGCGTAGACGATCTTATCGCTTCGCTCCCCAAAGATGATCAGCTCGGTATCCTTGCGCGGCATCAAATGATGCGGGGTAATCTCGGGGCGTTCAGGAAGGGGCGACGTTTTGATGGGCTTTGGCGCTTCGAGTCGATCCCCTGAGACCTTGAACTCTTTCAGGTCCTTAAGATCGATCCCCTTAACAGCGACCTGGTAGTAGAAATCAAGGTGATTACCGAGCTTGTACCAATTTACCAACTCGTCGATATTATGTACCGAAAGTGATACGCCCAATCCCTCTAATTTTCGCTGTACCACATACTTGCCTTCGTCGGCGATTTTCCTTTTTTCTTCTCGTAATGCATCGCGAATGCGCCCTTTTGCCTTAGAGGTAACGACCAGATTAAGCCAATCATCAGAGGGCTTTTGCTTATTGCTGGTAATGATCTCGATCTGGTCCCCACTTTGCAGCCGGTGGCCAATAGGTACCAGTTTATGATTCACTTTGGCACCGATGGTCTTGGAGCCGATAACGCTGTGTACCGCAAATGCAAAATCCAGTGCCGTAGATCCCACTGGTAACATCTTGATATCACCTTTCGGCGTATAGACATAGATCTCCTCGGCCAAAAAACTGGTCTTGAAATCTTGTAAGAAATCGATGCTATCCGTTTCTTGATTGGTAATAACCTCTCGAATCTGCTGAAACCACTTGTCGAAGCGACTTTCATCGTGCGCGTCCTCTTTGTATTTCCAGTGAGCGGCCAGTCCTTTTTCAGCGATCTCATTCATTCGCTGCGAGCGGATCTGCACTTCGACCCAGCGTCCTTGCGCACCCATCACCGTAGTGTGTAAGGCCTCGTACCCATTGGCCTTGGGATTACTCAGCCAATCGCGCAGTCGCTCAGGAGAGGGATTATATTGATCGGTGATCATTGAATAGACCTTCCAACAGTCTTCTTTTTCTTTATCAGGGGCCGAGTCAAGGATCACCCGGATGGCAAAGAGATCATATACTTCCTCGAATTCCACTCCCTTCTTTTTCATTTTATTCCAAATGGAATGGATACTCTTGGGCCGTCCATAGACCTCGGCCTTTAACCCGGCCTCCTCGATCTTCTCACGGATCGGCTTGATGAACTCGTTGATGAACTTGGTCCTTTCCTTTCGCGTCTCGGCCAATTTGCGGGCGATCAACCGATAGGTGTCCGGCTCCATGTACTTCATAGCCAGATCTTCCATTTCGGTCTTGACCGTATAGAGTCCCATGCGATGAGCCAGCGGCGCGTAAATAAAAATAGTCTCCGAAGCGACCTTCAATTGTTTTTCGCGCTTCATACAATCCAAGGTGCGCATATTGTGTAAGCGGTCGGAAAGTTTGATCAGAATCACCCGGGGATCATCGGTAAGCGTAAGCAAGATCTTCTTGAAATTCTCTGCCTGGCGCGAGGCATTTACGTCGATCACATTGGCAATCTTGGTCAGACCGTCTACGATACGCGTGATCTCTTCGCCAAAATCACGGCGGATATCATCGAGGGTAATGTCGGTGTCTTCTACTGTGTCGTGTAACAACGCACAAATAGAGGAACGAACCCCCAGACCGATCTCCTCGACACAGATCTTGGCTACCGCAATAGGATGCAAAATATAGGGCTCGCCGCTTTTTCGCCGCATGGTCTTATGTGCATCGGCCGCGAGCTCAAAGGCCGTTCGAAGCAACAGCTTATCGCCGGGCTTGATCCGCGATTTCAATAATTTGAGTAACGAACGATACTCGCGCAGAATAAGCTTCTTCTCGTCTTCTTGACTAAGGTTGTAATCAGATATGTCCGCAACAGTTTGCATCTGCTACGAATTTACAAAATACAAGGCAGAAATGATGAGCGCTACACCCTACTTCCTTATTTGCCCATTTGATAGCGAAGCAATAGCTCATGCGCATTTGCGCCCCGGTCAAAGACACTAAGGGGAGTGGAATAAATATCAAAAGAATACCCTACGGTCAATTTCTGTTGTAGTTTGATACCCGCAGAAAGCATCCAACTTTGGCGAGCACGAAGAGATAAGCCCCACCAAAAAAGATCGCGGTGTTCTACCCTAGCCCCGGCCTGTAGCTCTGTGGGAGCATTGGGCAGATAGATCACTAAGAAATGAGGGATGATCTTGGTGCTTTGATCGACTTGCCATTGATAAGAGCCCTGCAGGTAAAAGTGACGATAGAGCCGTGCCTCGGCCGTGCGCGACAGATTACCTGTATAAAAATCCAATGTGGATTGGATCAACTGACTTACCGAAGCGCCCAACTGCCACTGCTTATTGGTATAGGCAACTCCTACCCCCGCATCGCCCTTGAATCGATTGGCGGCTCCACCCAGAACGGGGTCGCTGCCAAGTGAACTGATCAATTGTGCCTTATCGATAGAAAATTGTTGAAAGCGCGCCTCTAGTCCTATCGATAACTGCGCCTCATCCGGTAATGAAATATGATAAGCATACGAGGTTTGAATTCCTCTACGGCTGGTAGGACCGGTAACATCACTGTACAGATATCCCCCTATACCGATCTTTGCTTTTTCTAAGTAGGTAGAACCAAAGACCATAGCTGTAACCGGACTGCCCTCTATCCCACTCCACATGGTCCGGTAGGAAGCGCCCGCTACGGTTTTGCCCCGTAATCCGACCAGTGCAGGGTTATGCAAATTTCCCTGTAATTCGTACAGAGAAGAAGTCATCAATTGCTGGGCGTTGCTCGAAACACAGCAACCCAAAGCAAGCAGTATAGATAAAAGACGATGCATAAAGTTATATTAGTCGTTAATTAGCGTAATATGGTTACGTTACCGGTCCTGTTCTCTACTTTGTTATTGATCAGTCTAAAACTGATCACATAGTAATAGGTGCCGTCTGGCAGGGGACTGCCATTATAGGTGCCCTCCCAGGTGTTACGATAATTCTTATCCTCAAAAACCTTGGCCCCATAACGATTGAATACCTGTACCTGGGCATTGGCCAGACAATTTCCATTGGTGATCAGCCAACGATCATTGATGCCATCTCCATTGGGGGTAAAGGCATTCATGGGTTTGATACAATAGGGGATCACGGTCAAGGTCATATCATCGGTAGCCACACATCCCTGCAGGGTAGTAACTCTTAACGTGTAGCTAGTAGTAAGCGAAGGGTTGGCGTTGGGGTTCAGCAAGGCTGCATTGCTGAGTGAGGTAGACGGTGTCCACAAATACGTTCCGCTGGAACCCGTTGCCTGCATCGTATACACATCTCCCGCAATGATAGTAGCATCAGGACCTGCATCAGCACTTGCCCCGGGAAAAATGGTGATCGTCATTGTGCGCTGCGTAGAACAAGTTCCCAAACGGGCTTGCAACGTATACGTAGTGGTCGTAGCCGGGGTAAATACCGGTGTCGCTATAGTGGCATTGCTAAGGCCCGCAACCGGTGTCCAGCTATATGATGTGGCATTAGAGACCACTGTTGGGGTAAACGAAGCGCCCAAACAAATGCTGGTACCGTTGATGGGATCTAGCGTAAGGGTATTGGTAAAATTGATCGTGACCGAGCTGGTAGCCGTACAAGTTGTAACGGGATTACGGGTGACCACGGTATAGGTGCCCGCCGCAAGACCAGTAAAACTATTGGAGGACTGCCAACTGGTGCCCCCGTTGATACTATACTCATAGGGAGGATTGCCTCCACCGGTTGCCGAAACAGTTAGGGTTCCACCGTTGGTACAGGTTGCCCCCGTAGTGGTAACCGTTTGTGATAACACATTGGCCAAGGCCAACGTTGTTGTTTGTATGGCCGATTGACAGTTATTTGCATCGCGCACGACCACCGAATAAGTTCCGCCCGCTAACCCCGTAAACGTATTGGAAGATTGCCAGCTGGCTCCGGCACTGATACTATACTGTAAGGGTGCTGTACCCCCTTGCGCGGTAACAGTAATCACCCCATTATTGGTGCAATTCGGATCTGTTTTACTAACGGAAATGGCAGGACCGGTCTTCTTTACAAAAACAGTATCGGTAAAGACCAGATCGCTGGCCGGATTATTGCAATCGCCATAGGTAACCTGTACCACATAGGCGGTACTATCGGCCGTAGGGCACACAGTAGGAAAATTCAAATTGAGCACCCCGGCAGCAGCCGTACTGGTATCGGCGGTATTGACCTGTACCCCATCTACCAATAAGCGTGCCGATTTAAAACGCGAGGTACCTCCGCTGGGAATAAACCGATAGGCTTCGTTTTGTGCCGTAGTACCCCACTGCGTAGCATTTTTTCCGGGAGCCGCAACGGCCTGCGTGCGGGTGCCGTCTTGCATCCCTAAAATGGCAAGACCTCCATTCCAAGAGGAACAAATGGGCTTATCCTGAATATAGACCTCTACGATTCCGGTTCCCTCGTAAAGGACCATCTGGTGAGTGGCCCTGGGGGTGGTACAAGTAGAGCCGAAATAAGGTACATCATTATAGCTGGCAATAAAACGCCGCTTTGGAGCTGTGCCCTCGATCCTCCACTCAATTTTTTTATTGGCCGAAGGATTGCTGGGGTCAATATCATGATATGGTCCAAAGATCATGTTGGGGGCATACGTTGTATTCGGAATGGCACCGGTCGTACTACTAATGGAGTAACCGCTCCCCATCCCGGCACGGCTGATATCGAAGGTGATCGCCGAATTGGAGCCCATCAGCAGCGACCCAAAACTGTTGCCGTAATAACAAAAAGGGAAAGGAAGCCCAATGGCCTGACTCCAGGTATCATCTACATAGATGGAGCTAACCGCTGTGCCCGTGGGAGTTACATATGCAAAAGGCAGATAGGCCGGCGTGGTCATTACATAGGTGTTGGTTTGCTTTATATGAGGCACCTGTACCGAAATGGGGGTACAGTTATTACCACAAGGCAGCAGGATGGTCCGATTAGGGATGGTAAAGGTGCTGGCAGGGTTCTGGGAGAAAACACATAAGGGGGCGGTCAAAAACAGTAGACCGATAAGTTTTTTTCTCATCGAAGGCAGTTTAAAAAGTCTTGGTTCTTTCAAATCTATGGTTTTTTTAGTGTTTTCAAGCCCAAAACGATTGAAAAAAGCTACATTTGCAGCCCTTTGGCAAGTAAGTTTCTCCGGATGTGGTGAAATTGGTAGACACGTCAGACTTAGGATCTGATGCCGCAAGGTGTGGGGGTTCGAGTCCCTCCATCCGGACTTAGCAGTTTATTTAAATTGAATTATGGCAACCGTTACCCGCTCCTCTATTGGCCCCCTGCACGACCGCTTGAGCATTACGCTCGACAAAAAAGACTATCTGCCCAGTTTTGAAAAATCCGTTAAGGATTATGGTCGCAAAGCCAATATTCCGGGCTTTCGAAAAGGAATGGTGCCCACCGGACTGATCAAAAAAATGGTTGGCCCATCTTTATTCACTGATGAGGTTCTCAAAACCATCGATCGCGAACTGATCGGCTGGCTTCAGCAAGAAAAGGTTGAGATCTTTGCCCAACCCCTTCCTTTAGAGGCCGATTTTAATCAGCTCGACTGTAACAATCCACTGGACTATACTTTTCATTTTGAGATCGGTTGCAAACCCGCCATAGCATTGCCCGATCTGGCCAAAACGGCGGTCACACGCTATGTGGTAACGGTAACCGATGAGATGATCGATAACGAACTCACTCGTTTGCAGAATCGATACGGCAACATGAAAGACCAAGAGGTTGTGGACAGCGAAGAGAACGTTCTCAATGTGCAGTTCACCGAGGTCAATGCCAGTGGCGATGTAATTGAAGGTGGCGCCACCAAGGATAATTCCTTGTTAGTAAAATATTTTAAGGAGGGCGTCCGCGCCAACTGGATGGGCAAGAAAACGGGTGAGGCAATTACGCTGAGTCTGGGAGAGGCCTTCGACGAAAAAGAACGCGAGTGGTTACGAGGCGATCTGGGATTTGACAAAGCAGACAGCCAGGCCGATTCCAAGCTGTTCAGCATCTCCATTACCAAGATCGGCTTGCTAGAGAAAAAAGAGTTGAACGAAGAATTCTTTGAACAACTCTATCCTGGAAAAGAGGTCAAGACCGTCGAGCAGTTCCGCGAAAAGATCAAAGAAGAGATTCAGGCCCATTGGAATACGCAGGCCACAAACCAGATCCACGATCAGGTGTATCATCAACTGATTGACCATACCCCGATCACATTACCAGAACCTTTCTTGAAAAAATGGCTCCAAACTCAGGGAGAAAATCCTAAAACAGCTGAGCAGGCCGAGGAGGAGTATCCAAAATTTGCGAACCAGCTAAAGTGGACCCTTATTTCTGAAAAGATCGTGGCCGACAATGGTATTCAGGTCGATCCCCAAGAACTTCGCCAGTTTGCCAAGCAGCAATTGTTCAGCTATATGGGGGGAGCCTCCTTATCCGAGGAGCAACCCTGGATCAACGACTATGTTGAAAGAATGATGAAGGACCGTAAATACGTTGAGGATGCCTTTCATCGTCTGCAAACCCAGAAATTATTCGAATGGGCCGCCTCCAAACTAAGCCCGACTGACAAAGCCATTACGGCCGAGGCCTTCACCTCCATGGTAGAGCCATCAGCATGACCACCATTAACAGCAGGTTAGGCTTCTTGTCATAGAAATAACTGTCATCCTGACTTAATTTTGCCGACCCGCCCTTTGGACGGATATTTGTTACTATTAGTCAAAATAGAAAAAGCGCGTATGAGTACTCAATCGGAATTCGAAAAATTTGCCATCAAACACCGCGGTATCTCCAGCAATACTTTGCATCAATACGGAAATCACCTGATCACGGCCATGACGCCGAACATCATTGAAGAGCGTTCGCTCAATGTGGCGGTCATGGATGTATACAGTCGGTTGATGATGGATCGTATCATATTCCTAGGCTATCCTATCAACGATGAGATCGCCAACATTGTCACGGCGCAATTACTTTTCTTGGATTCTTCTGACCGCACTCGCGATATCAACATGTACATCAATAGTCCGGGAGGCAGTGTGTATGCCGGTTTGGGTGTTTATGATACCATGCAGTACGTGAGCCCCGATATCGCTACCATTTGTATTGGCGTAGCGGCCTCCATGGCTTGTGTATTACTCGGTGCGGGTACCAAGGGAAAGCGAGCCGCCCTGCGTCATTCGCGTATTATGATGCATCAACCCAGCGGGGCCATTGGCGGACAAGCCAGTGATATTGAGATCACCGTTAAAGAGATCCGTAAGCTAAAAAAAGAACTCTACGAAGTCGTGCAAACCCACACCGGTAAATCCATCGAGCAGATCGAACAAGATTTCGATCGCGACAACTGGATGACCGCTGCCGAGGCCAAAGAGTATGGTTTGGTCGACGAGGTGCTTATCACCAATCCCCGCAAACAAAAGAAAGATTAAACTACGTATATGAATCGTCACTCATTTGATAATACCCATTTTACCAATAGATCCGATTGGAAAATGGAGGAAGAAGAAGAAAAAGAAGAACAACCTAAATCGGACCTGGGGATGTTCAGTAAAAAACTGGAACGCTATTTCTTCGAAAAAAGAGCGGTGTACCTATGGGGCGTAGTCGATGACAAATCGGCGAAGGATGTGGTCAGCAAACTGCTCCTGTTGGAGGCCGATAAACCAGGACAAGAAATTAAATTCTATATCAACAGCCCCGGCGGGGTGGTCACCAGCGGAATGGTCATGTACGACACCATGCAGATGATCAGCAGTCCCGTAAGTACCATTTGTATGGGGCTGGCGGCCTCGATGGGAAGCATTCTACTCAGTGGAGGTGCCAAGGGCAAGCGGTATATTTTTCCGCATGGCGAAGTCATGATCCATCAACCTTCTTTGGGGGGATTTATACGTGGTGTCAGTACCGATCTGGAGATCCAGGCCGAGCAGACCCGACGTGTCAAAGAGATCGGTGCCGGCATTTTGGCCAAGAACTGCGGAAAGACCGTAGAACAGATCATGAAAGATTTTGACCGTGACTACTGGATGGATGCCAAACAGGCCATTGAATATGGCATTGCCGATAAACTATTGAACAAGCTATAACCGCGTAAACGGGCTGTAGCGGTCTGGAAAATGGGCAAGCAAAAGTCGGTAGAAAATCTAAATAAATAATTGATATTCAATTGGTTAAAATATTAACCGTTCCTTTCGGAGCGGTTTTTTTAATTTTACAGAATGGCTAAGAATACGCTTCACTGCTCTTTTTGTGGTCGCAGCCGCGATGAGGTCAAGATCCTGATTGCCGGGCAAGATGGTCATATCTGCGAAAACTGTGTCGAACACGCCCGCGAGATCATTGACCAAGAGCTGACCGTTAAGGAAGATAAGAACAAGAACAACTTCAAACTCTCGGTCAAAAAGCCAACCGAGATCAAACGCTTTTTGGATGAATATGTGATCGGACAGGACGAGGCCAAGAAAGTGCTGTCCGTGGCGGTATATAATCACTACAAAAGACTTCAACAACGCAGCACCGAACTACCCAACCAAACCGATATTGAAATTGAGAAAAGCAATATCGTCATGGTGGGTGAGACAGGTACCGGAAAAACCTTGCTGGCCAAAAGTATCGCCCGTATGCTCAATGTGCCCTTTGCCATTGTGGATGCAACGGTCTTTACCGAGGCGGGCTATGTAGGAGAAGATGTAGAAAGCATCTTAAGTCGCTTGCTGCAAGTCTGCAATTATGATGTGACTGCTGCCGAGCGCGGCATTGTGTATATTGATGAGATCGACAAGATCGCCCGCAAGAGCGATAATCCCTCGATTACCCGCGATGTAAGTGGAGAAGGCGTGCAACAAGGTATGCTTAAACTGCTTGAAGGCACCGACGTTTTGGTTCCACCACAAGGGGGCAGAAAGCATCCTGAACAAAAACTCATTAAGATCAATACCCAGAATATCCTCTTTATCTGCGGCGGCGCTTTTGATGGCATCGATCGTGTCATTGCCCGTCGGGTGCATACCAATACCATTGGCTTTAATGTCGATAAAGAAGAGCAAGATCGTCGTACTCGCAACCTGTTGAGTTATGTAAATGCCACGGACCTCAAGTCCTTTGGTTTGATCCCTGAGTTATTAGGTCGATTACCGGTCGTTACCCATCTCGATCCGCTCGATGCTCCCACCCTGCGCGCCATCTTGACCACACCACGCAACGCGCTGATCAAACAATATACCCGTCTTTTTGAAATGGAGGGAATAACCCTGACCATTCAAGATGATGTACTCGACTTTATGGTCGCCAAGGCCCTGGAGTATAAACTGGGTGCGCGCGGACTGCGCAGTATCTGTGAGAGCATTTTGACCGATGCCATGTACGAGTTGCCTTCTACCGACACAACAGAATTGATCTTGGACCTACCCTATGCCGAGCAGCATTTTAACAAGAGCAAACTGAGTTTGCTGAAAGTGGCCTAACAACACTGCGAAAAGCTATTAGACCCTCAACCCCATTTCTATGCAAGAATTGATCGAGAAGTTAAAGACCGAAGCGGGTCTTACCGAGGAACAAGCCCAACAAGCAGTAACGACGATCAAGAATTATGTGGTCGAGAAGTTTCCGATGCTAGAGAGGGCGGTGGGGAGTTTGTTCGGGAACTAACTTCTACTATTCGCCGGAAGCCTCCTGCTGTGTTGTAGTATATCTATTCGGCAGATACCTCCTGCTGCGAGTCTGATGAAAAACAGCTAAAAATGGTTCGGCTCGCCTAACGCCGTTGAAGCTAGCTTACTCTAATTTCTACTTTCCTTTATGCGCCGCCAACGGCGTTTTAACGGCTCCGCATTCTCTTTTCTTTACGCTGTTTTTCAAGGCCTCTTCGCAGGAGGCATTCCGCCGAGCCATAAAAAAAATCCCGCAGATGATGGCGGGATTCTTAGAGAAAAGAGTTGAGACTTTATAGGGCGCGCCAACCAGGGGGCAGATAATGAGTTTGAAATATACAATCATCGTCAACAACAGATATGTTTCCATTAATACCAAATGAATTACCTGAACCATATGAGCTAGTGGTGATTCTCCAATCAAAATTTTGGTTATTTGTAGTAGGGGTAATTGAAAAGGTATAGATCTGTCCTGCAGTAAGATATACCGGCTTATGAAAGAAAAGCTTATTTACTCCGGCATTTTTGATGGAGTCTAAAGCGGTAGCAAGCGGGTCTCCAAAATCTGAAAATGCACAAGTAGCAGTAGTAGCTACGGAATATCCACAAGTGGGACTTGGAGTACCGCTAAAAATTGATAACTCGTATAAAGAGGAGGTGGACTGACTTTGAGTACCGGCCACGATGATACTAATAGCGCTTAACATCCCACCTCCCGACAGAAACGACTGTGCCATTCCCCGGCTATCAGTTGTAAAAGAGGACGTTATATTCGATTACGCGGACCCTATGGTTGCCTTTGCATTAGAAGTTGCAGTGATTATACTTTCTCCGAAAGTAGTTCCGGAGTTGTAGACCTCAATATTTTTAGAGGTACTATTAAAAATAATCAACCCCTCGGTGGGAGAGGTAATAGCATCTCTCTGTGTGGTAGTCATTCTCGGTATCAACAAGCCCTTGGAGTTGGAGCTGATATCCAGCGCAGCTTTAGTATCTGGGTTAGTTATTCCTATCCCCACCTGTGCGTGCAGCGTGGTGGTGGCTAAAAATAGCAGGGCAATGATAATTCGCATAGCAGTTAATAAAGAGTAGACTTTTTTAAAGATTACTTTTTTCGGGTAAACTGCCGTTGGCGAAGAGGCCTTGAAAAACAGCGTAAAAAAAGAGAAGGCTGAGCCGTTAAAACGCCGTTGGCGGCGAAGGGCAAGCAACTAGAAATTCTTTTGAGCGAGCTTTCAACGGCGTTAGGCGAAGCATTTTCTTTTTAGCTGTTTTTCATCAGACGCTGAGCCAACGGCAGTTTACCCGAAGACACTATAAAAAAATCCCGCCAAACTAGTGGCGGGATTCAATGTATTCAAGCACCAAGGGACTGATCAACCACAACCTCCCTGGTTACCACAGTTGTTGCACTTGTAACAAGCGCCGCTGCGCATCATAATATTGCCGCACACATTACAAGCAGGCGCATCGCTTTGCATATTCTTGGCCACGGCATTCATGGCTTCGAGAGCGCTATCCACTTTCTCTGCTTTGGGAACGGCCTTGGGAGCCGCCGCCTTAACAGGTTGTGTGGTTCCGGCCGTCGGCGTAATGCGTATACTGGACAACTCTGGATCCTTGGCATACTCCAATGGGTTAGAAGGCACTTCATCCCAATCGTCCGCACCGGTATTCATTACCTCGGGTTTATCCAGCACATGCACCAGGTCGGTGCGACCGAGATACTCATAACCGAGTACACGGAAGATAAAGTCTACAATAGACGTGGTAGTTCTGATATTGGGATGCTCTACAAATCCAGAGGGATCAAAACGAGTATAGGCAAACTTATCGACGAACTCTTCGAGCGGGACCCCATATTGCAATCCGATCGAAACGGAAATGGCAAAACAGTTCATCATACTGCGCATGGTGGCGCCCTCTTTTGCCATATCCACAAAGATCTCTCCTAAGGTACCATCTGCATATTCGCCGGTACGAAGGAATACAGCCTGTCCGCTGATCTTGGCTTTTTGGGTAAAGCCGCGACGCTTGGCCGGCAAGGTGCGACGCTCTACGATCTTGGCGAGACGGCGCTTAAGCTTAGTATCAGGAGAAGACTGCACACGCTTTTGTACCTCATCGAGCAACTCCTCTACGGTCAGTTTACCCAAGTCTACGATGTTAGAATCGGCATCAGCGACCGTTTCGGCAACCGTAGTTTCGGTAGCGTCGGTTTTTTTCTTCTTATCACTTTTATTACTGAGCGGTTGAGACAATTTAGAGCCATCGCGATACAGCGCATTGGCCTTGAGACCCAATTTCCAACTTAAGTAATACGCATCAGCGATCTCCTCGATCGAGGCTTCATGAGGTAAATTGATGGTCTTCGAAATAGCGCCGCTAATAAAGGGTTGCGTCGCTCCCATCATACGAATATGACCATGGGCATGAATATAGCGCTGTCCTTTTTGACCGCACTTGTTGGCACAATCGAAAACGGGCAGGTGTTCTTCTTTGAGACCTGGTGCGCCTTCGATCATCATCGTACCGCAGACATAATCATTGGCCGCTTCGATTTGTTCATCGGTAAAGCCAAGGGCTTCGAGCAAACTCCACTCAAAATCATTGTATTGCTCCGGAGCAAAACCAAGTCGCTGCAGACATTCCTCGCCCAGCGTGTATTTATTGAATACGAATCCGATCTCAAAGGCAGTAAGGGCCGCCGCATCGAGACGTTTGATCTCGTCAGCGATAAATCCTTTTTCGCTCAGGGTTTGATGATTGATAAAGGGAGCACCGGCAAAACTAGCCGCACCCACCGCATATTTGATAATAGCTTCGGTTTCTTTTTCGCTGTACCCAAGATTCTTGAGCGCTACGGGTACGCTTTGATTGATGATCTTAAAATAACCACCACCAGAAAGTTTCTTGAACTTTACTAGGGCAAAATCGGGCTCTACCCCTGTGGTATCGCAATCCATTACCAGACCGATGGTACCCGTGGGGGCGATTACCGTAGCCTGCGCATTACGATAGCCATATTGTTCTCCGAGTTCTACGGCATCATCCCATGCCTTGCAGGCCGCTTTCAACAAATAATCAGGACAATACTTAACCTTGATACCCTGTGGCTTTAAGCTGAGAGCCTCAAATTCGTCGGCATCGTAAGCGGCCAGCCGATGATTGCGCATGACACGCATCATATGCTCCTTGTTCTCTTGATAACGGGCAAAAGGTCCCAACACGCTTGCCAATTCGGCCGACGTCTTGTAAGAGATACCCGTCATGATAGCGGAGATAGCCCCGGCGATGGCGCGGGCCTCTTCGCTGTCATAGGGAATACCGCTTACCATCAGCATCGTACCAAGATTAGCATAACCCAATCCAAGCGTGCGATATTCATAGCTGAGTTGAGCTACTTCTTTGGAGGGAAACTGGGCCATCAATACTGAGATCTCCAACACCACGGTCCACAAGCGCGTATTGTACTCGTATCCCGCCACATCGAATGTATTGGTCTCGGTATCGTAGAATTTCATCAGATTGGCAGAAGCCAGGTTACAAGCCGTATTGTCGAGGAACATGTACTCCGAACAAGGATTCGAAGCACGGATGGGACCTCCCTCGGGACAAGTATGCCACTCGTTGATGGTGGTATTGTACTGTGTTCCCGGATCGGCACAACGCCAGGCCGCATACGCGATCTGATTCCAAAGTTCGCGGGCCGGAACTTTTTTCATGACACGTCCGTCTTGGCGGGCGGTCAATTCCCAATCTTCATTGTTCTCTAATTTCTCAAAGAAGGCATTGGGTATACGAATGGAATTATTGGAGTTTTGTCCGCTAACGGTACGATACGCCTCGTCCTCGTAGCCGGAGGGGTATCCAGCTGCGATCAGGGCCGCCACTTTTTTCTCCTCCTCTACTTTCCAATTGATGAACTGTACGATCTCGGGGTGATCGAGGTCAAGACAGACCATCTTGGCCGCACGACGAGTTGTACCGCCACTTTTGATGGCACCCGCGGCACGATCTCCGATCTTAAGAAAGCTCATCAATCCGGAGCTGCTGCCACCACCACTTAATTTTTCGCCCTCACCACGCAAGTTCGAATAGTTGGTTCCTACTCCGGAGCCATATTTGAAGATGCGCGCTTCGCGTACCCAGAGGTCCATAATACCCCCTTCATTGACCAGGTCGTCTTCGACGCTTAAAATAAAACAGGCATGCGGTTGAGGACGCTCATATGCATTCTGTGACTTCTTGAGTTGTCCGTCGGTAGGATCCACGTAATAGTGACCCTGGGGCTTACCGGCAATACCATAGCTCTCGTACAAACCCGTATTGAACCACTGCGGGCTATTGGGCACGCACATTTGATTGAGGATGGAATAAACCAGCTCATCATAGAATACCTGCGCATCGGCGGTGCTGGCGAAATAACCATACCGCTCTCCCCATACTCTCCAACAATGGGCCATACGATGAGCCACTTGCTTGGCCGAGGTTTCGCGACCCGAGGTGCCATCGGCTTGGGGTACACCGGCCTTTCTAAAATACTTCTGCGCCAAGATATCGGTGGCGATCTGGCTCCACTGCTTGGGCACTTCTACATTGGTCATTTCAAAGACCACTTCTCCCGTAGGATTACGAATGACCGAGGTGCGATAATCGTATTCGAACTGATCGAACACGTTTACATCATCTCGTGTAAAACGGCGACTAAACTGCAACCCGCCCTTGGTGGCGGCTGACTTTTTACTGGGCATACTGAAAAAAGAATTTATTGGGTTTTGATCCTGGTTTCGGTTTCGACCCTGGCTTGCACCCGATCGTGAACGAAAATATTTTTTTACCCAAAAAAAACAAACCCTCAAATATTCACATCGTGTGGAAAATACGCATTAAAACGCCCACAACCCTTGTCTGTCGTGGATTTGGGCATTTCTTCACATCTTCTGGATTAATTTTTGAAAGATTTTTTTGGAAATTTCAATTACAGGTATTAGTCAGTACGACGCCCTCAATACAAACTATTTTCCGCAATTTTGCAGCAGTCCGATCACTCCATGAAAACTATACTTTATACCCAACTGACCGAGCGCAAAAACAAAGGACAAAAATCCTTTGCCGTGCTGATCGATCCGGATAAGGCCCCTATAGAAACCCTCGACAAACTGATCGCGCTGGGAACCCAGGCCAAGGTAGATTATTGGTTGGTAGGAGGAAGTTTAGTGGTCTCGCATCAATTAGAGGAGCAGGTACTCTATCTCAAAAAACACAGCGATATTCCGGTGATCCTTTTTCCGGGCAGCCCCTCACAGGTTACCCGCCATGCCGATGCCCTGCTGTATTTATCGCTCGTATCAGGACGAAATGCCGAACTGCTGATCGGACAGCATGTACTTTCGGCCCCCTTTGTAAAGCAAAGCGGCTTAGAAGTGCTGTCTACCGGGTATATGGTCATAGACGGAGGCGCTCCCACCACTGTATCTTATATCAGCAATGCCAGCCCGATCCCTTCCAATAAAAAAGAGATCGCACAGTGTACGGCCATGGCCGCCGAAATGCTTGGCATGAAGCTTATCTACCTCGATGCCGGAAGCGGCGCTCGCCATGCGGTTAGTGAAGAAATGATACAGGTCGTATCGGCGCATATTCAAGTGCCCTTGATCGTTGGTGGAGGAATAACTGATCCCGAGAAGGCCGCAGCGGCCTGTCGCGCAGGAGCCGATCTGGTGGTAGTGGGTAACGCCATCGAAAAAGATTCTGCCTTGATTGGATCGATCAGCGAGGCCGTTCACCAACATAACCGCGCCTGATCACAAACTCATCATCTCTTTGAATCGAAGCGTTTGCCGGCGGCTCACTTCTATCTTTTCGCCTCCTTTCAATTCTAGCAAGAGTCCTCCATTGAAATAAGGCTCCACTTTGTCTATCATTCGCAAATTGACGATGTGCTTGCGATTGGTCCGAAAGAAAATACGGGAATCGAGTCTTTCCTCAAGTGCGTTGAGCGATTTAAGGATAAGCGGCTTATTGGGGCCGAAAAATACCCGGGCATAATTGCCTACACTTTCAAAGAGACGGATCTCACTGAGTTTGACGAACCAGCAGCGCTCACCATCCTTAACAAACACTTGATCTTGCTCTCCCAAAGCGCCCAGGGGCGGTAAGGTCACAGCAGCAGAACGGCGCCCATCGAGTCCCTGTATTTTTTGAATGGCATCGGCCAATCTTCGCGGATCGATAGGTTTAGTCAGGTAATCGAGTGCGTTAAATTCAAAGGCCTTGATCGCGTATTCGTGATAGGCCGTAGTAAAAATAACAGTGGGGCTACTATCGAGATCGGCCAATAGGTCAAATCCGCTCTTTCCAGGCATTTGGATGTCCAAAAAGATCAATTCGGGCTGCAAGGTCTCGATCTTTTCAAGGGCTTCGCTGGCATTGGTTGCTTCGTCTACTACCTCAATGGTAGAAAATTCACCCAATAGTTTTCGTAATTCTACACGAGCCAATCTTTCGTCGTCGATAATAATAGTTTTGATCGCCATAAATTATCAAAGGGGAATAGTTACGATTACTTGTACCATCTGATCGGGCAACTGTGTAAGCTCAAAACGGGCTTGCCCTCCATACAATAGCTCTAACCGGCTCTGGGTACTGCTGATCCCAAATCCGGGCTGTATGGTAGACCCGTTAAGGGTTCCGCTATTAAGGACCTCCAGTATAAGGTTCTCATATTGGTTTTGACGATACGCGCGAATGGTGATGGTGCCACCGGCAGGACGAGTACTGATACCGTGCTTGATGGCATTTTCCACCAAGGTTTGCAGCATCATGGGAGGTACCGAAAAGTCCAAGGTATCGTCCGCGACCTGCCAGTTGACTTTCATCCGGTCTTCGAATCGAATACTCTCAAGCGCCAGGTAATCGTGGATGATATCGATCTCTTGTCGCAAAGGAACCAACTGCCCCTGCTCGGTCTGTAAGCTGCCGCGCAGCATATTGCTGAGCTCTGTGATCGCCTTACGGGCGCGGGTAGGATCCAGATCGATGAGGGCCCGAATGCTATTGAGCGAATTAAAAATAAAATGCGGATTCAGATGGGCCTTAAGTTTTTTGAGCTCCATTTGTTTGATGATACCCTCGAGCTTTAGTTTGTCGAGTTGTCGTTGACGACTGTCGGCATAGTAATGATAAAAACAATAGAGCGCCAGCCATACCAACATGAGACTGCTCGATTCCAAACTCATGGCCAGCAGCAATTGGCCTATGTTCAACTTCTCCACCAACTCTTTAGAAAGATAGAGATCAAAGGCCTCAAAACTAGCCAAGACCAACAAGCCCTGTACCAGCGAAGCAAGAGTAAGAGCCAATAGTAACCAGGGGATGGATTGCTCGATCCTTCGTTGCAACAGATTCGATCTTTTTAGGGCAACCCGTAACCAATGCGAAACAAAGAGTCCGGTAAGGGTGATGGCGACGATTCTTTTGATAAGCAATCTCTCGGGGTACTCTACATCAAAAAGGTTGGCTATCAGAAAAGAGCCCGCCAATAAGGTGGACCAACCCCCCAACTGCAGTAACCAATACAACCTGTTTCTATTTGATAACATACCCATGACCGGATAAAGTTACAAAAGCGCCCGGCCACTACTCCTCGGCTTGGGACCAATGGTCCCAGCCCGTTTTCAACGGAGTTTTGACAACATTTATGGCCGGCATTTGTTAAAGAACCATCGGTATAGAATCAAAAGGGTATCGACATTTATTTCCCTAATTTTATCCTTTAACAACAGTGCCATGCAAATTGAACCTGGTAGTTTGCTCAAGACCATCAATAACCCGGAAGATCTAAAAAAGCTTCCCCGAGAGAAATTACATCAGGTCTGCGAAGAACTTCGCCAATACATTATTGATATTGTGAGCGTGCATGGAGGCCATTTCGGAGCCAGTCTCGGTGTGGTGGAATTGACCACGGCACTGCACTATGTTTATAACACCCCCTACGATCAACTGGTATGGGATGTAGGCCATCAAGCTTATGGACATAAGATCCTGACCGGGCGCAGAGATCAGTTTCCTTCCAATCGCAAATACAAAGGGCTGAGTGGTTTTCCCAAACGAAGTGAGAGCCCCTATGATACTTTTGGTGTGGGTCACTCCTCTACCTCGATCTCGGCCGCCCTTGGTATGGCCATGGCTGCCAAACAAAAAGGAGAGAACGACCGTAAAGTCGTGGCTGTTATAGGAGATGGTGCGATGACCGCTGGACTGGCCTTTGAGGGAATGAATCATGCCGGTGTGGCCGATGCGGACATGCTGATCATCCTAAATGATAATTGTATGGGCATCGACCCGAATGTGGGCGCCCTGAAAGAATACCTGACCGACATCTCGCTCTCGCCCACCTATAACAAAATGAAAGACGAGGTATGGAATCTATTAGGACATCTCCCAAGAGGTACGAATTTTACCCGTACCATGGCTCATAAGATCACCGAAGGATTAAAGGGTATCATCAACAGTCGTTCAAATCTTTTTGAGGCCCTTAAGCTTCGCTATTTTGGGCCCATCGATGGGCATAATATTGCCAAATTGGTCGAGACCTTAAAAGACCTGCGCGATATTCCCGGGCCCAAGCTGCTGCATATTATTACTACAAAAGGCAAAGGATATGCCTTGGCCGAAAAAGATCAAACCAAATGGCATGCCCCGGGCCTATTCGATAAAGTAACTGGCGAGATCGTACAAAAAAAGAAAGAAGGACCACAGGCTCCCAAATACCAAGATGTGTTTGGGCATACTATTATTGAATTGGCCGAGCAAAATGAGAAGATCATAGGCATTACACCGGCCATGCCTTCGGGCTCTTCCTTAAAATTCATGATGGAAAAAATGCCTCATCGGGCCTTCGATGTAGGGATCGCCGAACAACATGCCGTAACACTTAGTGCCGGTATGGCCACACAGGGAATGAAGGTATTCTGCAATATCTACTCCTCGTTTATGCAGCGGGCCTACGATTCGGTGGTTCACGATGTGGCCATTCAAAAATTACCCGTCATCTTTTGTCTGGACCGCGCCGGTTTGGTGGGCGATGACGGGCCCACGCATCATGGCTGCTACGATATCGCCTATTTCCGCTGTATACCCAATATGATCATCAGCGCTCCCATGAATGAATCGGAGCTACGCAACCTGATGTATACAGCCCAACTCGATAGCACTACTTTACCCTTTGTGATCCGATATCCCCGTGGAGAGGGCGTTATGCCAGAGTGGAGAACGCCGCTGCAAAGCATTCCGATCGGAAAGGGAAGAACAATCAAAGAAGGAGAAGAGATCGCTATTCTCAGCTATGGCCATCCGGGTAATTTTGTCTCGGCCGCCCTGCGTGAACTACGCACCGACGGTCTGCAACCAGGACACTACGATATGCGCTTCGTAAAACCCTTGGACGAGGAATTACTGCACCAGATCTGCGGTCGCTATCAAAAAATACTGACCGTAGAAGATGGTACCATACAAGGCGGGTTCGGCTCGGCCATCTTGGAGTTTATGGCCCTGCATGGCTACAAACAAGACCTGCGTATGCTGGGTATTCCCGATACCCTGGTAGAGCATGGCACACCCGCCGAGTTACATCGCGAGTGTGGCTACGACAAGGAGGCTATAGTAAAGGCCATACGCGCCATGAGCGCCGTACAAGTTAGTGAACTAAAGTAGGTGGTAACAGTAGCCAGCGATCAACCCATCAATTAAGCGTAGGATCGACTTCTTGTATGGCCAATGCCTCGGCATCGGCGGCCCCTTTCTCATCGTACTCGATGATAAAGTTGTTTTTTCCTTGTCCGATCAGGATCGTCAGATAGTGCAGTTGCACCAACTCGAGCAGGGAGAGAAATAAAAATATAGCATGCACCCTATTCTCGCATTCTTCGAAGATGCGCTCAAAGGAGATCGTCTTTTCTTTTTTGGCTAACTCAAGCATGGAGCGACGACTCCCTTCCATGGTATAATTATAGCTTACGACCGTATGGACAGGTGTATTGACACGATCGCTGTATTTCTGCATCGCCTTCTCGAAGGCCTTCATCAATTTGAATAAGGTCAGCTGGGTGATCTCGGTTCCTTCGCTGGCCTCTTCTCCAATGGCAGAAAGTTCCTTTTGAATATTACCCCGCTTGGCCATCAGCATACGCAAGGCCTCCATCTCGGCCATTTGCGCCGAGGCTTCCTTAAAGCGTTTGTACTCGAGTATCTTATTGACGAGCTCGGCTCTTGGATCGATCTCGTTGCCATCGGCATCCAGCTCTTTACGAGGCAAGAGCATCTTGGCCTTGATACGCATGAGGGTAGAGATAAACAGAATGAACTCACTGCTCAACTCTACGTTCAGCTCGTCTTGTTGGTGAATATAATCGAGAAAATCATTGGTGATCTTGGTAATAGGAATATTGTAAATATCCAACTCATCTCGCTCAATAAAAAAAAGCAGCAGGTCGAAAGGCCCTTCGAATTGGGGAAGTCGGATCTGGTAATTGATAGGTTGTAACATACTTCGGTGACACAAATGTAAGCGATTGAAAGCATGTTCGCCCAGGGTCAAAAAATAATATGAAACCGACTTATTTTTCGTGAAATTTGCCCCCATGTCAAACAAACTTGCCAGCTGGTTGCTCTTCGTTGCCCTCTGTCTGATCTGGGGTAGTTCGTTCAAATTGATGAAGGATAGCACGGCCGCACTTACCGGAACACAGATCGCCTCGTTGCGAATTGCCGGAGCGGCCCTGGTGCTCTTACCCTTCGGGATCCTATATTTTTCGAAGATCCCGACCGATAAAAGACTCCTCGTTATTTTTAGTGCATTCATCGGCAACCTGCTTCCCGCTTTCTCTTTCGCTATTGCTATGACCCGTATCGATGGATCATTGGGCGGGATCATGAATTCTCTCTCTCCTATCTGGGTCGTGCTGATCGGTGTCCTTTTTTATGGAGATAAGATTGCACTCGAAAAATGGCTCGGTCTGTTGATCGGCTTTTTGGGTCTGACCTTATTGACCTTGTTGCCCGTGCTGCTGGGAGAAAAATCCATTAGCCTAGAAAACCTGGGCTATATCTTGCTACCTGTTACGGCTACCGTGCTATACGGAGTCAATGTGAATATGGTCAGTCATCGATTACAAGGGATCAATCCCCTGCACCTGGCGGCCGTATCGGTGTCTGCCATGCTGCCACTATCCGTGGGGCTACTTTGGTACTTCGATTTCTTTCAGCACGATTTTACCAATGCCGATGTACGATTGGCCATTGCCTCGACCGCCGCCTTAGGTGTATTAGGCAGCGCGGTCGCTACCATTTTATTTTATTCCTTGGTCAAAAGAGCCGGAGGGCTATTTGCCTCCCTGGTTACCTATGGGATACCGGTGGTAGCCATCTTGTGGGGGCTTTGGGACCATGAAAAAATTACATGGATTGAAATAAGCTGTCTGTCGCTGATATTGGGAGGGGTATACCTGGCCAATCGTAGTCCGGCCCAGGGCGACACCAAGTGATCAAACCGACATGATCTCTTTCTCTTTTGAAGAAAGATGCGTCTCGACCAACCCGATATACTTATCGGTCAATTGCTGTACGTTCGATTCGCCGTCCTTAGCCGCATCTTCGCTCAACCCATTTTTCTGTAAGCGTTTGATGGCCTCAATGGCATCTCTGCGAATATTGCGAATAGCGACCTTGCTATTTTCTCCCTCTCCCTGACAACGCTTGACCAATTCTTTTCGGCGCTCTTCGGTCAGCGGGGGCAAAAAGATACGAATCAGGGCACCGTCGTTTTGCGGGGTCACACCCATATTAGCGGCAATGATGGCCTTTTCGATGGGCTGCACCATATTTTTTTCCCAGGGTTGGATACTCAGGGTGCGGGCATCCATAACACTAATGTTAGCTACCTGATTGATGGGCATGGGCGCTCCATAGTAGTCTACTACCAGCCCGTCGAACATTTGAGGGTTGGCTTTACCCGCCCTGATCTTACCTAACTCGGACTCCAAATGGCCGATCGCCTTTTTCATTTGATCTTGGGCGGCGGCACTGATCGTTTGTATGTCTTCTGCCATGGCACAAAACTAATAAAGTTTACGCACCAATTTTCTACAGCCCGCTGCAATTTGAAAAAAGGATGCACATTTGTAAAAATTTAGTACATGGCCGCCTCTACTACAGAGCTTCGCTCCATTGCCACTCAACTGCGCAGAGATATTGTTCGTATGGTGCATGCCGTCAATAGCGGCCATCCGGGCGGATCACTGGGCTGTGCCGATTTTTTTGCGGCCTTGTATTTTAATATCATGAAGCACCATCCGGCTTTTGATATGAACGCAACCGATGAGGACCTGTTCATCTTATCAAATGGCCATATCTCTCCCATATTTTACGCAACGCTTGCGAGAGCCGGGTATTTCGATACCAAAGAACTGGCCACCTTTCGCAAGATCAATTCTCGCCTGCAAGGGCATCCTGCCACCCATGAACACTTGCCCGGAATTCGAATCGCATCGGGTTCACTTGGCCAAGGACTTAGCGTAGCAGCCGGTGCGGCCCTTAGCAAAAAGCTGAGTGGGAAAAAAGAACTTGTGTTTTCGCTGCACGGTGATGGCGAACTCAATGAAGGACAAATTTGGGAAGCGGTTCTCTTTGCGGCGCATCATAAAGTAGATAATCTGATCGCCACCATCGACTGGAATGGTCAGCAGATCGATGGCCCCACAGACAAAGTGATGTCATTGGGCGACCTGGCCGCTAAGTTCAGCGCCTTTGACTGGACCGTGTTACAGATGAATGGCAATGATATGGATGATACGGTGGCTACCTTGCAAAAAGCAAGATCGCTCACCGGACAGGGAAAGCCCATTGTGATACTCATGAAAACAGCCATGGGCAAGGGGGTCGATTTTATGGAAGGCACCCACGAATGGCATGGCATTGCACCCAACGATGAGCAACTGGCCAAGGCCCTGGCCCAATTGCCCGAAACACTGGGCGATTATTGACCCCTACTTTTTTAGTACGTTCTTACGGGATTCTTTTTACAGAACCCTCTTTACATATACCCCTATAGAATGCAAAGACTGCCTTACGAAGCCCGCAGATTGAATGCTGTACGCGAGGCCTTGTAGGCCGGGAGCCATGAGGCTATCAGGGCAATGATTAATACGGTGATGCCGACCAGCACAAAATCTACCCACTGCAGCGCTACCGGATAATAATCGATCAAAAAAGATCCTCCTTGCATGGGAATCAAATGAAAACGGATCTGCATCAAGGCGAGCAAGGCAGCCAAGCCCATGCCCAATAAACCGCCCCCCGCTGCAAGCAGTACTCCCTCAGCCAGAAAGATCCGCAAGATGCCGCCGCGATCGGTGCCAAGGGCCATCAGCACGCTGATATCTTTTTGTTTTTCGAGTACCAACATGGTCAGGGCTCCGATCATCGTAAAGGCTGCCACCACTAAGAGTAAAGAAAGCACAGCGTAAACGATCCAACGTTCAGTACGCATTACGGCATAGAGGCTTTGATTCTGCTGGTACCGATCTTGTACCAGCCAGTTTGTTCCCATTATGGATTGTAACGAAGTCCGGATCGCGTCTGGATCGGCGCCTTCGGCAGTGGCGATCTCTATCGAGCTACATTCCCGATCCGTAAGTCCCAGCGAGACTTGCATAAATTGGATCGGTACGATCGCATAGCGATTATCAAAATCTTGCTGGATCATAAAGGTGCCCACCGTTTGCAACGAAGCCGTCTGAATATCATTGGTCCAATCGAGTTGCAAGGCATTGGTCTTTTTAGGCAAATAAACGGTCAGCGGCATCAGGTTACGATCGGCAAATACACCCAAGGCATCTGCCACACCGATCCCCAAGACCGCCTGTGGTTGCTCCGCCGTACCCATGCTATAGTTGCCATTTACCAGAAGGGTATCGATCCTGTTCAATTGCGGATACGCCTCATCGACTCCCTTTAATTGTACCATGGCTTGATTGTCTCCGGCTTGTAGTAAGGCTTTTTCTTCTACCACACGAGAAAAGGCCGTAACACCGGGTATCTTGTCGATCGCTTCTAATTGTTTGTCTTGCACCACCAAGGTCTTTCCCTGTACCGGCGTAAGTCTCCACGATGAATAAAAAGAGGAGTACAACGATTTGACCATCCCCTCGAAACCATTGAAAACACTCAGCACCAAAATCAAGGAAGCGGTACCGATCACAATGGCACCCATACTGGTCCAGGCGATCAGGTTGATGGCCTGCGTAGATTTTTTGGCTTTAAAGTAGCGCCAGGCAAATAAAAGGTACATGCCGTATTGATTCAGGAATCGGACTTCTTAGGGGGCGATTTTCTTTCGGCCTCGATCCGTTGAAATAATTCTTCCATCTTAAAGACATGATCGAGCGTCTCGTCTCGGAAAAATTTCAATACCGGTATGCTTCGTAGTTGATGACGAACCCGGCTGGCCAATTCCTTTTTGATCTCGTGATGTCTTTCTTCGATCTTATGTAATGCTGCCTGGGGATTATTGATCTGAAAGAAACTTAAGTAAAAGCGTGCCTCGAGCAGGTCGGAAGTAACCTTGACGGAGGAGATCGACACCATACCCCCTTCGATCATGGTCAGACCCAATCGCTGAAAGATCCCGTTCATTTCTTCGTTGAGCAGACCTGCGATCTGCTTTTGTCTTTTTCCTTCTTCCATAGAATTTGATTAAGGTCCCTGTAAAAGTAGTTACTTTGCTCCGATCATCCGCTATTCCCATGAGGTCATACGCCCGAATTTTTTCGTATTTAACAGCTTATAAAGCCCGTATTGCCCTCTACTTTATTTTTATATTGCTGAGCATCCTTTTTTCGATCGTATCCATTGGAATGCTGATGCCCTTTTTACAATTGATCTTTACCGGCAAAGAAGCCCTGCCCCCCATTAGTGGCAATAATTACATTCTCTACTCGGTCAATCATTTTTTACAACAACGGGTAGAACAAGAAGGTCAATTGGCTGCGCTGGCCATTATTTGCTGGTTGATGATCCTTCTTATTGCTGCCAAGAATCTGTTTCTCTACCTCGCTTACTATACCCTCAACCCCATCAAACATCAATTGGTCAATCAACTGCGCGAGGACCTATACGACAAAGTCCTTCAATTACCCATTGGCTACTTCAATGAAAAACGCAAAGGCGACCTGATGAGTCGCATGACCAATGACGTTAACGAAGTGGAGGTCTCGGTGATCGGTGCCCTCGAAGGCTGGATCCGCGATCCACTGAACATTGTGCTGACCCTGGTCTTTTTATTTACCATCAGCATGCCACTCACGCTCTTTATATTGATCTTGATACCGGTACTCGGACTCGTGATCGGCCGTATTACACGCTCCTTGAAAAAGATCTCGAACGAGGTGGCGCAAAAGTTCGGAGAGACCTTGGGTGTGCTGGATGAGACCTTGGGAGGTCTTCGCGTGATCAAGGCCTTTGGTGTCGAGTCGAGTCTACGCGAAAAATTCAAGCAAGGCAACGATCGACTGCGCATAGCACGCAACCGAATTGGCTACCGCAGAGACCTGGCCTCTCCGCTCTCGGAAGTGATGGGCGTAGCCCTATTTACGGCCGTCTTATACTACGGAGGAAAATTGGTATTGCAAGAGCAATTGCTCGAAGCCTCTGTCTTTATTGGCTTCTTGGGGATCTTTTACAATATGATCAATCCGGCCAAGGCTCTCTCCACTTCTTTCAGCAATATGCGAAAAGGATCGGCGGCCATTGGCAGGCTCGAAGAGATCCTTCATGCGCCCATTACCGTAGAAGAGGTGGCCAATGCTGTTACGCTTACTGAATTTACCCACTCCATCGAATTCAAAAATGTCCGCTTTAGTTATGGTGATGTCCTGATCCTCGATGGGATCGACCTGGTGATCCCAAAAGGAAAAACCATTGCCTTGGTGGGCGCCTCCGGCTCGGGTAAATCTACCTTGGCCGATCTGGTGCCGCGTTTTCATGATGTAAGTGCCGGAGAGGTGCTCATTGATGGGATCAACATTAAGAACTGCTCGTTGCGGTCCTTGCGAAGTCTCATGAGCATCGTAACCCAAGAGCCGATAGTATTTAATGATACCATTGCTGCTAATATTGCCCTGGGGCAACCCCATGCCACGGACGAGGAGATCGCTAAGGCGGCACGCATTGCCAATGCTCATTCCTTTATTTTGGAAAAAGAGGAGGGTTATCAAACCAATATCGGCGATCGGGGCACTAAACTGAGCGGAGGCGAGCGTCAGCGACTCACCATTGCCAGAGCGTTGCTAAAGAATCCTCCTATTTTAATATTGGACGAGGCCACTTCTTCTCTTGATACCGAGAGTGAACGGTTGGTACAAGATGCCATTAACAAGATGATGCAACAGCGCACCAGTATCGTTATTGCCCATCGGCTTTCCACTATTCGTCATGCCGACGAGATCATCGTATTGCAAAAAGGAAAGATCGCTGAACGTGGCAAACACGAAGAGCTGATCGCACAAAACGGCATCTACAAAAAATTAGTGGAGTGGCAGGCGGTTCGCTAACTTCTTAGGCTTTCAGCAGTTGCCGGGCAATTACCAGCTTTTGAATTTCGCTGGTTCCCTCTCCGATCGTACAAAGTTTCGCATCGCGATAAAATTTTTCGACCGGAAAATCTTTGGTATACCCATATCCGCCAAAAATCTGTACCGCATCGGTGGCTACCCGCACCGCCACCTCGCTGGCATAATATTTAGCCATGGCCGAAGCACTGGTTACCGGTAAGTGGCGATCTTTCAGGTCACAGGCCTGTTGTATCAAGAGGTCGGCTGCCTCGATCTCGGTGGCCATATCAGCCAGCTTGAACGAAATAGCTTGAAAATGGGCAATGGGTTTATCGAATTGCTGACGCTCTTGTGCATAGCGAAGTGCGGCTTGGTAGGCACCTCGGGCGATCCCCAGTGAAAGGGCCGCAATGGAGATGCGGCCTCCATCAAGGATCTTCATGGCTTGCTTAAAGCCCTCTCCCACTGCACCCAATCGATTAGCATCGGGTATGGAACACTCCTCAAAAACCAATTCGGCTGTTTCACTGGCGCGCATCCCTAACTTATTCTCTTTTTTTCCGGCCCTGAATCCGGGTGTGCCTCGCTCTACTACAAAGGCGGTACAATTATTCGGTGTGCGTGGCTCTCCGGTGCGGCAAAGCACTACGGCAATCTCGGCACTGATACCATGGGTGATCCAATTCTTGGTTCCGTTCAAGATCCAGTGATCTCCCGTTTGCACAGCCGTGCATCGCATATTGCCCGCATCACTACCGGTATTGGCCTCGGTCAACCCCCAGGCACCGATCTTCTCACCACTAGCTAAGGCCGGTAACCACTGCTCCTTTTGTTTTTCGTTTCCGGCCATCAGAATATGTCCGGTGCAAAGGGAATTATGCGCAGCCACGCTAAGCCCTACCGATCCACAGACTGCAGCGATCTCTTCGATCACCACTTTATACTCTGCATAGCTGAGCCCGGCCCCTCCGTACGCGGTAGGAACCAATACACCCATCATACCCAACTTGCCTAACTCCCGAAGGGTTTCAATTGGCAAATACTGTTTCTCATCCCATTCCATTACATGTGGAAGGATATGCTGTCTGGCAAAATCCCGGGCGGCGGTGGCTACCTGCTGGGTCAGATCGGACGATTCAAATTTCATTTGGTAAATATACGTGCTTGCCCTTTAAAACTAACAGTTGTTAGTAAATTAGTTGGCGGGAAAATGCAACTCCAGTCCGTCGTAAGCAAGTTCGATCCCCTTGGGCAGCGCTGCGGCCACGCTGGCGTGAAGCCCCATTTGGTGTGAGAGGTGAGTCAAGTACCCCCGGGGAACCTGTAAGGTTTGTATCAGACTGATCGCTTCATCCAATGTAAAATGAGAAAGATGGGGCTCTTTTCGCAGGGCATTTAAGACCAATACCTCGGAACCCCTTATTTTATTTCGTTCCTCTTCTTCGATTCGGTTGGCATCAGTAATGTAAGTAAAGGATCCAAAGCGAAAACCCAGCACGGGCATACGGTGATGCCAGACCTGAATGGGCTGCACCGGAATATCACCTACCCAAAAAGGCGATTCAGCGATCGTTTGTAACTCAAGTTCGGGGATGCCGGGATAACGTGTTTCGGTGAACACATAATAAAAATCGCGTCGCAGGGCTTCCTGGGTCAGCGAGTCGGCAAAGACCTGCATAGGACGCTGACCAAAATGATTATAGGCCCTGATATCATCCAGTCCGGCCAAGTGATCTTTATGCGGATGCGTAAACAACACCGCATCCAGATGGCGCACGTTCTTTCGAAGCATTTGATAGCGAAAATCAGGTCCGGTATCTACTACCAGGGTCGTGGTGGCCGAGCGAATCAAGATACTGGAGCGAAGTCTTTTGTCGCGCGAATCGTCAGAGGAACATACCAGGCAATCACAAGCGATCATGGGCACTCCGCCGCTGGTACCAGTGCCTAAAAAAGTTACGTGCAAGGGAGGACAGGTCATGCCCGCATGAGTATGACTTCGTCAAAGAGTTTTGCTGATTCTTCCGAAAGCATTCCCGGATCGATGGTCAACTGGGGGATCAGATCGATAAGGGTATTGATGCGTCCTTCGATCGGTAAAAATTTATTGAGGACGACCACTTTCTTTGACTCCAAAATGCAATAGCCGCTCTGAAAGGTTCCTCTTTCGTAGCGAAGAATATAGCCAGCCTGCTCGGGGATGGCCTCTAACTTATCAAGGGTTGTCTGGTTGTATTTCATAGGAATTCACAAAAGTACGCGATTGTAAGGTGATCACGGGCACAATCATCTCTTCGAGACTGATACCCCCGTGTTGGAACGTATTGCGATAATAATTCACATAATGATTATAGTTATTGGGATAACATAAATAATGATCGCCCTTGGCAAAAATATAGGACGAATTGATAGCCGGACCGGGTAAACCCGCCAACGAGGGATTCCGAAAAGCCAGCACATCCTTGGGCTCATAGTTCAAATTACGCCCGTGCTTATACCGTAGATTGGTCGTTGTCTGCTTGTCGCCGATCACCTTGCAGGGCGTATGTACCCGAATACTGCCATGATCGGTAGCTAGTACGATCTTGCAGCGCTTGTCGGCAATTCGTTTAAGGGCCTGGTGTAGCGGAGAGTGCTCGAACCAAGAGGCGGTCACACTGCGATAACTGCTCTCGTCTCCTGCTAACTCCTTGAGCACTTCCATCTCGGTACGAGCATGGCTGAGCATATCCACAAAATTGTACACGATAACATTCAGGTCGTTGGACAATAAATTATGTATCTGTTGCTGCCATTCGAGCCCGGTTTGATTATTGAGCACCTTCGTATAGTTCACCTTCAAGGTGCCCAGCCCCAAACGCTGCAATTGCAGCCGCAACAAATCTTCCTCAAAAAGATTCTTCCCTCCTTCTTCTTCATCGTGCTTCCAAAACTGGGGATAACGCTGGTGGATCTCCAATGGCATCATCCCGGAAAAAATAGCATTCCGGGCATATTGAGTAGCGGTAGGCAAAATGCTATAAAAACTATCTTCTTCGGTACGCCTGAAGCTTTGCAACAGCACCGGCTCGATGGCCTTCCACTGATCGAAACGAAGATTATCGATCAGCACAAAAAATACAGGCACGTCTTTTTCGAGCTGTGGAATTACTTTTTCTTTCAATAAGGTATGACTCATAATGGGAGCCGAAGAAGGATCTTGTATCCAATGGGCATATTGCTTACTGATGAACTTGGCAAATTCGTTATTGGCCTCGGCCTTCTGAGTTTGCAAGACCTCTTGCATCTGTGGGCTATCGGTTCGCTGCATTTCCAGCTCCCAATAGACCAACTTTTTATAGATGTCGCGCCACTCGCGATGATCGGGATCGCTATTGAGGGCCGTAAAAAGATGACGGAACTGTTGTTGATAGGCCGAAGTGGTCTTCTCTGCCACCAGGCGTTTGTTGTCGATTATCTTTTTTAAGCTAAGCCAGACCTGATTGGGATTGACGGGTTTGATCAGGTAATCGCTGATCTGAGAACCGATGGCATCATCCATCAAATTCTCGGTCTCGTTCTTGGTAATCAGCACCACCGGAAGCGATCGATCGATCTCCTTGATCTTGGCCAAGGTCTCGAGTCCGGTAATACCCGGCATACTCTCATCGATCAAGACCACATCGACCGGATGGGTTTTTACATGGTCGATGGCCTCAAAGCCATTGGTAAAGGTGTCTACCTGATAGCCCTTGTTCTCCAGAAATAATTTCTGGGACTGAAGACTCTCGATCTCATCATCGACCCATATGACCCTTGCCCGTTCCATATCTTCAAATTTAGCTTTTTAAGACGAGCCTTTGTATTTTTGAAGGATGCCCGACCGGCTTTAACAATATGGCAACCGCTCCCACTGTCCGAAAAATAATCAACGACCCTGTCTATGGTTTCATCACCATCGATCATCCGCTGGTGCTGGAACTGATCTCGCATCCCTACTACCAGCGGCTACGCAATATCCACCAAATGGCCTTTGCCCACTTGGTCTATCCAGGGGCTATGCACTCGAGACTGCATCATTCACTGGGCGCTTATCATTTGATGGGCATCGCCCTTTCCGAACTGAAAAGTAAGGGTGTCTCCATTACAGCAGAAGAAGAACTGGGTGCCAAACTAGCCATCTTATTGCATGATGCCGGCCATGGCCCCTTTTCGCATGCGCTGGAGAAAGTCCTGATCCCAGGACTTCATCATGAGACCCTCTCACTGCTCATTATGGAGCATCTTAACGAACACTTTAAGGGACAGTTGAGCACGGCCATCGCCATTTTCAAAGGACAATACCCTAAGCCTTTTTTACACCAGCTGATCTCAGGTCAGCTCGATGTGGACCGTATGGACTACCTGAATCGAGACAGCTTTTTTACCGGAGTGGCAGAAGGTGTGATCGGCTACGATCGTATATTAAAAATGCTGGCCGTTAAAGAGGGGCAGCTAATGGTAGAGGAGAAAGCGATCTTTTCGATCGAAAAATTTTTGATCAGCCGACGGCTCATGTATTGGCAGGTCTACTTGCATAAAACAGTGGTTAGCGCCGAGATGTCGGTGGTATTGATATTTAAGCGGGTTTTACAACTCCTGCAACAAGGAACGGTATTATCAGCGGCCAGCAGCGACCTTGATTTTTTCTTACAAGATCGTGAAGCGGGTGCTACCATCAAGCAGCATTTAGACCGTTTTTGCCGTCTTGATGATCACGACGTGATGACGAGTATCAAGAACTGGTGCTATCATCCCGACAAAGTTCTTTCTACACTGTGTAGACTGGTTACGGAGAGAAAACTACTCAAGATCCGCTTCTTGAAAGAACCGGTTGATCCCGATCGACTGGCCATTTGGCGAAAAGAAGTGGCCCATCGCTTGAACATCAGTGAAGAGGAGGCCTCCTTTTTTGTCTTTACCGGAAAAGCCAGCAATACCACCTATAATCCCAAGGACGAAAGGATCCATATTCTTTTCAAGGATGGTAGCGTAAAGGATATTTCCGAAGTAGATAATGCACTCATCCATTATGGAAGCAGTCTGGCCTTTGGAGAGATCAGTAAAGAATACATTTGTTACCCGGAAGAAAGTAAAATTTAGCGTACTCCCATGATGCAGTTTACCGCCGCCCAACTGGCCCCGCTGATCGAAGCTACTATTGAAGGAAATCCTGAAATGGCGGTGCAATCCTTTGGAAAGATAGAAGAGGCCACACCCGGTCAACTTTCCTTTTTGGCCAATTCCAAATACGAAGAATATCTCTACACAACGAAGGCCTCCATAGTGATCCTTAGCCATTCATTCGTATTGCGTTATCCCGTATCGGCGACGCTTCTTCGGGTTAAGGATGCCTATTCGGCCTTTGCTAGCTTACTGGACATGTACCAACAATTGGAACAAGCCTCCTTACAGGGTATTCAGCAACCCTCGTATGTGTCCCCCAATGCCAGCGTAGGAGAGAATGTCTATATCGGAGCCTTCGCCTATGTCGGAGAAAATGTACGTATCGGGAAAAACAGTAAGGTCCATCCCCATTGTTTTATCGGCAACAATGTGCAGATCGGCGAGAACACCGTGCTACACTCCGGCGTAAAGATCTATCATCAGTGTCAGGTGGGCAGTCAAGTTATCATACATGCCGGCACCGTCATTGGTAGCGATGGATTTGGATTTGCGCCACAAACCGACGGCCGCCTTCAAAAAGTTCCGCAGATCGGAAATGTGATCATCGAAGATGAGGTAGAGATCGGAGCGAACACCACCATCGACCGGGCAACGATCGGATCTACCCTTATACGAAAAGGTGTTAAACTAGATAACCTTATACAGATTGCTCATAATGTCGAAGTCGGCAACAGTACGGTGATCGCTGCGCAGGCCGGCATTAGCGGAAGCACCAAGATCGGAAAAGGGGTCATGATCGGGGGGCAGGCCGGTATCGTTGGTCATATTCAACTAGAAGATGGAGCCAAGGTCAATGCGCAAAGTGGCGTCAGTAAATCGATCCCAAAAGGAAAAGCAGTAACGGGCACCCCGGCCTATGACTATTCGCAAGCGCTTCGCAGCCAGGCCCTCAGCAGACAGCTCCCCGATCTCGAAAGGCGTATCAAGGAACTTGAGTCTATCATAAAAGACTTGATATCAACCAAATAGAAGACCTCTTTCGCAAGCCTGGGGTAAGTGTTATCTTTACAGCTTCTAACCCCCCTCTCATGGCCAAACCATTTAACCCCGACAAACAGCATACTCTCGGTTCGGTAGTAACGATTTCGGGTACCGGACTCCACACGGGAATTCTGGCCGACCTGACGCTGCATCCGGCCAACCCTGGTTTTGGATTTCAGTTCAAACGGACCGATTTACCGAATCAACCTGTAATCAAGGCCGATTGCGATCTGGTAACCGATACCAGCCGCGGTACCACACTCGAAAGTGAGGGGGTAAAAGTGAGCACAGTGGAACATGTGCTGGCCGCCCTGGTGGGCATGGGCGTAGATAATTGTTTGATGGAGATCAACGGCCCCGAGATTCCGATCATGGATGGCAGCTCCGGACCCTTTGTAGACTGCATAGAGAAAGCCGGTGTGTTGGAACAGGATGCCACCAAAGTTTGGTATAGCATCGATGAGAATATATTTCATTACGACGAACCCAAACGCGTCGAAATGGTCGCCATGCCCTCGATGGATTACCAGATCACCACCCTGATCGATTTCAACTCACCCGTGTTGGGCACCCAACATGCCGGATTAAAATCAATTCGGGATTTCAAAAAAGAGATCGCCCCCTGCAGGACCTTTTGCTTTTTACATGAACTCGAAGCACTCATCGAAAATAATTTGATCAAGGGCGGGGATGTCAACAATGCGATCGTTGTCGTCGACAGACCTGTCGAAGGAGCCGAGCTGGAACGACTTAAAAAAATATTCAAAAAAGAAAAGATCGAAGTCAAAAGCGAAGGGTATCTCAATAACCTCGACCTGCGTTTTCCCAATGAACCGGCTCGTCACAAACTATTGGACGTAGTCGGCGATCTGGCCCTGATCGGCTATCCGATCAAAGCTCGCATTATCGCAAATCGGCCCGGACACAGCAGCAATGTAGCGTTTGCTCGCAAGATCAAACAATACATAAAAAAGAACAAGCACACCCGCGATGTGCCAACCTACGATCCTTCTGTACCCCCTGTATACGATCAGCAATACATCGAAAGAACCCTGCCACATCGTTTTCCGTTTGCCTTGGTCGATAAGGTCATTGAATTAAGCGATACCCATATTGTGGGCGTAAAAAATGTAACCTTCAACGAATGGTTCTTTCAAGGACATTTTCCGGGCAATCCGGTTATGCCCGGGGTCTTGCAAATCGAAGCCCTGGCCCAATGCGGAGGCATTTTGGCCATCAACTTAAGTGGTGACGGAGAATACAATACCTACTTTCTCAAGATCGACAACTGCAAATTCAAACAGATGGTAAAGCCCGGCGACACGCTGCTGCTCAAGATGGAATTGGCCGCACCCATCCGTCGCGGGATCTGCGAAATGAAAGGCACTATCTATGTCGGTGGAAAGGTTTGCGCCGAAGCCGATCTGGTGGCCCAGATCGTCAAAAAATAGCAAGGAAATACCAGCGGAATTTCAGTCAAAAAAGGGCTCAAAAAATAGGGTTTCCCCGAGGGGTTTCAGTAAATTTGCCATACCCCAAAATAGGGGTCGAAAAAGCAGCGAGAAACCAACCCTATGAGCATCGAAAATCAGCGTGAAAACGGAGCCTCCAATGCACAATACAGTGCTGACAGTATTCAGGTTTTAGAAGGCTTAGAAGCCGTTCGTAAGCGTCCGGCCATGTACATCGGAGACATTGGCGTAAAGGGTTTGCATCACCTGGTCTATGAGGTGGTCGACAACTCCATCGATGAAGCGCTGGCTGGGTACTGCAAAAACATCAAGGTTACCATTCACGAGGATAATTCCGTTTCCGTGCAAGATGATGGTCGGGGGATCCCTACGGCCATGCACACCAAAGAAAAGAGATCGGCACTTGAAGTGGTGATGACCGTGCTGCACGCAGGTGGTAAATTCGATAAAGATTCCTACAAGGTGTCCGGAGGTTTGCATGGCGTAGGGGTAAGCTGCGTCAATGCCCTCAGTACCAAGTTGCATGTAACCGTTCAACGCGATGGAAAAGTGTTTGAACAAGAGTATAAGATCGGCGTGCCACAGTATGCGGTGCGAGAGATCGGCTCCAGTGATCAAACCGGTACACGCGTTCATTTTTGGCCCGATGGCAGCATTTTCATTACCACCACGTACAACAAAGAAATCCTTGAAGGAAGATTAAGGGAATTGGCCTACCTGAATCGAGGCGTACGCATTCACCTCTGTGATCTGCGCGAAACCGAGAATGGCGTGGCTTATGAAAAAACATTCTATAGCGAAGGAGGGATCGTTGAGTTTGTGGAGATGCTCGATAACAATGCCGGTCGCAGTCCCCTTATTCCAAAAGTAATTGCCGTAGAAGGAAGAGATGATACAACCAATGTAGCCGTCGAAGTAGCTCTTAGCTATAATGATAGTTACAACGAGCATATCTATTCTTACGTCAACAATATCAATACCATCGAAGGAGGCACCCACGTTTCCGGCTTTCGCCGGGCCTTGACCCGTGTCTTCAAAAGTTATGGAGACCGAAACGGGCTCTTTGAAAAAGCCAAAGTAGAAATTGAAGGGGATGATTTTCGGGAAGGGCTCAGTGCGATCATTTCCGTAAAGGTTCCCGAACCACAATTTGAGGGACAAACCAAAACTAAGCTGGGCAATAATGAGGTGATGGGCGTAGTAGACAGTACGGTATCGAAAGTACTGGAGGCCTACCTCGAAGAAAATCCAAAAGAAGCCAAGAATATAGTAGCCAAAGTGATCTTGGCAGCCCAAGCTCGTGCTGCCGCTCGTAAGGCCCGCGAACTTGTACAACGCAAATCGGTGCTGAGTGGTGGTGGATTACCCGGAAAATTGGCCGATTGCTCCGATCGCGATCCCGATCGCTGCGAGTTATACCTGGTAGAGGGAGACTCAGCGGGTGGTACGGCCAAGCAAGGAAGAGACCGTAGCTTTCAAGCGATCTTGCCCCTCAGAGGTAAGATCCTGAACGTAGAAAAAGCCATGGAGCATAAGATCTATGACAATGAGGAAATCCGCAATATGTTCACCGCACTGGGTGTTAAGATCGGAACAGCCGAAGATCCCAAGGCACTTGACATGAGCAAGCTTCGTTATCATAAACTGATCATTATGACCGATGCCGATGTGGATGGTTCCCATATCGCTACCCTTATTTTGACCTTTATTTTCCGCTACATGAAGGCCATGATCGAGCAAGGCTATGTTTACATTGCACAGCCCCCTCTTTATTTGGTCAAGAAAGGAAAAGAGCAAGCATATGCCTACAACGAAGAGCAGCGTAAAGCCCTGATTGAAAAGATCGGGGGTGGCAAAGATGAATCAGTAGGTATACAACGCTACAAGGGATTAGGAGAAATGAATGCCGATCAATTATGGGATACGACCATGAATCCCGCAACGCGCACGCTAAAGCAAGTTACTATCGATAGTGCCGCAGAGGCGGATCGAATCTTTAGCATGCTCATGGGAGATGAAGTAGCCCCCCGCCGTGAGTTCATCGAGACGCATGCGCGCTATGCCAAGCTTGATGTCTAATTAAATTCTACTGGCAACAACGTCTTTATCAGTGACTATGAGCGACCCCCGCTCACTGTATAATTGAATGAGAACTGATAGATCGGCGTCAGATAATCTGGCTCGGGTCCCTTATGATACTGATAATAAACCGCCTTTAGGTTGATCAGGGTGTTGATTCGTACCCCCATTCCCATTGAATATCCGCCATACAGTCCGCTCCCTGCCAGAGAGGGTAAGAACTGATGGAGTTGATTGACACCCGTGTAACAGAGATGATACCGCAGTGCCAACCAGCAAACACCCATATTTTTTTGATTGTTCCTTTCCCAGGCACCAGTTTGAAAATACAGACCGGTTACCAGGTACGTATTTACAAAATGGATGGGGCGCTGTTGCAAATAAAAGCCCGTGGAGTAAAACTTAGTTCCCGTAAGCACCCGTTCGCCGATCTGATACAGTAATCCCCAGCGAGTAACGGGTGTCTTGGATCTCATTAACAAAGTACCCTCGAAACTCAAATTGAGTAGACCACTGAGGGGAGTAATAAACTGGTTGATCAGATGCTCATTGCCTCTGAGTGAAGAAGCGGGATTTCCAGGGGAGCCAGCAGACTGAAAAGAAGGGTTGCTTACCCCACCATAAACCGATAGTGGAAGACTGAATTTTCCCTGCTCCCCTATTTGAAGTTTGACCAGACGCGCGGAGGCGCTGACCTGTCCGTTATTGACCACATCGATAAATCCGGCATTGAATAGCTCTGTGCGCTCCGGGGAACTGTATTGCCTCTTCAATGTGTCGACCTGGACGTAACCATTTACTCCTATTTCACTGGCTCGGTAGTTATTCGCAGAGAAATGCAGGGTATGAAGCGGTGCACAACGCGAAGCATAACTCAGACACCAACGTGGAGCCATGGCAAAGAGTTCCTGACAACTTCCCAAAACCAACCACACAACGAAGCCGATACCTGTTAAGTAACGCATGACATCTAATGATTTGAAAATGTCCGCCAAATAAAATTGATTATTAAAAAAAGATTATTGATAGATAAAAGGGGCGAGGCCCCATGGGCAAGCCTCGCACCCACTCATCAATCACAGACACCTGAACCCAGCAGAAATATGGTTTTTAAAACTTGTTGGTTAAAAAATAATTTGAACGTCAAAAATTCTCTATTGACATCGCGTATCGTAAGCGCATAAGGATGTTGCTGATTCAAGGTCGTCTTAAACGGTTGGTGATTTGGCGCCTGGTTAAAAGGCACCCCATTGGCAGGCCAGGGAATCTCCTCGCATGCATTCCACTGCAGCGAGCAGTAATTGATCCCAGCCAATGAAATTCTGTCCTTGGCCCAGCTGTTAGATCTCCTCTTATAGAGCTTCAACTTGCCTTTGATACGAGTCCTCGTACTTTTCCCATCCATAATAATACCGTTCTGCGATACAGCATAGCGGAATTCCCGGCGCAAAGAGGGGGAAAGAGAGGAGGGCACATCTTCCTTAGTAAGTCGAATGCGCGCGCTGGCCGATGGATGACAATCATAGAGTAGATTGCCGCTAAGCCAATTGAAGATATCTTTGATAGTGGTCCAGTTATCGAAAATAAACTCAAGTAATTTCTTCAACTTTTCTCCATTCCTTCCAGTGGCGGCAAACTGCAGGAGCTCGGGTTCGGGATCCGTTAAGTCAATATCAAAATCCCGATTGAGCACAGGCCAATAAAATTCCTCATCGACAGGAAGGTCAGTACCCGGTTGGTCGTCAGAAAGATCATCACCCGCACTGGCCAGCCAACGTCTTTCCTGTTCATTTTGAAGGATCCGTACCGATTCAAATTGAAGGTATTTGGCAAAAAATGTGCTGGCCACATCGGTTTGAGGCCGGAGCACTTCGAACTCGAGGTAATCCAATACCCATTCGCGATAGAGGTCCGGGTCGGTCAACCCCATGCATAATCTTCGCTCCTGGAACTGCATGGCTAACTGGTTAGCGATGGTGGCAAAGAAGGCATCATAATCCCGATCGTATTGCTGTAGCAAATCAGCCGTTCTGACTACCGAAGCCAGGTTGATAAAACTGAGGAGATCTCCGTTATTACGAATAGATTCATTCATAATCAGTTCTCTGACAGCCGATTCAATTTGAGCCTGGCGGGATAATAATTGCTCGACATAGGGCCTCACTAAGGATTGAGCGACGGGGTCATTACTCAAGCGATGATTTAAATCAGTCGTTCGCTGATCTTGTGCCATTGCCTGGCAAAGCAGAAAGGATAAAAAAATAGCAGATATAAATTTTTTCATATAAATAAAATTGTGATTTTAGGAATTTTAACCCCTGCGCAGGAATTACAATATGTACTTTGTAAATATGTAAGCTTGTCGAAACCAAACCACGAGAAACTAAACAGAATTGCGCCGTTTTTTTCTCTGCCAAGGAACTTGTACCTTCATGCCTTAAACCAAGAAAAACTTTTACCATGGCAGACGTACAAATCACCGCGTACAACGTAAAAACAAAAGAAAAGGGCGTCGTTATGCAAGATGCCGTTATCACCAAGACCGCCAAGGGCGCCTATATGGCCCAGGGAAATGATGGAAAGGGAAATAAACTCACTACGCTGATGGGCGAAGAAAAAGCAATGGCTGCCATCAAAGCCGGCGTAGCCAAACAAGGCTGGTAAAATAACTAGATCTTCATAAAGGAGGTAAGACTACTAAGGTCTTGCCTCTTTTTTTTGCAAGAAAGTCCAGATGCCCTCTAAAAAGCGGTGAACGGCCTCCATATTCTTAACCGAAGAGACCACCAACAAAAAATTTCGGCCATTTTGCTTGAGCTGGCCATGTCTTGTTTGCGTTTGCAAATAGGTGATGATCCCTTTGAAGGTCTCTGACTCAAAATAGGGTGAGTCAGGTCTATTGATAAAGAAGCAACGCAATAACTCGTCTTTCAAACTTATTTTCTCGAACCCTAACGCAACGGCCAATCGCCGACACTGCACGGTAATAAAAAGATCGTTTACCGGCTGGGGGATCGAACCAAATCGATCACTCAGCTCCATTCGCATGCCTTCGAGCTCCTCCTCTGTTTCGCAACTATCGAGTCGCTGGTATAAAGACAAGCGCTCGGTAATACTGGAAACGTAATCATCGGGGATCAGTATCTCCAGGTCGGTATCGATGGTACAATCCTGCACAAAATCATCTTGGCGGGCAATCTCCTCTTTGAAAAGTTCCTTGAAGTCCTTTCGCTTGAGCTCGCGAATGGCTTCTTCGAGAATTTTTTGATACATCTCAAACCCGATCTCGGCCATAAAGCCACTTTGTTCTCCTCCTAATAAATTACCGGCCCCCCGAATATCCAGATCGCGCATGGCGATCTGAAATCCGCTACCCAACTCGCTGTGCTGCTCCAAGGTCTGTAACCTCCGGCGCGAATCATTGGGAAGTGTGCTCATGGGCGGGGCCAACAAATAGCAGAACGCTTTCTTATTGCTTCTACCGACACGGCCGCGTAACTGATGCAGATCGCTGAGACCAAATTGGTGAGCATTATTGATAATGATGGTATTGACATTGGGAATATCTACTCCGCTCTCGACAATGTTGGTACAAACCAATACATCGTACTTACGGTCTATAAAATCGAGGATGCGCTGCTCAAGCACCTGTCCCTCCATTTGTCCATGGGCATACCCTACTTGCAGATCGGGACAAAGCCCCTGTATGATCCCGGCCATTTCGGGTAATCCCGCTACCCGGTTGTAAATAAAGAAAACCTGGCCGCCACGCTCCGCCTCAAAATAGATCGCTTCGCGAATAGCATCTTCGTTATAGACCAAGACTTCGGTTTGGATGGGTTGCCGATTAGAGGGCGGGGTATTAATGATACTCAGATCGCGCGCGCCCATTAGTGAAAACTGGAGCGTTCGCGGGATCGGCGTTGCCGTAAGGGTCAGGCAATCTACCACCGTGCGAAGCTCCTTGATCTTTTCTTTATGCGCCACCCCGAACTTTTGTTCCTCGTCGATCACCAGCAGACCCAGGTCTTTAAACTGAACATCCTTAGCGAGCAGACCATGTGTTCCGATGATGATATCAATTTTCCCTTCTTTTAATAATTGCAGCGTTTGCTTTTTTTCTTTGGCCGTTTTAAAGCGATTGATATAGTCAACGGTCAACGGAAAATCCTTCAAGCGTTCGCGGAAGGTCTTGTAATGCTGAAAGGCCAAAATAGTAGTAGGTACCAAGACCGCCGCTTGTTTTCCATCCACGCAGGTCTTGAATGCCGCCCGGATCGCCACCTCGGTCTTACCAAAACCAACATCACCGCAAACCAATCTGTCCATGGGAGAAGAGGACTCCATATCTTTTTTTACGTCGGCCGTGGCCCTACTTTGATCGGGCGTATCCTCATAAATAAAAGAGGCTTCCAATTCGTGTTGCATATAATTATCAGGCGAGTGGCTAAATCCTTGCTGCGCCTTTCTGCGTGCATAAAGTCCGATCAGATCTACCGCGATCTCCTTTACCCTCGACTTGGTCTTTTCTTTCAATCGATTCCAAATGTCAGTACCTAGTTTATTGATCTTGGGCACCGTCCCTTCTTTGCCTGAGTATTTGGCGATCTTATGAAGACTATTGATATTAACGTATAAGATATCCGAATCACGGTAGACCAATCGCACCGCCTCTTGCCAGCGACCAGCTACTTCTATTTTCTGAAGTCCGCTAAACACCCCTACCCCATGATCGATGTGGGTAACAAAATCTCCAGGCTGTAATTCGCGAAGCGTACGAAGTGTCAGCGCCTTATTCTTACTGTATGCCTGCTTGACCTTGTATTTATGATAGCGTTGAAAAAGCTGATGATCGGTATAACATACCCGCTTCAGATCATGATCGATAAATCCCTCGTGGATAGCCTGCGTATGGGGATGAAAGACCACCCCCGCCTTTAGATCATCAAAGATCGATTGTAGCCGTTCCAACTGTCGGGCACTATCGGAAAAAATATGGAGTTGATATTGTTTGGCCTCCCAGTTCTTTAGGTCTTGGATCAACCGGTCGAACTGGCGATTAAAAGCCGGCTGCTCCTTGGTGTTGTGCTCAATGACAACCGATACTCCTTGGCCGGGTAATTCAATTCCTTCCCAGCTTATCAAATGAAAGTTATTCAGCGCGGCACCAAAAGAGGTGGCGGAAACAATCTTATCCGAATCCGTGGCTTGCGACCAAAGCTCTTCTCCTTCTTCCGGCTCGGACAATTTGGTTGGCGCCTCGGCCATCCATTGTCTGAACTGTACAAAAGATTCCTGATAATCTGAAATACGATCGAGGCAAAGCTGATAGTCTTGTATCCATATTACCGTGTTGGCCGGCAAGAACTGCAGTAAGGGGATTTGCTCGGTAGCCGACACTTGCAGATCGATACGTGGAATAATGCTCACCTGAGAAAGCTTTCTTTCACTGAGTTGTGTCTCGGGATCGACCAGCCGAATGGAATCTACCTCGTGACCGAATAACTCGATGCGGTAAGGCTTATCATTACCCACCGAGTAGATATCGAGTATACCACCGCGAATGGCGAACTGCCCGGGCTCGTATACAAAATCGACTCGCTCAAAACCATAGTCGCTAAGCTGTAAAAGCAGCGCCGGAACATCGAGGGTAGCACCAGTCTTTATCGAGATGATACGGGAAGAAAGTAGTTCGGGCACCACTACTTTTTCGGCTACCGCCTCTGGATAGCTTACCAACAGTTTTTTTCGCAGGTCGCCGGCGATCGCCGCCCGTTCGGCCAGACGCGTAAGCGCCTCGGTGCGAAGCATAACATGCGAGGGATTCAGCAAATTAAAATTCTTGCTGTTCTTAAAAGAGCCCGGAAAATAGAAACAATCGAGTGCACCCGTAAGACTCTCGAGGGTATTATGAAAATAAGCGGCCTCTTCTGCATCGTTACAGATAACCAGATGATTATAAGAAGAAGTGGAGGCTTGCTGCAAAACGGCGGCCAATACAAAGGCAGGAGCAGACCCCTGTAGACCTTGCAGCCGGGTCGTCGCGGGATGGGGCATAAGAAGCCTGTCCATCAATTGAAAATGACGGGGGCTATTACTATAGGCGGTCAACAAATCCTGAACAACCATGTCTGCGGCCGCAAAGATAGCTCGAATAATTTATTATCTTTAATTCAAACAAGTCTATGGCACTGCTCCCTTGGCAAAAAGGCGTCATTATCAAGACGGAGGACTGCAGTTCCACCACTCGCCGATTCTGGATAAAAATTCCTGCGTTGGAGCGATTTGATTTTATTCCCGGACAATTTGTAACCCTCGACCTGCCCATTCACGAAAAGCCTAATAAACGCTGGCGCAGTTACTCGATCGCTTCCTGGCCCGATGGTACCAATGTGTTCGAACTGGTCATTGTAAAAGTAGAGAACGGGTTGGGCACCACTTATCTTTTCAATGAAGCTACGGTGGGCACCGAACTTACCTTGCGCGGAGCACTGGGGGTCTTTACATTACCCGATGAACTTGACAAAGAACTCTTCCTTATTTGTACCGGTACGGGTATTGCTCCTTTCAGAAGCATGGTACATCACCTGGCTAACCACCAAATTGCCTTTCACCGGGTGCATTTGATCTTTGGAGCACGCACCCAAACCGACTTGCTTTATTATGATGAATTAAAGGCCCTCGAAAAAAGACTCCCGGGTTTTTTATATCACCCAACACTCTCACGCGAAAGCTGGACCGGACATCATGGTTATGTACACGCCGTTTATAAAGAGCTCTGTCAAGGTCATCCCCCTGCTCATTTCTACCTTTGCGGATGGAAAAATATGATCGATGAGGCCATTACCACTATCAAGGAAATGGGCTATGACCGAAAAAGTATTCACCAAGAGATCTACGGATAAAACAGCGTATTGTCATTAACTTTGGCACTTTGTATCAATTGCCATTGCCATGCCTATCAAAACCATTATTGAGCCCTTTCGCATCAAGTCGGTAGAACCCATTTTTTTTAACAGCAAAGAGGAGCGGGTAAAGATTTTGCGCGACGCACATTACAATGTATTTACCATTGCTTCGCGTCAGGTATTGATCGATCTGCTTACCGATAGTGGCACCTCGGCCATGAGTAGTCGTCAGTGGGGAGGCATCATGGAAGGAGACGAATCGTATGCAGGCAGTCCCAGTTTTTATCGCTTCGAGAACATGGTAAAGCGTATCACCAGTATGCCCTTTGTGATCCCTACTCACCAGGGACGAGCCTCAGAAAAGATCCTGTTTTCGGCCGTTGGCGGAAAAGGTAAATATTTTATCAGCAATACGCTATTTGATACGACAAGGGCGAATATCGAATTTTCTGGGGCCGAAGGTATCGATCTGATCTGCGAAGAGGGAAAGGATCCCCTCAAACCCGCTCCCTTTAAGGGGAATATGAATGTTGATGCACTCGAGCCTACGTTGCTCGAGAAAGGAATTGCCAATATTCCGATGGTGATCCTGACCATCACTAATAATTCAGGAGGGGGCCAGCCCGTTAGCATGGCCAATATAAAAGCGGTTAGCGCCATTTGTAAAAAACATGGTGTACCTCTTTTTATCGATGCCTGCCGCTTTGCCGAGAATGCCTACTTTATCAAAAAAAGAGAGCCGGGCTATGCCGACAGAGGTATAGAATCGATCGCACAAGAAATGTTTTCGTACGCACAAGGCGCGACCATGAGTGCCAAGAAAGACGCCTTTGCCAATATAGGTGGATTCTTATCGCTGCACGACGAAAAGCTGGCGATGGAATGCCGCAACCTGCTCATCATTACAGAAGGATTTCCTACCTATGGTGGACTCGCTGGTCGCGATCTGGAAGCGATTGCCATCGGGCTCGAAGAGGTCATGGACGAAAATTATCTGCAGTATCGGATCCGTAGTATGGAATACCTTACCGAAAAACTGATGGCTGCAGGCGTGCCAGTGATGCAACCTGCCGGTGGACATGCTGTTTATCTGGATGCGAAGGCCTTCCTCCCGCAGATCCCCGTTGATCAGTATCCTGGTCAAGCCCTGGTTTGTGCCTTGTACACAGAGGGAGGCATACGAACAGTAGAGATCGGTTCGCTGATGTTTGGAAAATATGATCAACACGGGCAACTGATTCCTGCCCCCCTCGAATTGGTCAGGCTGGCCATTCCTCGCCGGGTCTATACACAAAGCCATATCGATTATGTAGCGGAAGTGATCATAGAGGTGTTCCAAAAGAGAAACGAAATAAAAGGACTGCGTATTATAGAAGAGGCCCCATTACTGCGGCATTTTACAGCCAAGCTACAACCCGCTTGATCTTGATAGCTATCAGGGTTCAGATCGATATCAATCCTGTTTGCTAGAGTGCTTTTTTGATCAAGTCCTTTATGGAATCGATCGAAATTCTTTCTTGCTGCATCGAATCGCGATAGCGAATGGTAACGGTTCGATCCTCTTTGCTTTGGTAATCAACCGTAATGCAGAAAGGGGTTCCCAACGCATCCATTCTCCGGTATCGCTTACCGATAGAATCTTTCTCTTCGTAAAAACAACGAAAATCATCTTTGCATTGAGCAATAATTTCTTGAGCGATCTCCGGGAGACCATCTTTTTTGTTGAGCGGTAATACCGCCAGCTTGATCGGAGCCAGCGCTGCTGGAAACTTCAATACGACCCGGCTATCTTGCTTCTCATCGGTACTCAGGTCCTGTTCTTCGTATGCATGCGACAATACGGCTAAGAACATCCGATCGAGCCCGATAGAGGTTTCTACCACATAAGGAATATAATTGCCAAAGGGTTTACCGGTACTCGGATCGATCTCGTTATCGAAGTACTGTTGTTTCTTCTTGCTATACTCTTGATGCTGACGCAAGTCAAAATCGGTTCGACTATGGATGCCTTCGAGCTCCTTGAACCCGATGGGAAAATCAAATTCAATATCACAGGCCGCATCGGCATAGTGAGCCAACTTTACATGATCGTGGTAGCGATACTTATCGGCGGGCAATCCGAGATCAAGATGCCATTGTAAACGACACTGCTTCCAATACTCGTACCACTGCTTTTGAGTGCCAGGTCGTACAAAGAACTGCATCTCCATTTGTTCGAATTCACGCATCCTAAAAACGAACTGACGCGCTACGATCTCATTGCGAAACGCTTTACCGACCTGCGCAATCCCGAACGGAACTTTCATACGTCCCGTCTTTTGGACATTCAAAAAATTGACGAAAATACCCTGTGCCGTCTCGGGTCGCAGGTATACTTTATTATCCTCCTCACCACTGGTCGCGCCGAACTCGGTAGCGAACATTAGATTGAACTGACGTATATCGGTCCAATGACAAGTATCACTTACCGCGCATTTTATCTGGTGGTCTTCGATCAGTTTCTTTAATCCGACAAAATCATCAGCTGCCAGTAATCCCTCCATGCTCGTAACAAGCGCTGCCGCCTGCTCTTTTTGTCCTGCAGCCATAAGGGCCTCGGCATGTGCTTCAATGAGGTGATCGACTCGATAGCGCTTTTTGCTGTCGCGGTTATCGATCATCGGGTCATTAAAATTGTCAACGTGACCACTGGCCTTCCAAGTCGTGGGATGCATAAAGATGGCCGCATCAATGCCGACCACATCGTCACGCAATTGGGTCATACTCTTCCACCAGTGATCTTTAATATTTTTTTTAAGCTCACTGCCCATTTGACCGTAATCATAGACGGCTTGTAATCCATCGTAGATCTCACTGCTGGGAAAAATAAATCCGTACTCCTTGGCATGCGAAATGATCGACTGAAAAAGGGGGGTATCGTTGGCCATAGGATGCAAATATAAACCCTAATACGCTAGTGTAGCTTTTCGTTCTGTTGATGGCGGTCTTTATCACGCTGTGTTTTCTTAGCAATACTTTGCTGCAAGGCCTGGGTCAGGTCTACTCCTGTTTGGTTGGCAATACAAAGCAGGACCCAAAGTACATCGGCCAGTTCTTCTCCCATTTCTTTTGGAATCTCACCGGGCTTTCTACTTTGGTCTCCGTACTGCCTTGCCATCAAGCGGGCCAATTCGCCGACCTCCTCAGTCAATATGGCCATATTGGTCAGTTCACTGAAATACCGAACCCCATAAGTTTGAATCCATTGATCGACCTGCTGTTGAGCCTGTGTTATTGTCATAGGAAAGAGTTATTTTTTTTATTCTTTATTCTTGGTATCGAACCAGATCGTTACCGGTCCGTCGTTGCAGAGGGCCACTTTCATATCCGCTCCAAAAACCCCTGTTTTGATCCGGGTCCCTACCTGGGCTTTTAGCTCCCCGATCATTTGCTCGTAAAGAACCATCGCCTGCTCCGGGCGTGCCGCCCTTATAAAAGAGGGCCGGTTCCCTTTTTTGGTGGCCGCCATTAAGGTAAACTGGCTGATCAATAACAACTCGCCACCTATATCAGACAAGGAATGATTCATTTGCCCGTTCTCATCATTAAAAATGCGCAACTGCACAATTTTTGCACTGAGCCATTCGATATCTTCTTGCGTATCGGCCGACTCAATGCCCAGCAAGACCAGGAGACCCGGACCTATAGCAGCATGCCGGATTCCTTCGATAGTAACCGAAGCCTCGCTGACACGTTGAATGACCGCTCGCATAAATGAGTTAAATTTGAGAAGGGTAAATGTACAAATGAATTTTGAGGCGCTCCATAAGGAAATCAAGATCACCACAAGCCGAAGCGGTGGTAAAGGCGGGCAAAACGTCAATAAAGTCGAGACGGCGGTATTAGCGTCACTCGACTTGGGACAAGCCCATTCGCTCACGGCTGTCGAAGTGGCCCTGATCAGAGAAAAGCTGGCCAATCGCATCAACGATGCGGGTTGTCTGCAGGTAAAATGCCAAACACACCGAACACAGTTGGCTAATAAAGAAGAAGCCATCAAAAGGATCAGACAGTTGATCAGCCAGGCACTTAAAAAGAAGAAGCTTCGCATTGCCACTTCCGTACCCCGCGGAGTTCAAGAAAAAAGAATAGAGCAAAAAAAACAACGAGCGGTGGTCAAGCAGCAACGAAAAAAACCCAGGGGTCCGTTTGAAGAATAGATTGAACGCATGAAAAGACAATTACTCTCACTACTTCTATTAGTTAGTGTGGCGGCGCTGCTGTCTCGAGTGCTGGGCAGTTGCAATAAAGCAGAGTCGATCCGTATGTTGAGTCCGGTCGTACTACCTGTCCCTGCGGGCTTTCCGGACCCCATATATAACAATACCGAAAATCCCCTGACCCGCGAGGGGATCGAGTTGGGGCGTCATCTGTTTTATGAGAAGAGACTCTCAATTGATGGGGAACATCCCTGTGCTTCTTGCCACGAGCAACAGGCCTCTTTTGGAACCTTCGAACACGACCGAAGCCATGGCGTCTACAACTCGCATACCCTTCGAAACGCTCCTGTGTTGGTTAACCTGGCCTGGTCCCCTTATTTTCATTGGGACGGTCAATTTGATAAGCTAGAACTTGAGGCTACGCAACCCATTACCGGCGACCATGAGATGGGCGAAACATTTCCCGCTGTCATTCGTAAGCTAGAAGCAGATCCTTATTATAATAACGCGTTTCGGAACGTCTTTAAGACCAACTCTATTGAGCCGATGCAGATCGTAAAAGCACTTGCTCAATTTACGGCTACGATGATCTCTTCGAATAGTCGCTACGACCAATACAAAAAAGGGCAAGTTCTCTTTACCCCACAGGAACAGGCGGGCTACCAGCTTTTTTTACAGCATTGTAATAGTTGTCATCGCGAACCCCTATTTACCGATCACAGTTTCCGCAATATCGGATTACCGATAGATCCTGCCCTGACCGATCTGGGCAGAATGCGAATTACCGCTAACAAAGAAGATTCACTAAAATTTAAAGTACCCACCCTGCGCAACTGTTACGTGTCTTCTAACTATATGCACGACGGACGATTCCTATCGATCCAACAGTGTATAAATCACTACCGGTTTCAAGTACAAAACAGTGCTACACTGGACCCCCTTTTACGGCAGGGGATCATGCTTAGCAGTGAGCAAGTGGACCAATTGATGACGTTCTTAAAAACCCTGACCGATACTAGTTTTATAACTGACCGGCGTTTGGCACGGCCGGAATAACCCTTCTTGCTTTCAACAAGTCGAGACCCTCTTTTTTGGCACTGATCTCGTTCTCGGTATCGCGCTGAGATTGTTTATTCGATTCCAACTTACGCTCCAGTTCGGCCTGGTCTTTTTTTAGAGACTCAAGCTTTCGTTCGGCTTTTGCAATGGCCTCTTCTTGTGCATTGATATCCAGTTCGAGACTTTCTGCCGCAATATCCGGACCCAATCCTCTCAAATAATCCTTTACTTTTTCGGCACGGCTTCCGCTAACCGATTTACCCAGCGCTACCCCGCCCTGCGTTACTACCAAGGTCAGTACAGCATCTTCTTTTCCTTTACGACTTTGACTTTCTACTTTGACCAAAAAATCGGCTTGCCCCTCGGTAATATCAGGCATAATGGATCCACTGAAAACCTTAAACCCCTTATCTCTGTTAAGAAGTCCTTTTTCTTCGCGAGGACGATAGCCCAGTTTGGCAAAACGCTTTACGATCGCATTCTCTACCGCCTCGGCAGGATATGCATAGTCTGCAATAAAGGCAGCCACCTTCTTTTTGTCGAATTCGGCCGTGCCCTCATAGACTTGTGCCGAAAGCGTGGTCAGTCCGGAACAAGCGAGCAAAAAAAGCAAGAGATACGATTTCATAGGGGTCAATTTGTATGATAAAGATACTGCAAGGCAACGCACAGAACTGCTATCTTTATGCAAACATTTTGGCTTGAGCGGTATCAAAAAACTGGCAGGACAAACTCTTTGGTACGGGTTACCCAGTGTGGCCAGTCGCTTTCTGGGCTATTTGATGAACCTGAGCCTACCGCTCATCTATAAAGACCCCGGTACCACAGCCGACCTGACCCTGGTTTATGCCGCCGTCGCCTTTTTGACCATCCTCTACACCTACGGATTAGAGACGGCCTACTTTCGCTTTGCCCAAACCGAGGATCGCAGCCGGCTCTACAATACGCTTTCGCTGGCCTTACTCTTTTCATCGATCTTTTTTAGCGGCGTGCTCTGGTATTTTCAAGACAGTTTGGCCCACTGGGCCCGGCTGGGCAACAATAGCGAGCTGATACAGTGGATGATCGGCATCCTGTTTTTGGATTCGCTCTCTACACTGGCCTTTGCGAAACTTCGGCAAGAAAATCGTCCGCGTCGCTATGCCTTTGCCAAATTGTCCACGGTTTTGGTAAACATAGTGGTCGTGGTCATTTTTTTAGGGATCATCCCGCGTTATTTGACCACACATCCCGATTCGAGCCTGACCGCCTTCTATACAAAGGACCAAAGTGGTATTGTTTGGTTTTTGATCGGGAATTTTTTCGGAAGTCTGGTTTGTTGGCTGCTGCTAGCCAAAGAATGGATAACCATCCGGTTTCAGTTCGATTTTTCTCTTTTTAAAAAAGTGATGGCCTATGCCTGGCCCTTGGTTTTGGTCGGCATGGGCGGGATCGCCAATGATATGCTGAGCCGGTTACTCTATCAATTTGTGGTGGATCTGCCCGCCGAAGAAGCCAAACACCAATTGGGTGTATTCGCCAATATAGTTCGCCTCTCCATTGTCATCACCATAGCCATTCAGGCCTTTCGTATGGCAGCAGAACCCTTCTTTTTTAATCGCAGCGGTCAGCAAGAGGCGCCGCAGACCTATGCCCGTATCATGAATTATTTTGTGATCGTATGCTGCTTTTTATTTCTGGGGCTATCGCTGTATCTCGACCTGATCAAATGGTTCTTTGAATCGATCGATCGCGCCCGTTGGACCGAGGGATTATATGTCGTACCGCTGATTGCGATGGCCAATATTTTTCTGGGCATCTATTATAATCTTAGTATCTGGTACAAGCTTACGAATAATAATTTCACCGGCGCCTTGATCACGATCGCCGGAACGGTCATTACCATTGTGCTGACCACCACACTGATCCCAGTTTTAGGTTACCTGGGGGCGGCCCTGGCGAGTTTTTGTTGCTATTTAGTAATGATGATCTGTAGTTATGTGCTGGGGCAACGAACCTACCCCGTACCGTATCCCGTAAAAAAAATTCTATTCTACCTGGTGCTCGCTTCGTTCCTTTACGTATCTCATCGATGGTTACTCAGCCTTTGGGATCACCCGGTCTTCAACTTGGGTCTGGCCACTGCATGGCTGGCACTCTTTGTCTACGTGGTGCAGCAAAAAGAACAATTTCAATTCTCGTTTGGGAAGCGTTCTTTCTAGCCGATCGACTCAGGGTTTTACAAATGGATTGTGTTGCTTCTCGTGCCCGATCGTGGTGGGCATTCCATGGCCGCTATGCACATAGGTCCCCTCGGGTAAGGTGTACAATTGCGCACGGATGCTGTTAGAAAGTGTATCAAAATCAGATCCGGGCAGATCGGTTCTACCCACACTCTCTCTGAAAAGTACATCCCCGGCGATCACCCAATTGCCGGCAGGGTAATACAATGAAATACTTCCAGGGGAATGCCCGGGTGTCAGCAAGATCTCCATGCGATCTTCTCCCAGCAGTAGCGGCTCCCCCTCTTTAAGGTGATGGACAGGTCCTTCATACTGGTCAAAGGGCAGGTTCCAAGCCGTGCCGGCCATGGGAGCAAAATCGAATACTTTTTGCTCCAGCGAGTGAAAATGCAATTCCAGCCCCCAGGTCTCATGAACAAACCGATTTCCAAACACATGGTCCAGATGACAATGGGTGTTGACCAGCAAAAGGGGTTTGAGCCCCAGTTCGGCGATCCAATCCCTTACTTGCTCCCTTTCTTCCGGAAAATAACAACCAGGGTCAATAATCAATGCCTCCTTTTGTTCGTTATAGACCAAGTAGGTGTTTTCATGAACGGGGTTAAAGACGCGGGAGACCAGTGTTAACATAGCGGGGTTTTCGTAATTTTAATGTCCACATACAAAGATAGCCATGAACAAAGTCCGGTATTATTTTTTAGGAGGATTGTTGAGCTTGACCTTGCTCAGCCAGGCGCAGGTCAACACCGTGCAATTTGGAAAGAACCGGGTGCAGTATCAACCCTTCAAATGGAAGTACTATCAAAGCGACAATTTCAATACCTACTTTAGCCAAGACGGGCTGGGCCTAGGCGAGTTCGTCTCGCAAGTGGCAGAAGCGGAGCTTCCTTCTGTGGAACGTTTCATTGAAATGGGATTACAACGCCGACTCAACATCGTTGTTTATAATAATTACGATGAGATGCAGCAGTCCAATATCGGCATGGGGATCGACTGGCAAAATACGGGTGGACTCACCAAGCTTGTCAATAACAAGATGGTCGTCTATTTCGATGGCAATAAGGAAAATCTTCGCTTGCAGATCAGACAAGGTATTGCCCGGAACCTGGTTGAAAATCTACTTTTTGGAGAAGACCTAGGCGAATACGCTGCCAACCAGGCCTTACTCGATCTGCCCAAATGGTTGACCGATGGATATATCCTCTATACGGCTGAAAACTGGAATACTTCTTTGGATGATGAACTCAGAGCCATCATGCTGATGGGCAGCTATCGCAACTTCTATCAATTTGCCTTTGAGAAACCCAATTTGGCCGGACAGGCCTTTTGGAAATATATCGCCGATAAATATGGTAAAAACAAGGTGACCTACTTCTTGAATTTGGCACGCACCTTCCGCAACCTCAATAGTGCATCGTATAAATTATCTAAAAAGAAGTTCAAGCCCTTGCTACAAGACTTCATGAACGACATGCAAACTGTCTACTTCAAAGACATCAAGGGTAGACGCAATGCACCCCGCGGACAACTCGCGGTAAGTGAGTATGCCGGCAAAAAAGATTTTTACCATTTCAATGCCAATCCGGTTCCGCGCAGCTTCTCCTATGCCGTTACAGAGTATAAGCAGGGGCGCATTCAATTGATATTGATGGAGAATTTTGTAAAACGTAATGTACTACTGAAACAAGGCGTGCTTTCGCGAGAAGAAGATCGTAACCCCAATTATCCCCTCATTGCTTGGGATGGTAAAGGGACTAGACTGGCCGTTCTCTATCACGAAAAAGGCGAGCTCAATTTCTTTGTCTACGATATGACTCGTCGTATCAAGATCAATCGACAGGTATTCGACAAGTTCGACCAGGTAACTGACATGAAATATATGCTCGATAACAATACACTTATCTTGAGCGCAGTCAGAAGCGGACAATCCGATATTTATGTTTATAAGATCGACAAGCAGCAAATAGAACAGATCACGAACGATAAGTATGACGATCTTGATCCCTCTTTTGTGGCATTTCCCAACAAGACCGGTATCCTTTTTTCAAGTTCACGGCCCGATGCGACCACACGAGAAGAAGAGGGTCCGTTACCAAAAAGACCGTACAACATTTTCTTGGTGGACAATTGGAACCAATCGGAGACCAGACAGATCTCGCAACTGACGAATCTGGCCCGCGGTAATGCCCGTTTTCCCTCTCAATACAATACCAGTCACTTTACGTTCGTCAGCGACGAGAATGGCATTGGAAACCGCTATGCCGGCTTCTTTACCACTGAGCGGGCCGGACTGGATACCCTTGTATTCATCGGAGATGAGGTGCTGCGCAATCCTCCCAAAAACGATGTCGATAGCTTGCTCAAAGAATGGGATAAGACCGATGTCGACTCTGTTGGATTTGTATCCGTAACGCTCGATTCGGCCTATGTTTTTCCGCTGACAAATTACCAAAGCAGTTTACTGGAGACCCGAACCGCCGGCGATAACCAACAGGTTAGTGAGGTCGTTAGACTTGGGGATGCTAAATTGTTGTATCGCCTAAAAGTAGATGAGAACACCCTTCGCAGAAGAAATATTACCGCAAGACCCAGCGAATACGTACGCAAATTGATCGAGGAAGAGAAGAAAGCCAGCCGTCGGGTTGCGCCAGCCATTAGTCCCGTTCCGGAAACACCGCTCCCCCCTAAAGACAATTCGATCTTTAACAGTGGCTTCGAAGATGAGCCCACGGGCAAGACGCCGACCGCAGGCATCGCCACGGGCACTGCCGCTCGTAAGAGTGCGCGCTCCAAGATATTTGAGTACCGACCCGCTAAATTTTTCAATGATTATTTGGTGAGTGGATTCAATAATAACGTACTCGTTACACGCTACCAGCCCTATCAGGGAGGACGCGGCCCCATTCAACTAAGCAATAATAATCCACTCAATGGCATCTTGCGGCTTGGTACCTCCGATCTGATGGAAGACCTGAAGTTTGCCGGTGGGCTTCGCATTAGTCCCAATCTGGATGCCAATGAATATATTTTGACCGGCCAATATCTCAAAAAACGAATCGACTACGGATTTACTTATTATCGCAACACGTTAAAGAATCCACCGCTGTACAACGATTCTATTTTCTTTGATACAAAACTGCATTCCAATCTTTATCAAGCCACGGTCAGCTATCCTTTCAATAAAGTCAGAAGCCTGCGCATCAATGCCGGATACCGAAGCGATCGCTATGTAAAACTGGCCAATCCGGTCTATCCCGACCAATCCCTAAAAGGAAAGGACAATGTGCTTCAATACGGTCTGGTGCATATTGAATTGATCCACGACGATGCTATCTCCCCTGCCCTCAATATCTGGAACGGACTTCGCTACAAAGTCTACTTCGACTACAATGCCCAAATAGGCAGTAATGCAAAAAACACATTCCAATCGATGCCCTATTCGATGAACCTGGGTTTTGATATTCGACATTTCTTACCGCTTTACCGAAATATTACCTGGGCGGTGCGCGGTGCGGCCGATTTTTCGTGGGGTTCGCAAAAATTCATCTACTACCTGGGAGGTGTCGACAACTGGCTGATGTTCGGCCAAAACAGAAAGGCAGATGGATCGTACCGCTATTTCGATCCAAGCAATGTGCCCGATCGTGATGCTGAGTATGCTTTTGAATCATTGGCCGTAAACCTGCGCGGCTTTAAGCAAAATGTCGCCAATGGCAATAATGCCTTGGTCATTAACAGCGAGATCCGGATACCGGTTTTCAGCAGCTTCTTTAATCGTCCTATCAATAATGCATTCTTACGCAATCTGCAGATCGTACAATTCGTAGATATGGGGACGGCCTGGAATGGCGCCTACGATAAATTAGAAAGGCCTTATGTATCGTATAGTTCAGCACCGGTCACCATACGGGTCAAGGCAGGTGGCGTGGGTCCACTGGCCGGCGGCTACGGATTTGGTGCGCGCAGTACGCTGCTCGGCTATTTCTTAAAATTAGATGCTGCCTGGCAGATGAATGGTTTCTTCAAAGGAAGACCCCTTTACTATTTTGCCATGGGGCTTGACTTTTGATTTGTTATCTTAGAGAGACGAATCAACTTGCATGCCCGTTATCCTTGCCCTCGATCAGGGCACGACCAGCAGTCGTAGTATTCTCTTTGATGAGAAAGGCGCCTTGCTTGGCGTAGCTCAAAAAGAATTCAAGCAGCACTACCCCCAACCGGGTTGGGTAGAGCATGATGCCCATGAGATCTGGGAAACGCAATTTGCGACCTTAGCCGAGGTACTGGCCAAGGCCCGCATTGAGCCGCATCATATTGCCGCCATTGGAATTACCAACCAACGGGAGACCACCGTGGTATGGGATAGACATAGCGGCGAACCCATTGCCCCTGCCATCGTTTGGCAAGACCGCCGCACGGCCGCGTATTGCGATCAATTACGTCAGCAAGGCATTGCTCCTTTGTTACAAGAAAAGACCGGGTTGATACTGGATGCTTATTTCTCTGCTACCAAGCTAAAATGGATTCTCGATCAAATTCCTGGTGCCCGTCAAAAGGCCTCGAACGGAGAATTGGCCTTTGGGACCATTGACAGTTGGTTGATCTATAAACTTACCAAGGGAACCGTGCATGCCACTGACGTAAGTAATGCATCTCGCACCCTGCTTTTTAATATCCATACCCTGCAATGGGACCCCGAATTATTAGCCCTATTTGATATTCCTGCATCCGTTTTACCCGTGGTAAAGCCCAGTTCTGGTATTATTGGCGAGTGTACCATTATTCCCGGCGCACGCATTCCTATTGCCGGTGTAGCGGGCGATCAGCAGGCCGCTTTGTTCGGACAACTTTGTACCGAAGAAGGTATGGTCAAGAATACCTATGGCACCGGATGTTTTATGTTGATGAATACCGGAGAGCAGGCCATTCGATCCAACAATCAGTTACTTTCTACCATCGCCTGGCAGATCGATGGCAAGACCACCTATGCCCTCGAAGGATCGGTCTTTATTGGCGGGGCCGTTGTGCAATGGCTGCGCGATGAATTAAAAGTAATCAACTCCGCTCCGGATATAGAAAAACTTGCCGCCACCGTAAAAAGTAGCGAGGGGGTGTATATCGTTCCCGCCTTTGCCGGATTAGGGGCCCCCTACTGGAATGCACACGCCAGAGGAGCGCTGTTCGGACTTACCCGGGGAACGAATCATGCGCATATCGCCCGCGCAGCGCTCGATAGCATCGCCTATCAGTCGGCCGACCTGCTGACCTGTATGCAAGCCGATGCAAAGATTCCTATTCGCGAGCTTCGTGTCGACGGCGGTGCCACTGCCAATGATCTGCTCATGCAATTTCAGGCCGATCTGTTGGGTTGTCAAGTAATTCGACCCGTTATTACCGAAACTACCGCCATGGGAGCCGCTTTTTTAGCTGGACTGGGTGTGGGGGTTTGGAAAGACCAAGCATCCCTTACGCTACAATGGAAACGCGATCGCGTTTTCGAACCCGCGCTACCAGTAGCAGAACGAAACATACTTTTAAAAGGATGGCAGCGTGCCGTCAAGGCCACGATAGCGTGGGCAGCGGATCAGTCCACATGACAAGCAAGCATAAATTGAATTATCAGTTCTAGAAACTAATTGCCCGTTTATGAATCCAATCCTCACAGAATTTATCGGAACAACCCTACTGATCTTTTTGGGCTGTGGTGTCAATGCTAATAATACCCTGCATGGTGCCTATGGAAAAAATAGCGGCTGGTTATTGATCAGTTTTGGCTGGGGGCTCGCCGTTTTTGTGGCGATCTATGCAAGTGTATCGCTGGGAGGCCCTGGTCATCTCAATCCGGCCGTTAGCATCGCGATGCTGATGATGAATAAACTCTCGCCAGCCCTATGCGGCCAATATATGGTGGCGCAATTAGGTGGCGCCATTATGGGTGCCGTATTGACCTGGCTTTCGTATCGCGACCACTTTAATGAACATGCCAGTGCCCAGGAGAAACTAGGCGTATTTTCGACAAGCCCGGGTATTCGAAATACCACACAAAATCTGATCAGTGAAACAGTAGCCAGTTTTGTCTTTGTATTGGCTATACTTTGTATTAAACCTGCCGCCAACTCATTGGGAAGTCTAGATGCTTTAACAGTAGCACTTTTGGTAATGGCTATTGGTATGAGTCTGGGAGGAACAACGGGTTATCCACTGAATCCGGCACGAGATCTGGGCCCTCGCATTGCCCATGCGATACTTCCTATCAAAGGAAAAGGGAGTAGTAATTGGAGTTATGCCTGGCTACCCGTAGCGGCACCAATTTTAGGTGCTGCATTGGCGGTGTTGTTGTATCAAGTGATAACACCATAACGTATAGACTTCTGGCACAATCGGCCCTTCAAGCTCTGGAGATTAAGAAATGAAATAGAGAAAAGATCGTAACATACTCCAAAGGCGACTACCTGTAATGCCAGTTAACCCCTTCAAACTGGAGGATTGCTAGGTAGAAATCACCTTATGAAATCTTTCAGGTGCATATCTGTCATAAATTCAGTTTTGTGGCCAACAGAATCAAATAAAATAAAGTTTCCGAACCGACCATACTCGTTTTCAATTTGACTACTTTCCATATGTCTGAAACGAATTGATCTGATAACTTCCATTTGCTCCTCATAACATGAGGTATCTAATACAATATCATACGATTTATCCAACTGCTGTTTGTCGACATACCGCAATGCATCTACCACGCAGCCCGTACACTTTATACAAGAAAAAACCAATGTATCCCGAGGCAATTCGACTGGGGTGCAGCTGCAACAAAAGAGAAACAGAAGAAAAATATTAATGTATTTCATATTCATAGATCTTCCTATCCTTACCAGACAGGAACACTAGCCTTTCACCGATTGAAAATATAAAATTAGGGTCGACATCATGCGGCAAGGCATAGGTCAAGACAGGCTTAAGATCAGGGGTAAAAACATACAATACCTTATGGTCTCCCCTTTTTTTACCAGTTCTTCTTACAACACAGACATAGTCCCCAACACAATGCAAAGCCAAATTATAAGCTGTCTCAAAAGTATAATCGACGAGATACTTCATATCCGTTAATCTTGTGGTATCGTAGAAAATAAATTTTTCCCTTCCGACCAAAGTAGCGCTATCGCGTCCGTCAAAAATATTAGTTTTATAGAGCCGTGGAGAAGTTGCGAAAACATAGAATAAATTATCCTTCAGTGAATCAATACAGATATCAGTATAATGTACGTATCGGCCCGTTAACTCACTAGGGGTACGTACGACTCTAAAACTGGTATCCCGGTTAAAAAAAAGAAGGGAATTTTCAGATAAATTATTTACCATCCCCTCTGTGCCATACTGAACAAAAAAGTAATCACCGAATGAATGAAGGCTTTCCTTGTAAATATTGCTGATAATAAAATCTTTCTCAGTAAGTGGCAATTTAGTCAATGAGTCAACATTATGTGTGGAATAATCAAAGCGGTAAAGAACGTTCCCGTTTACAAAATGACAAAAATCATTATCATACTTTATAGCATATGAATCAGGAGAGGAAAAGGGGGTGGGTATCGTCCTGACTGAACCATTATTTAGATCGAACACCAAAATATCTCCCTTCTTGGAGAGATTGTACAAAAGGTATACCCCATTAACCTTCTTTAAGGAAAAGCGGTATAGATTATTTATTTCTTTTTTGTACCTTATCAAATGACCGTTAGCCATGGCCATTTCCTCAACATGAACCGTCACAGATGTCGCTTGTTTACAACTGTAAATAGAGCAGAGCAATAAAAGTATGATGCTATACTTCATAAAATATCCTACAACAGATCCTATTTTAAAGCCATCACTTAAGCAAATAATAAGAAGGTCCTGTCGATCCAACCGGCGCTATCTGCACATACCGGGACGACTCTAAAATGGTATAGGAACCGGAAAGTATAGCCCCTCCAAGCTCTTTGCCAGGAAATAACGCATCAATAGTTTCAAGCAGGTCACCAGAGGTATTCATTCCAACCCCCTCCCTTCCGACAAAACAATTAGTGCCAGGCTTAATACACTCAATAACACCCGTCTGCGTATTATATACCGCTAGGCGCAACTTGATGGAGTCAGAGGCTGCTCGATGGCCCTCTGCCAACACAGGCACACTCATGTATACATATATTGGCGAGAGGTGGTTCGTGGAAGAGACAATCGCGATGTAATTGCCCCCAGCCAAACACTTGAATGTACCTGTCCTTAGACCATTTCGGATAAACTCGTCATACAAGATGGGAAAAACTGATAACAACAACTCTCTCTTTGAGTCGAGCAAAGCTATGATTTTCTCAGAAGACAGTCCATAAACTGACTGAATAAATTGATTTCTTAATAGATAATCAACCCGGACAGATTCTCCACTTCCGAATCTGGTGTTAGGAGGAGGAGGAATATTTATAGTATCTCCTACATCGCAGGTGCGCCCTGGATTGCGACAAACATAAAATGTCTGCACTTGTCCTGTCTCGTGGTCAGTAATAGTGTAGGTATAGGCTTTTTTTGTCGGAACAAATACTCTTGCTGCTTCCCTATTCGATATTTTACTGTCTTCTGCTAGCGGCGATAAAATGTCCTCTGAGGAAGCGACGTAAGATTTTGTACAAGAAAAAAAGAAGCTGGAACACACCACTAAAAAAAGGATTCTCAGAAAAAAATTACTTTTCATAACACCTATAGTTAAAAAGAATTTTTTGGCACTATAGCCTACTTCAAGATTATTGCTTTTACACAATATGAAATCAAGATTTCAATAAAACATTCAAAAAATTAGAGTTTATCATTAGGAAACTTACGATGATGCGTAGAGAAAATCGTAAAATTACGTTCAACAATCTGTCAAGTAGCGATATTCTCAAGAAAGACACAATGCTGCACATCGTTCTCCATGCCTTTAGCCACGCAAGCGAAACGCGGTTCTTAAATAAAGAAGGGAAAAAGTAAAATATTATTGAGCTAAGACCACATCGCAAGCCTCGATGATCAGGGCCGCTGCTTTTTTCAATTGCTCGGGATGAATGATAAGGGGAGGAGAAATACGAAGACAATGCGGTGCAAATAAAAACCAATCGGTGAGCAGTCCTTTGCCCAACACATAGTCGATCACTTTTTTACAGGCTTCGGCAGAGGCAAATTCAACTCCCATCCACAGACCGGCACTGCGCACCGAAACAATCTTTGGGTGTACCAATGCCGCTAACAAGAGTTGTTCTTTTTCGAAGACCTGCTCTATCCATTTTTCCTCGAGAAGGGCCTCAAAGGCGGCAAGACCGGCCGCACAACAAACCGGATGACCACCGAACGTGGTAATATGACCCAACACCGGACGATCGGTCAATTGATCCATCCACTTTTTATCGGAGATAAAGGCCCCGAGTGGCATACCGCCCCCCAAAGCTTTTCCCAAGAGCAGTATATCCGGAATCACATCATATCTTATAAAGCCCCATAAAGAACCTGTTCGCCCAAATCCAGCCTGGATCTCATCAAAAATGAGCAGGGTGCCGGTATCGGAACATTTTTTCCGAAGCGCCTTCATCCAATTTTTAGCGGGAATAATTATACCCGATTCAGCCTGGATGGTCTCGATGATCACACAAGCCGTTTGACCATCGATCGCGTCCACGGCCGCTTCGGTATTGATGTCAAAATGAGAAATACCCGGTAGCAATGGTCTAAACGCATTGCGAAAATATTCATCCCCCAATAGACTAAGTGCTCCCTGTGTAGAGCCATGATACGCTTGATTAAAGGCGATCATCTTGGTGCGTCCCGTTACCCGCTTAGCCAGCTTAATGGCCCCTTCGGTGGCCTCGGTCCCTGAATTGGTAAAGTAGACAGACTGCAGCGTAGAGGGCAATTGTTTGGCAAGAGCGGTGGCATAGCGTACCTGTGGCGATTCGATCATCTCTCCATAGACCATCACATGCAAATAGGCATCGGTTTGCGCCCGAATGGCTTCGACCACCTTCGGATGCCGATGACCAATGTTGGCTACACTGATACCACCAATCAGATCGATGTATTCTTTTCCCGCTGCATCATAAAGGGTGGCACAGTCGGCGCGCACCACTTCGATAGCCAATGGCGCAGGTGAGGTTTGAGCGACATGTCTTAAAAAAAGTTCTCGTTGATTCATGGATACAAGGGCACACCAGCCCGAATAACAACAAAGGAAACAAAGAAAATCGACCTTTTAAAATTTGCGCTACTTTGCATGTAAAATCTGGTACCATGGCCTTGGTATTACCCGTACGCGATCATCATCCAAAATGGGGCACCAATTGCTTTTTAGCCCCCAACGCAACCGTGGTGGGCGATGTAGTTATGGGCGAATCCTGTAGCATCTGGTTCAACGCAGTGGTCAGGGGCGATGTGAATTATATACGCATGGGCGATCAGGTGAATGTCCAAGATGGCGCCTGTATCCATGGCACGTTTGAAAAATGTGGCACCACCATCGGCAATAATGTGTCCATTGGGCATCATGCCATTGTGCATGGATGCACCCTTCATGACAATGTATTGGTGGGCATGGGAGCCATTATTATGGATAATGCCGTAGTCCACTCAAATACTATTATCGCTGCCGGCGCCGTTATATTGGAAAATACTATTTGTGAACCGGGCAGTATCTATGCAGGGGTACCGGCAAAAAAGGTAAAGGACATATCCGGAGAATTGATAGAGGGAGAGATCCACCGAATCGCCCGTAATTATGTTCGTTATGCTTCTTGGTTCACCCCACCCGACACATCCACCCCATGAAAAGACACTTTTTAATATTAGCACTGGTCTGCTTTACGTTCAGTTCCTGCAAACTCTGGCACAAGGCCTTTCCACCCAAGCCCCGGTACGGTGTACCCATTGGAGCCGAAAAGATCATCAGCGGAGATCCCGACGCTGCCAAGCAACTTAAGAAACAACGAAAGTTCAAGTATTAAGGACCTTTATATCAGTATTGATTTTCTTCGATAGAATCCAGCACGGAAAGATAACTAACGAAGCGATCTTCATGGATCCGTCCTTCTTGCACTGCTTTTTTTACGGCGCAGCCTGGCTCGTTATAATGTTGACAATTATTGAACTGACAATCCTGAATAAGCGGTTTCATTTCCGAAAAATAGTGAGATAACTCTTGTTTACTGATATCGACCAACCCGAACTCACGCATTCCGGGTGTGTCAATGATTTGTCCCCCCGTTGGCAGATCGAACATCTCTGCGAATGTGGTGGTATGTTGTCCCTTTCCACTCCAACCACTCACATCTTGTGTCTTTCGATTCATTCCCGGAAACCAGGCATTCAATAAACTTGATTTACCTACACCGCTATGCCCCGATAACAAAGTGATCTTATGCGAAAGCAGCTTTAACAGTTCATCCATTCCCTCTCCGGTAACGGCACTGACCAGCAGCACAGGATAACCGATAGCCGTATACATCGAGCGAAGAGCCTCGAAACGGTCCATCTCTTTTTGACGATAGAGGTCGGCCTTATTAAAGACGATCAGGGGCACCACATGGTACATTTCGGCGGCCACCAGAAAGCGATCGATAAATCCTTGCGAGGTTTTGGGCTCCTTAAGCGTAGCTACCAATAGGATCTGATCGAGGTTGGCGGCAACAATATGATGCTGGTGCTTATGACGAGGGCTTTGCCGATTTATATAATTTCGACGAGGTAAGATCTCATTGATCACCGCCGTAGCGGCCGCTTCCGATTCTATCTCGAAAGAAACTTGATCGCCTACCGCTACCGGATTGGTAGAAGTGATCTCATCTAACTTTAGCACTCCTTTAATGCGAGCATTCCAGAACTGTCCTTTTTCGTCGCGAACGATATACCAGCTACCTGTTGATTTATAGACTAGTCCTGTCATTTATGATAAATATTTTCCTACGATGGGCATTCTTCTTCCCACCCCAAAGGCCTTGGGCGAGATTCGAATAATGGGACAGAACTGCTGTCGTTTGTATTCATTCTTGTTGACCATGCTCAATACGCGATCTACCAGCTCGGATTCGTAACCAAGTTGCTTGATCTGGGCAGGCGATTTTCTTTTTTCGATATACTGGTATAAAATAGGATCGAGCACTTCATACGGTGGTAAAGAATCGGCATCCAGTTGGCCGGGCCGGAGCTCGGCAGAGGGCGGTTTATTGATAATATTTTCGGGGATCATCTCCTGCTGTCGATTCAGGTAGCGAGCCAGTGCGTATACCTGTAATTTGTAGCAATCACCCAATACACCCAAGCCACCGGCCATATCGCCGTACAGCGTACCATACCCCGTGGCGAGTTCGCTTTTGTTAGATGTATTAAGTAAGATATACCCAAATTTATTGGCCAAGCCCATTAAGATATTTCCTCGTGTTCGACTCTGTAGATTCTCCTCGGCCAAACCAGCAGGAAGATCTCCAAAACTTTTTTTCAAGACCGCCAGCAGCGACTCAAATACCGGCTGTATAGAAATGATCTCATAGGGATTACCCAACCCTTTACTTAACTGTTCGGCATCGGGCACACTATGATCACTCGAATAGACAGAGGGCAGTAGTATCGCCTTTACATTTTCTTTTCCCAAGGCCTCCACCGCCAGGGCCAGCGTAACGGCGCTATCAATTCCTCCGCTGCTGCCCAAAATTGCCTTTTGAAAACCCATCTTAGAAAAATAATCGCGTATCCCGGTTATGATCGCCTCTTTGATGGCTGCCGTACAAAGGGTAGGTTCCAGTCGAAGGGGATCTAGTTCGGCATCGGGTAGTTGGCCGACCTGTTGCAATACAGGTTCAGCAAAAGAGCCATCCTCTTGCCAGTTCACGAATTGCACAGATTCCTCGAACAAGGGTAATTGCGTGATCAAATTGGCATCCTTGTCCATGACCAGTGAACCTCCATCGAATACGATCTCCGTTTGGCTACCCACCGCATTGCAATAAATAAGCGGAATTCCATAGCGAAGTACATTTTGCTTTACTATGGCCTTGCGATCCTCTACATGGGTATAGTCGAATGGGGAAGCCGAAAGATTCAAGATAATATCGGGCCGCTGTCCGATCAGCTGATCCATCGGACAGTGCGTGTAAAGCGGATTATCCCCCAGGTTCCAGATATCCTCACAAATGGTCACCGCCAATTTTTTCCCTTTAAAATCGATCAGTTGCCAATTGTTAGCGGGTTCAAAATAACGGTACTCATCAAAAATATCATAGGTTGGAAGACAGGTCTTCTGCACGACCGCCCGAATCTCGCCATCGTGCAAAAAATAAGCTGCATTGAATAATCTCTTTCCTTTGGGGGAGGGGTTGCGCTCGGGGGCTCCGATCAAGACACCGATTCCATTCGTATGCGGCTTGATCCGATCGAGGGCATGCAGACACTGATCGATAAAGTCATCGAATTCGAGAAAATCGCGAGGAGGATAGCCACAAACCGCTAACTCCGAAAAAAGCACTAGTTCTGCTCCGGCTTTTTTGGCAGTAGCAATGGCATCGATGATCTTGATCGTATTTCCGTCAAAATGACCAATGTGATAGTTCTGCTGCGCAATAGCGATCTTCATTTGGCAAAAGTACGCCATTGTTTTGTAGCGTATCTTTACAGCCATGCAACGCATATTTTGGATACTACTCTGCGGCGGGTTTCTGTTGGGTAGCTGCACTAATGATAATTCGGTCCCCGATGTAAGCCAAATTAAGGTGAGTGCTCCGCTTAGTCGTTTTGACCAGGCTTTTTTTGCGCTTGACACGACGCGCCTTACCCAAGGGCTCGATTCACTTTCTCGTAACTATGCAGCTTTTTACCCCGAATTCATGCAATACATATTGGGCGTTTCAGGAGATCCTGCCGATAGTGTTACCCAGCGTGTGGTTCGTCAGTTTATAGGTAGTTATGGCGGCTTGAACGATTCGCTGCAACTCCACTTTGCTAACACCGGGGATCTTCAAGAAGAAGTAGAAAAGAGTTTTCAGTACCTGAAATACTATTTCCCGAATTATCGGACCGGAACCATCAGTCTGTATGTGGGTCCCTTTGATGCGCCTGGTATCGCTACCGTTCGCAGTGGTACGGCCATTGGGCTACAGCAATTTGCCGGCGCTGATTTTTTTGCCTACCAGACCGCGGCACTACATTCGCTTTATCCTGCCTATATCAGCAGACGATTTACCCCCCGCTATATTGTGCCGGGCATTATCAAGGCCATCACCGAAGATCTTTTTCCGCCCCGCATGGCCGAATTACCACTGATAGAACAAATGATAGAAAAAGGAAAATATTGGTACTTGGCTTCGTTGCTGCTTCCTCATCATCCCGATTCGTTACTAACAGGCTATACGAATGAACAACTAAACTGGTGCGAAGAAAATGAGGGACTGATCTGGAGCTATCTGGTCAAGAACGAAGATCTCAACTCACTAAACCCGATCGTAATCCAGACCTATTTGGGAGAGGCCCCTTTTACGCAGGGATTATCGCAAGAATCCTCACCCGGCAACATAGGGGCGTGGGTCGGTTGGCAGATCGTTAGAAAATATGCGGCCGCTAATAAAGAACTTCATCCCGAGGTGATCATGAAGACCCCCGCTACCACGATCTTGGAGCAGGCCAAGTATAAACCCAAGTAAAAGATTACGATCAGTTATTCTTGAAGGGGACGATCATTTCAAAACTGGGGATCGTTACTGTAAAATATTGATGAGTTTCCAGATTTTCCATCTGGTAGGTTCCATACATCCTTCCCATCTCGGTCCTTAGATTACAACCACTCACATATTGATATCGCTCCCCGGGCTGTAAGACGGGTTGTACACCGACAACGCCTTCTCCTTCTACTTCTCGATGCGAAGCATTGCTATCGAAAATAAACCAATGACGACGATGCAGCTTTACAGGAAAGAAATTATAATTCTCCAGCACGATCTTGTAGGCGAACATGTACTCCGATTGCAACGGATTACTGTAATCCTCTTGGTAAAAGGTCTCCACGCTCACCTGTACGCCTTCTGATATCAAGGAAGCCATACTATAAAATTAAAGAAAATGATAAGTTTCCGATTAAGTTTTTGGGGCTTACCTTTGCAGCGCAAAAAAATCATTTCTATGAGAATTGCTGTAGCCAAAGGAGATGGAATCGGACCCGAGATCATGGACGCCGTCCTGCGCATTTTTGAAGCAAATAAAGTCCCTCTTCAATATGAGGTAGTGGAGATGGGGAAATGGGTTTTTGATAAAGGTTTTAACAATGGGATGACCCCAGAAGCTAAACAAAATATCGAGCAGCTGGGACTACTTTTTAAAGGGCCCATGGAAACCCCTAAGGGAAAAGGGGTCAAAAGTATCAATGTTACGGCTCGCAAAACTTGGAATACCTATGCCAACAAGCGTGTCTTTACCTCCCTTCATGGCGTAGACACTGTCTTTAGTAAGGCTGGCATCCCCATCAATATTTCCATCATACGAGAGAACATCGAAGACACCTATGGTGGTATCGAGCATATGCTTACGCAAGATGTAGCCCTCTGTCGTCGTTTTATTACGCGCCCCGGTACCCTGCAGGTAATGCGCTATGCCTTTGACATGGCCAGCAAAAAAAAGGTAACTCGTATCAGTTGCGGTCATAAGGCCAATATCATGAAGATCACGGACGGCATGTTCTTAGAATGTTTTTACGAGGTAGCCAAAGAATATCCGCATCTAAAGGCCGATGATATTATTGTGGATGATCTTTGCATGAAGTTGGTAACCCGTCCTGATCTGTTCGACGTAGTGGTACTTCCCAATTTGCAAGGAGATATTGTATCTGATCTCTGCGCTGGCTTAGTAGGTGGTCTGGGCTTTGCTCCTTCTGCCAATATTGGAGATCATATTTCGATTTTTGAAGCCGTACACGGCACCGCACCCGACATTGCCGGAAAAAATCTGGCGAACCCCACTGCGCTTTTACTGAGTGGTCTGGCCATGCTTCGCCACGTAGGTCTTTACGAAAATGCGGCCACCATTGAAAATGCACTGCGCTATACCTTAGAATCGGGTGTGCATACCGGAGACTTTGGCAATAAAAATACAGCGGCGGTCAATACCACCGAATTCGCGGATGCCATAATTAGCAATTTTGGAAAAACCCCGCAGCAAGGAGCCGTATCGTACAGCGGAGACAATAAAGTATACCATCCTGCAGCCCCCATCAGCGAGCATCCTATGCTGGAATCCGCTCACCGAAAAGCGGAGGCGATCGTCGGAGCCGATCTGTTTTTAGAGAGCCATCAACAACCCACTGCTGTGGCAGCACTTTGTGAAAAAGAAACCGCCGGCATTTTTAAACTGGTTACCATCAGTAACCGCGGTACGCAGGTATGGCCCACTGGCTCTGTATATACTAATTTGGTCAATCAATACCGCGTTCGTTTTGAGCGACAAGAGGAAAAGGGCTTGGAACAATCCGATATTGTAGCGCTCTACCAGCGCATGAGCCAGCATTTTAAGATCTGCTCGGTAGAGCTGCTCAACCAGTGGGGTAATCAAAAGGCCTATAGCTTAGCACAGGGTCAGTAAACACCGTATCCTTCTTTTTTCAGATACTGCTTTACTTTCTCACGCTGGTCTCCTTGTACAATTATTTCGCCGTCTTTTGCTGAACCGCCGGTCCCGCAGAAATTGCGAAGTTGCTTACCTAAGACTTCCAGATCGGCCTTATGGCCAACAAATCCCTTTATCAGGGTCACCGCCTTACCTGCACGTTGCTTGGTATCGAGTAGAACCCGTAACCGTTGCTGAGAGGCAGGTATGGTCTCCTCTTCGTTATCTGTCGAAGGCTGGTAAGAAAAATTCGGATCGGTACTGTACACAAATCCTCTGGCGTCGACTTTATTTTTTTTTCCCATGATGATCAGAGCGGATGAGTGAATAAAGAAGCCTTGAGACTTAGATCGATACTTTTAGCCTGGTGAATTAATGCTCCCACACTAATAAAATCGACCCCGGTCGCCGCATAGCCGCGGATATTCTCTTTGGTCATTCCTCCACTGGCCTCGGTCTCGAAGGTTCCCCGGGGTACCTGCGAATCAATATACTCCAGGGCTTGCTTCAATAAGGCCGGTGAGAAGTTGTCGAGCATGATACGCTTTACCTTATGCTGACCATATTGAACCACTTGCACCAATTCTTCTAGCGAGCGGGTCTCTACCTCGATAGATAGTAAAGGTTTTTTTTGTTGTACGTATTGCCAGGCCCGATCGATAGCGGTTTCGATACGCCCACAAAAATCAATATGATTATCCTTTAGCATGATCATATCATACAGCCCAAAGCGATGATTGAGCGCACCGCCGATTCGAACCGCTTCTTTTTCGAGCAACCGAAAATTGGGAGTGGTCTTACGCGTATCGAGTAGACGGGTCGTTGATCCCTCCAATAGGTTTACATACTCACGGGTCAGCGTAGCGATCCCACTCATCCGTTGCATGCAATTGAGCACAAGTCTTTCGCATTGCAAGATCACAGCGGCGAACGATTCCACTTCAAAAGCGATCTCCCCAGGTTGCACGATATCTCCATCCCTTACAAAAGAAGTAAAGATCGCCGAGGGATCTTTATACAAAAAGATCTTTTCGGCCACATCCATGCCTGCGATCACAGCCGATTGTTTGATCTTAAGGACCGCCTTTCCTCTGGCCGTAGCCGAAATACAAGAAAGAGTTGAATGGTCGCCATCTCCCAGGTCTTCTTCGAACGCTTGCTCCACAAAGCGATAAAACAAATGGGGATCCATACCGTAAAATTAGGGCTTAATCCATGGTTTGGATACGAAGCTCCCTAATACCCGCTTTAGGACCACTGCCCGACATAAAAATATTAACGCGAAATTGCCCCTTGTCTGTCTGCAGAGTACCCATGGCAAAAGCCCCCGCGGGCGCCTGGCCTCGGTGCTTTAACTCAAATCCGGAAACGGTATTGGTCTCAAAGAATTTGGTAATGGCCGTTTGTGCTTGCGCTTTACTTAATTGAGCGGACTGGTCGGGTAAAGTAAGAGTCAATTTTTGATCGAAGCGTTCCGAGAGCTGCACGGCATTGCCGTTCTTAATGGCGCCGATCGCAGCATCGAGTGCATCTTGCCGCGTGGCCGCCACTGTACAACAAAAGAGCACGGCCCACAGGAATCCCCATGATAAGGTTTGAATTTTCATGATCACTAAAATACATAAATTTTGGCGTTACCTTTGATGACTAGTCAGGTATCATGAAAAAAACCATGTTGGTCATTATGGATGGCTGGGGATTGGGCCAAGTGCCTACCGCCGATGCCATTGCCGCTGCACATACTCCTTTTATTGACTCGCTGTATGAGCGGTTTCCCCATACAACCCTGGTTACCTGCGGTGAAGCGGTTGGATTGCCTCCCGGCCAAATGGGAAACTCAGAAGTGGGGCATCTTAACCTGGGGGCGGGACGGATCGTTTATCAAGAATTACAACGGATCAATCTGGCGGTATCCGATGGTTCTATTTTTTCAAATCCTGCGTTGTTGAGCAGCATCGATTATGCACTTACCCACCAGAAACCATTGCACCTGATCGGACTGGTCAGCGATGGAGGTGTTCATTCGCATATTGATCACCTAAAGGCCCTACTTACCTGCTGCGAAAAAAAGGGACTACAAAAGGTATTTGTGCATGCTTTTACCGATGGACGTGACTGCGATCCTAAAAGTGGACTGGGCTTTATTCGTACGCTGCAAGCCTACATGAAGGAACATGTAGGTACCCTTGCCAGCATTAGTGGTCGCTACTTTGCCATGGATCGAGATAAACGTTGGGAGCGCATCCAACTGGCCAATAACGCACTGGTCCTTGGCAAAGGAAACTATAGCACGGATCCCGTACGAACAATGGAGCAGTCTTATGCCAATGAAATTACCGACGAGTTTATTATTCCCACTGTAATGACGGATTTAGACGGAGCACCCCTTGGTCGAATACAAGAAGGCGATGTCGTGATCTGTTTTAATTTTCGTACCGATCGTTGCCGAGAGATCACGCAAGTACTTACGCAATTTGATCTGCCGGATTTTGAGATGAAAAAGCAAAATCTACATTATACCACACTTACCGAATACGATAAAACCTACCAAGGCGTACAAGTGATGTTCGAAACCGATAACCTGAATAACACCCTTGGAGAAGTGATCGCAGCGGCCGGCCTCTCTCAAATTCGGATCGCCGAAACGGAGAAATATCCGCATGTCAGCTTTTTCTTTAGTGGGGGCAGGGAGCAACCTTTTACCCAAGAGAAAAGGATCATGATCCCCTCTCCTAAAGTGACTACCTACGATCTGCAACCTTCCATGAGCGCGCAGGCAATCACCGAAGCTATTTTACCAGAGATTCAACAAGGATCGGCCAGTTTTATTTGTCTAAACTATGCCAATACCGATATGGTGGGGCACACGGGCATTTGGGAGGCTGCCAAACAAGCCGCCCAGACCGTAGATCAATGTGTAGCCCAACTAATTCCTGCAGCCCTGCAAAGCGATTACACTGTTTTTTTGACCAGCGATCACGGTAATGCAGATTATCTGATCAACGAAGATGGTAGCCCCAACACGGCCCATACGCTCAATCCCGTTCCTCTCTTTATTATCAGCAACGATCCGCCCTCGGCCATAAGACCTGGCAAATTGGGTGATATTGCCCCCACCCTATTATACACGATGGGACTATCCATTCCAACCGAGATGACCGGTACTATTTTAATTGATTAAATTAGACGTATGAAACTGCTAAAAAGAGTTGCCTTATTGATGCTGGTAGCGCTGATCGTCATCCAGTTTATTCGCCCGGAAAAAAACCAAGGAGTTGTTATTCCCGAAAATCAACTGGCCAGTCGCTACCCTGTACCTGATTCCGTAAATGCTATTTTACAGAAAGCGTGCATGGATTGCCATAGTAACAATAGTCGTTATCCCTGGTATGCCTCCGTACAACCTGTTGCCTGGTGGCTCGATGAACACATACGAGATGGCAAAAAGCATTTGAACTTTGACGAGTATACCCATCGCTCACTTCGTTATCAATATCATAAGATGGAAGAGACCATCGAAATGGTCAAAGAACAAGAAATGCCTCTTAATTCCTATACCTGGACCCATACTGATGCCCGCCTTACCCAAAATGAACGCGTTGCCATCACCCAATGGGCACAGTCGGTAATGGATACCATGAAAGAACGCTATCCCTTGGACAGTCTGGTCAAGCCCAGTAAATAATAGTTGCTTTTAACGTTGAAATAATGGTCGGGCTGAAAACCTTTTCTCTTTGCATAGCACTATCCCTCACTTTTTTGAGCGCTACGGCACAAATCGATACGCTGGCACAAAAAGAGTTAGAAGAAGCGATCATCTACACAGCTAAGTTTGCAGAGAAAAAAAAGAATATCGCGCAGCCCATCGATGTGATCACCGCAAAGACCATCTCTCGCTACAATGCGCAGAACATGGGCGATCTGCTACTCAATACCGGACAGCTCTTTGTTCAAAAAAGTCAGCAAGGTGGAAGCAGCCCCGTCATTCGAGGCTTTGAAGCCAGCCGGGTGCTCTTGGTCGTAGATGGAATTCGCTTGAATAATGCCATTTACCGATCGGGCCATTTACAAAATGTGATTACGGTAGACCAGTTCATGTTGGACAGAGTAGAAGTATTGTACGGCCCGGGTTCTACGCTGTATGGTAGTGATGCCTTGGGTGGCATCGTTCATATGCGGACCCGAAGTCCGCAGGTTTCAACCGAAAAAAAAACCAGTTTTCGTTCGCAGGTGGCTACTCGCTTTAGCACGGTCAATAAAGAAAATACCCTGCACACCAGCCAAGAGATCAGTGGTAAAAAATGGGCTTGGCTGCACTCGATCACCTACAGCAATTTTGGTGACATGCGAATGGGCGATCGCTATCCTAAAAAATACCCCGACTTTGGCAGAAGGACTCAGTATATCGAAACCATCAATGGGATAGATCAACTTGTCACCAACGCAGACGACCGTATACAGAAATTCTCCGGCTATAAACAATGGGATCTTTTGGGGAAGTTGTTATTTAAACCGAAGGCGAATCAATCGCACCTGCTCAATGTACAGCATTCCAACTCGTCGAATATTCCTCGCTACGACCGATTGCAAGACCGAAAAACCATTCCCGGAATCGGCAATACACTTCGCTGGGCCGAGTGGTACTATGGGCCCCAAACACGCTGGCTGGCGGCTTATCAGTGGGAGCTAAAGAATCTAAGGAACATAGACGAAGTAAGACTTAATCTCAATTATCAACACATAAAAGAAAGCCGAAATCAACGAGAATACCTGGCCTATACGCAATTTGATAGCAGACGTGAAACCGTGCAGGTAGCCGGAATCACAGTTGACCTGCGAAAAAAATGGGGAGGACAAGAACTGACTATAGGAGCCGATCTGCAGCATAATGTAGTTCACTCCGAAGCAGACCGTACTAACCTGCTTACCGGCGCAGTAACCCCTATCAGTACGCGCTACCCCGATGGACGCAACCGCATGACCTTAGCCGGCCTCTATGGTCAGCACCTTTATAAATCCAATAATGGGAAATGGATCGTAAACGATGGGATGCGACTTCAATATGTACAATTGCACTCTACCCTTGCCAATAATAGCTTTTTTAATTTTCCCTTTTCGACCATCGATCAGCGCCCACGAGCCCTTACAGGTAATCTGGGGCTTGTTCACCTTCCCAGCCAGCCGATCAGGCTTGCTCTTAACCTGGCCTCTGCCTTTAGAGCCCCGAACATTGACGATGCTGCCCGCATTTTTGAATCGAGCAGCTCAGCAAGACGGTTGATCGTACCTAATCCTTCCGTAAAACCAGAGTATGCCTATACTGCCGACCTTACCGTTCAATACAAATCTGAAAAACTAAAAATAGAAGGGGGTGCCTTTTATACATGGTTCCGTAATGCCATGGCCTTAGCTCCTTTTCGATTGAACAGGAGAGACTCTGTCGATTTCAATGGTACAGTAGCACAGGTTATCGCCAACCAAAATACCCGAAAAGCCTTTGTGCGCGGCTTACATTACCAAATGGACCTCCGGCTTGCCAAAGGGCTACGCTGGGAGACGAATATCACCCGTACCTATGGCCGGTTTATCAATCCGGATAAAACCCTAAAACCACTTGATCATATCCCGCCTATTTTCGGTCGCTCAGCCCTGCTATTTAGACAAGGAGACTTTACGGGAGAATTTTTTATGCTCTTCAATGGCACTAAAAAAATAGCTGATTTTAATCCCGATGGGGAAGATAACGGTCAATACGCCACCCCCGATGGGATGCCTGCCTGGTATACGTTGAATATCAGAACGGAATATAAATTGAGTAAGGGATTTACCCTGCAAGCCGGACTCGAAAATCTGCTGGATCGAAACTACCGCTATTTTGCCTCGGGTTTCTCTGCTCCGGGGCGCAATTTTTTTCTGACCCTGCGGCAAAATTTTTAACAGAGCCGGCAGCGATCTCCCTGTGAAATTGTCTTAAATTAGTGGTCACTCCTGTTCCATGACAGAAGAAGCCATTATAAGAGGTTGTATCCAGAATCAAGCGACCGCGCAGCGGGAACTGTATATGCAATACAGTCCAAAGATGTTGGCCGTTTGTTATCGATACGCACATAATCGAGAAGATGCCGAAGACATGCTGCAAGAGGGATTCATAAAAGTATTTACCCAGCTAAAGCGATTTGAGCATCGCGGTTCGTTTGAGGGCTGGATCAGAAAGATCATCGTGCATACCTGTATCAATATTCTCAAAAAAAATAAAAAGTTCAACGAAAGCGTCGATCTGATCCATGCGCATTCCGTAGCCCTGAAAGCCGATAGCGTACCGGCCTTAGTACAGGTCAAGCAGATCGTGGAATGTATCCGACTACTTCCCACTGGTTATCGAACGGTGCTAAATCTATTTGCTATAGAAGGATACAGTCACCGAGAGATCGCAGTGCTGCTGGATATTGAGGAGAGCACCAGCCGAAGTCAGTTTACCCGTGCTAAAGCGATGCTGGAGAGCATGCTGATTCAAAAAAATATTTTACAACCAAAACAGGAGCGTAGCTGGATAGCTGCAGTGGCTCCCCATTAAATAACCTTGCGTAATAAGGTGCTGCCCTAACGATGGATGGACATAATGAGCATAATGAGTTTGAGCATTTTCTAAAACAAAATGCAGATGCACATCGCTTGTACCCCTCAGAAGGGGTATGGAACCGCATCCATTCGCGTCTGCATGATCGTCGTCGTCGCACCGTTTTATTACTTATTCTGCTACCCTTACTAACTGGCATGGGCTGGTTCTTCTTACCAGGAACCACCGAATCTAGTAACCGTACTATTGCCAAGGACCAAAAACAGGTCTTTATTTCAGAAACGAGTACTTCTGAAACGAGCAATTCAGCAAACAATTCTTCAGCAACGAGTACTTTACCAAAGGTGATTTCAGTAAAGAATAGTTCTGGAATGAGTACTTCACCAAAGAGTACTTCACCAAAGAATACTCTCGTAGGGTTTATTCCAGCGAATACTAGTTCATCAGTTACTGTTTTAGAAAAGTCATCTTCGGTAGCAACTTTTCAAACAGTAGACATTCCTGGAGGCACCAGATCAGCAGAAACTACTTCAACTGCAATAGCGCCAACCGAAACACAACCTGCTGTTCCTACTACCCAAGAAAAGCAGCAAGAAAATACATACATTCCGACTATTGAAAGTGTAGTAAATAGCTATCAGCGGCAAGTTCATCGTCCGCGCTTTCGGTGGCAGCTTCATTTTACTCCTACCGTAAGCTATCGTACGCTGCAAGAAGACCAGAAGTTTATCGCCCAGGCCCGAATGAGCAGCGCTGTACCCGCCGCCGCATTTGGGGGCCAGTCAACCGATCTGTCCACTGTGGTCAGACATCGACCTGATATTGGCATGCAAGTAGGCCTTACCGGCTATTTTCCGGTCAGCCGAAAAATAGATTGGGTCGCCGGTATTCAATTCAACGTGAGCAAGTATGATATCGAGGCCTATCGCTATCCATCCGAGGTAGCGACCATTGCCCTTCAGAATCCCTGGGGAGGAACCAGTACGGTCAGTACCCTTACCAGTTTTAGAAGCAATGGGTTTCGCTCAAGCGCCAACTGGCTTCGGAATTACTACTACGCGGTGTCGGTACCCCTGGGTTTACAATGGCGTATTGCCGGTAAGAAGCATACTCATTGGGGAATTAGCGCCACCGTGCAACCAACCTATGTAGTGGGGAACAGATCATATGTTATTTCAGCCGATTACCAGAATTATGCAGAAGTACCCTATCTGATCAATAAATGGAACCTCAATGCAGGATTCGAAACCTATGCTCGCTTTCCACTGGGCAAGCATGACTTTCGGATCGGGCCCCAAATTCGCTACCAGCTCTTATCGAGTTTTAAAAAGGGATATCCCGTCCAAGAGCACCTATACGACTTTGGCATCAAGCTGGGTATGATATTGGGTAAATAGAGATACCCAAGGCACCCCCGTTTATCGTAATTTTACAGTATGAAAAATTGGCTGCTTGCCGGATGGCCGCTGGTTCTTTTATTGGGAGCATGTGGCAATAATGATACGCCTTCAAAGAGCTATGTATCGATTCCTTCTCTGATCGAGGAGCAGGTAGCCCATATTGATACCTCTCTCTATGCCATTACACGCTATGACTATCGCGGCACCGATACCATTCCATTTGACACGATCTACATTCCGCGCGAAAAATTCAGAGAAGAAGCACAAGCCTTTTTATCGATTCCCGACCTTTCGCAACCCTCATTAGCAAAGCAGTTCACGGAAGAATCCCGGTACGACGAACTGATGAAAAAGGTTATTATCAGTTATTTCCCCACCGATAAAAAGAACGCCACCCTACAAAAAGAGGAATTGCACATACTCCCCGACCTAGCCGAGGGTGATAAGGTTACTACTATTTTGGCGAGTAAGGTCATCAACGATCGTAACGGACTCCAGCAAGAGGAGTTGCTATGGCTAATGAATGAAAGTTTCAGCATTATGCGTATCCAACAACGTCCGGGACAGCCCGCCGAAATAATTACTACCAAGGTCAGTTGGAACTAGTAGCAAACGTATATGAAACTCGCTGAATTCCAACAGATCGCCCCCACCCTTCCATTAGCTCCAGGCATTTATCAATACTTCGACGCCAAGGGAGAATTACTTTACGTGGGAAAAGCCAAGCTTATCAGAAAAAGAGTCAGCTCCTACTTCTCAAAAAAAGCAGATAATCAAAAGACCATAGAGTTGGTCAAACGGATCGCCAGCATTCGATTTACCATCGTCGACTCGGAGCAAGATGCCTTTTTGCTAGAGAATTCGCTGATAAAAGAATGGCAGCCCCGCTATAACATTAACCTGAAAGATGATAAGACCTATCCTTTTATTGTCATTCGAAAAGAACCTTTCTCCCGCATTTTTTTGACCCGTAAAAAAAGCAAGGACGGATCGACCTATCTTGGCCCCTATACCTCGGTGCATCAGCTAAGAGAATTGATGGAGTTTATCAGACAAACCATACCCTTACGCACCTGCAACCTCGACCTGCATCCCACTAAAATCGCCAAAGGAAAATACAAGGTATGCCTTGAGTATCATCTTGGGAATTGCAAAGGCCCCTGTGAGGGCTTGCAGAATGCGGCCGAGTACGAGCAATATCTTCAACAAGCTACGCTTCTTCTAAAAGGAGAGCTGATGCCTGTGATCCGCTACCTGGAACAAGAAATGAAAAGGGCCGCCCAACAGTTGGCCTATGAACAAGCCGCCCATTTGAAAAAAAAGATCGAATACCTCAGGCAATATCGCTCTCGTTCGGTAATCGCCAATGCCCGTACTCCCGATCTGGATATCTTTTCGATCAGCCACGAAAAAAAAGCATTCGTCAACTTCTTGATGCTGCGCAATGGTGCCATTGTACAAAGCTATACCCTCGAGGCAGAGCAAAAACTAAATGAAAGCGCCGAAGAGATCTTATCCTTTGCCATTGCGCAGTTGCGAGATCGCTTCGAGAGCCGTGTCAACGAGATCGTGATCCCCTTTGCGATCGACTATCCCGACAAAACGGTAAAATTGACCATCCCCCGCAGTGGAGACAGAAAGAAACTCCTGGACCTCTCTCAAAAAAATACAGCTTACCATATTACAGAGCAGCGAAAGCGAGAAAGACTGCAGCTCGATAAAAAGATAGTAGAGCCCGAAAAGCTACTGACCGAGCTTCAAGAAGATCTACAACTGTCTTCGTTGCCGGTGCATATTGAATGCTTTGACAACTCCAACTTTCAGGGAAGCTATCCGGTCTCTGCCATGGTTTGCTTTAAAGATGCCGTTCCGAGTAAAAAGGACTACCGCAAATTCAATATCGAAACGGTGCAGGGCATCAATGATTTTGCCAGTATGAAGGAAGCCGTCTATCGTCGCTACAAACGCCAGCGAGATGAACAACAGCCCTTACCCCAATTGGTGATCATCGATGGCGGTAAAGGACAACTAAGTGCAGCCATGGAGGCCATTACTGAACTGGGTTTACAGGGCAGTATGACCTTAGTAGGTTTGGCTAAGAATCAAGAAGAGTTATTCTTTTCGGGCGACAGCGAACCTCTGCGACTTCCTTATCAGAGTAATAGTCTGTTATTGGTTCGGCGAATCCGAGACGAGGTACACCGCTTTGGCGTCCAGTTTCACCGCAAACAACGCAGCAAGGGCACCTTTAAGAATCAATTACAAGAGGTACCCGGTATTGGGGCACAAACAGCCACGCAGCTATTACAGCACTTTCGATCTATTAAAAACATATTGGCGGCCCCCCATCACGAAGTAGAGGCACTCGTCGGTAAAAAGAAGGCCCAGGATATCCGCAGCTTTTTCAAGAGTTAAGTATCGCGCTGCAGGAAGAAACGAAGCGGACATAAAAAAGCCGATCACTATGGACCGGCTTTCTCAAAAAGTAGTTTACTATATCAATAAGACCAAAGGTCTTGTTCGAAATTGAAGATCTTCTCTTTAATATTCTCCCCTTCGAGCAATTGAAGGATAGGATCTTTGATGTAATTACGGATGAACTGACTTTGGGGATTGTCAATCGTTGACTTAACAATATAGCTGCTGAACATTCGGCTTTCAAAAAGCTCCTCCCAGGTCATACGGTTCTGTCCCATATTCTTAGGATTATAGACCTCTGTTTTTACCAGCACAGGACGAATATCAGGGTAATAGACCCAGAACAAGGGAGATGTGCCGATCTCTTTCTTGCCCTTCGGTGTATCAACATATTTTGCCTTATAAAGGCCCACCCCTAAAATACGGACGAACATACGGCTAGACTCGCGATCGAACACCCATTCCTCTTTGAGGCGGATCTTGGTAATATCCAATGGATCGAAGGGCCTGCGTGATACAACATAGCCCACCACCTTATCCATCTGCTTTACATCGTACTTGGGAAGGGTATCGAACACGCCATATAACATTTGCTTAATGGCATCTACTGACAATTTGGAGGAAAACCGGTCTTCGTTGAAAGCCTCTACTTCTCCAGACAACACGGCTCGCATCAAAAAACTCGCAAATATCTGGCTTCCGTTATCTTCGGAAGACTCGTAAACAAAGGTCTTATTAAGCTTTTCGCGCAGGTCTAACTCGCGCCATACCTTCTCTGCGTACATAGCGTCATCATATCGCAGATGCTCGTATGGAAGTGGTTTGCGAAGTGCAAGGGCCCCTTTATCGTAGGCATTATCAGGCCGCAACGACTTTTGTGGCGTCAGGTCAGCTACCAAGGTATCATACTCAAAGGTCATACCGGCATAGATATTCTGCGGAGGCTTGGGCACTGTATCATTGGGAGTATTCTGCGCCGCGGCTAAAGCGTTGGGCTGTGCGGCTTGAGCCGTTGTGTCGGCAGCCGGACGAGTAGTAGCTCCTCGTCTGCGCGCTTGCGCATCGGCCTGTACTGTTGCGAAAACAACAATTGCCAACAGAAAAATAGATTTTACTTCGATCCGCTTCATAAGTCGTTCATTATTTTATATCATAAAATAAGGTACCTGCCCTTGTCGTACGTCCATCAGGACCCTTAACCCGAATATTCTCGATAATAACAGAGCTTCCCGATTTGACATACTGATTAACTGCATTACGAACTTCTGCGTTGAAGATGGCAGAACCATTATTATCGATGGACACGTATTCTCCAGGGCTCAGCTCGTAGGAGAAGGTGAAACTCTCCACATTATAATCCAATTCGAAAGGGAAATTCTTTACACCGGCCTGTACGCCCCCTTGACTACGGAAAAAACTAGCTTCCATTTCTGCACCACTGGGTCTTCCCCCCACATAAGCTTGCGCTTCTGGAATGGTCCTTACCCGGAAGGGGAAAGAAGAGACCTTTCCGTCAATATCGATATTGATCTTGCAATCATCTGTTACGGTGGTAACAAATACATCGTACTTACCAGGACCTTTCTTCACAAAAGTGCCACCCCCGTTGGTAATGCTAAGTTTTACCTTATCATCTCCTCCGCCACTGGCCGCTACGGTAACAGGATTAGGTACCCCAACATACAACACATTCATCTTATCAAGTCCTACCGAAGCATTGGCTTGTCCAACCATATACTCAACCTTTACTTCTTTACGTTCGGTCTGACCAGTATTCTGATTGGTATACGTAATAACAACGGGTATCGTATGGGGTCCGACAGCCCCACCATCGAGCTCCTTTAAGGCAAAACCCTCTTCTCCGATGGGAACAGCAGCTCCTCCGATGGTGATCGTTGGCTTTGCATCCTTACTAAATGCACCGATACCGGCCTTGATCTCCAGCTTCTGTCCGGGCATCAGATAATTTGAATTTTGTCCAACGATGGCCGCATACGAATCGAATACCACCTCTACCTTTCCAACCTGCTCGTGACAGAAGGTAACCACTTTATTCTCTGAAGTGCGCACATCGTTTTGAAACTTACTTAAAATACTAAGCGCTCCAATGGTAGGAGACATATAGAAATAAGCTTCTTCCCAGGTCTTCTTATTTGAATTTTGGGATTTAGGAGGATCAAGCGTTACTTGAAAAGAGGTCTCAAACTGCTGCTGGATCTTAGGATCGATGCTAAATACATTCTCTTTGTAGCGCTTGAGCATGTCATACAGCTGCTTACCCTTGCCCTCTTTGACCAAAATACGAGTCGTGGCATTTTGATCGTCCTCTTTCAACTTATCTCCCTTGGTGGAGGCGGCAATGAGCTCCTTTTTCAAATTGTCGATAAAGGCATAGGTCTCGTTGGCAAAAGCAGCCACCGAATCGGCCTTGGGCTTCCAGATGCTAGCTCGTTCACGCGTTGCGGGATCGTTCATCTTTTGCGTAAGCGAGGCTAAGATCTGCGTAGTAGAGGCGTTTACTGCCATATTTGTTTTTTCAAGACTCTCGTTGATCGTCTTGAATGCATTCAGGATCTCGGCAGAAATATTGATAGCCAGCAGCGCGGTCAACACCAAGTACATGATGTTGATCATCTTCTGCCGCGGTTCTTTAGGTAATGCCATGTGAGCTCGTCTTTAAAATTTAAACAATGATAGTGGCGTGCGAAAAATTAAGAGCGACCTTGCATGGCGGTAAGCATGCTGCCGTATACATTGTTAAGGCGACCCAGATTATTGGCCAAGGCGCCGATCTGCTCTTGTACTTTTTTGGCATCTTCCGTGCTGCTGACCATTGCATTGGATGCATCGGCCAACTTGCCATAAAAACTATTGAGCGCTTTAAGATGATTATTACTTTCTGCCAGCTCCAATTCGTAGATCGTATTGAGTGAAGAGAGATTCTTGGTCAACACTTGCACTTGATCGTGGAATTGACGTGCACCCTCGATGGCTTTATTGAAAGCACCGACTGAATCGGCCGCAGAAGCATAGGCATTCTTTACCTTATCCAATTCGGCTGCAACCGCTTTGGTCTTGGCCGCCATCTCGGTAGAAGCTGCTGCTGCCTCTGCCATCGTGTTCATGTTGGCGACTGTGGCATTAAGTTGACGAAAACTTTCTCCCAAACGATTCAGCACATCGGGGCTTACATTGGCGTCTTTCATCATTTTATCCATCTTTCCAACTACTGAAAGTTGCTCCTCGGACGTGCCGGGTGTTTCAACAGCTGGGTACTTGATGTACAATACACCGTAGAATGCGAAGATGAGCGCTTCGGTGGTTAGACCGATCCAGAGCCAGGTGTCGGCATCTGGAGCATGAATGATCTTACGAAGAGCACCCCAGATTACAAGAGCGGCTCCAAAGGAAACGCCTACGTCTACCCATTTACTTACTTTAGGAGGAATAGCTGCTGCCATGTTTCGAAACGTTTAGAGGATGATTGGATATAGATAAAAATTATTACGGAAAATTATTTCATTGAAGTGGCGGGAAGGTCGATCACACAACGGAAACCAATGTAAGACTTGGTAGAATCTTGGTATTCGTAAGTAGCCGTACCATTTTGAATAAAATAACCGACGTCTTTCCAGCTGCCACCACGGGTGATCTTGCGCTTCATCAACGGAGGATCATCTTGCTTGGCATTCCATCGAACGTCGGGGTTCATGTCGTGCTGAAAGTTATTACGGCCTTCGTAGTAGATCGAAGAGGTCCACTCAGCAACGTTACCCGCCATACAGTACAGACCAAAATCATTAGGCCAGTAGCTGTCTGCTCGCACGGTATAGAATCCTCCGTCTTCGGGATAATTTCCACGACCGGGCTTAAAGTTGGCCATCAGACAACCTTTCTTGTTGCGGGGATAATAATTTCCCCAGGGAAACATGGTTTGAGAACGACCACCGCGAGCGGCGTATTCCCATTGAGCCTCTGTGGGCAAGCGAAAATCAGATTCTTGCGGGCGCTTCTTCGAGTCGAGGTAGGCATTCAGGTAATGCGTTCTCCACTCGCAAAAGGCAACGGCCTGCTTCCAGCTTACACCGACAACCGGATAATCTCCAAAGGAGGGATGCATAAAATAACGCTTGGTCATAGGCTCGTTGTAAGAGTAGGTGTAGTCACGGATCCAGACCAATGTATCAGGATAGATAGGAGTATCATTCTTTACGATAAAACTTGAACGGGGCTTTGTCGTTCCATCGGGATTTTTAGCACTACGAGCCGCCTCTCTCAGGTCAAACACCTCGGAGTGATAGATGAGTTTAGAAGGATCGAGTTGTTTTTTTCCAAAGATCCGGTCATCGGGAGGAAGTATAATATCGGTGCTGCTCAATTGCTCAATGATCTTAGGGTCGTTCCATTTTAGAGCGCGCGCCTTGGCCCAATCCACTACTTCGTCTCCATTAGGACCCGTCTTAACATAACCCATTTTTCTGGCCACCACCGAATCGCGAACCCACATCACGAATTGACGATACTCGTTGTTGGTGATCTCGGTCTGGTCCATCCAAAAACCAGAGATGGATACTGAGCGGTTGCGTGCACTAAAAGCATAGGCAGGATCCTCGTCGCTGGGACCCATGTGAAAATTACCCTGTGGCACATAAACCATACCGGGAGGGCGAGGCAGCGTGTAACGGGTGCCGGGGGCCACGCCACGTAACATTCCGTCATTTACCATCGAGGAGCCGCCATTCTTCTTGCCGCCCAAAATGCCGCATCCCGTGATGGAAATCACCAACAAAAGGGTCAGCGACAGATTACAAAGGTTCTTCATTTTCATACACTTAAAGGGTGGGGACAAATATAACGCTTAGAGGGGTAGTTTTTCTATTTTTTTAAGGGAAAATTTGTACCCCCAACAGCGTTTGTTCCCGGGTGTAAACGACAGGTAATATCGAATTATTGCCACCCCTTTTGTTAAATCAGGATCTTTATTTGACGTTGTCGATCAATGACATAAGATCTTCGACGGTGTCGACAGGGGGCAGACAGGCATAGTTTTTACAAAGCCAGATGCCGGTTTTTTCACCAGGATCTTTGCCTCGCAACAAGGGTGATTTTGAATCGGGGGCCGGGGCCGCCAAGAGCAACCGATAAGGAATATAGTTATATAAAATACTGTTTTTCAATATATTAAAATCCTTTCCAACAACAGAGATCTCGGCGGTACCGTAAAAATACTCTTGCAAAAGGCAGGCCCAATTGCCAAAAGATCCTGGATAACGGACAATGGCCATCCCCAGAGCCTCTGTCATCTGGCGACTATGCAGTCCCCAATCGGGTTTATCGAGCAAAAGAGATAAATGATGTAATATCTTGGCCATCAACGCATTAGAGGATGGAACCGCCCCATCATAGACCTCCTTTTTTCGAACGATCACATCGGTCTGCCCCTGGTGAGTATAGTAGAAAAACGGGGACGCTGGGTCCGAAAAATTGGATACTATATGATTTGTTAAAATTATGGCTTGATGCAGCCATTTGGGATCTCCGGTGACTTCGAACAGGTTTAGCAGGGCATCGACCAGGTAGGCCAAGTCGTCCAAAAAGGCAGGATGCCGGGCCTCTTTTTTAAAAACATGATGCCAATGCCCGTCTTTATCTACAAATTGACGAAGCAGAAATTCCATGTTTCCAATGGCCAATTCCAGATAAGCCGATTGCCGGGTAACAACATAGGCCTTGGTGCAGGCCTTGTTCATAAGAGCATTCCATCCCAATATGATCTTGTCATCGAGTAGTGGTCGAATTCGTTTTGACCGACTGCTCATCAATTTTTCTTTGCAACGTAATAGCCAATCCGAAAACTCGTCTATAGAGCAAGCCTGTTCTGCACAAAAGATTTCTAATGGCTTTTGCACCCATAAAATATTCGTGTGCTCCCAATTGCCTTCTTGGCTAACACCATAAAATTTTTTGAAAAGATCAGCATCTTCTCCGAGCAGTTCATCTACCTCCGATGCTGCCCACGTGTAAAATTTTCCTTCGACTCCTTCCGAATCAGCATCGAGCGCGGCATAAAATCCCCCGTCGCTGCTGAGCATCTCTCGCTTAATAAAAGACATGGTCTCCTCTATCACCTGCAGATACACTACTTTACCTGTCAATTGATAGGCTTCGGCATAGGCCACGATCAACAAGGCATTATCATAAAGCATCTTTTCAAAATGGGGAGCGAGCCACTCGTTATCGGTGGAATAGCGAGCAAATCCGCCCCCCAGTTGATCGTAAATCCCACCTTGCATCATTTTATCGAGCGAAAGCAAGGCCTGACGAAGGGCTATTTCCTCTTTGGTAAAATGATAATGCCTCAGCAAGAATAAGATCGTAAAACTTTGTGGAAACTTAGGCGCCTTACCGAACCCTCCCCAGGTAGTATCCGCTTGCTGCAAGATCGTAGCGGCCATCTTCTGCAAGGTCTCTAGCGAGATCAAATTAGGATCGTCGCTACTCTTTGCACCAAAGGCGTTGGACGTTTGCATATGCGCCGTCAGATTCTCGGCTTGTGCGATCACTTCGTGCTTTCGTTCCTTCCACGCTTGCTGAACGCCCACCAAGGTTTCGGTCCACGAAGCGCGGTTATAGGCGCGCACGGGCGGAAAATAAGTCCCCCCGTAAAAAGGCTTGGCATCGGGCGTTAAAAAAATATTCAACGGCCAGCCCCCCGAACCACTGATCGCTTGCAAAGCATCCATGTAGATATGATCCAGATCAGGTCGTTCCTCGCGATCGATCTTGATATTGATAAAATGCTCGTTCATGATGGCCGCGGTGGCTTCGTTTTCGAAACTCTCCCGTTCCATTACATGACACCAATGACAGGCAGCATAGCCAATACTCACCAAAACCGGTTTATCCTCCTTACGGGCGCGCTCGAATGCCTCCGTTCCCCAGGGATACCAATCCACTGGATTATGGGCATGCTGCAACAGATACGGGGAGGTTTCTTTCGAAAGTCGGTTCGTGAACGGAGTTGACATACTGCGAACAGCGAAGTACGTTACAATTGATGGGAGTGGAAAATTATTTCTTAGAAGAGACCGCACTCAAGTATTGATCGAGGGCGGCGACCATACTGGGAGCCTTGGGAGCAGGGGCTACAATGGAAAGTTGCAATCCTTGTTCTTCAACGGCCCGAATCGTATTGCTACCAAAGGCTCCAATGAGCATTTGCTGCTGTACAAATTGGGGGAAACTATCAAATAGACTCCTGATACCACTGGGTGTAAAAAAACAGATCAGATCGAAAGACTTTTTTGCGAACAGCGGCTTGATATCGCAACTGACACTGCGATACATAAAGCCCAAGGTAAAAGCACATTGATGGGCTTTTAACCAATTGACGATCTCACTGTCTTGTTGGTTCTCGGAGCAGACGTACAAAAATTTCTCATTGGCCTTGTGCTTGGCAATAACATCAAAAAGACTCTTGTTGGAGCCATCGGCACCAAAGAACACTTTTCGTTTTCTGTACAGAATAAATTTTTGCAAATACAGTGCCACCGCCTCTGTAATGCAGTAATACTTGGTGTCTTGCGAGATGCTCACCTTCATCTCCTCACAGAGACGAAAAAAATGATCGATGGCGTTGCGGCTGGTGAAAATAATACCGGTGTGCGCGGCGATATCGATCTTTTGCTTGCGAAAATCCTTGGCGGGGATCCCCTCAAGTTTAATAAATGGGCAAAATTCAAGCTCAAGATTAAACTTCTTAGCCAATTCGAAATAAGGCGACTTATCACTCTCAGGACGAGGCTGCGTGATCAAAATGTGCTTGATCGTTCTTTTCGCCACGGTGCTTTTACCCCCTTTACTACTCATGTTCTCACTGGTAATTGGGTGCAAAAGTAAAAAAAATTATCCAAAATTGAGCAAGATGAACTTGTAGATCACCAATAGCGGTGCAATTTCAAAACCCGCCACATACAATAGAAAATGAAATCCGGAAAGTTTTACTTGTTTACGAACTACACCAAAACTCAATAACAGACGATAGAGCAGCAAGGCGATCAGCCCGACCCACGACAAGACCATGACCATCGTGTAGACCGGCTCGGCCGAAAATGCCATCAGCACTACCAGGGGTAATAGAAAAATACCGGTCATCTTATTGATCGTAAAAACAGTAAAGAGATACGAATCGATCGCATCGCCGGCCCTAAAGATCCACCCGGTAAGACGAAGGGTCATGTATTTGACCAAATAGGCAGCGGCAATAGCGACCAACAGATACCCGAATAATTTCCAAAATGCATCAAAAGGATTTTGCGCTCCATGCTCGATCCAAAAACTCACACACAGAGCAGCCGATAAAAAAAAGAAAAGATTCAGTAAAAAAGAGGGCAAGGGAGTCTGGCTCAGCTGATCACTGAGGTGACGTTGCTTAAGAGTAGTTCTAAAAAACAAGCGAAACAAGTCTTGCATGTATTTGGGAAAAGCCCTTCGGATAATCGCAAAGAATAATACCAAGGCCACCATGGCATAAAAGATCGCGTCCTTATCTTGGGGTCGATGAATCAGTAACTGTTTTTCTATTGTCGCCGGGCCGTTCAGGTTAAAATAGGGATGCGAGGTAAGAGCCTCTCGGGAGAAGGACTGGTGGTAAAGAGAGGAACCCTGTTGCGCCAGCGCAGCACTGCCTAAAAAGATCCCGGCCCAGAAAATAAGAAATACCCGCATCGGGAACAAAACTAATAAACCAACCGCAAAAGCGATATTTGTATTCTTTCTATGGCAGGCATCTACCTACATATTCCTTTTTGCAAACAGGCCTGCCACTATTGTAATTTTCATTTTAGCACTACGCGAGACCAGCAAGGGGCACTGATCGAGGCCCTGGCCAAGGAGATCGAACTGCAAAAAGACTACTTACAACGGCAACCGGTCCATACGATCTATTTTGGTGGGGGAACGCCTAGTATTTTGCCGAAGGCATCCCTTGATCTGCTGCTACAGACCATCCGGCAGCAAACAGGATATGCTAACGAAGCAGAAATTACCCTCGAAGCGAACCCCGATGACATCACCGAAGAAAATTGCCAAGCATGGCGAGAAGCCGGTATTAACCGACTCAGTATCGGCGTGCAAAGTTTTATAGAAGATGAACTTCGCTGGATGAATCGTGCCCACAGCGCAGCACAATCTCTGCAAGGACTTCAAACAGCCAGTCGATTTTTTTCAAATATCTCCATTGACCTTATCTACGGACTCCCCGGGCAAAGCCATGCACAGTGGCAATCCAATGTTGAAAAAGCCATCTCGCTTAATATAGCACACCTTTCTTGCTACGCCCTTACCGTGGAGCCCAAGACCGCTCTCGAAAAAAAGATCCGGACCAAGCAATACAGCCCGGTGGATCCCGATAAACAGTCCGCTCAATTTTTAGCATTGATGGAGTGGCTCGAAAAGGCCGGGTATCGCCATTATGAGATCTCCAATTTTGCAAAGCCCCAAATGGAAAGTCGCCACAATAGTGCCTACTGGCAAGGTGAACACTATGTAGGAATAGGTCCCTCGGCCCATTCCTACAATGGTATCTCCAGGCAGTGGAATCTTTCCAACAATGCCCTTTATATAAGATTCATTGAAAAAGGGCAGATTCCCTACGAAATCGAAATATTAACGCCGGCGCAAATTTGCAACGAATACATTATGACAGCCCTTCGAACCGATACGGGCATTGAACTGGCAACCTTGGGAAAGGAACAAGAGCGAATTGTTCGCTTAGCCGAACGCTATATCCAGCGTGGTCATCTGCTAAGCGACGAGAAAAGAGTATGGCTTACTAAAGAGGGAAAACTGCTGGCCGACGGAATTGCAGCTGCCTTATTTATCGATAACTAAACGTCTAGATCAGCGTGTGCTCCAAGGCCTTGAATCCTTTATCGGCCGGTACCTGCTCCCAGAGTATCTTGTATACCATTTCCGCAATGGGTATCACGGATCCATTAGCATTATTATGCTGATAAATACAACGACTGGCCTGATACCCCTCTGCTACCATGTTCATCTCGGTCTCCGCCGCTTTAACCGAGTAACCACGACCGATCATATTTCCAAAACGACGATTTCGGCTATGAGGAGAATAACAGGTGACCAAGAGATCGCCTAAATAGACCGAGGCAGCATAGTTGAGCGTTTTTCGATGATTCAAATCGTCTTTACTCTCATGTACCCCTACCACTACGTGCTCGGCACCGAATTGTTGTAAAAAACCGGCCATCTCATCTGCCGCATTGGCGATATAGACGCTCAAGAAATTATCACCATAATCCAGCCCGTGCGCGATACCCGCTCCAAGGGCATAAATATTTTTAAGTACAGCCGCGTATTGCACCCCGAGGATATCGGCGCTCACGATCGTATTGATATACTCGCAAGAGAACAAAGAAGCGATCTGACGGGTCGTGTCCAGATCGATGCCTGAGAAAGTAAGGTAAGAGAGTTTTTCTTCGGCCACTTCTTCTGCATGGCAAGGCCCCAGTACAGCGAAATAATCATCGAGGGCAACGCCAAACTCATTTTGCAGATAATAATTGAGAAGCTCATTATTATCGGGCAACAATCCCTTGATAGCAGAAAGAACTTTTTTCCCTTTCCATTCGGCGGGTGTTAGCTCCGATAGATAGTTTTTTACATAGGCCGAGGGGACCGCGATTATCAACAGTTCGCTCGCGGCAACTACCTCTTTTACCTGCGTCGATAAGGTAATCAATGAAAGGTGCAGACGGACCGTGGGAAGATACTGAGGATTGAGACGCTTGCGCTGTATTTGCTCGAGCTGAGTAGCATGGCGCACGCACCATTGTACGGAATGACCATTTTGCGTGATGATCTTTACCAATGCCGTTGCCCAACTGCCGCTACCAATAACACCAATTTGCATCTTGCAATGTTAGCACATTTGAGCCACTACTTCTCGTAGAGCTCCTCTTTGGCCACCTTCTTGACCTTACTACCCTCTTTCAACGTTTTACTAATGGCAGAATAAGGGGCCGTTATCACTTCATCGCCTTCGTTAAGCCCTGATAGGATCTCGATATAATTGATGTCTTGCACACCGGAGCGCACTATGGCTTTTTTTACGGTTCCATCCTTTTGCAATACGAATACAACCTCTTCGAGTTCATCGCTACTGGTGCTAGCCACTGTCGCTTCTTCTCCACCTGTTTTCTCGGAGGCTTCCTTCTTTTTATCGGCAACGCTCATATCGCTTCCCTTTACGCGGGCATTGACCGCCGTAGTGGGCACGGCCAAAACATTCTGCACCACCTTGGTGCGGATATCGGCCGTAGCATTCATACCCGGACGAAACGGAAACGGCAACTTTGCCAAGTCTTGATAAGAAGATTTATCAAGACGAATGCGTACTTCGTAATTGGTTACATCATTTCCGGCCGCCATGACTGCACTGTTCTTCGTGCTACTGGCGATCTTCGTGACTACCCCTTTGAATTTTCTATTATTGTAGGCATCGACCTCTACATCGGCCGAATCACCAATACTGATCTTGACAATATCATTTTCTCCCACATCCACTCGTACCTCCAGCACAGCCATATCCGCTACGGTCATCATTTCGGTACCGACGTTAAAACTATTACCGGCCACTCTTTCTCCCTTTTTTACTTTAAGGGATGATACGACCCCGTCCATAGGGGCCACCAAGGTTGCCCGACTCAGGTCTTTGTTGGCGCGGTTTAAGCTAACCTGCGTCCCTTGCACGGAGGCCTGCAACCCACGGATCGATTGTTCGGCCGCATTCAAATTCGCTTGTGCGGAACGAAGGGCAGTTTCATATTGTTCCAGCTCGGCCCTGGAGATAACCTTTTCGTCGAATAACTTTTTATTACGATCATAGGTAAATTGCGCCTGCCGAAGCGTGGCACGCAAGGCATCTTGTGCCGCCTTGCTGTTCTCGACATTCGCCGAGGTTTGGTTTACGCGCGAAGCCGCTTCATCGCGTTGCAATGCATAGATATCAGCATAGATCCGAGCCAATACTTGCCCTTTTCGAACCGAGTCGCCCTCTTCGACATTCAACTCGGTGATCTCTCCCGAAATATCAGGACTGATCTTAACCTCTACTTCGGGATAGATCTTGCCACTGGCGTTGACCGTCTCAATAATGGTTCGCTTAACGGCAGGCTCCGCTACCACTTTCTCTTCGTTACTTCCGCCTGAGCAGGACCGACCGATGCCGACCAACACGAGGAATCCAAAAACAATAATGAGCGTCCATTTTAATTTCTTGTTCATAGCTATTTTTTTGATAGAAAGTAGATGTATCGTTTATTGTAAGCGAATACCCTGTCCGCGATAAAACTCGAGCAGCTTCATTTTAAAGACAAAATCATAACGCGAAAGGATGGCCTGTATACGAGCCCGCTGTAAATTACCCTGGCTGTTGATCAACTCAAAGGCAGAGAGTAAAGTCAGGTCATACCGACGCGTAGCAAACGAGTAAGCCTTCTCAGCCGTCGCCAATGATTTTTTATCCGCCTCATTTTTTTGCAAGGCCGCTACCGCATCATTGTAAGCACGATAAATATCTTGCTTCAACTGACGCTCTCCTTGTTCGAGCTGTAGCTCTAGTTGCTCCAGATTTAGTTTTGAGCGATCCACATTAAGACGAGCCGAGCGTCCGTTGAAAATCGGCAAGTTCATTCCAATTCCTACCGACTGGCCTAAGTTCGTGTTGAATTGCGACCCCACTTTATCGGGCTTAAAATATCCAACTACATTATTACCAAAACTATAACTGGGCACCTCTACCGGAAAGAAAACGCCTCCGGCATTTACACGTGCACCGGAGCTAACATATCCATTGAGTACCTGATTATAGATTTCTTTCTTAAAACGGATAGCGTTCGTATTGATGCTTCCAAAAGCAGAGAAACTGGGCAACAAGCGGGCGCGGGCCGCTTCGATGGTTTGCTGGGCCGATTGAATACGGAGTCGATTAACTTTTTGCTGCGGTAATAAGGACAAGGCATTTTGGTAAACAGCTTCGGGTTGCAGATCGGCCAATGCCATAACGGGAATCAACTGAACCGGTGGCTCGGCAATATCAAATTCGGCGCCGGCATCGAGGTTAAGTAAGGCCTTTAACTGCAAAAGCAATTGACCCGAAGAAGTCTGCGCCGTAATCAGCGAGGCACTGTCTCGAGCCAGTTGTGCTTCGAGTTCGGCCGCATTGATCTCGGGCAATACGCCGGCATCAACACGCTTGCGCGTATCATTTAGTTGAGCCCGCACCTGCTCTACTTGAACCCCTGCTACTTTTGCCTGCTCTCTGGCCAACAAAAGTTGCAAGTACGAGACCGCCACATTCAAGGAAATATCATCCATGATCTTGCGGGTCTGCTCTTTGTCGGCTTCCCAGTTAAGACGACTGGCCTCGCGGTTCTTCTTGATGGCAAACCAGTTGAATAAACTGACACTGCTTTGCATTTGCATCCCTACGTTAAAGAAATTATTATCCTCGAGTACACCCGTAGTAGGGTTCTCGGAGCGACCCAACCGGTAGCCGGCATTCGATCCAAAATTGAGCGTTGGTAACTGTCCCGCCTTATTACCCAAATACGTAAGCTGCGAGAACCGGGATTGCAGATCGGTCTGCCGCACAGAGATATTATGCTGTATCGCGTAGTCTACGCATTGCTTCAGATCCCATTTGGTCTGGGCCAACACAGGGGCTGCCAAGGTCAGTACCCATCCAAAAAGAAGGTTCTTTTTCATAGACCGCAAAAGTAAAATAAATGACCAGGGTCACCACTGATTTTTTACAAGCGGTCAAAATAACGGGGCAGGGGTTACTGCTTGCGATGATAAAAGATAAAATAGAGGGCCAAGAATAAGATAAGCAGCCCCGTTCCGATAAGGGCAGCGTTCAGAAATATTATAAAGACGCCGCTGGCTATTACGATGTACGCCAAAATAAAAAAACCAGCAAAGAAAGGGGTGAAACGGGTAAATCCTCCCAGCTGGGTATTTTGCCTTTTACGAAGAATAAATAAAGCAGCAGCCGAGCTACCCATACCAATACAATCCAGGAACATGCTGAAGTTAAGTATAGGATCTACCCCCTTGCCTAAAAAGCTGACAGCAATGGTAACCAGCGAGAAAACCGTTAACCCCGCTGTAAGGGCCCCTGTCTTTTCGTTGCGATCAGAAAAAATGCGCGGAAAGACCTTATCCATACTCATTGCATACATCACGCGCGGGTTACTCAGTAAGATCACATTCACATAGGCCATCACCGAAATGAACATCAATAAATCAAATATCTTGGCCCCGGCCTTTCCGAACCAGGCCTCACAGAGCAAGGCGCCGATGGCCGTGGCATTTTTCATTTTATCGAAACCGATCACTTGCGTATAGGCCAGGTTAATGGAAACATAGAGCCCTACTACGATCAGTATGCCGATCAAGATACCCTTTGGGATTCCACTCGGCTTTTCGGCCTCGGCACCGAAGTTGATCGACTGTTGATACCCGCCAAAAGCAAAACTGACCGGGATCAACGAGACCACAAACAGAAACCAGGGACTATGCTCAGAGAACTGATATAAAGGATCTTTTTCGTTGTAGCCGTGCGGTGTAACCGTCACGCCCTTTATGACACTGGCAATCAAGATCACGATCATAGAGAGCTTAAAGATCGTCAGTACATTCTGGGTGCGACTACTGGTGCGAAGACCAAATAAATTTACCACATAGAAGATGCCTACGGCCACGACCGCCACCATGGTATTAAAGAAAGTGCCGCTGGGTTTACCGTATAAAAGATCACTAACATAGTCGGCCCCGATCAGGGCTACGATGGCCAACGAAGCAGCATTGCTGATCAAAATAATGGCATTGACCGAAAATCCGATGGCAGGATGATAACATTCGGCAAAAACTTTATAATACCCTCCCATGGCCGGTAGACGCTGGCCGATCTCAGCGTAGGTGAGCGCCCCGCAAAGGGCAATAAAACCGCCTGCAGCCCACACCGAAAAAAAGATCCACTCCGCACCCGATCTAGCGGCTACCGAGGCGGGGACTCTAAAGATGCCCATCCCAATGACCAGACTGACGACGATCAGACTAATATCGAATAAATTTAACTTTTTAACAGCGCTCATGCAGGGGGTATAAGGCAACAAGATACGAAGATTAGTTATTCACAACGGGTTGATAACTTTGGATTCAACCACTTGGCTTTTCAACTATATTTATTCTCGATACGGTTTCCGAAAGGAATGAAAAGGGAAATCCGGTGTAGTGTAAACGAGTCCGGTGCTATCCCCGTAGCTGTGAATCCTGCCTTCGGGCAACGCTAAAGAAAAAGCCACTGTTTATCGGGAAGGCCTTTAGCGAAGATTAGCCAGA
>VHAT01000002.1 GCA_016872195.1 Sphingomonadales bacterium | reverse complement strand
TATGAACTCTTTTTGTCCCGATCACATGTTGATGTTTTCCATCCCTTCGCCCATCAGTTTATTGCTTTTGCGTTTGAAGAGGTTGGGGTCGAACTTTCCAAAACGCCAGCCAAAATTCAAACGCATCAGTTGGGGATCGCGGCGTCTAAATACATCTTGCACGAAGAGTGCCGAAGAGGAGAATATCTGCTGTCTTCTGGTTCTAAAAATATCATTGATATTCCAAGAGAGGTTGGCTTGTTTTGTTTTACCAAATTCAAATCGCAAGGCAGCATCTACAAAGTAGTTGGCCTTCTGGTAGCCCTGTGCGGCACTGGTCTGGCCGAACATACCGCCACCGAACATGCCCATACCGCCGCCCCAGCGACCTCCTCCACCGCCACCACTTCCTCCAGGCGGTAAGACAGAGCGAGACTGGTACTCGCCCGACAGCTGAAAGGTGAGGCTTTTTTGCAGTTTAAAGCTATTGTTTAGCTTTATAAAAAACGAGGCAAACGGATCCAGATCGGTCAAGTTCCGGTCACTCAACTTGATCACCGATGTAAAGAGATTGAAATTAGTGGTGAGGTCCCACCAGGGACGCATTTTATTTTTTGAAACCAGTTCCAATCCAGTTACATAGCTGCTATTGGCATTGATAAAAGTGTTGATCAGGACATCTTTTCCGCTTGTCGCGCTAACCTCTTTATCTTGATAGCGAGTGATCAGATTATCGGTCTGTTTAAAGTAGGCCGAGGCGATAAAATTATCTTTATTGGTGAATGTCTTTTGATAAGAAAGTTCTACGGAGCTGGTAAATTCTGGAACCAGATTCGGATTCCCGCGACTCAGGTTCAGGGAGTCGGAATAATCGGTGAAGGGGTAGAGTTGAAAGAAATTGGGGCGATTGATCTTTCTAGTATAATTCAACTGCAGATCCTGATTTTTCTTCAATTTTTGTGTTAGAAAGACACTGGGAAATAGGCTAACTGGAAAATCGATACTGAATTCTTGGTTCAGATCGGGCAGCACACCATCATAACGGCTGCTTTCGACCCGAATACCCAGCTGGTATCCGAAATTTTTAATTTGATTCGAGTAGGTACTGTATGCAGCCAGCACATTATCATGACTATTGTAATTTACAGAGAGGGCAGGAATGTAAAATAAAGACGACCCATTGATCAAGTAAAAATCATTTTTATTGTCTACGTTTCTTAATTGCGCACGGAGACCCGCCTCCCATTTTGACTTTTCGGTCAGCGGACGGACATAATCGGTTTGGATCACAAGATTATCATTGTCTCCAGTTCCATCCTGTTGTTGAGCCGCGGTTCTGGACAGCGATGATAACGGGTTGTCGTAATAGTAGGTAGTGATTTGATTGAAATTGGTGCTATTGCTCACATTATAGGTAAGGTCAACAGACCATTCTTCCCCTGCGCGGGGAAAAAGATGTTTAAAGCTCGTGGTGATACCGGTAAAGGCAAATTCGCTATTGGATAGAGAATTTCTTTCGCTATTCGATCTCTTAGGGGTATTGTACAACGAGTCGATCGAAATATCCCCAATACTGGTGGGCTTAAATTCGCCTCCTCCTTTGTTGATCGATACCGAGAACGTATTTCGGTTATTGATAAAATAATCAAGCCCGGCCCTAAAGAACATGAAGTAACCGATGCTGATGCTTTGGTCTTCTTGATTCAGTAGGGTATTTGGGTTGGAGATCAGCGTTGTTCTGTAGGTAAGACCGTTACTGATCGACTTGCGTTGGTTAAAATTGACACTGGCAAAGAAATTGAGTTTATTTTGACGCAAATTGATATCACCACCCATGCCGATTCGGGCTCGGGAGTCGATATTACTACGGAGGTTACCACTGTAGCCTACGCGCTTGTTCTTTTTTAGGATGATGTTCAAGATACCCGCTGTGCCTCCCGAGGCATCGAATTTGGCGGATGGGTTGGTAATGATCTCGACTGACTCGATCGCATCGGCTGGAATTTGCTCCAGGGTCAATACGGTCGGTCTGCCATCGACAAATAGCTGGGGTGTGTTGTTGCGCATGGTTACATTCCCGTCTATGTCTACATTGATCGAGGGCACATTGCGCATAACATCAATAGCGGTCCCCCCGGCCGAAACGATATTTTTATCAACACCGAATACCTTTCGATCAATTCCTAAGCGAAGACCGGAGGTACCGGAGCTAACAGTAACATTTTCGAGGGTCTTTTCTGCAATACTGATCTTAATGTTGCCCAAATCTTTATCGAGTGCCGAGAGCATGGCCGTAAAATCGGCGTTTCCGCCTTGTGGCATTTTTATGTCGAAAGAAATCGGTTGTTCGTAATGGGTATAGCCCACTACATTGACGCGCAGTTTGTATTGTCCAAACGCAGGAATGTTTTCGAGGCGGAAGTCACCATTGGAGCGAGTGATCATGCCTCCGATCACTTGATCTTTTCTTTTCTTGGTAGCCGAATCGAATTTATTTTGTAAGAGTTGTACCGAGGCGTATTCGATAGGTTTTCCGGTATTCGACTCCACGACTTTGCCATAAAAATTACCGTTGACCTGAGGGCGACTGCCACCGGCACCACTTGTTCTGCCCATGCCCATGGGGGGCTGGGAGAAAGCAAAAAAAGAGAAAAGCAGGGAGAACGAAAGGAGAAAGTAATGTTTCATCAACTGTTTTTTATTAGACGAAAATCTTTGTTTAAACTGTTGGCTATCAGAAGGTTTTATACAGCCGGTTTATAACAAGTATAAATGGAAATTGTTCAATTCAGCCAGCTGCCAAGGGCTACTTGTAAAAGACCGATCAGTAAGCCGATAAAGGCACCCACCCATTCTACAAAGCGGAATTCTTTGGCCATAATTTGATATAGTAACTCCTCTAGTCTATCCGAGGAAAAGCGGCTTACTTTCTCGGTAATGATCTCCTCGAGGTCCAAGTCGGTGCGTAGTTCCCCCGCATAGGAACGCATGACAGCGGGCAGGATCGTTTCGATCTCCTGCATAAAAGTGGCTTTCAATTTTGCAATCGTTTTATCGCCCAAAAACATGCTGATCATAGGAAGTTGTTCACTAAGTCTCTTGTTGAGAAAGGTGTCGACATGCTGCTCTATGAGGGGCATCATTTTTTGAATATTGCCTGGTTCACTGATCTTTTTTTCGATGTCGGAGAAGGAGAGAAACTCCCCGCTGACCAATTTTCCCAGTTTCTGGGCAAACTGCGACTGGTTCTTAGGAAAGATGCCCTGAATGGTCAATCCGAATAAGTTGATGGGTTCGCGAGGATGAAATAGCATTTTGATCGCGATCCAATTGGTGACCCAACCGATAAATCCCGAGATCAAGACCAATAGTATTTGACCGTATGTCATAATTAACAGATGATAGAAACCGATGAATAAGGCAAGACCCCGCCTGTCTGACGGGGTCTTTAGGGTGGCTAACCGGGCTCGAACCGGCGACCCTCAGAACCACAATCTGATGCTCTAACCAACTGAGCTATAGCCACCGTAGACTCACCAAAGCCGCTTTGAGCGTACTTCGGTTAAAGAAATGCAAAGGTACGTAAGTTTCGTAGTTGTAAAAAAATCCACCACCATTTTATGCTATTTTTGGATCCTATGCGTTTTTCCTTAAAATACTGGTTGAATATGAAGCGAATACCTTTTTTGATCTTGTTCTTGGCTGGCATTGGATATCTCACCGTTTTCGCGATGGATACTTCGGGTCCTACCGATCCTCCCGGTCGCTACGAGAAGATCATGGTCTTAGTGGGTCGAATGCTGGAGGAGGGGCATTTCAGTCCACAGCCCCTTGATGATGCCTTTTCTCAAAAGGTATTTCGCCGTTACCTCGAAGAATTGGATCCGGAAAAAAATATCTTGCTCTCGGAGGATATTGAAAAATTGAGAACCTACGAAAGATCCATTGACGATGAATTGAAGGGTGCTCCCGTCGTGTTCGTCAAAAAAGCGGGCGATGTTTTTAACCAGCGTATGGAGGAGGCTAACTCGATCTACAAGAGCATCCTCTCTAAACCATTTGACTTTTCTGTTCCCGAACAAGTTGAGCTGGATGCCGATAAGATGACCTCGCCCGTAAATGCGCAAGAGCGTTTGCAACGTTGGAGACAAAAGTTGAAATACATGACCTTGGAGCGCTATGCCGATGCGATAGAATTACGTGAAAAGAATAAGGGTAAAGAAGGCGTTGTGCAAAAAGCCGATTCAACCCTCGAGCGCGAAGCACGCGAAAAAGTGGGCAAGCTCATGGAGCGGAATTTTGACCGACTTCGCCTCAAGTTCAATCAAGACGATAAATTTAATTTGCTGGTCAATACGATCACCAATTCCATGGACCCACATACCGAGTTCATGCCTCCCGTCGATAAGCGTTACTTCGATGAGGAGATGAGTGGTGAGTTCTTTGGGATCGGGGCCACGCTGCAGTATGATGATGGAAATATAAAGATCACCAGTGTGGTAACGGGCAGTCCTTCGTACAAGTCAGGGCAGATCCAACCCGGTGATATTATCCTCAAAGTGGGGCAGGGAAAAGAAGAGCCAGTGGATCTGACCGGTTTTATGACCACGGATGCTGTTAAGCTGATCAGAGGAAAAAAGAATACCGAGGTCAGACTCATCATTCGTAAGCCTGCCGGCGATATCAAGGAAGTGACGATGATCAGAGAAAAGATCGTGCAAGACGAAGGATATGCCCGTAGTGCTATTCTAAAAGAAGGAGAGGCCAAGATCGGCTATATCTATTTGCCCGATTTCTATGCCAATTTCGATGACCCCAAAGGAAGACGTTGCTACATTGATGTGGCCAAGGAATTAGAAAAGTTGAAGAAGGAGAATGTGTCGGGTGTGATCTTGGACCTACGAAACAACGGGGGTGGCTCTCTATATGATGTCGTACAGATGGCTGGCTTATTTATTCCTGAGGGCCCCATTGTACAGGTTAAGGATCGCGACCGGCAGGCCAGTGTGTTAAGCGACAAGGACCGCTCTGTACAGTACGATGGGCCGCTCGTGGTGATGGTCAATGAATTTAGCGCTTCTGCCTCTGAGATCTTTGCGGCTGCCATGCAGGACTATGGCAGGGCACTGGTGGTCGGAAGCAGTTCCACCTATGGAAAGGGAACGGTACAACGAAATATCGGTCTGGATCCCGTCTATGGATTTTCCTCTACCAGTGACGAGTTAGGATCTGTCAAATTGACCCTTCAGAAATTTTACCGGGTAACAGGGGCGTCAACGCAGTTGCGGGGGGTAAAGGCCGATATTGTAATTCCTGATAATTACGAGTATATGAAGCTTCGGGAGAAGGATACCCCAGAGGCATTACCTTGGGACCAGATCAACAAGACTAGTTTTATAACCTGGACACCCGGTTTTGATCTCGAAGAAGTAAAGAGAATGAGCGCGCAGCGCCTGGCACAGGACTCTACTTTTATTCTGATCGGACAGACAGCCAAGTGGTTGGCCGAGCAAAACGACAAACAATATTCTTTATTGCTTAGCACCTATCAGCAAGAACAAGAACTGGTAAGGCAAAAAGTAAAGCAACTGGAAAAATTGCAGCAGCTTCGTACACCACTGTTGGTTACTCCACTCAGTGGCGAAGAGAACAAGTATGCTACCGACACGGCCAAGCAAGAGCGATTCAATAGTTGGATCGGTTCGCTAAAAAAGGATATTTACCTTGACCAAGGTGTAAAAGTGATAAAAGACATACTCAGTATCAAGCGGTCGGTGGCTATTCGTTACTGATTGCGGTTGATACAGTTCAGGTCTTCGAACGCTGTTTCGAGTCGTTTACAAAAGGCTTCTTCTCCTTTCCGAAGCCAGACCCTGGGGTCGTAGTACTTCTTGTTGGGCTTTTCTTCGCCTTCGGGATTACCTAGTTGCCCTTGCAAATAGGCTTCATTCTTTTTATAGTTGGTCAGTACGCCCTCCCAAAAGGCCCACTGCAAGTCGGTATCGATATTCATTTTGATGGCACCGTAACCGATCGCTTCGCGGATCTGATGTTGTGGAGAGCCGCTACCTCCATGAAATACGAAGTATACAGGCTTGGGACCGGTCTTGAGTTGCTTTTCGATATGGAGCTGGCTATTTTGCAAGATCTCGGGTCTTAATTCAACGTTGCCGGGCTTGTATACGCCATGGACATTCCCAAATGCCGCGGCAACAGTAAACAAATTGCCTACTTCACTCAGTGTCTTATAAGCGTAGGCTACATCCTCGGGCTGGGTGTATAGTTTAGCGTTTTCTACATCGGAATTATCGACACCATCTTCTTCTCCGCCGGTAACCCCCAGCTCAATTTCAATACTCATGCCAAGGGGTTTCATTCTTTTGTAAAACTGCACCGAGGTAGAAATATTTTCTTCGATGGGCTCCTCGCTCAGGTCAAGCATGTGTGAGCTGAATAAGGGTTTTCCTTTTTCCTTAAAAAAGGATTCTCCGGCATCCAGCAGGCCACTTATCCAGGGTAACCATTTCTTTGAGGCATGATCGGTATGAAGCACTACGGGTACTCCATAGTACTTGGCTACATTATGGATATGGAGAGCGCCTGAGATACCGCCCTGTATATTGCCTTGCAATTGATCGTTAGGCATGCCTTTTCCGGCAATGAATTGGGCTCCGCCATTAGAGAATTGTATGATAACGGGCGAGTTGACCTTGGCCGCGGTTTCGAGCGTGGCGTTGATGCTGTTCGTGCCGATCGTATTGACAGCCGGTAAGGCAAATTGATTGTCTTTCGCATCTCGATATAGTGAGGCCAGTTCCTCTCCAAATAAGACTCCTGCTGAATATTTTTTCATAGTAAGGTATTTAGTGTTGCGGTATGGCGCAAGGTAAAAAAAAGCAACAAGACCAGCAATTAGTTGCCCAAGGCAGCAATCACATCGTACTTGGTAACGATATGATAGTGGCCTGCTTCGTCTTTGGCCATGACCGCCCCGTTTTCTTTGGTGATGAACAGTCTTAACTTCTCCGCTGCAGTATCAAAGGAAGCTACGGGAAAAGGCGGTTCCATCACTTGTGTAACGGTAGCATTCTTGAGTGCGGGATCATCGAATATCTTTTTGAAAAGGCCTTGCTGGCTGATCGCCCCGATCGGTTCTCCATTTTCCAGGATCGGGATCTGCTCTATATCATATTTCTTCATCAACTCCACACAATTGGCCACTGTATGCGCGGGTTCTACGCTGATCAGTTTCTTGGTTCCTCGCGAACGTACAATATCTCTTATGGTCTTGACCTCCAAAAACCCTCTTTCCATCATCCATTGGTCATTGTAGACCTTACCTACGTAACGACTTCCATGGTCGTGCAAGATGCAAACCACCAGATCGTTCTTATTGAGTTGGGTCTTTAATTGAAGCAATCCTTGTAAGCAACTACCTGCGCTGTATCCGCAGAATAATCCCTCTTCTTTTGCCAGCTTTCTGGTCATGATCGCACCATCGCGGTCAGTGACCTGTTCGAAATGGTCGATATAGCGCATATCATAGTTCTTCGGAACAAAATCTTCTCCGAATCCCTCGCTGATATAGGGCTTAACCTCGTTCATATCGATCTCTCCGGTCCTGAAGTATTTGGTGAGTAGCGAACCGTATACATCAATGGCCCATATTTTGATATGGGGGTTTTTTTCTTTCAGATACATAGCAGTCCCTGTGATCGTTCCTCCTGTGCCGGCTGTGCAGACCAAATGGGTGATCTTGCCATCGGTTTGACGCCAGATCTCCGGTCCTGTGCTCTCGTAATGCGCTTGCCGATTAGCCAGATTATCGTATTGATTCATGTGGCAAGAGTTGGGTATTTCTTTTGCCAGTCTCGCTGCCACGCTGTAGTAACTTCGGGGATCTTCTGGCAATACGTTAGTAGGGCATACGATCACCTCGGCCCCCACGGCTTTTAAGATATCGGCTTTTTCTTTGGACTGTTTGTCGGTGGTAACAAATATGCATTTGTATCCTTTAACAACGGCTGCCAAGGCCAGCCCCATGCCCGTATTTCCACTGGTGCCCTCGATAATGGTGCCTCCGGGTTTGAGCCGTCCGTCTTGTTCGGCCACCTCTACCATCTTCAATGCCATTCGGTCTTTGATGGAATTGCCCGGGTTAAAATAATCGACCTTGGCCAACACAGGACAAATTACCTCTTTGGTGATCTTATTGAGTCGGATCAGCGGGGTATTACCGATCGTCTCTAAAATATTGTTTTTGATATCCATGAGAGCACTTGGTTTATCGTAATTGTTCTTTGGCTTTTTGTATAAAGGGGTCTTGCGTGTTGGCTAATTGATAATAGCCGCTGCTGCCCCAACGGTAGCGGGCGATCAGCCCAAGCAGATGGGCTTTGATAAAGGGAGGCATAGCGGCATCGGGTGCAAACCTTTTCCATTCGGAAAAGAACTGTTCTTGCCATTCTTTATTTTGCTGAAATGATGCTGGTGAAGCATACGACTGCATTTGCTTTCGATTCCGCACATAAAATTGCAGGGTAAATTCTGACATGGCATTGCTGCTACCCAGCAATAGGGGCGTCTCTTCGGAGAGGCCCGTTTCTACCAAGATCCTTGGTGTAATACCAGCTCCACCATAGAGGGTATCTCCGCAGCTATTCAAAAATTTCTGCTGAGAAGTACGTCGGGTCACTGAATCGGTTTCTGTGCGGTCAGGGTGCAATAAACGGTTCGCTGCCGCCTCGTGATAGGCCTCATTTCCATTTTCGTACGAGCGTTGGATGCTTCTTCCCAGCGGGCTATAATATCTTGCCACGGTCAATCGGATGGCGGCTTGGTTACTAAGTTCGAATTGTTCTTGTACCAGTCCCTTTCCAAAGGTGGGTCTGCCAATTAGGGTTGCCCGGCACCAATCTTGTAAGGATCCTGCAAGCACTTCGCTGGCGCTGGCAGAGCTTTCATCGACCAGCACGATTAGTTTTCCTTTTTCAAATAAGCCGGGCCGGCGACATCGATACTCTTTTTTGGCTTGATGGGCTCCTTGCGTATACACGATCAGTTTATCAGCATCCAGAAATTCATCAGCTATATCGATCGCTTCGTTCATAAATCCGCCTCCATTCCCTCGCAAGTCAAGAACCAACGCGAGCATTCCCTTTTGTAAAAGGTCCTCGAGGGCTTTCATCATTTCTTCATAGCTACTCTCTGAAAAACGATTCAGCTTGATATATCCGGTGGTATCATCCATCATATAAGCTGCATCCAAGACCGATAGGGGAATCTCTCCTCGGGTAAGGGTTTTCTTGATCAATTTATTATCGCGCAGCAACTGTAAGGTTACGGTCGATCGATTGGGTCCCCGTATAAGGCGTTTGATCTGGTCGATCTGAATTTCTTTTTGCACCAGTGAGGAGTCGTCGGCCATAATGATGCGGTCTCCGGGCTCCAAGCCAGCCTTGCTGCTTGGTCCATCGGGAATCACATAGGTAATAACGGGGGTATCTTTTTTGATGGAAAATTCTACTCCGATCCCTTCAAAATTGCCGGCCAATTCTTCGTTAGCAGCTTGCAGTTCAGCAGGGGGCAGGTAAACGGAGTGGGGGTCCAAATGGCCCATCAATTGTTCTATGGAAAGCTGTTCTATGCTGTCGATGGGGAGCGTATCGACATACTGAAGTCTGATCAGGTCAAGGGTTTCCTGTAAGGCGCTGCCTCTATTTTTTTCGAACAGGCCAACACCAGATGAACGCGTTAACCGATTGCCCAGCCACATGCCCGCTATCAGGATAACAGAAAAAAGAAGTGGTTGTGCCCAGTTCCATTTTTTATTGCTCATTATTGCGCTTATTATGTAATTTGACGCAAATTACTGGATTTGAGGGGAACCCCTTCTATCTCCGCACGAAGATTTCTATATGGCAGTTGTAACCTTGATCGCTGATAGTGGTGCTACCAAAACAGAGTGGTGTATTCTTCAAAAGGGTAAGCACAGATCGATCCTCACACAAGGCATAAGTCCGTATTTCTTGTCCACTGACCAAATAGCCGGCGTATTAAAAAAAGAGCTTTGGCCCGCCGTCAGTAAGCTGGAGGTTGCTGCGATCTATTACTACGGTACGGGATGCGCCAACACTACGAATGCGCGGTCGGTCAAGAAGGCCTTACAGCAGGTCTTTCCTGATGCCGCCACGCAGGTTACGCACGACCTGATGGGCGCGGCCCGAGGCCTTTGCGGTAACCAAAAAGGGGTTGCTTGTATTCTGGGGACAGGGTCTAATTCTTGTTACTATGATGGAAAAAAAATAGTGCGCAACAGTCCAGGTCTTGGTTATGTACTCGGTGATGAGGGAAGTGGAGCCTACTTGGGAAAAAAAGTTATTCAGTACTACCTCTACGATACTTTTGATGAGGATCTGCGAGCCCGCTTCGATGCCACTTTTACAACCACCTCGGCCGAGATATTGGAAAGTGTATACAAAAAGCCGTTTCCAAGCCGTTACTTGGCAGGATATGCCCGTTTTCTGGCCGAGAATCGTGGACACTACATGATCGAAAATATCATAGAAGATGGCCTCAATGATTTTTTCTTTCAGCATTTATGTAAATACAAGGAGATCTGGAAATATCCTGTGCATTTTACCGGAGGAGTGGCATTTGGTTTTAGGGATATTATAAAGCAACTTTGTCATTCCTACGAATTTGAACTTGGACAGATCCTGCAGCATCCGATGCAGGGACTGATTCAATATCACGCATAAACCTTACCATGAGCTTCGAGCGTATCACCGAGCAAACCAGTCCATACCGACATTTGGAAAAAATGCCTATATCGGAATTGTTGCAACATGTAAACAACGAAGACCAAACCGTGGCTCTGGCAGTGAAGAAGGCGATTCCACAGATCGAGCGATTGGTCGAGGCGATCAGCGATAAAATGCTTATGGGGGGGCGTCTTTTCTACATCGGCGCCGGAACCAGTGGTCGTCTCGGGATCGTGGATGCCAGTGAGTGTCCGCCCACTTTTGGGGTGCCCTACGGATTGGTCATTGGGTTGATAGCCGGGGGAGAGAAAGCCATTACCACCGCGGTGGAATTTGCAGAAGACAGTCGGGAGCAAGGCTGGAAAGATCTTCTTGAACATAAGGTCTCTGATCGGGATGTAGTAGTTGGGATCGCTGCCAGTGGATCGACCCCTTATGTAATCGGAGCATTGGATGCCTGTCGTTCGCAGGGCATTGTAACTGGCAGTATCTCTTGTAATCCCCATTCACCGGTAAGCCTGGCAGCCGATTTTCCGATTGAAGTGGTGGTGGGGCCCGAGTTCGTGACTGGAAGCACCAGGATGAAAAGTGGGACAGCGCAGAAATTAGTGCTCAATATGATATCGACAGCTGTTATGATTCAGTTGGGTAGGGTAGAAGATAACAAAATGGTAAATATGCAGCTTACCAACGATAAGCTGGTAGACCGCGGTACCAAAATGCTTATGGAAAAATCGGGTATCGCAAATTACGATCAGGCGAAGGCTTTACTGGTCAGTAAGGGGAGTGTAAAAAAGGCACTTCAATTTTTGCAGACCAAGGAATAAGGATATGCATACGCTGGAGCCCTATTACAATTGGCAACATATTTATGTAAGCAAGCACGATAGCCGTTCCCCCTTTTTTGGAAAGGAGTACTCCGAGTTTGCCTTTTCACAGACGATCTACAATTATTACATCCATCCCCAGTGGGATGATTTTGGTAGTCGTACTCTTTATTGTAAGGTATTGCTTTCCGATTATGAAGAAGGGTATGCCGTTATTGAGTTGTTGGGAGAGTGGAACGATGCCGTAGAAAATGATATCATGATCTTTAAGCGCGCAGTGCTGGAGCATTTTCAAAACGAGTCGATCCGTAAGTTCATATTGATCGCTGAGAATGTACTCAATTTTCATAGTGACGGTACCGACTACTATGAAGAGCTTTCGGCAGAATTGCAGGAAATAAAAGGTTGGGCTGTTTGTTTAAATATGCCCCAGCAGTCTGAAATTGAGTTTAAACAGGCCGGGAATCATCACTTTATGGAACTTTTTAATATACCGGAATGGCGCTCGTACAGGCCCTTTCATTTGCTAAACAAGGTCGAATCCTTACTGGGAGCTCGTTTGCTCCGATAAGCTCATGATTCGTATTCTTTTTTAAAAAATCTTTTCTCATTATTTGAGGCTCCGGTGTTAATTTTGCACCACGATTGAACGCAGCTACCGCCCTTTTCAATAGCTTAAATTTAAAATCTTTATCTGATGAAATGGTCTGAGTTATTTACTTCGTCCGTAGGTAAAAAGTGGATAATGGGGCTCACGGGAATTTTCTTAGTCCTTTTTCTAATCGTGCATGTAGGGCTCAATGCTTGCATTTTTGCCATGGATGGTGGCGTTATGTTCAATAAGGCAGCCCACTTTATGGGGTCCAATGCTGTCCCCCGCATTTTGGAGATCGGGCTTTTTGCCGGTATCTTATTGCATATTGTACAGGGTTGGTCTCTTGAGTTGTCCAATCGGGCCGCTCGTAAAAAGGGCTATGCGATTCCCATGGGCAACAAAGGCAGCAAATGGTATAGTCGCAGCATGGGGTTATTGGGCACCTTACTATTTCTTTTTTTGGTTATGCACATTGCGCATTTTTGGGTGCCCAGTCGTATTACCGGCCTCGATCCGGTACTGATTGATGGAAAGGAGTTTCATAACCTCTATGGAGAGATGCTCCAGCTATTTCAAGGGAACCTGTTAGTGGTAATACTGTACGTACTGGGTTGCTTTGCGTTAGCTTGGCACTTGCTGCATGGATTTCAAAGTGCTTTTCGCACCCTGGGGTTAACAAATAATCGTTACCTGATCTTGGTAGAGGGTGCCGGGGCGCTTTTTTCTATTCTCGTTCCCCTTGTTTTTGCCCTCATGCCGATCTCTATGTACATGGGCTGGATTAAATAATCTACACGAAGAAACCGATCTAATTATGCTCGACTCAAAAATTCCTGCTGGACCACTCGATCAGAAATGGACCGATTATAAAGGTCATTGTAAGTTGGTCAACCCAGCCAATAAGCGCAAACTCGAAGTGATTGTCGTGGGCACCGGTTTGGCGGGGGCCTCGGCTGCAGCGTCACTTGGAGAATTGGGCTATCAGGTCAAAGCTTTTTGTTTTCAGGATTCCCCCCGCCGAGCGCATTCTATAGCCGCCCAGGGAGGCATTAATGCGGCCAAGAACTATCAAAATGATGGCGACTCTGTTTTCCGTTTATTTTATGATACCATCAAAGGGGGTGATTACAGGGCACGCGAAGCCAATGTACATCGTTTGGCCGAGGTTAGTGTCAATATCATCGACCAATGTGTGGCCCAAGGAGTCCCTTTTGCCCGCGAATACGGTGGTTTATTGAATAACCGTTCTTTTGGGGGTACCCAGGTAAAGAGAACTTTTTATGCGGCCGGTCAAACTGGACAGCAATTGCTGATCGGTGCTTACCAAGCCCTCGAAAGACAGGTGGCACTCGGAAAAGTAAAAATGTACACTCGGCATGAGATGCTCGATGTAGTGGTCATAGATGGTAAGGCTCGCGGCATAATTTGCCGCAATCTCATAACAGGAGAGCTGGAGAGACATTTTGGGCATGCTGTACTGCTATGCACCGGTGGGTACGGAAATGTGTTCTATCTCTCGACCAATGCCATGGGTAGCAATGTTACCGCTGCCTGGAAAGCGCATAAGAAAGGGGCTTATTTCGCTAACCCTTGTTTTACACAGATTCACCCGACTTGTATTCCGGTTAGTGGCGATCACCAGTCCAAGCTGACCCTTATGTCCGAGTCTTTGCGAAATGACGGCCGCATTTGGGTTCCTGCCAAGCTGGGGGACAAGCGTGCAGCCAACGATATTCCAGAAGAAGAACGTGATTATTTTCTCGAAAGACGCTATCCGGCTTTCGGAAACTTGGTACCCCGCGATGTGGCTTCTCGAGCTGCCAAAGAGCGCTGTGATGCCGGCTATGGGGTAGGGACTACGGGCCAAGCCGTGTATCTTGATTTCAAATTTAATTTGATCAATAAGTACGGGAAGGCCGAAGCCAACAAACTCGGAATTCAAAATCCCGATACCGCTACCTTGATAAGGTTGGGTAAAGAAGTAGTTAAAGAAGAATATGGGAATCTTTTTGACATGTACGAAAAGATCACTGGCGAGAATCCATACGAGGTTCCTATGCGAATCTATCCGGCCGTGCATTACACCATGGGCGGGCTTTGGGTGGATTATGAACTGATGACCTCTGTAAAGGGTTTATATGCGCTTGGGGAGGCCAATTTCAGCGATCACGGTGCCAACCGCCTGGGAGCTTCCGCGCTCATGCAGGGATTGGCCGACGGGTATTTTGTTATTCCATATACTATTGGTAATTACCTGGCCGACGAAATTGCGACCAAACCGATCCCTACCGAGCATCCTGCTTTTGCTGAGGCGGAACAAAAGGTAGCCGACAGGATCAATACGCTTTTATCTATAAAGGGTAACCAAACTGTAGAAAGTTTTCATAAGAGACTGGGCAGGATCATGTGGGAGCAGTGCGGCATGGCGCGCAGTGAACAAGGGCTCAAAAAGGCGATCGAAGATATTCGTCAACTTAAAAAAGAGTTTTGGTCCGATGTTCGCATTCCGGGTCAGGTCAATGAAATGAATCCCGAGCTGGACAAAGCCGGACGCGTGGCCGATTTTATAGAATTGGGCGAATTGATGTGTCTCGATGCCCTTGATCGAAAAGAAAGCTGTGGTGGTCATTTTAGGGAAGAGAGTCAGACCGAAGAAGGGGAGGCCTTGCGAGATGATCAGCAGTATGCTTATGTAGCCGCCTGGGGATATCAATCCGATAGTCAGTGGCAATTGAACAAAGAGCCGCTTCTATTTGACGTGGCCAAACCTAGTCAACGTAGTTATAAATAATTCGTTCTCGTTAATAGTCGTTATATGCAGCACTACAACATGAATTTGACACTCAAAGTATGGCGTCAAAAAAATGCCGCCGATAAAGGGCATTTTGAAACCTATCCCGTAAAAAATATCTCTTCTGAGATGTCCTTTTTGGAGATGATCGATGTGTTGAATGAGCAATTGATCAAAGAGGGTAAGGAACCCATCGCCTTCGATCACGATTGTCGTGAGGGTATTTGTGGAATGTGTTCCATGTATATTAACGGACGGCCTCACGGACCTTGGCAGCACAATACTACTTGTCAATTGCACATGCGTGCGTACCAAGATGGAGATACCATTGTAGTAGAGCCCTGGCGAGCTAATGCCTTTCCGGTAGTAAAGGACCTTATGGTCGATCGTAGTGCCTTCGACCGTATTATTCAGGCAGGAGGATATATTTCCGTTAATACGGGCAATGCGGTCGATGCTAATGCGACTCCTATAGAAAAAGATAAAGCCGACGACGCTTTTGCGGCAGCGGCTTGTATTGGTTGTGGAGCCTGCGTGGCGGCTTGTAAAAATTCTTCCGCTATGCTGTTTGTAGGGGCGAAAGTTTCTCACCTGGCCTTATTGCCGCAGGGTTCTCCTGAAAGAAAGTCCAGGGCCGTCAATATGGTGGCACAAATGGATAAGGAAGGATTTGGGGCTTGTACCAATACGGGAGCCTGTGAGGCGGTCTGTCCCAAGGGAATCTCGATAGAAAATATTGCAAGGCTCAATCGAGAATACATGATGGCCGGTCTAACTGAAGACAAATAAGGGAATCTTCGGCCCTTATACAAGCTTCAGCCCTTACACATTAAAGCGAAAATGCATCACATCGCCATCTTTGACGATGTACTCTTTTCCCTCTATCCGTAATTTACCTGCTTCGCGACAGGCTGCTTCTGAACGGTAATGTACAAAATCATCGTATCCGATCACCTCGGCTTTGATAAAGCCCTTTTCAAAATCAGTATGGATCACACCGGCAGCTTGTGGGGCTTTCCAACCCTGGTGAATGGTCCAGGCCCGCACCTCTTGTACACCCGCTGTAAAATAAGTGTACAGATTCAGTAGTTTATACGCAGAGTGTATCAAACGGTCCAGGGCGGGTTGTTTCATGCCGTATTCTTCCATAAATAGGGCCTTGTCCTCGGGTTGCTCCAATTCGGCGATCTGGGCTTCTATGGAATTGTTCATAACGATCATCTCCGCATTCTCCGCTTGAATGGCTTTTGCCAAGGCCGCTGAATACGCATTGCCGCTATGCATCGAGGCCTCATCTACATTGGCCACATAGAGAACCGGTTTGTCGGTCAATAAGAATAAGTCAGCGATCGCCATTTTATCTTCTTTGCTGAGCGATAGTTCGCGTATACTACGCCCTTTTTCGAGATGCGCCTTGCACTGTACCAATACATCCAATTCTACTTTGAGCTTGGGATCGATACGGGCCTGTTTTTCGGTTCGCTGAATTTTCTTTTCGATCGATTCCAGGTCCTTTAGCTGTAGCTCCGTATCGATGATCTCCTTATCATCCACGGGATTGATGCTCCCTTCTTCGCGTAAGATGTTCTCGTCTTCGAAGCAGCGGATCACATGGATAATCGCATCTACCTCACGAATGTTCCCTAGAAATTTATTACCTAAACCTTCTCCCTTACTGGCCCCTCTGACCAGTCCGGCGATATCGACGATCTCGATCTGGGTGGGGATCACTTTGTCGGGTTGCACCAATTCGGCCAGCTTGTTCAGCCGGTTATCTGGCACATCTACCAGTCCCACATTGGGATCGATGGTGCAAAATCGGTAATTACTAGCTTGTGCTTTGGCACTGATGCTAACTGCATTAAAGAGGGTCGACTTGCCTACATTGGGTAGTCCGACAATACCAGCTTGAAGAGCCATAAGGGATGATCGTTTTATTTACCCGCATGGTGTCGGGCGCGCAAAGGTAAGAATTCAAAGGCAGGCGGCGGTCCTTACCTGGTGATTTCAGTATCTTGAGCCCCATAAAACCCAGTCTAATGACCCTTACCAAGATCTGGTCTGCCTTTGTGATTGTTGCTTTTATGGTGGGTGCCTTTCGCATGGCCACTGGCGACGAAAAAATATTTAACCGAATGGTTACTGGTAAATCATCCGATCGCTACGATTCGGTTTTCTATTACGGGCTGGGTCATTCCGAAGCGATGGGTCTATCGGCCACCTATCCTGAATTACTAAAGGACTATGGGTTTTTTGCCACCGATCGACCAGAACAAGCCACCTACCTGTTGCATGATCTTCGTAGTGGGGATTCGCTACAAATCCTGAGGTCAAATTATCCTTCCCTTCAGGTCGAGACCTATGTAGGTATCCAGTCGAAACTAGTCAGAAAAGTAGATGGTATCATTGAAACCGCAAAGAACGCCGTGTTGGATATCATCTTTCCGCTGATCGGTATTTTAACCCTGTTCATGGGATTTTTATCGATCGCCGAAAAGGCAGGAGGGGTTCGTTTACTTTCGCGTATCATATGGCCTTTCTTCTCTCGGATCTTCCCCGATATTCCCAAAGGACATCCTGCCACCGGACATATCATGATGAATTTTTCGGCCAACCTGCTCAATTTGGATAATGCGGCCACCCCCTTTGGTCTCAAGGCCATGGAGAGTTTGCAAGAACTCAACCCAAGCAAAACCATCGCCTCTAATGCGCAGGTAATGTTTTTAGCCTTGCATGCCTCCGGACTCACCTTGATTCCGGTTACGATCATTGCGTATCGCTCCGGCATGGGTGCCGCCGATCCTACCGATATTTTTATTCCTTGTATGATCGCCACCTTTGCTGCTACCATCGCTGCCTTATTGATTGTTTCGTTCAGGCAACGGATCAATTTGCTGCAGCCGGTAATTTTGGGTTGCATAGGGGGGATCTCTTTGCTGATTGCGGGGCTGGTTCTATTTGTGGTAAAGTTGAATGCACAAGAGGCGCAGGCTTTTTCCGGGAAGCTAAGCAATGGGATCATACTGGTGCTCTTTGTTCTGATCGTGCTTGGCGGACTGTATAAAAAGATAGATGTATTTGATGCCTTTGTCGAGGGTGCCCGTGGCGGGTTCGAGACGGCCGTTCGCATCATTCCCTATATTGTGGGCATGTTGATCGCTATTAGTTTGCTGCGTACCAGCGGTAGTTTCGATGTTTTGATCGGAGGCGTAAAGCAATTATTTGGCTACCTGGGGGCTGATACACGCTTTGTGGATGGACTCCCTACGGCGCTGATCAAGCCCTTGAGCGGAAGTGGTGCCCGAGGCATGATGCTTGATACCATGAAGACCTATGGAGTAGATTCATTTGCCGGCCGACTGGCCTCGGTGTTACAAGGATCTTCCGATACTACTTTTTATGTGGTGGCGGTTTATTTTGGCGCGGTAAACATTCGAAACACGCGTTATGCCATTGGATCGATGCTGCTGGCCGATCTGGTGGGAATTATCACTTCGATCTGGCTGGCCTACTTGTTCTTTGCCTGAGGCCCCGTTCTCTGTTTTATTATCCTCTTGTGCGACTGCAGGTAATAGGATCTTAGTAGATTAATTTCAGATAGTGAGTTGTATTTATGGACCGGGCAATGTCCGAGAAGGGTATGGGCATAAAAAAAACCGCCTCAAACAAGGCGGTTTTCTATTCGAAAAGAATTCGATCAATAATTTACAAATACACTTACGGCACGAGTACTCGATCCACTGGTAGCCCGGTGAGATCCTCGGTAAACGATCGTATAGCTTCTTTTGGGAACCAACGAAGTAGATGTAGTGGTAGCCAAAATATTGCTGGTGCCAGATTCACGTACTTGGAAACCTTCACCCGCCAATTGAGAGGGATGAACGATAAATTCTGTAACATCGGTATAGCGCACATTGGTAGCCACGATCTCGTTTTTTCCTAGTGAAATAATGTCTACGGCCGGGGTAATCGCATTTCCATTGTAAGCGAAATTGGCGAAACGGATCCGACAACTATTATCGGCCGGGACCACGATATTGTTCTGCACTGTTTTTTGCTTAACAGCAGTGATGGTATCGTAAGCAAATGTGGTATAATAGGCGCCCGCCTGTAAATTCTGCGCAAAGTTCAATTGGGGCTGCGTGGTCGTGCTCAGCGTATCGCGCAACAGAAAAGAACGAAGACCCGAAGGAACATTGTGTCCTACACCCGCTGCAGGAAATAAACTTGCCGTATAGCCTGAGGTGGCGCTAAAGGTGGTATTGAGCAAAGAGCCCGTCACGAGCTTTCCGTCTACATGCACGTAATTTCTGGAGGCCCCTACAGTGGTCAAGAAAACTTGTACGACGCTGCTTCCCGAGAAGTCGCTATTCAGTACGGTCTTCTCGTCAAAGGTTTTGGTGCAAGACGTGGCCATCACCACCAGCAGTAGTAAGGAGGATAATTTCATTTTATTAGTTAGTTGGTTCATAGTGCTGAATTTGTTAGGGTTGATTAACGTTGAGAGAACCATTGCTCTTTGGTGTGATAGTTGAGCGCTCTGCCACCCACGGCATCGAGTGCAGCTATGTTGTATAAGAACTCTGAATTGAAGCGGGGACGGCAACGATAAGCCCAGGCTCCCTGGTTATCGGGCCACAGATCGACACCGGTCGGTGGTGCAAAATCTCTAAAGACCTGTTGTCCGGTAACGGGATCTAGGTCGGTATAGTGATAGCGACGCAGGTCGTTCCAGGTTTCGACCAGTCCCCAACCATACATGGCAATATACTTTTGCAACATGATGTGAGAAAGGGTGATCGTAGCAGGGGCAACAATGGGGTTACTTAAGTAAGCCGCTTTTTGAGCCGCCGTGATCTGCAGGTTAGTAGGGATATTGGTCTGATAAGTAGACGTCAACTGATCAAAATTCAGGTTGATACCATCCAGGTATGCTTGACGGGCAGCGGCCAAATTTCCCTTCCGATAATGGGCTTCTGCTTTGATGAATTGTATCTCTGCAGCAGTGATGATCGGGAAGGGGGCGTTATTGCGGAAAATGTATCGGGCATTAAGATCATCTCCAGGGGCGGTTGTAGAACCAAAGGAGCCTCCCCAGAAATTCTGCGGTTGCTCTGCGGTCAGTAATCCGTCTGGACCGTAGTTGGGACGAACACCGCGATAGGCTCCGGTTGAATTCTCCCGGATCAGGTAAGCGGCTCTTGGATCGGTTACCCCGGCAAACAGAGAATTGGTTCCGTTCAATAGGTTTGCTATAAATCGGGTCTGACGAAGCGCGCCGGCATTGCTACGGAAGGGGCCCATAAAACTGAAGGTTCCAGAAAGACCAGAAGCTTGAAACTTGGCTGTGGCGTTATCTTCATTGGTGTTAATGGCCAGATTAGAGTAGAACAGCACTGAATCGGGATTGTAGATGGCCTTATTAGTAAGGTGATTGAAGGAGCGTGCCAATACTGAATAAGTAAAGCGCTTCCATTTGTTTACATCACCATTATAGAAAAAGGCATCTCCCTTGGCCAAATTGGCTTGGCTGACCCCATCGCCCGTACGATTAAGATAAAAGATCGCCTCGTGACAAAGACGACGGGTCTCTGCGTACATCTCTTCTTGGGTATCGTAATTGAAGACAAGTAGGTCGGTATTGAAAGCCTGTTTTAAGATGGCCTCTCCATAGGTATTTGTGGTGGTCAACCAGCTCCAGGCCCGAATGGCCTTACCAACTCCGACATAGTCCCATTTTTTCTCTTCCTCTGCCCATTCCATCATTTTGGTCAGGTTTCGGCCCATTCCATAATAATGCATGGCCCAGATAGAGCCCAGTAGGTCACTACCTCCGGTGGCACCGCCCATGCGGTCGTACTGGTTAAGGGTGGTATTAGTTGCCCAAAATTGAACATATCGTCCAATGTAAAGTCCATCGTTGGCCAGACCATAGGCACTTCCTTGTGCGGAAGAACTACCCACAAAATTACCAATGATACCGGGGAGTAAGGTCTCTACCGGTACTCGCACATCGGCGTTCGGGTTTTTATGTGCATCATCAATCTGCTTGCTGCAGGAGGCCATTCCCAGTAGGGAGGCCGTGGCCAGTGCAAATGCTGAATGTTTGATTATATTTTTCATAATGCTGATTGTTTTTGGGTTAGAAAGAGGCTCTGATACCGAAGTTTAATTGCATAGGAGAGGGGAGTGTAGCATAGTCAAATCCAAAGGCGCCTACTCCTAAACTACCGGCTGTGTTACCATTTACGGCCGGATCGGCTCCACTGTAATTGGTCATCAGGATCAGATCGTTTCCGGTAACAAAAACACTAAGGGCTTTAAAACCTTTGATAGCACTCTTAGGGAAAGTGTAGTTCAGGGTGATATCACGCAGGCGGAACCAATTTACATCTCTCTCAATAAAGGCCTCCTCAGGCATAAATGAGTTGTAATAATCATTTTGATAGGCAGGTACTACAACTATGGTATTTTCAGTGGGGTTGGTATTTTGCAAACCATTGTTTAGTACTCCACTGATCACCCGTGGTTGGTAGCGATCGGCCGTTAATTTACTGCGTCCGATGCGGGTTAAGAACATATTAGTACCATTAAAGATGTCTCCACCCACTTTCAGATCCCACAGCATATTAAGACGGAAATTACCCCAGCGGAACGTGTTGTTCCAGCCCAAAGTAAAATCGGGATTACGGTCTCCTCTAACGGCAAACAAGTTATCCAGTACAGGAAGTCCATTAGCGGGGTTAATTAGGATACGACCTGCAGAATTGCGGGCATAACCGACAGCGGTGATCGACGTCGTGGGACCCCCTCTGACCAGACCACCACGCGCATTACCATATAGCCAAGTGTCAGAGATATAATACTCGGCAACGTTGCGGGGCATATCGATTACGGCATTCCACATTCTGTTGAAGTTGAAACGCATATTCCAATTCAAGCTCTTGCCACCACCCTTGATCAGGTCGTAGTCTACGGCTACTTCCACCCCTTGGTTACGGGTAGAGGCCGCGTTTTGTGTATTCAGTACGAATCCTGTTCCATAGCTCAGACGAAAGTTTTGGATGATCTGACCTTTATTGAGCGTATTATAATAGGTAAGGTCCACATTCAAACGGCTCTTAAAGAGTCTGAACTCGGTACCCAGCTCGTAGGTGCTTTGTCTTTCGGGTCGCAGGTCTTCGTTGTTGTTAAAGAAGCCATAGGAGAAACCACCGCCGCTGGCAAAGTTGTTTACGAATACCGATTGAGTTGAGTAGGGGGTATTCAAACGGGCGGTACCGGCCAGTGAGGTTCTTACTTTCCAGTAACTGATCAAACTATTACGCTTCAGTTCGGGGAAGATATCACTGAGGATCACACTCAAGCTACCTCCGGGGTAATTGTATTTTCTATTCTTCAACGGAAGGGTAGAGGCTTCTTCAAAACGGTGGGTGTAGCTTAAGAATGCATAATTCTTAAAGCTTAAGGCTGCTTCGCCAAAATAAGCCTGTTGGCGCAATTGGTTAAGGTTGTACTCTCCTCTGGCATTACGGAGCAAACGAAGGCGGGTGCTGGGGCGTGTAACACTGCTGTCCATATAGTTGCCCATGAGAGCGTTCAGGCCTTTATCAGTTACCACAGCACCATTTTTGATCATGCTACCGCTGGCGGTAACGTTGTCTACGATGTTGGTGCCATAAACGGCGAACATGCGGGTCTCGTAGTCTTGATACATGGTTCCCGCCATTACACGGAGGTTAAAATTCTTGCCAAGTTGTTTGCGGGCCGTGGCCGTAATGGTATGGTTGTAGCCTACGTACTGGCGCCAGTAGTTATCGAGTGTACCACCCGTTCCGGCAGAAAGAAAAAAGGACTGGGGGTGATAGAACAGATAACCGTTCATGTCGTAGGTATCGTATCCGAAGCGACCGCTAACGGTCAGCCATTTGAATGGATTGATATTGATCCCCAGACTGTAGGTTTTACGGTCTGTTTCGTCATAGGCACGATTCTTCTTTACGTTGAACAGCGGGTTGTCATATTCGCCATTTGCGGTTGTATTGGCGAAAAGATCCAATTTATCTCCGGTAGTGGGGTCTTCGAAGTTTTTGATATCGATATCACTGGGCCAAATCATCAAACTGAGCAGGTAGCTTCCGGCGCTACGAAGCACCTTGTTATTTTCACTCCTGATCCAGGCAATAGAGGGTGTGATCTCGATCTTGTCTTTCCACAACTTGGTGGTATTGGACAAACGCAGGTTATAGCGGCGGAAATCGTTGTTGGGCACAACCCCTTGCTGATCGAAGAAGCTACCAGACAAGCGGAACATCGACTTTCCTACACCGAAGTCCATACCCAGGTTATGGGTCTGTGCCGTACCGGTTTCGAAGAAAGCATCGCGATTATTGAAGCGCTGTGTAGTGGGTGCATAAGCGGGTCCAAAATATTGGAAGGTATTAGCACCAATTCCATTGATACCGGTTGTATAATCTTCCATGATCTGGGGCCAGCGAGTTACTTCTTGAATGCGGAAGCTGTTGTCGTACTGGACCGCCAGTTTATTGGATTTCGCTTTACGCGTTGTAATAACAATGGCGCCCGAGCTGGCTTGGCTACCATACAGTGCCGTGGCCTCAGGTCCTTTCAATACAGTGATGGTCTCAATATCACTGGGGTTGATATCAGCAATACGATTTTGATAATCGCTAGATCTGTTTGGGCGGTCAGAGGCCAGTCCAATGCCTTGTCCACCACTAGAGGTTTCATTAATAGACTGATTATCGAGGATAACACCATCCACCACGTACAGGGGTTGGTTGCTCAACGAAAGTGAATTGAATCCGCGTAATACGACAGAAGAAGAAGATCCGGCTACGCCTGATGTCTGATTGAGCGTAAGACCTGCTACGCGTCCAGCCAAGCTGTTAAGGAAGTTTTCGCGCTGGGTCTCTTGAACTTCGCTACCTGATACCTTTTGTACAGAGTAACCAAGTTCTCTTGGATTTCTTTTGATGTCCATGGCAGTAACCACCACCTCTCCTAGAGTTTTATCTACAACAGCCAGCGAAATGCTCAGCTGACTGGCACTACCGACCTTTATCTCGCTGGTTTCGTAGCCCACACTGGAGATCTGAATGACCTCGCCAGTGCTTACTTTGATCGAGAATTTTCCGTTTTCATCGGTTTGAGTGATTCGGCGGGTGCCTTTGATACGGATCGTTACACCCGATAGGGCCGTTTTGCTATCATCCGCAATTACGGTACCGCTTAAGGTTCTGTCTTGTGCGTACAGGTCTGAGGGAAGAGCAAGGAGAAAAAGACTGCAAGCCAGCAAGACATGGAGAAGGGTTCTCATAGCTGTTTGTTTGTTTATTGTTAATGCAAATATAAAAAATTATAGCACCTTGATGCCCAGCGCCGAAAAAGGTTCCAGCAGGGGCGATTCGGGGGGTAATTCGGTGATCAAGATATCGATTTTATTGGTATCGCAAACTTTAATGGGCTGAATGGTATTCACTTTTTCTGCAATACTGAGGCAAACCACTTTTCGGGAGGCCTCGATCATGGCTTTTTTCAGCTGTACGACCTCCCAGTCGTTGTCGGTGATGCCCTGTTCGGGGTCAATGGCATTGGTGCCTAAAAAGCAGATATCGGGCTTGATCTGTTTGATCTTGGCAATAGCCTCGGACCCCACCGTGATCTTTGAATTTTTGGATATTTTATCTCCGACTAAGATCACCTCTATGTGAGGATGATGCATATACTCCAAAATAGCCGGAATACTCCCCGAAATAAAGGTGGCTCGCAGGGAAAGTGGAAGCATGCGGGCCATTTCTACAATGGTGGTGCCTCCGCTAGTGAGAACGAACATGCCATTTTCCAAGAGTGAAATGGCCTTTTTTGCAATGATCTTTTTCTTGGGTTGCGAGTAAACAGCAGCAGGCGGCAAGGACACCTCGTAAAAAGAGGAGGAGAGAGCACCGCCATGAACCTTGATGACTTTGCCTTCGTCAGCCAAGTCTTGCAGATCTCGTCTGATCGTGTCTTCCGATACATTGATCTCCGAACACAAAAGGGAGGATAATACCTTGTTGTGAAGATTGACTTTTTGCAGAATGTAGGCCTGCCGTTCTTTCTTGAGCATTCGTTTGTTTCTCAGCTACAAAATACGCGAAATCCCGCAACTACACGCAAAAACCCGAAGAAGGCCGCCAAAAATTTGTTTTATGTATTGATAATCAAACTATTCAAAAAGCTCGGCCTTTGTTTTGGGTCGGTGACTCTCTAACCAGCGAAATTTGGGGAGTCGCATTTGTCCGGGGTCTTTTTGTCCGATGGGCCAGATGGTGCCGCTAACTTCATTTCGAAGGACAATTCGTTCCAATTCTTTCTTTAGGATATAAATATCGATGATATCGCTCTTCGATTCATTGATCCCGGTATAGGCACTATCATCATTTTGTATGTAATAAATGGTCTTGGCCTCACCCAAAGCCCGTACCGAGTCTAATTCTCCATTGGAGAAATAGCCATCCATTCGGATAGAACCGATCTGGTTATAGAGGCCCGGCTCTTGTTGCTGTACAAGCAGACTATTTTCAAAAACCTTTAATCTATCGGGTTTCTTATTTTTTGTCAACAAAAAGATCGTATCTCCGGTAATCTGACTGCCATTCGACCAGATAATCGGGTCGGTATGAAGGCGATAAATGGAATCTGTATAGGAATAAAAAAGACTATCACAGGTAGCTTGCAGCGAGTCCGAGAAAATCCGTACATGGTGAAAAGCCTCCAGATAGCGGTCAGTGGAGTCTTTGGTTTTAACGAGAGAATCTTGTTGTGGACGTTTTGTACCTGCTCTATAGGCGGTATCCAGGTCGCTGCGTTTTCCGGAGTAGATCGTATCGGCCGTAACATAAATGGAATCCTTCTCTTGCTCAATGATCAGCAGGGGCTTTTGGGTAGCAAGAAATCTTTCATTCTTATCATTTCTAAACACCTCGCCGGCCAAAAGAGTAGTGCCCTGTGCCGTATCGATTATAATAACATTACCTGCCGCCTGAGAGGTGCCACTGCTGTCGTCAAAAGCCACTCTGTCTCCAATAATGGTGGTAGCCCCATCTTTTATTACCGGGCGCTGCCCAAACTCGGCTTTTCCGGTGGTCGTCGAATAAAAGCCGTCGGTAGTTTGTATGGTTCTTCCGGTGCTGTCTTTGATAATTGTTTTGGCAATAAAGCGATTGGTCTGCGTGCCGGTATTGTACAGTAAAGAATCTGTTTTGATCTCGTAGCCGGGATCTTTCAGCAATACATTATTCTTGAAATAGACATCTTTGAGCGCGGCGTAGTAATAGCCCTCTTTACTAGTGAGAACGGTTTTCTTATTGACCAGTTTGCCGCCGTTCTTGTAAATGCCGATATCTGTATTCAAATCGTACTCCAGATCGGGCGTCGTTAATTGAGCTTTTCCATCCGAAAGACGAACGCCGCCGTCTAGAAAGGCCAACTTTTTATCGATCTGGTAGCGAAGATGTTTGGAAAATACATTGATGCTATCGCCATCTTTTATCTGCACATTGCTCCAAGCTTCAAATAGTTTGCCGCTATTATTCAACACACAACTATCACAGAAAAAAAGAGTTTTACCTTGTTTTAGTTTTACGCTACCTGCCAAGATCTGTAAGGTGGTGCTGTCATCTGTTTTGAGCAGGGTTAAGCGTTCGGCCCCAACAATTTGGACTCGGTTGGTATCCTCGGTTGGTGATACTGGGGTAACTACGGTAGAAGTTTGTGCCTTTAGTGCCCCACAAGAAAAAATAAGCAGGCCCAAGAAGGAAACAATGGTGCGCAATGCCTTATTTTTTTTCATGGCTCGAGTCGGGAAGGGTCATCTTTTTTGCAGGTGCGCTAAGCGGAGGATTTTTTTCTTTTTTCCCAAACACAGAAACCTGCACATAGCGTTTAGGATGGGCGCGCAAGTCGTCCATCAGGATCTCCGCGCTCAGGATGGTCTGTTGCAATTGGTCGTAAAGTTTACGGTCATTGACCAACGCTCCCAGCGTGCCCTGACCACTGTTAATAGATTGCATGGTGGTCTTTAATGAGCTGATCAGTTGATCGAGGGAGTCTACGGTCGTCTTTAGGGGGATTGAGGCCAGTTGTTCACTGAACTTCTTTGTGTTTTGAATGGTACGCTTTATATCCTGATCAGATTCTTTTATCGATGCGGTAAACTTCTCGGCATTGTTCAGGGTGCGTGCCAAGGAGCCATTTTCACTGTCCAATAGACTATTTAGAGAAGCACTGGCCGTACTCAGATTGGCTATGGTTTGTTTAAGGTTGTTTCTATTTTCGGCATCCAGGAGCTGGTTAACTCCGGCCAGGGTTTTTTTAAGAGAGTCCAACAAGCTTCTAACACTACTAATGGTAGGATCAAGTTGGGCCTTAACATCTCCTAATATGCCCGTCTCTAGGCGGGTCATGATGGTATCTCCATCTTGCAACATCTCTGTACTGCTTCCTCTTTCTATGACTATGTAAGAGGAACCAACTAAGCTGGAAGAGATGAAGGCGACGGAGTTCTTCGGAATATTTACGTCGCGGGTAAGTTGTATGGTGACCACTATTGCACTGACATCTTTATCTTTCTCTTTTTTCTGATACACATCGCCTATTGGAAGTCCGTTGATCTTGACCTCGTTCGATTTTTCGAGGCTGCCCAGATCGGTAAATACGGCATAGATTTTTTTGGTGCGGCTGAAAACATCTCGGCCCTTCAAGTAGTTAAACCCAATAAAAAGTAAGGCCAAGGCCAGTATGGTCAGTGCACCTACTTTGGTTTCGTTGCTGATCTTCATTCGGGGCGATTTTTTTCGGCGTTCTCTACTTGCTGTAAAAACGAAAGATTGCTGCTATAGCCTTGGGGTGGGGTATCGGCTCCGGCTCCATTTTGACGTTGCTCGAGCCAGGCAATATAATTCTTTAAGGCTCTTACGATGCAAGCCGATAATTCTTCTTGTCCTTCGGGGCTATTGAGATATTGTTCTTCTTCGGGATTGGAGATAAAGCCTGTTTCTACCAATACGCTGGGCATGGCAGTAGCTTGAAGTACCCAAATTCCGATCCCTCTTTGTCTGACATCGCGGTCGACCCGGCCTACTTTTACGAACTCATCTTGTATAAAACCGGCCAGCGTAGCACTTCTTTTAAAGTACTGCTTTGTTTTGAGTAATGAAATCGCAATGAACTCTGGTGAGTTAACATCGATATTCCCATAGTTTTTCTCAAAGTTCTCCTCACGCAGCATGGGTGCATTTTCTATAATGGCCAGCTCTTTGTCTTCGCTGCGGTGTGCTCCCCAGATATAGGTTTCAGTACCCTTGGCGGCACTGGGAAGATTGGTATAACGATACTGGGGTACCTTCTTGGTTCTTTTCTTTCGGCTGGCACCTTTTCCGGTATAATAGGTAACTGTTTTATAGCCGATCACCTCGGCTTTTCGACGCCCTCCAGCTGCGTTAACGTGTATACACAGATAAAGATCGCCTTTGCTCTCATTGGCGAATTTGGCTCGATCATGCAATTCGGGGTATGTATCGGTCTCGCGTGTAAAAAGAATATTGAGATCTGGGAATTCCTTTTTGATCATATCACCCAGTTTTAACGATACCCCCAGGCAGATCTCTTTTTCGGTAGAAAACTGCCCTCTGGCACCGGCGTCTTGTCCTCCATGCCCGGGATCGATCACCACCGTATTGATCACTTTTTTATTTCGGGTATTCGTTGTTTCGCGCACAAAGGAAGAGACACTGATGTAGCCGGCTACCGCAATAAAAAGAATTAATATTTTGTTGGTCATAGGCTTATAAGAAGACAATATTCACAAATTGTTTGGTTCGGACAGCCACTATAGCGAGTATAAAGATTTACATTTGCCCCGCTGCATGAGCCTCTTCTACAAATTTAAGCCAAATTGCTGCTTGTTGGGAGTTATACTAGTGGGTTTAATTTATACCCAGGCGTGTATAACCGCAGCGCGAGCCACCTCCGTATATAGGTTTAGCGATTTGTTAACAAGCGCTGATACCGTTCCTGCCAAAGCGAAGAGGGTACCCTTGCCTGCTGCAGAGCTCTCCCGTTCTCAACAGATCGACACGCTTACTCCTATCGTAAGACTTACAGCAGAAGATAGCATATCGCGTGTCCAGACAGATACATTTCGATTTAAGCGATCCCGTGATACATTGGATGCACCCGTCAAATACCAGGCAACAGATTCTGCTGTGGTTTTAGTACGTAAAAAGAAGGTGATCCTTTACGGCAAGACCAATACCGCTTACACCGATATGACGCTATCGGCACCAAAAGTAGAGCTCGATCAGCAAACCCAAGTGGTTACTGCCGTTCGTTCGGTAGATAGCACAGGGGCCACGTTGGATGCGGCCGTTTTTAAAACAGGCGAAACGGAAATGACTAACGACACGATCCTGTATAATTTTCGCACGCAGTTGGGGGTTACCAAAAAAACTTACACGAAGCAAGGAGAGATGCTGGTCATCGGGGAACAGGCTAAAAAGGTAAGTCCCACCACCACGTTCATAAAAGAAGCCCGATTTACGACTTGTATGCTCGATGAACCGCATTTTGCTTTTGTGTCGGGTAAGATGAAGATGATCAACCAGCAATTGGCTGTCTCAGGTCCCGCTCATCCAGAGTTTGAAGGAGTGCCCGTTCCGATTTATCTTCCTTTTGGTTTTTATCCCCTAAACCAGGGCAGACATTCCGGGTTGATGCGACCCAATTTTATGACCGATGAGTTAAGAGGACTTGGCCTGCAAGGGATCGGTTATTATAGAGTGATCAATGATTATTGGGATGCTCAGCTAACGGCCGATCTTTTTTCGTATGGAGAGTGGGCCGCCAGCGCGCGTACCACCTACCGTCGCCGTTACCGGTACAATGGGGGATTTGGTCTTGACTTTCGTTCGTCCAAGCAAAACTTTAAAGGCGATCCTGATTTTAATAAGACACGCGTATTCAATATTTCTTGGTCACACGCTGTTGATGGACGAGCTCGTCCGGGTGTTACCTTCAGCGCCAATGTCAATGCCGGATCGACCAAGTATAACCGGAGCATTCCGGGTAATGCCGTACTTCCGTTTCAGAACATGCTGGGCTCTTCTATCACCTTTGCCAAGACCTGGAAGAACAAGCCCTATAACCTCTCTCTCAGCGCCAATCATAACCAAAACAATAATATTGGTCTCATCAATATAAGTCTTCCTAATGGTGCCTTTACACTCAATAACATCTACCCATTCGAAAGAAAGAATGCAGCGGGCGCGTCTCGTTGGTACGAAAAGTTGGCCATTGGGTATAATGTCACCTTTTCGAATTCGATCAGTTTTTATGACACGCTTACCTATGGTCGGAATGGGGTAAAGCCCTTTTTACAGTACATACGGGATACCGCGCAGTGGATGGCAAATCACTCGCTGCCTATTGCGTTGGCCTTACCTCCCATTTTAGGGGGGCGCGTGATCGTTTCGCCCGGCATTAGTTATAACCAGAGCTGGATCCAGCGGGTAACCCGCTACAGCTGGAATGCCAGCCAGAAAAAAGTAGATACGCTTACGCAAAAAGGATTATTTATCGATCAGCGCGCCAGTGTTTCTTTGGGATTCAATACGGCCCTCTACGGAATGTATCAGTTTAAACGATCCCGGGTAATGGCCATTCGCCATATTATGCGACCGCAAATCGCACTTAGCTATACACCCGATTTTAACAAGAGTAGAATTCTCAGTACGCAGGTAGATACTACCGGTCGGGTTCTCTACTACAACGATATGGGTGGTCAGTTTCTTTACAATACCTCGACCCGGCGATCCGGGTCCATTCAATTTGGACTGGATAATAATCTTGAGATGAAGTATCGCTCCAAGAAAGATACCGGTAAGGCTGCGATTAAAAAGATGATGCTGATCGACGGATTTGGCTTTAGCGCCTCCTACGATCTACTGCGTGACTCCATGAATTTGTCCAGGGAGATCCCTTTTTATTTGCGGACCACTCTTTTTGACAAGATCAATATTAATGCGTCTACCAGCCTCAATCCATACCAAACCGATAAGAATGGATTCGAGATCAATAAATATGCCTGGCAGGGCGGCAAATTCAAGCTGGGTCGTATTAGTTCGGGAAGTGTGGCCATTGGGACCAATTTTCAGAGTAAGCCCAAGGATTCCAAGAAAGAGGAGCTTCGGAAAAAGCAGATGCAAGAACGTCTCAACGATCCACTTTTGCAAGGCGATCAGCAGCGCTTATTGGAATACATGCAGCAAAATCCGAATGAGTTCGTCGATTTCAATATTCAGTGGCAACTCAACCTAAGTTACTCCCTTTCTTTTTTTAGTCGCCTCCGTCCCGATTTTAGCGGTTACGAAAAAGAATACAATAGCGGGTTAAATCTGGCGGGCAGTTTTAACCTTACTCCCAAATGGAAATTGTCTGGCTCGGCCAGTATCGATATGACCGCGGGGAATGTTCAATATCTCACCATGTCCATCAATCGCGATCTGCATTGCTGGCAATTATCGATCAATGTAATCCCAGTTGGATTTACCCGTTCCTTTAATTTTACTATTTCTCCCAAATCTTCCTTGCTGCAAGACTTGCGTATTAATCGCACCCGGTTCTTTACCGGATTTTAAAAGGAGTTCTGTACGTAATACGATTCCATTATCGAAAAGACTCTTTCTTTTAAGCTCAAAAGGGTATGCCCTTCGGGTGAAACGGGCGCTAAAAAATGAATTTCTACCGGTCCTGGCTTAAAATAAAATCTCTTTTCCGGTGGCATCACTTTTTTGGTGCCCAGCAGTACGGCAGGCATAATAGCGTGTCCCGTATCGAGCGCTAACCTAAAAGCGCCATCATGAAAGCTTTTTAGTGGCTGCTCCGTTCGGTTTCGAGTGCCTTCCGGATAAATGCACATATGCATACCCTTGAGCAATACCGATTTCATAGTATGATAGCTTTTTTTTCGGCTCTTTTCACTGGACCGATCCACCAGCACGCCACCTTTTTGATAAAAGAAATTAAAAAGGGGGATTCGGTTAAAAGATGATTTGGCGATCGTTTTATTTGCCCCCGGAATAAAGGGAGAAGAAAGCGGGGGATCCATAAAGGAGTTATGGTTGCAGGTAACGATGTAAGATTGACCATTTTTGAAATGAGAAGTTCCAACCACTCGCAAGGGACACCGTACCATCCAAAGCCATACCCGTATCCATTTTCTGCTCATGGTTATGAACCGGGTCTGACCCACGGGATCGGGTATCAGCCAGGTCAGCATTAGCGGAACATACACGATCAAGAAAGTGGTGATAAAACTTGTAAGCGCCCACAGGGCCCACAGCCAACCGGATATTCGCTTTTTCATGGATTGAATTTATAGCTTCCAGTCAATGGGGTCGATCCCATTTTGTACCAAGTATTGATTGGCGGTAGAAAAATGCCGACAACCAAAAAAACCATTGTGAGCTGAAAGAGGAGAGGGGTGTGCAGCGGTGAGGATCTTATGTTTTGTTGAATCGATCAGATGGCTTTTCTCTTTGGCAAATTTTCCCCAGAGCAAAAAGACCAGATGCTTCCGTTTCTCGCTAAGGACCTTTATTACCGCATCGGTAAAAAGAGCCCACCCGATTTGCGCATGGCTCATGGGCTCTGCGGCACGAACCGTCAGCGAAGCGTTAAGCAAGAAAACGCCTTGTCGGGCCCAGGCCGATAGGTCACCTGTTTCTGGCAGGGGCATACCAATATCATGCTGTAATTCTTTAAAGATATTTTGAAGGGAGGGCGGGGTCGCCATACCCGATGGTACGGAGAAGCTAAGACCATGCGCCTGACCGGGTCCATGGTAGGGGTCTTGCCCTAAAATAACCAGTTTTACCTTTTCGAAAGGAGTGCTGTCGAATGCATTGAAAATGAATTTTCCCAGTGGATAAATTGTCTTTCCCTGCTCTTTTTCTGTCTTAAGATGTAAGACCAGTTGCTTAAAGTGGGGTTTTTCAAATTCTCCCTTAAGCACCGTTTTCCATGATGATTCAATACTGACCCGCATCTTGCCTTTTTATAAAGATACGCTTCCGGACTATGCTCATTATGAATAGTATTTTTTAATATTTAAGTATTATTAACTATGTAAAATTAAAAATGCAATTAAAATAAGTTAAATTATATATAGCTGTAAATAAAAAGACAGCTCACTGGATTTTACTGAGACAAACTGATATTTTCAAATGTTTGTTAAGCTCTTTTAGGGCTTTACATCGTTTCAAATCTCATTTATTGATGAAAGTCCTGCTTTGTTTTGAGACCCATCTGCTGGCCGAAGGAATTAAAAGAGTGATGTTGCAGTTGACAGCAGAGACGCATTTTGATCTTTTTAGTCCAGGGGATCGTGCCCTTGAGCGTATCCTAGATTCTGATTTTGATCTGCTTTTACTCGATGCTGATTCAAAAAAGGCCGACGCCTCAGCCATTTTGCAACAGGTCAAGACCCGCTCGCCATATCAAAAAGTAATGTTCGTATGCGACAGGTTAGGAAGTGATGTGCTAAAGGCATTCCGAAATGGCTTGGACGGTTGTTTTTCCAAACAGGAAAGCGCTGAAGATGTGATGGTGGCCATTTCTGCAGTACTGGATGGTAAAGTACATGTACCCCAAGCGATCATCATGAACATCCTTTGCGAAGGGTTTGTCTTTACCGATTTTGACACGCGTTTAAATCAACTCACCAAAAGAGAAGTGAGTGTGCTGCATCATATTTCCAGTGCAAGTAGTATGAAAGAGGCAGCACGGTTGATGAAACTGGCCCCCTCCACCTTGTCAGCACATAAGCAGCATATCATGAAAAAACTTAAAATAGGGACCGGGCAGGAATTCAATAATTTTTTAAGGGCCTTTGGGCAGTGGCAAAAAAGCCCCCTGTTGTGGGCAGAGGAAAAAAAGTGATCCGGATTGGATTCAAACCAATGACCTGCTGCTTAGAAGGCAGCTGCTCTATTCAACTGAGCTACCGGACCGGACTGTTTTGATACAGCTGCGCAAAGTTACATTTCTTTAACTTGCGGAACAAACACAATACATGGCCGCTGTCTTCCATTATGGCTCTGACCGTCTTACCGTTAGTACTTCCCTTGCCATCGCTAATGGAACTTGCAAAGGGATAATCGATGAACAGGCGATAAAGCGAGTTACAGCGGCAGAGCAAGAGGTAAATCAAATTGTGAATTCGGGCCAGGTCGTATATGGCATTAATACCGGGTTTGGCATCTTGGCCTCAACGGCTATTTCAGCAGAGGATACCTCTCTTCTTCAGCATAAGATCTTGCAAAGTCATAGTGTGGGCGTAGGCCAGGCCCTGGCACCGGAGGTGGCCAAGTTGATGCTTATTACCAAAATGCATTCTTTAGCCCAAGGGTATAGTGGAATCCGTTTGGCTACCCTGCAACGGATCGGCTGGCATATCGATAACGATATCATTCCTATTGTACCCGAAAAAGGAAGTGTAGGGGCCTCGGGTGATCTATCTCCTTTGGCTCATCTTTTTTTACCATTGATCGGTCTTGGAGAAGTACTTGTCCCCGATGCCGCTAGCAAAGGCTATCTGCGCAGGCCGGCCGCCGACTATTTAGCTTCTTGCGGGTTGACGCCTCTTTCATTAGGGCCCAAAGAGGGATTGGCGCTAATCAATGGCACACAGTTTATTTTATCATTTGCTATTAAGGCGGTTCAACGTCTGCATAATTGCCTGGAGGCCGCCGATATTATCGGTGCCATGAGTTTAGAGGCACTGACCGGCACCAAGACCCCCTTTGATCTTCGCTTACATGCCCTTCGTCCTTTTGCCGGTAACCAATTAGTGGCGCAGCGGCTGCGGATCTTACTCAAGGATTCGGCGATCATGGCCAGTCATGTCGATTGTGGTCGAGTGCAAGATCCCTATTCTCTTCGCTGCATGCCTCAGGTACACGGTGCTTCTCGAAACAGCTGGCTCCATTTGAATGAGCTGACCCAAATTGAGTTGAATGCCGTTACCGATAATCCCATTTTGCTAGAGGGGGGAGAAGCCATTAGCGGGGGAAATTTTCATGGACAGCCCTTGGCGCTGCCGTTGGATTATGCCTGTGTGGCTGCCGCCGAGTTGGGAAATATTAGTGACCGGCGCTGTTATTTACTGCTGGAAGGAAAATGGGGTCTTCCTTTGTTATTGATGCAAAATGTTGGCTTGAACAGTGGCTATATGATACCGCAGTACACGACTGCCGCCTTGGTAACGGAGAATAAGACGCTCTGTTTTCCGGCCAGTGCCGATAGCATCCCAACTTCTCTTGGCCAAGAAGACCATGTGTCGATGGGAAGTATCAGCGGGCGCAAGGTCAATCAGATCGTTGATAACCTTGAATATATTTTGGCCATCGAGTTACTCTCTGCCGCCCAGGCCATTGAGTTCAGAAGGCCTTTGAAGAGTTCTGCATTGTTAGAGTTCGCACATTCATATTTGCGAGATCACGTATCCTTCGCAAAGGAAGACCGGATTTTTGCTGTCGATGTAGAAAAAGCAGCCAGCCTTCTTCGTTCCTTTGACTTTGTTCATTCGGTCAGCCAATGTGCAACGGAGCAAGGAGTGGCACTCAATAAGGGATACGAGCAGTTTGCACTATGAGATTCGGAATTCAATAACCTTAAAGCGCCCTTGCTGCATCTAGCGCCAACTCCATCATGGGTAACAAGGCCTTTTCTCTTTGTTCCGGGCTTAACTTCTGCTTCGCTAAAATCAGGTCAGAGACGGTCAGTAGGCAAGCGGCATTTTTTCGCAATTGTTTTGCATTGGCAAAAAGAGCAAAGGATTCCATCTCAACTCCCAGGCAATTATGTTGCATGGCCAAGGGAGAAAATCCCTCTTGGTTAGAATAAAATACGTCACTAGAGTGAATGGCTCCTCGATGCAGGTCCCTCTTTTTTTGAGCGGCTATCTCATTGATCATGTCAAATGCTTTTCCCTGGTGATCCATCACCGAACCTTCCATACCCCAGGCGGTAAGGGCAAAGCTCGATTCACTGACCGCCTGGCTTACATTGATCAGATCGAACAGTTTCAAATTGGTGTCGTAGGCGCCACAGGTGCCGATCCTGATAATGGTATCGACCTGGTATTCGGTATATAGCTCGTATGAATATATCCCAATGGAAGGGCAACCCATACCACTGGCCCCCACAGAAATGGATTTTCCTTGAAAAGAGCCGGTAAAAAAAAGACAATTACGGGTTTCGCTGACCAGTCTCGTATCGGACAAGAAATGGCTGGCAATATACTTTGCGCGCAGCGGATCTCCCGGCATTAAAACGATGGGGGCAATGTCTCCGGGGGTGGCACTAATGTGAATACTCATATAGAAAACTTCATCAACAAGATATGTATTTTTGCTTTTTCGGTAAAACATAAACGCATGATAGCTGTTCAGGAAAAAAATAGGATCCCTTTAAAGACGCCCACTGGTTCAACTCTCCTTTGTAAGGGATGGGTGCAAGAAGCGGCCCTGAGGATGTTGCTTAATAATTTGGATCCATCGGTAGCGGAGAGGCCCGAGGAGTTGATCGTGTACGGAGGAAGAGGTAAGGCCGCGCGCAACCAAGAGGCGCTCGAAAATATTATTCGTGCCTTATTAATATTGGAAAATGATGAGTCGCTGCTGATCCAAAGCGGCAAACCCGTTGCTATTTTAAAGACGAATCCGGATGCACCCCGTGTGCTATTGAGCAATTCGCAGCTGGTTCCCCATTGGGCTACTTGGAAGCATTTTGATGAGCTCGAAAAAAAAGGGCTGATGATGTATGGGCAAATGACTGCTGGTAGTTGGATCTATATCGGTTCGCAGGGTATCGTACAAGGCACTTATGAGACCTATGCCTCGGCCGCAGACAAACATTTTGGGGGGACCTTAAAGGGGACCCTCAATGTTACTGCCGGTTTGGGTGGAATGGGAGGGGCACAACCCTTGGCCATTACCATGAACGAAGGGGTGGCCCTGGTGGCCGAGGTAGAGGAGTGGCGTATCGATAAGCGATTAGAGACAAAATACCTCGACGAAAAATGTACCGATATTGACCAAGCCATCAACAAGGCCTTGGAGTATAAAAAATTGGGAACGGCGCGCAGTATCGGTGTGCATTGTAATGCCATTGAGCTGTTAGAAAGATTGTTGCAACGAAATATTATACCTGATACCTTGACCGATCAAACCAGTGCCCACGATCCATTGATCGGTTATTGGCCTCATCAGACTTCTTTGCAAGAAGCGATTACCCTACGAGAAAAAGATCCCGATGCTTACACGGCAATGGCCTACCACTCGATGTTTCATCATGTTTCATTGATGGTTCAATTAATGAAAAAAGGGGCGATTACATTCGATTATGGAAATAATATCAGGGCGCGTGCCAAGGAGTACCAGCAACAATTTTTACCCAATGACTCAGTAGATTGTTTTGCCTTTCCGGGTTTTGTTCCGGCCTATATACGGCCCCTTTTTTGCGAGGGAAAAGGGCCCTTTCGCTGGGCGGCGCTAAGTGGAGATCCTGATGATATTGCGGTTACCGACGAGTTGATCCTTTCACTTTTTCCTGATAACAAGGGATTGGTTCGCTGGATGAAAATGGCTCGCGAAAAGATCGCTTTTCAAGGCCTTCCTGCGCGTATTTGTTGGTTAGGACAGGGCGAAAGAGAAAGGGCAGGCCTCGCCTTCAATGAGCTGGTCAAGACCGGAAAGGTAAAAGCTCCCATTGTTATTGGAAGGGACCATTTAGACACGGGTAGCGTGGCTAGTCCCAACCGCGAAACGGAAGCCATGCTCGATGGTAGCGATGCGGTAGCGGACTGGCCCATTTTAAATGCATTGGTCAATACGGCCGGTGGCGCCAGTTGGGTCAGCCTTCATCATGGAGGAGGTGTGGGTATGGGGTACAGTATTCATTCCGGTATGGTGATAGTGGCTGATGGGACAGCTGAAGCGGTAAAACGTCTTTCGAGAGTTTTACGAAATGATCCGGGTATGGGAGTAATTCGACACGCTGACGCCGGGTATGATATTGCAAAGAGAGTGGCGAAGGAAAAGGGACTCGATCTGTTGGATAAACTAAAATGATCAATTAGGCAACTCAGTGGGGTCTTGATTTGGCCGGGCGTAAGAATATCTTTTTAATAGCGAGGTTTTATAATAGCCGTCGATCCCCAGGGAGGCAAGACTCCCTACTTTTTCGAGGTCCACAAAGCCATCAGGCTGTATGGCGACTATGGGCACATAGATGTGCTTGATGGCCCCCACCACTAAAAAAGTATCATTCTGTTTTAGGGGAATAATTTCTTGTAGGTCCAAAGCATAGCGTAAGGAGCTTTCTTTTACATAGGGCGCCTTGCTGTCTTCTGTCCAAAGCGGTGTCAGACCCGTTTTATCAAATTCACTTTCTTCTTTTTTGTACTTGGCACTAGTCTGATGGGCCTTGTCCAAAAAATCGGCATGTATGTGATTGATGGTATAGGTTTTGGTCTCCTCTATATTGGATAGTGTATGAGGGGAGGCCTCTCGGGGTCGGTTGATAAATCCGATCAATGCGGGATCGGCTCCTAAGTGAACGATATTACTGAAAATGGCAAGGTTAGCATTATTGTTGCTATCTACCGTTCCAATCAGACTAACGGATTTGAAGCCGCTTATCGAGTTGATGAAGTTGCCTCTGTAAAATCTATCCCAGCTTTTAACTTCTTGGAGGGTAAAATGCCTCATATAGTTTGTTTAACAGGGATCTTCTTAAAAGGTTAAATAATTAACCATTATTTTTACCAGATGCAATGGCTCTCTGTCAATCAGGTAGTTACGTCTCATCAAGCAAGGCCCGTTTCAGCGGGAATCAGCTTTTTTATGCAACGTAACGAGCGATTGGGCATTGCCGGAGAAACAGGTGCCGGTAAGTCTTCTTTACTAAAAATGATCGCCGGCCTTTTACAGCCCGCCGAGGGCAACATTATTTTTGAAGACAAGAGGGTGGAGGGGCCCGAGGAGAAGCTATTACCCGGTCATCGTCATATCGCTTATCTCAGTCAACATTTTGAGTTACTCAATCACTATTGCGTCGAGGAGTATTTAGCGTTAAGTAATATTTTAGAGACTGACGAAGCAATATCCCTTTTTTCTCTATGTGGCATTGATCATGTGCTCAAGCGAAAGACCAGCCAGTTGTCCGGTGGGGAGCGTCAGCGGGTGGCCCTGGCTAATGCCCTAGTCAAAAGACCTCGGCTTCTTTTATTGGATGAGCCCTTTTCTAATCTCGATTTTGTCCAAAAAGAGAATATCAAACAATTGTTGACCACCATTGAGCGATCCTTGTCTGTCTCCAGCTTGATCGTTTCTCACGATGCGGCCGATCTGCTCTCTTGGGCCGATAAGATCTTGCTACTTCAAAATGGCCAGATCGTACAGCAAGGGGCCCCTTCGCATTTGTATTTGCATCCTGTTAATGCGTATTGTGCAGGATTATTAGGCCCCTTTATGGCCTTGTCCGTAGAGTGGCTGACACCCATGGGTGGCTCAGCTGCCCGACCTACAAATTCGAAAATGGTCTATGCCAGACCGGAACAATTTACACTTGACATTGAAGAAAAGAATCCCAATTCATTTTTAGCCACGGTCGAGGCGGTTAGTTTTTTGGGTCCTTTCTCGCTGGTGGAAGTGGTTTGCCGGGGAGAACGGATCAAGGTAAGCGTACCAGTTGCCCACTTTGAAAAAGGCCAGCAGGTGTACCTCTCGCTACGGGAATGGGTCTGGTAAATCTTCCCACAATTTTAACCGTTCTATGTGAATAACTGGGCAGGGAGACCTGGTGCATTATGCTGTTTTCCCGTTAAATTCGCAGTGGTCTTTTTCCTTTTAAAATCGATTTATTGTGAGATTAAAGAGCTTAGAAATCAAGGGGTTCAAGAGTTTTGCTGATAAAACCATCATCAATTTCGACGATAATATTACCGGCATCGTAGGTCCTAACGGATGCGGAAAATCAAACATTGTAGATAGTATACGGTGGGTAATCGGAGAGCAAAAGATAAGTCAGTTGAGAAGTGAGAATCTAGACAGCCTGGTCTTTAATGGTTCCAAGACACGCAGCGCGAGCGGCTTGGCCGAGGTGAGTTTGACTTTTGAGAATACTCGCAATTTGCTACCTACCGATTTTAACGTAGTAACGGTCACCAGAAAATTTTATAAGAACGGCGAAAGTGAGTATCGTCTCAACGATGTGCAGTGTCGTTTAAAGGACATACAGAATCTTTTTCTCGATACCGGTATTAGTACCGATAGCTATGCCATTATTGCCTTGGATATGGTCGATGACCTGATCAAGGACAAGGACAATAGCCGACGCAAGATGCTCGAGCAAGCCGCGGGTATATCGATCTATAAAACAAGAAAGAAAGAGGCTAAATCGAAGCTGGAGGCTACCGAGCAAGATCTGGCCCGGATCGAGGACTTGCTCTTTGAGATCAATAACCAATTGAAATCGTTAGAGAGTCAGGCAAAGAAAGCAGAGAAGTATCAAGAGATAAAAAAAGAATACAGAGAGGTAAGCATCGAATTGGCCAAGGCCTCTTTGGAGGGGTTCAATCTCTCGTATAGCGATCTGACCGAACAACTAGAAAAAGAGAGTAATCGTAAAATAGAGATCGAGGCGGCCATCTCGGTGCAAGAGGCGGCTCTTGAAACAGAGAAGCTGGTTTTTGTAGAAAAGGAAAAAGCCTTGCAGCGCATGCAGCAGGCCTTCAATGAGCTGCAACAATCGGTCCGCGTAAAGGAGAATGATAAGAATCTGGCTACGCAGCGATTGGAATATCTTTCTGAAAAGCAAGAATCGCTCAATGTCTTTCTGTCCAAGGCAGAAGGACAACTGCAAGGAATTGTCGAAAGTATTTCATTTACAACGGGGCAAATAGCGGAAGAAGAAAAAGCACTAAAGTCATTAGAGCAAGAGCTTGTTCAACTTCAATCGAATATGGAGCAAACTCGGTCGCAAATGGAACAGAAGCGGGCCGCGTTGGAAACGCTTCGTCAGCAGTATCAGCAGACACAGCGGCAACAATTCGATGCCGAAAAGAGAGTGGCCGTGGCCGATACATCTGTTCAAAATTTGCAACGTACTCTTCAGCAGCTCGAGACCGAGCGCACACAACGAGCGGCCTTGTTGGAGCAATTAGCCACAGAACGTTCTCAAAAAGAAAGCACGCTGGCCGAGCGAAAGGTAGACCTGGAGCAGTTGCAGCAACATCAAGATCAAACAAAAGAGCAGATCCTGCAAACGCAAGCCATACTCGATGAACTTCGAAACGAGCTGGCCGAGGAAAGTAGAAAGCTCGATGCTAAAAAGAATGAGTTCGCTTTGCTAAAGAGCATGATCGACTCCATGGAGGGATATCCCGATTCGGTCAAGTTCTTGCATAACAACAAAGAATGGCGATCACAAGTACCCATTCTCTCCGATGTGCTTTACGTAAAGGAGGAATACCGCAAAGCATTAGAAAATGTGCTCGAGCCCTATCTCAGTTACTATGTAGTGGCTGATTTGCAAGAAGGTCTTGAAGCGGTTCATTTGTTGGATAAACATCAAAAAGGGAAAGCAAATTTCTTTTTGCTCGATCAGGTCAATGCGCATGGACAGGGTGCTAGCTCGCATCAACTCACGGGTGCTATCAGCGCTTTGAGTGTGGTGGAAGTAGAGGATCCCTATCGCAAATTGGCAGAGCAATTATTGGGTAATGTTTTTATTGCTGATAGCGAGGAGGCCCTTAGTAATAGCAATGGGTTTGTAGTGATCGAAAAGCAAGGTCGTTACGTTAAAGGAAAATTTTCCCTTACCGGTGGAAGTGTGGGTCTTTTCGAGGGTAACAAGATAGGACGGGCAAAAAATCTGGAAAAGCTGCAGCTAGCGATTGACCAACAGCAAGCGATAGTCGATGCGTTGCGGTCCACCATTCAAACCCGTCACAACGAAGTGATCGCCTTCAATGAAGACCTTCGTGAAGTGGCCTTGCGGCAGGCAGAAAAGGAGATTCAGCATCTTTCGAATGAGTTGTTCGCTATTCAAAATAAGGTAGAGAATCTCACTAATACCCAGCAAAGCAGTGGTGCAAAGGTCACCGAACTGCAAGCTCAGGTAGAGCAGATCACCGCTTCTGTGGCCGATGTTCGTAGCGAGTTTGAGCAGCTTAATGCCGCCTTCTCCGGTCTGCAGATCTCTCTGCAGGGTGCTGAGAGTGAATTTCGTTCCGGTGAACTAACGCACAATGAAGCTACCCGGCAATTCAACGAGTTCAATATTTCTATTACCCGTCAGCAGAGTAAGATCAGCGGGCTGGTACAAGAGAGTTCGTTCAAAAATAATCAGCTGACCGATCTTCAGTCGCAGATCGAGCAAAGTAAATTACAACAAGCTGAAACCACCGACTCTTCTACGCAATCAAGGGAACAGCTCACATCAATTGAGCAGCAGCTATTGGAGTTGTTGAGAAAGAAGCAAGAGGACGAAGCGTTGCTTAATACTGCGGACCAAGCCTATTATGTGCTCCGAAATGAGTTAAGCGAAAAAGAAAGTGCCATACGCCATCAAAGCAAAGAAAAAGAGCAGGTCGAATTTTTATTAGCCGCTATAAAGGACAAGCTCAACGATCTAAAATTACAGCTGGCCGGTATGAAGGAGCGTTTGAGTGTAGAGTTTCGCGTGGATCTCGAGCAGATCTTAGGAGAGGCCCGCCTCTCTGAGACGGCCCTTGAAGAGTTGCAAGCTACTGCTGAGCGAATGAAGAAAAGGCTCGAAAATCTGGGGGAGGTCAATCCCACCGCTATTGAGGCCTTTACCGAAATGAAAAAGCGTTACGATTTTATCGTAGAGCAAAAGACCGATCTGGTCACAGCTAAGGATAGTCTTTTAAAGACCATTGAAGAGGTAGAAGCCACCGCCAATCAAAAATTTTTAGACACTTTCGAGCAGGTCAGAATGCATTTTCAAAAAGTATTCAAGACTCTTTTTACCGATGATGACCAGTGCGACCTGGTATTGGAAGACCCCACAAACATAGCCGAGAGTGGTATAGATGTCGTGGCTAAGCCGAAGGGGAAACGCCCCAGCTCTTTAACGCAATTGAGTGGCGGGGAGAGAACGCTTACCGCTACAGCGCTGCTGTTCGCGATCTATTTGATCAAACCAGCCCCCTTCTGTATTCTCGATGAGGTGGATGCACCACTTGATGATGCCAATGTGGGCAAGTTCACTAATATGATCCGACAATTCAGCGAAAATTCTCAATTTATTATTGTTACGCACAATAAAATGACCATGAGTACGGTGGATGTGATCTATGGGGTCACGATGCAAGAGCCGGGAGTGAGTAAACTGGTAACAGTCGATTTTCGCAGCCTGCAACAAAATTGATAGGGCAGCTTAGGGTATGAGAAGTTATTTTCTGGCAGCGCTATTTTTTTTGTTTGGCACCGTGGCTTTTTCTCAAGGCCAGCCAGAGGGACTCTTTCTGGGAGCGAAGGCCCCTGATTTTACAGGAACAGATCAATTTGGCCGCGAAGTCAATTTACGCCAGTTGGCTAAGCGAGAACCTGTCTTGCTTGTTTTTTATAAGGGGTCCTGGAGTCCCTCTTGTATTCGTCTTTTGTCTCGTTTGCAAGATTCCTTATCTTTTTTTACGGATCGTCAAACGACCGTTATTGCCATTAGCCCTGAGTCTGATTCCAGCCGTGCCATTACTTTGCAAAAAACAAGGGCCGGGTTTTCTCTTTTATGGGATTCTGCTCATTTGATCGCTAAACGGTATGACGTACTGGAAGAGTTTTCGGTGTCGCAGTTAGCCCGTTTTCGTAGTGGGGGCATCGATCTGGTCAAGCTCAATGCCCCGAATCCTCCGCAATTACCTGTCCCATCCGTTTTTTTGATCGGAAAGGACTACACGATAAGCTATCGTTTTTTTGATAGCGAGCAGAAGCGAAGAGTAAGTGTAAAAGAGTTGTTGCAACAGTAAGCCTCCAATTGGTATATTTGCCTGCTCTTTATAACTATGGCAAAAGAAAAAGAAAGTCCCTTATTTGAGTATACAGAAGATAGCATTCAGTCGCTCGACTGGAAACAGCATATCCGTCTTCGCCCCGGCATGTACATTGGAAAACTGGGAGACGGTTCCTCTCCAGACGATGGCATCTATGTTTTGGTCAAAGAAGTGATGGATAACTGTATCGATGAGTATACGATGGGCTTTGGAAAATCCGTAGAACTGCAAATCGAGGGAAAGACCGTTACGGTGCGAGATTTTGGGCGGGGTATCCCCCTGGGAAAAGTCGTAGACGTTGTCAGTAAGATCAATACCGGGGCTAAATATGATAGTAAGGCGTTCCAAAAGTCGGTTGGCTTAAATGGCGTAGGCACTAAGGCGGTCAACGCCCTTAGCCATTATTTTAAGGTGACGGCCATACGTGATGGAAAAGAAAAAACAGCCGAGTTTTCCCGTGGTGAATTGGTCAAGGAGCAAAAAGAAGCAAAAACCACGGAACCCAACGGAACACTGGTTTCCTTTATCCCCGACGATTCCATCTTTAAGAATTTCCGTTTTTTACCGGAGTTCCTCGATAACCAATTATGGAACTATTGTTTTTTGAATGCAGGGCTTAAGATCAATTATAATGGTAAGACGTACATCAGCAAGAATGGGTTGCTCGATCTGTTGCAGCGAAAGACCAACGAGGACGAGATTCGATATCCTATTATTCATCTGAGCGGCAATGATATCGAAGTGGCGATCTCTCATACCAACGACTATGGGGAGGATATTTACAGTTTTGTCAATGGACAACATACTACACAGGGAGGTACGCATCAGCAGGCTTTTCGAGAAGCCTATGTAAAGACCATACGAGATTTCTTTAAAAAGGATTACGATGCCTCCGATATTCGAACCGGTATCGTTGCGGCCATTTCCGTTCGGGTGGTGGAGCCGGTATTTGAGTCGCAGACCAAGACAAAACTGGGTTCCCTCAATGTGGATATCGAGGGGCCTAGCATGCGTCAGTTCGTTGGCGATTTTCTGTCCAAAGAACTCGATAATTATTTACACAAGCATCCTGCTGTAGCGGATGCCCTAAAAAAACGAGTTGAGCAAAGTGAGCGTGAGCGTAAGGAATTGGCCGGAATCAAGAAGCTGGCTAATGAGCGCGCAAAGAAAGCCAACCTGCATAACCGAAAGCTTCGTGACTGCAGGTATCATCTCAACGATGATGTGCCGGCCCGCGGAAAGGATGATTTTCTTGCCAGACAAAAAGATACCACCATCTTTATTACCGAAGGGGATAGTGCCAGCGGCTCCATCACCAAGGCACGTAAGGTCGAGACACAAGCTGTTTTTAGTTTACGAGGTAAGCCATTGAACTGTTTTGGGTTGACCAAAAAAGTGGTTTACGAAAATGAGGAATTCAATTTGCTTCAACATGCCCTCAATATCGAAGAGGGATTGGAGGGATTGCGTTACAATAATGTCGTTATTGCCACCGATGCCGATGTGGACGGAATGCATATTCGGTTATTGTTGATGACCTTCTTTTTACAATTCTTTCCCGACTTGGTCAAACACGAGAAGGTTTATGTGTTGGAGACACCGCTATTCAGGGTTCGTAACAAACAAGAGACCATCTATTGTTATACCGAGCAAGAGAAACTTGCCGCCGTAAAGAAATTAGGACAAAAGCCCGAGGTGACTCGCTTTAAGGGCTTAGGGGAGATCAGTCCCGATGAGTTCGCGCAGTTCATTGGTCCTGATATGCGTAAGCAATTGATGCGCTTGGAGCAAGGCGATCATGTGCAACAGCTCTTGGAGTATTACATGGGTAAGAACACCCCCGACCGTCAAGAATTTATTATTGATAATCTTCGCATCGAATCCGATAAGCCCCTGGACGCAGAACTAGAAAAGTAATGTTTGACTTTCACGCCGATCGTAAGCGCTACTTCGAAATGCAATACCTCAATGCCAAGGGATACGTGCTCCCTTTTATTGAAGCTATCCTTCCTATCAAGGCAGGAATGCGTGTGTTAGAGATCGGTGCGGGAGAGGGTGGGGTTTTGCAAGCATTTTTAGAAAGAGGGTGTCAGGGGGTAGGGGTCGAACTTGACCCCAAGCGCGTGGAGTGGGCCTGTGGATTTCTGTGGGAGCCCATCGGGCGAGGACAGCTCCACTATGTCGATAAAGATATTTATGAGACCGATCTGCAAAAAGAGCTAAAGGGACCTTTTGACATTATTGTTCTCAAGGATGTTATAGAGCATATTCACGATCAACCGCGCTTAATGCGCTATATGAAGAATTGGCTCACTCCCGGCGGGGTCATTTTCTTTGGATTTCCTCCCTGGCATATGCCCTTTGGAGGACACCAGCAAATAGCCCGCTCCTGGCTGGCCAAATTGCCCTATATACACTTGCTTCCTTCCTTTTTGTATAAAGGGTTGCTGGCGATCAATAAAGAACCCGTCCACGAGTTATTGGAGATTCGTGCTACCCGCATCACCATTGAGCGATTCGAACGCATTTGTCAACAACTAGGTTATAAAATTGCAAACCGACAATTTTATATGATCAATCCGATCTATCAATGGAAATTTGGTTGGAAGCCCAAAAAGCAGTGGTCATGGCTTGGGCGGATCCCGTATTTGCGCAATTATCTGACCACTTGCGTATATTATGTAATTACTTTATCTACCGCTAAATAATTTTCACTATGCTTCATATTGTTTTTAATGAACCTGATGTTGAGCTGTTAAAACAAGTCATTGCATTAGATCCTTCGCTGGACGGTCCCATTGAGCTGATTCGGGACGATTATGCCGTGGGGCCGATCGCCGGACTGGATACGGCCGAGGGTAGGCAGATCAGAAAGGAATGGTGGATCACATTGCTTGCCGATTCGCCCTATGGGACGGAGAGAGTCGGGCAGATCGACGATCAAATGACAGTACAGTCCATTACGCAATACGTAGAGCAGGAACCGGACCAGGAGTGCTGGATCTGGATGGGGCAAAATCAACATGATGTCGCTGGGTATTATTGGTTATTGCCCCAACTGCGAGCCTACCAAGGCAGAGTAATGATCTTGTATATGAATAACCTTCCTTTTTTAAATGAGAAGGGACAACTATTTTATCCAACCTTTTTGAGCGAGATCAGGCCGGCTGAATTTTTAAAGGCTAAAAAATTAGCGAGGCCCATTACGCTGAGTGAATTCGAGATCGATCCGGATGAGTGGAAAAAATTGACCGAAGAGAACGGCATGGTCCGTTGGCTCGAAGGAGGAAAGAAATTGATCAGTAAAGAGATCAATTGCTACGATCAAGAGATACGTCGCTTTGTGAGCGGAGACTGGCAAAAGGCACATCGCCTTTTGCAGCAGTTGCTGACCAGAATGAAAAATAGAACAGGTGATGTCTTCTTGATGGGGCGCTTACGTTCGCTTGTCGCCGCGGGTGTGTTGGAGGGAAAAGGAGATAACCCTGCGCAGTGGAAAGAACTAGAATTTCGTCAGCCCGGTGCTTTTTCTTCCAAAGACCAATCGGACACTGTAGATTAATGCATTAAACTTGTAGTACCATTGAAAACGAAAGCTTCCTTTACACAGTCAGGCGATACCGGTGTTCAAGGCCAATATAAGCATTGGTTCCTCGACTACGCCTCGTATGTTATTCTGGAACGGGCGGTACCGGCAATTGAAGATGGGCTTAAGCCCGTTCAACGTCGTATTCTTCATGCCATGAAAGAAATGGACGATGGGCGCTATAATAAAGTGGCTAATATCATTGGGCAGGCCATGCAATACCATCCCCATGGAGATGCCAGTATCGGTGATGCCTTGGTTAATCTCGGCCAAAAGGACTTGTTGATCGATACGCAAGGAAACTGGGGCGATGTAAGGACCGGTGATGATGCCGCGGCGGCTCGTTATATAGAGGCTCGTCCCAGCAAATTCGCTTTGGAGGTGGCCTTTAATCCCAAAACGACGCAATGGCAATTAAGCTATGATGGACGCAAGCAAGAACCGGTTACCTTGCCAATGAAGTTTCCTTTACTGTTGGCGCAAGGAGCCGATGGTATCGCAGTAGGGCTTTCCACCAAGATCTTGCCGCATAATTTTTGTGAATTATTGGAAGCCGCTATCAAGTACCTGCGTGGTCGTCGCTTTGACTTGTATCCCGATTTTCAAACCGGTGGTCTAATCGATGTGACTGATTATAATCAGGGCAAGCGAGGAGGAAAGGTCAAGTTGCGGGCTCATATTGAGGAAGCGGACAAAAAGACCTTGGTGATCCGCAGTGTTCCCTTTGGCGTCACCACCATGCAATTGATGGAGTCGATAGTAAAGGCTAATGATCAGGGAAAGATCAAGATCAAGAAAGTGACGGACAATACGGCTGCCGATGTGGAGATACTCGTCGATCTGGCAGCTGGGATCTCACCTGATATGACCATCGACGCATTGTACAAGTTTACCGATTGTGAGATCTCGATCTCTCCCAATGCTTGCGTGATCGCTGAGCAAAAGCCTCAATTCTTAGGTGTTCAAGAACTTTTAAAGGGCTCAGTTGATCATACGAAGGCGCTGTTGGAGCAGGAGCTTCGCATTCGTCTTTCGGAACTACAGGAAAAATGGCATTACACCTCGTTAGAAAAGATCTTTTTCGAAGAAAAGATCTATAAGGAGCTGGAAAAAAAGCATGCTACTTGGGATAAGGTTCTCTTGGCTATTGATGAGGCCTTTGGTCCTTTCAAGAAAAAGCTCAAAAGGGAGATCAGTCGTGAGGATATCGTTAAGCTGACCGAAAAGCCGGTCAGAAGAATTTATAAACTCGATATCGACGAGCTCAATGCGCAGATCAGTGAATTGGAGGCAGCGATGAAGCAGGTTCGTCACGATTTGGATAATTTGGTTGATTACGCGGTGGCTTACTACGAGGGTTTATTGAAGAAATTTGGGAAGGGGAGAGAGCGACGTACCGAGATCAAAGAGTTCGAGGTCATTGAAGCCAAGCACGTAGCCATTGCCAACACTAAATTGTATGTTAATCGCGAGGATGGATTTATCGGTACCGGACTAAAAAAGGATGAATTATTATTCGAATGTTCCGATCTGGACGATATTATCGCCATTACGCGCCGAGGGACCCTTAAAGTGGTAAAAGTGGCAGAAAAAAGCTTTATTGGAAAAGATATTATTCATGTGGCCCTGTTTCAAAAAAATGATGAAAGAACCACCTACAATCTCATCTATGCAGATGGCAAGGGAGGGGTCAGTTATGCCAAGCGTTTTACGGTTACCGGGGTGACAAGAGATAAGGAATACGATCTGACCAAGGGAGACGAAAAGAGTAAGGTTCATTACCTCAGTGTCAACGCAAATGGTGAGGCTGAGTTAGTTACTATTCTTTTGACGGCGGGTTGTTCAGCGCGCATCAAAGAGTTTGAATTTCATTTTGAGACCTTAGCCGTAAAAGGGCGAAGCAGTATGGGTAACCAGGTAACCAAATATCCCATTCGTTCTGTAAAATTGAAAGCGGCGGGTAAGTCTACTATTTCAGCCAAAAGACTTTGGTTCGATGATCAGTTTGGTCGTCTTCATATAGAAGAAAAGGGGATGCCCCTTGGTTCCTTCCAGCCCGAAGATCAACTCTTAGTTTTGTATAGCGACGGAAATTATGAGATTACCGATCAGGAGCTAACGCAAAAATTCGATCCAGATAAGGTCTTGCAGATCGAAAAATACGATCCCGAAAAAGTGGTCACCGCTGTGTATGTGGACATGAAAAACAAGCAGTACATGCTCAAGCGTTTCAAGATCGAGACCAGTACCTTGCGATCTAAATTCAGTTTTATTAAAGAGGGCGAGGGCAATTATGTTGAGGCGGTTACCACCGATGCCGAACCCGTCTTGGCCATGCAACAAGGAAAAGGGGCTCAAATCAGAAAGGCAAAACTAAAGCTTAGTAAGATCGCTGAGGTGACGGGCTGGAAAACGGTGGGCACCAAATTAGCCGATTATAGCAAGTCTACCGAAATGGAATGGGTCAAGGCCAAGTCAAACGATCAGCCAGAGCTATTTGAGTAGAAGTAGTTTAGGGTAGGGCTGGAAAAGTGAAGCGGATTTCAGGTGTTTGCTTAGATAGGATTCATGGGATCAGACCCCCTTTCGTTTGATCTCTCTTTCAGCCTCTCTTTTTTTGATGCTATCGCGTTTATCGTATTGTTTCTTTCCGCGTCCCAGACCGATCTCTATTTTCACGATTCCTTTGTCGGTAAAAAAAATCCGAAGAGGCACCAGTGTATATCCTTTTTCCTTTAGGGCCGAAGCGATCCGGCTGATCTCTTTTTTTGTCAGTAAAAGTTTTCTGTCTCGTAAGGGCTCATGATTGCTATGTGTGCCATGGCTATAGGGGGCAATATGCAGCGATTTGATCCAGACCTCGCCCTCTTGCGCCACACAGAAACTATCGTTGAAGCTGGCCTTGCCTTCTCGAAGCGATTTTACTTCGGTGCCCAACAAGACCATACCCGCTTGGTAGCGTGTATCAATAAAATAATCATAGACTGCCTGTCTGTTTTGAAGGGCTTGCATAAAGAAAACGTTGCCGAATGGTTCGGACTATTGTTCGAACATCGTAATAAGTGTCGAGAGTTTTTGTCTGAGTTCGTTGCGGGGTACGATAAAATCCAAAAACCCGTGCTCTAAAATAAATTCGGAACGTTGGAATCCTTCGGGGAGATCTTTTTTTATGGTCTCTTTGATTACGCGGGGTCCGGCAAATCCGATCAAGGCGCCGGGCTCTGCGATATTCAGATCGCCCAGCATACCAAAAGAAGCGGATATTCCGCCGAAAGTAGGGTCGGTAAGAAGGGAAATGTAGGGCAGTTTAGCATCGCTTAGCTGTGAGAGTTTACCGCTGGTCTTGGCAAGCTGCATTAGTGAGAAGGCACTTTCCATCATCCGGGCGCCACCACTTTTGGAGATGACTAGATAGGGACTGCGGTGTGCAATGCAATGGTCAACGGCTCTGGCAAATTTCTCGCCCATCACACTGCCCAGCGATCCGCCAATAAACTCAAAATCCATGCAGGCGATCACCAAATTTTTTCCATTGACCTTACCCGTGGCCACTCGCATGGAATCTTTCAGGTCGGTCTTGCTCCAGATATCCTCGAGCCGTTTTTGATAGGGCTTAAGGTCGGTAAACGCTAAAAAATCTTTGCTTCGGATCGAATCAAAAAGTTCGGTATACTGGCTATCGTCGAAAATGATCTGGAAATACGTTTCACTATCAATTCGAAAGTGATATTGGCATTTAGGACAAATATGCCAATTGTCTTTTAGATCGTGCGAGGTACAGATATGGCTACACTCCGGACACTTATTCCATAACCCTTCGGGTGTCTCCATTTTTTCGGAGGTCCGGGTTACGATCCCTTTTTTGATGCGTTTGAACCAACTGCTTCGGGGCTCTTCCGAAGAAGAGCCTTCGCCAGTCAGATTTACATCAAGATCTTCAATTTTCTTAGCCATGGTCTTTCTTATGGGACAAATATAACAAAGCTCCTGCTTTCAAGATCGCATTCCCTTTGGGAAGCATACTTAGAAGCCCTTGGTCTTTTTTACCGGTGCCGCTGCTGGTTTGGTTTGCGGAGTAGACGTTGTTACGGGTAGTTTTCTTTCCCCTTTGATCGTGGCCGCTAATTTGACCGCTTCGTAGGCGTTGACAATTCCACCTGTTTTGCTTAGATCACTCAGCAGTACTTTTTCTCCTGTACCGGGGTGACGGACAGAATCTTTCAGCGGAACGGACGATTGCTCTATCACTTGTTTTAGCTGTCTGGCGCTAAGCGTAGGAAAGTATTCCAGTAAAAGTGCGGCCACACCGGCTACAACAGGAGAGGCCATACTGGTGCCTTGCAAGAACTGGTAGGTATTTCCTCCTGGCACGGGTGCATAGATCTTGACACCGGGAGCAAAAACATCTACCTCTGTTTTTCCGTAGTTCGAAAAAGAGGCGGTATATCCCCCGGCACCCGGATCGCCACTCGCTCCTACGGTGATCCAGTTTTCCGGCCGATTTCCCTCGAGTGAAAGGGGAGAAGGGTAGTTATACGTAGTATCAAGATTTTTGGCATCGTTACCGGCGGCATGCACGAGCAGTACTCCCTTCTGGGCCGCATACGCAACGGCTTCGTCTACCCATTTCTTTTCGGGTGAATAACTTTTGCCAAAGCTCATGTTTATGATCTGGGCTCCATTATCAACCGCATAACGAATGGCCAGTGCAATATCCTTGTCATGTTCGTCTCCATCTGGGACCGCCCGCAGTGTCATGATCTTTACATTATCGGCCACGCCGTCAGTCCCTTTTTTATTCTCACGACTGGCAGCAATGATACCGGATACGTGCGTGCCATGTAAGGCCGACTTTTCGGTAGCCATTATATCATTATTCCCGTAGAAACGATCCTTGAAGTCCTGATAATTATCCTTGACGATGTCTCCGCGAAAATTTTCAGGTGCTTTCTCGGCCGCTTCTTCCTTTTGTTCCATGGCCCGTATATAATCGCCAAAACCCGTTAAGAATTCTACATTGGTAACGTCGAGCGCTTCATTGTTGAGCATCAGATTATAGAGCGCAGAACGTGCTTTTTTAACATCACTTTGCTCTGACCGGTAGTCAGATAATTCCTTTCCTAAAAAGGTGTCTTTGCCTAGCGCTTTGCGCAATAGGCTATCACTTTTCAATAAATTTCCATAGGCCCTTTTCATCATGATCATCTCGGCCCCATTTCCTTTTTGTTCGCCAGCCACTTCTTGCTTGGCGCGAACCCATGCATTGTATAAATAGAAACTTTCTTTATTAAACTTAACGACCAAGGGATCGATGTTCTCAAATTCGGATTTGTATTTATGATAAACGCGTGCTGCCTCGTAAGAATCTTTTTCGACATTGCGTCCATCTTTTCCTCCTAAGAAATTCCAGCCATGTATATCATCGATGTATCCATTCTTATCATCATCTATGCCGTTTCCGGGCACTTCCTTTGGATTTGTCCACAGCACAGCGCGCAGGTCTTCGTGCAGCGTGTCAATGCCCGAGTCAATGACGGCCACGATAACGGGCTGACTTTTCCGTTGTTGGCTGCGCAAATAGGCATAGGCTTTGTCAAGGCTAATGCCGGCATAACCACTATCTCGTTGATCGAGTAAGTGCCAGCCTTTTGGGACCTCTTTTCTTACTGCGGTCAAATGTGTTTGTGCAAATACGGTCAGTTGAAGAAGCGCTACCGTTACGACTAGAAGGATACGATTTTTGTTCATATGATTTTTTTAGATGTCAAATTGTATGCCCTGTGCCAAGGGGATCGATCGACTATAATTAATAGTATTTGTTTGTCTTCTCATGTAAGCCTTCCAGGAATCGCTTCCGCTTTCTCGGCCACCCCCTGTTTCTTTTTCGCCGCCAAAGGCCCCGCCGATCTCGGCTCCGCTTGTTCCGATATTCACATTGGCGATGCCACAATCACTTCCCTCGGGAGAAAGAAATAGCTCTGCCTCGCGAAGGTTCAAGGTCATAATTGAGGACGAGAGACCTTGTGGTACACCATTTTGAATAGCAATGGCCTCATCGATGGTCTTGTAAGAAAGTAAGTACAAAAGGGGAGCGAAGGTTTCTTCCTGTACAATACGGTACTGTGGCATAGCCTCGGCAATACAAGGCTGCACATAGCAACCACTACTAAAGTCGGGTCCGCTCAGTACAGCTCCCTCTACAAGGAAACGTCCGCCCTCGGCCTTGCAGGCTTCAATGGCTGCGATATAACGCTTTACCGCATCGGTATCGATCAGTGGGCCCACATGATTTTGTTGATCGAGTGGGTTGCCAATGCGAAGTTGTCCATAAGCCGCTTTTAATTTTTGTTTTACCGTTTCATAGAGCGATTCATGAATGATGAGTCTTCTAGTGGTGGTACAGCGCTGTCCGGCTGTTCCAACGGCGCCAAATACCGCTCCTCTAATGGCTATATCAAGATCGGCGTCGGGGGTTATAATGATCGCATTGTTTCCGCCCAGTTCCAGAAGCGTTCTTCCCAGTCGTTGTCCAACTCCGGCGGCTACTTTTTTTCCCATAGCCGTAGAACCTGTAGCGGAGATCAATGGAATTCGTACGTCGGCAGCCAACCATTCACCCACCTCGCGTCCGCCTACCACCAAATTACAAACGCCTTCGGGTACTGAATTCTTTTCAAGGACAGAGGCAATAATATGATGACAAGCAATGGCACAAAAAGGAGTTTTTTCAGAAGGCTTCCAAACACAAACATTGCCACAGACCAAAGCGATCATGGCGTTCCAGCTCCACACTGCAGTTGGAAAATTAAAGGCAGAGATAATTCCCACAATTCCCAGCGGGTGATACTGTTCGTACATACGATGACCAGGCCTTTCGCTGTGCATGGTGAGTCCATAGAGCTGCCTGGACAATCCCACGGCAAAATCACAGATATCGATCATCTCTTGTACTTCGCCAAGGCCTTCTTGCAAACTTTTTCCCATTTCGTACGATACCAGTTGACCCAGGGCAGTCTTGTGTGTGCGAAAAGCCTCTCCCATTTGTCTGACCACTTCGCCCCGTTGTGGAGCCGGCATTTTTCTCCAGTGTAAAAAAGCCGTTTGTGCTTTTTCGATAACAATCTCGTACTCGACTTTGGAGGCGCTGTTCAACTCGCCAATTTTTTTCCCATCAACAGGAGAGTAGGAGGGAATCAAGGTTCCCGTACCCGGCATCCAATGGGTGCCTGTACAAATAGCAGGAGAAGATCCGGTAGAGGGAATCCAAGTTGAAAAATTCATGGGTATGAAATTGAATGGGTAAAGTTATTTGATTTCGCTCGATAACAAGTAAGCCCTATTCGGTCAATGGGTCTTTCTTTTTATTGAACCAGGGTAACAGAATAAAACTCAACACGCCGGTTATCAGGGTGACTCCTGTTTGCGCCAGCCAAAGCAACCAGCCAAAGGCAAGGGCAATACCATGGGGGAGTCCGTATAGTTGCATAGAACGCTCTATTAAAAAGGCATAAGCGCCAATGCCACCCGGAGAAGCGATCATCCCAACACTACCAGCCGATAAGATGGTTAGCGCCTCCTGAAGACCATACCCGGCTGTCTCTTCAAAAGCAAAGAATCCAATATATCCAGCCAGCAAGTATAGCGACCAGATGCACAGGGTCAGCGTGATAAAAAGAAAGCGTCTTTTTAGAGCCCCAATGGAAGCGATGCCCGCATAAAAACGTTGTAAGATGATCTTGGCCGCTTGTTTCAGCTCTTGTAATGTTCTTTTTTTGATGGCGAACCAGTAAAAAATAAAAGATCCAGCGATGCCAGATACGATCAGTAAAGGCACCCTAGAGAGGGAGGAGCTTGTCTGTGATGGGGAAGTTGGAAAAAATGTATTCAACAGCTGGTAGTATAGACCGGGTTGTAAGCCGATGGTTAGCGCAAATACCAGCAATAGGATTAAGGCATCAATTACGCGCTCTATTATGATGGTTCCGATCAGCTGCTCGGCAGGTACTTTTTCGTAGCGTGCCAGCAGGGTGCATTTAGCCACCTCTCCCAAGCGAGGAACACCCAGATTCACCAAATAGCCGATCAGCACCGCAAAAAAGGTATTCAGGATCCCGGGGTGATGACCAAGGGGTTCCAATAATAATCTCCAGCGAAGGGCTCGGAGGTAATGGCTAACAACCAGCATCAGAAAGACCGGGGCGATCAGCCATTGCCTAGACTCGGCTAAAGACTTTTGGATCTGCAAGCGATCGGTTTGACCCACATTTTTTAAGGAAAGCCAGGCGAAAAAGAGCCCCAGCCCTAAAAAAAACATGTATTGTAATATGGTAATGAGACGTTTAGACATTTGAACGGTTAAATTGCATAGATGCCCTTAATTTGTTAACTTTGCAGCCCTTATGGCTCCTAAAAAGCGTATCCTGTTCATTGCCAACGAAATGTCTCCTTATTTGGAGCTCACTGAGTTCTCGGAGATCGTCAACAAACTGGCTATCAAGGCAAATGAAAACAATTTTGAGGTCCGTTGTATCATGCCTCGTTTCGGTATTATCAACGAAAGAAGACATCGTTTGCACGAGGTTGTTCGTTTGTCCGGTATCAATGTATCGGTGGATAACGATGACATGCCGCTGCAAATAAAAGTCGCCTCTTTGCCCAGTGCCCGTCTACAGGTTTACTTTTTAGATAATGAAGAACTGTTTCGTCGCAAGTTCGTCTTTCATGACGAAAATGAGAAATGGTTTGACGATAACGACCTAAGGACTGTTTTCTTTTGTAAAGGTGCGCTCGAAACGGTGAAAAAATTTGGATGGCCTCCCGATATAATCCATTGTAGTGGTTGGATGACCTCTCTGATTCCGGCCTATTTAAAGACCTTGTATCGGAAAGAACCTGTTTTTGCACATAGTAAGATCATCTACACCATTGGCGAAACTACTTTCAAAGAAAAGTTAGGGGCAGGGTTTATCAAAAAAGCCCTCATTCATGCCAGTTTAAAGGATAAAGACTTAGAACCTTACAAAGAGGGTACTAATCTTGCTTTATTCAGGGGAGCGGCCAGTTATGCGGATGCCATTACGTTTGGGGCGGCCAAGATCGATAAGAAATTATCCGAGGAATTCAGTAAGGTTAAAGGGAAGAAAACCATTCCTTTCCAACCCGAGGGAGATTTAACAGACTATTTACAACTCTATAACGACCTTGCGTCGAAGTGATGCGAAATTCCTCTTTTCTATCCTTGCACCGGAAAACAACGTTAGTATGGATTAGCTCCTTTGCATTCCTGCTTGTGGGTGTTATTGGCTGCACCAAAATCAACGACCCAACCGAGCTGGGAGGCGATGTGCTTCCGGTAATTGATAATATTCGGACCTTTCAGACCTTTTTAGAGGCCAACACCAATAATTTTCTTTTCACTGATTCCAATAAAGTCTTCTATTCGGACGACCTGGCCCTTGGTCATATTGATGATGATAGGGAATTCGGCAAGACACATGCCGATGCCTTCTTTACCATTTTGCCCCCAACGGCTATGTTTTATCCTTTTTATCGGAAGGACTCCGTAGTCGGTATCGATTCGGTCATCTTATCTCTTTCCTACAAAGGATATTATGGTGATAGCAATAGCTTTCAAACGCTTCGAGTCTTTGAGATCGATCAGCAATCGGGTTTTAATGACACTTCTTTATATCGGTATGACCAGTCCGCCTTTGCTACACGGGGAGCTGAGCTGGGGTCAAAGACCTACCGAATAAAACAGCTTAGTGATAGCATCCCCTTTATCCGTAAAAGAGATACCTCGAAACTGGCTGGTGTTGTTCGCATCCGCCTGAATTCGCAATTAGGTAGCCGTTTTGCCAACTACGATACCAGTACAACTTCCAATGGTGCATACAGAAGTGACTCTTCGTTTCTTTGCTCCTTTAGGGGTCTTGCCGTAAAGTCCGATAATAGCGGTAATGCGCTAACGTACTTTTCGCCTTCCGACATCAAGACAAAATTGATCGTTTACTATCGGGTACAAAAGAACGGGACCATCGATACCACGCTTACTGAATTCTATCATTCCAAAGGGGGACAGGCCAATTTGGTTAATAGAACACCGGGAGGTGCTTACGCACAGTACCTGGCCAATAACCAGGTCAATGACGATAAGGTGTACCTGCAATCTGCTCCGGGTTCTTATGCGACCATCAGGATACCAGGGCTAGACACCCTTCAAAATGCGGTTATTCATCGGGCCGAGTTATTGGTGACCCCCTTGGAGACAGAGCAGCGCTCCTTTTTCTTCTACCCCAAGGCTCTTTTCCTTGATCGCATCAATGAGCGTGGCGATACTGCCAGACTTTTTGATTTTGACATGAACCCAAGGGATAATTTTACCTCCTTTAGCTACGATTATGCTCGGTTTGGGGGTCTTTTATTAAGGGATAGTACGTACCGTTTCGATATTACCCGTTATGTACAGCGTATCGTCACCAACGATTCTACCAATTTTACACTTCGTATACAAGCCCCGCTTCGGACCTATGCTTACTCTTCTCAATTCCGTCGTGTTAACCTAATCGGGATATCCGATCAGGTCGGATACGGACGGATCGTGATCGCCGGCGGTAATTTCCTAAATCCTGCCAAAAGATTAAGGCTGCGGGTGGTCTATTCCAAGTTATAATCGTTGCTCGTTTCTCTTTTTTAATCGGGGGGTACCTTATCTTTGTAACCCTAATTAAAACTACTTTTTATGCCTTATTTGTTTACCTCGGAATCCGTAAGTGAAGGCCATCCCGATAAGGTGGCCGATCAAATATCCGATGCCTTGATCGATAATTTTTTGGCATTTGATCCCCAATCTAAAGTAGCCTGTGAAACGCTGGTTACGACAGGTCAGGTCGTATTGGCCGGAGAGGTAAAGTCAAAAGCCTATCTCGATGTTCAAGAGATTGCTCGTGGTGTTATTCGTAAGATCGGATATACGAAGAGCGAATACATGTTCGAGGCCAATAGTTGTGGTATTTTGTCTGCTATTCATGAACAATCAGCCGATATCAACCAAGGCGTTGACAAAAAAAAGAAAGAAGATCAAGGGGCCGGCGATCAAGGCATGATGTTCGGCTATGCAACTAACGAAACCGAGCACTACATGCCTTTGGCATTGGACTTGGCGCATAACCTGTTGATCGAACTAGCTGCAATTCGCCGGGAGAAGAATTCCAAAATGCCTTATTTGCGTCCTGATGCCAAGAGCCAGGTAACATTGGAGTACGATGATAATAACCAACCCGTTCGTATCGATGCTATCGTCATCTCAACTCAGCATGATGATTTTGACGCGGAGTCTAAGATGTTACTGCGCATCAAGAACGATGTGATCAATATTTTGATCCCACGCATTAAGGCCAAGTACAAAAAATATGCGAAGCTTTTCAATAGCGACATCAAATACCATATTAACCCCACCGGAAAATTCGTGATCGGTGGCCCGCATGGGGATACCGGATTGACGGGGCGCAAGATCATTGTTGATACCTATGGCGGAAAAGGTGCTCACGGCGGTGGAGCCTTTAGCGGAAAAGATCCCTCAAAGGTTGACCGCTCTGCTGCTTATGCTACCCGTCATATTGCCAAGAACCTGGTGGCAGCCGGTGTGGCTGATGAGGTCTTGGTACAGGTTTCGTATGCTATCGGGGTTGCCAAACCTACCAGTATCAATGTCAATACATATGGCACCGCCAAGGTAAATCTGACGGACGGTCAGATCGGCAAGATCGTAGAGGGTGTATTCGATATGCGCCCTTACTTTATTGAGCAGCGTCTAAAATTGCGCAATCCTATGTATTCCGAAACGGCCGCCTATGGACATATGGGACGTACGCCATCAACCATCGAAAAGGTCTTTACGGCCCCTGATGGTAAGCAGGTCAAAAGAAAAGTGGAACTCTTTACCTGGGAAAAGCTCGACTATGTCGCCAAAGTAAAAAAGGCTTTTGGTATCAAATAAAGAGCATCAATTCTTAGTACTTAAGACCTGTCCATGGAGACAGGTCTTTTTTTTCCTTTCTTTGTATGGTGAAGTCATTTAGAAGATCGTCCCCTCGTCCTAAGAAAAACACATTGGTCATTGGCCCCCAGGCGGTATTAGCGGCCCTGGAGCAAGGACCTGCCCTCGATCGGATTTATCTGGATACAAAATGGCAAGATGTCCTTGTGGCCTCTATTCGTAAACAGGCCTCCGATCGTGGAGTCCCCATCGTTTATGTACCTGCCATCAAGCTCGACAGCTTCAATGCCGGTCCGCATGGAGGTTGTGTGGCACAGAAGTCAAGAGTACAATACTGCCATTTGCAAAATGTGATCTCACAAGTTGTTGAAGCCGGGCAGTCGCCACTATTTTTACTCCTGGATGGTATTACCGATATACGCAATATTGGGGGAATCGCTCGTACAGCCTATTGTACCGGTGTGCATGCGCTGATCATCCCGGAAAGGGGAGTGGGTGCCTTGCAAGAAGATGCCATCCTTACGTCTGCGGGGGCCCTCGAAAAGATCCCGGTTTGTCGAGTACCCTCGCTTCTCAAGGCAGTAGATGAGTTACAACTTAATGGCATCAAAGTGCTCGCTACCGACATGCGAGCTACTACGCCCTTGTATTCGGTTGATTTTACCGTACCCGTGGCGATCGTGTTGGGAAGCGAGGACAAAGGGATCTATCCGGCTTTGCAAAAACAATGCGACGATCATTTTTCGATTCCCATGCAGAATCAATTTGAATCATTAAATGTGTCGGTCGCCACCGGTATCGTTTTGTACGAGGCCATGAAGCAACGCCTTTTATGAGCGCATCGACTTCTATAAAACTTATTGAATGTCCACGTGATGCCATGCAGGGCTGGCCCCATCCCATTGCCACGGCCGACAAGGTCAGATACATTCAATCTCTTTTGCGGGTAGGCTTTGATACGCTCGATCTGGGCAGTTTTGTATCGGCCAAAGCGATCCCTCAAATGGCGGACACCGCAGACGTGTTAAGTAAATTATCCTTTGATAATTCCGTTACTAAATCGTTGGTGATCGTTGCCAACGAAAGAGGAGCCAATGAGGCGATCAGCTTTCCTTGTATACAATATCTGGGTTTCCCTTTTTCCGTTTCAGAAACCTTTCAACAGCGTAATACCCGGTCGGGACGTCAGCAAGCACTTGATACGGTCGTCTCGATCGCGGCAGCTTGCCATACGCATAATAAAGAACTAGTCATATATCTTTCCATGGCCTTTGGAAATCCATACCAAGATCCTTATCACCAAGATGAAGTGTTGGAATGGGCCTATCGTTTAAGTCCGTTAGGGGCTACAATTTTTTCATTGGCCGATACGGTGGGCCTGGCCACACCCGAGCAGGTATTTCAATTGACCAAAGCCTTTAAAAAGGAATTTGCGGGTATAGAGACCGGCTTGCATTTACATGCTGCTCCCAATGGTTGGAAGCAAAAGGTAGAGGCGGGTTTATTAGCGGGATGTACCCGCTTTGATGCGGCCTTGGGGGGAGTAGGTGGGTGTCCCATGGCAGCAGACAGTTTGGTGAGTAACCTGAATATGGAATGGCTGGCAGAATGGGTAGAGCAAAAGGGGTATGTAACTACTATTAATAAAAAGGAACTGGTCGCAAGTGCTGCCCTAGCGGCTAAACTATTTGTCTAAGCGATGCAATGGCAACTTCCCATAAGTATCAAGAGCCCCGATAAGCTAATCACGTATGGCGAGCGTATTTTACTGGTCGGATCTTGCTTTACCGAGCATATCGGTTCAGGACTGGAAGAACTGAAATTTTCCGTTTTGCAAAATCCACATGGGATCTTATTTGGTCCCGATGCCGTTTGTCAGGCTATCAATTCATACATAGACAAAAAAAAATATGCCCCTGAGGAGCTTTTCTTTTGGCAAGAATCTTGGCATAGTTGGGACCACCACTCCCGTTTTTCCAACACCGATAAAGAACAATGTCTTCTTGCCATCAACAGAGCGCAGCAGCAAGCACACCAGTTCATAGAACAAGCCGATTGGTTGATCGTTACACTGGGATCTTCATTTTGTTACCGACTGACTGAGGAGGCTGAAAAAGCATCGCATCTTGTGGGGCAGGGGGTGGCTAATTGTCATCGCGCTCCGCAGTCTTGGTTCAGTAAAGAATTGCTCTCGGTTTCCGAGATCGTATCCTTATTGAAGAACAGTTTTTTGAATTTTTACCGGTTACGTCCTCAAGCACGTATTGTGGTAACCATCAGTCCGGTTCGGCATAGTCGAGACGGTTTAGTCGAGAACAATCGAAGTAAGGCCCGACTGTTCGAGGCCCTACAGCAACTTCAAGAGCAGCAAGTTCCCTTTTATTATTTCCCAGCCTACGAATTGGTGGTCGATGTGCTACGTGATTATCGCTTTTATGATATCGACCTTGTCCATCCCAATTTTGCCGCCACAAACTATGTCCTTGAACAGTTCAAGGAACATTGTCTTAGCCAGGAATCTTTACCGATAGCAGAGCAGATCAAAAAACTCGTGATGGCCATGCGTCACAGACCCCGTCAGCCCAACACGCAGCAACATCTTCAATTCTTAAAGCAGCATTATGCGTTGGCGCAAAGCTTACAAGGACAGTTTCCCGAAATTGACCTGCAGCAAGAGTTGTCTTACTTTAAAAATGCAACCTCCTCCAACGCTTAGCGAAGACTAAATTGGTATTTCCCTTTAAGCAATTCTTCTAGCGAGCAAAGTAAGTCGTATTGATGGAGGGCTCTCTCTTTATTTTGTCCCGGTCTTTGAAGTTGATAATACAGATCACCATTCAAATGATCCGTTATAAAGCGAAGAGACTGCATGTAGATCATCAACAATCCTGCGCTATGTAGTAAGGACTGCTCTGCCCGGGTCCATTGATCTTGCAGGGTAAGTACGTAGTTTTGGTAGAGCATTTCATACGATGCCGGTATGGCATTAACCTTTTTGGAGTTTCCGCTATTTTCGTCGCAAGAAGCTACCATCGATCGGATCATGTCACCCAGGTCTGAAAAGAAATAGCCAGGCATAGTGGTATCCAGATCGGCGATCGCTAATACTTTTTTTCCTGCCTGATCAAAGAGCAAGTTGCTGAGTTTCGCATCGTGATGCATTACTCTTTGTTTAAAATCCTGCGGGGAATTACTGATCTCTTTATAGAGCGTAACATAGTTCTCGCGATGCAGCAGGGCCTCGATCAGGGCTTCTGACTCGCGAATGCGCTCGGGAAGACCTTGTTCGATGGCTACTAAAAATTGATCATAGCGTAAGGAGAGATCATGAAAACCAACCAAGGTAGGCTGCAGCAAGCGCACATCCAGATCGGAGAGGGTCCTGGTAAAATCAGCAAAACTTTTTACAGCTTGCTTTATTTGATCGGGATACTCAGCTTGGTGAAAGGTTTTGGAGGCAATATGATCGGCAGCACGCCAATATTCACCCGAAGAATCGCAGAAAACTGAATGGCCATTCAAAAATGAAATAGGCTTGGCTATCAGGGCTGCGGAATTTCGATCTTGCAAGGCCTGGTAGATCAATTGCAGATTACCGATGATGTGTTCTGGCTGGGTAAAAACAGTTTTGTTGATCTGTTGTAAAAAAAAACGTTGGCCCGCTGGATGCGCTATGTAAAACGAGTAGTTGATCAGTCCATCGCTGATACGGGTATAGGGTATCTGTTTAGACGTACCCAATAGGGCCTCAATGGCCTCGGTAATAAGTGGGCTGTTCATATTAGTGTATGCGATCTCCTCGAACTTCCAATGAGGCGATCACCGTAGATTCATGCTGAAGCCATTCCTTCCACCTTTTTCTCACTATTTGCTTATCGATGTAATGATCGGCCAATTTGATGAATAAGGTGTAGTGACCTGCCTCGCTCTCCATGAATTTTCGATAGAATTTTCGAAGATAGGCATCTTCGAGCCCCTCGCTGAGTCGTTTAAACCGCTCGCAACTGCGCGCTTCAATTAGGGCCATTGTCAATAATTGATCGAGCATCCTGCCCTCCAGATCGCCTCCTTTTTGTTGAAAGTCGAGTAGCGCGTTTACATAAAGGTCTTTTCGTTGTTTGCCCAACTTCAATCCTCTTTTTTTCAATTCGGCCAGCACCGCCCTAAAATGGCCCCATTCTTCTGTAACGATAGGGGACAATTCCTCTACGATCATTTCATAGCCGGAGTAACGTTGGATCAGGGATATACAAGTGGTTGCTGCCTTTTGCTCGCAATACGCATGATCGGTCAGGATATCTTCGAGCGATAGGGCAGCCAGATTGACCCAACGGGGATCCGTTGGCAATTGTAAGCGCAAAATGGTTTTCGTATCAGAAGAAAGCATCACCCCCAAAACTAAGCTATCGGCTGATAATCAAGGGTAAACAGGCCCTAAAATTCAAAAAAATAGCTCCTAAAACCTTGCTATTTCGACTAGTTTGCATAGCTTTGCGCCCTGATGTCGGATGAATCAGATAATCGGATGAAAAATTAAAAATCAACAAGATGCCTCTAGCAAAAGAAAAAAAAGCCACTATCATCTCTCAGTATGCCGGTACGGCCAAGAATACCGGTTCCATCGAGGGACAGATCGCTCTGCTCACCGAGCGGATCAGCCAGATCAGCGATCATCTTCAGACCAACAAGAAAGACTTCTCTACTCACCGGGGCCTTATGCAACTGGTCGGTAAGCGTAAACGTCTTCTGAACTACCTGCAAAAGCATAACCTTAGCGGTTATCGTAAGCTGATCGAGCAGTTGGGAATCAGAAAATAATTTACTGGTTTTTTCGTAGTGATCAATTTTTCGTTCGATCGTCTTGATCGAGGTGAATGTAATTCTTGCTGCGGATTCCTTTTCCCTTTTACTTTTTATAACTGAGACGTCGTCTCCTAAAAATCGTATATGTTACAACAACCTATTCGTAAACAGTTCGATATCGGTCAAGGCCGTATCGTTACTATTGAAACCGGACGCTTGGCTCGCCAGGCCGATGGTGCCGTTACCGTATCTATCGGTAATTGTATGCTACTGGCCACGGTAGTGGCTAACCGCGAGCCCAAAGAAGGGCAAAGCTTTTTTCCCCTGACAGTAGACTATCAGGAAAAATTTGCTGCCGCCGGCCGTATTCCCGGATCGTTCTTTAAGCGCGAGGCCAAGCTCAATGATTATGAGGTGTTGACCAGCCGCTTGATCGATCGCGCTCTTCGTCCCTTGTTCCCCGAAGATTACTTCTGTGATGTGCAGGTATTGGTTACTCTTATTTCCAGCGATCCTGAGATCATGCCAGATGCATTGGCCTGTTTGGCTGCTTCTGCCGCCTTGGCCGTATCTGATATTCCCATCAAAGAGATTATCTCGGAGGTGCGCGTATCTCGAGTAGAGGGTTCTTTCATTATCAACCCGACGCGCAGTCAAATGGAAAAATCCGATATGGACTTTATTGTGGCTGCCACGGAGAAGAATTTGATGATGGTAGAAGGAGAAGCTAAGGAGTGTAGCGAAGAAGATCTTTGTAAAGTGCTTGAGCTGGCCCATGATGCCATACGCGTCCAAGTAAAGGCACAGCATGAATTAAGACAACTCGCGGGTGTTACCTCAAAAAGAGATTACACCAAGCCGGCTTCTGACGAGGCCTTGAAGCAAAAGGTATATGCATTTGCCCAGCCAAAAGTATACGAAGTGGCGAAGGGTCGTCATAGCAAGCACGAACGCTCCGATCGCTTTGATGCCATCAAGACCGAGTTGATGAGCTATCTGAAAAAAGAAGCTGGTCTCTCCGATACGGAGAGCTTACCTGATCTTACCAAGAAGTTGGCCTCTACTTACTACGGCGACCTTCAGTACGATGTGGTCAGAGACATGATAGTAAACGAAAAAGTGCGACTAGATGGACGCGACCTCGAAACCGTTCGCCCGCTCGATATGGAAGTAGACGTATTGCCTTCTCCCCATGGTTCCTCATTGTTTACACGAGGGGAGACCCAATCGCTTACTACCGTTACGTTAGGTACGCCCATGGATGAGCTCTTGGTCGAGAGCGCAGCCAAATCCGTTGACTCAAAATTTTATCTCCACTATAATTTCCCTCCGTTTTCTACCGGTGAGGTAAAGATGATGCGTGGACAGAGCCGCCGAGAAGTGGGACATGGAAACTTAGCACAACGCTCATTGAAGCAGATGATGCCATCTGGCGACTTTCCCTATACGGTTCGGGTGGTCAGTGATATTTTAGAGTCAAATGGTTCTTCTTCGATGGCTACTGTCTGCGCCGGTTCTTTGGCTTTGATGGATGCCGGTGTGGGTACTCCTAAGCACGTATCCGGTGTAGCCATGGGACTGATTACCAAAGGCGACAAGTATGCTATCTTAACCGATATCTTAGGGGATGAGGATCACTTGGGTGATATGGACTTTAAAGTAACGGGTACACGCGACGGAATATGCGGCGTACAAATGGATATTAAGGTAGATGGTCTTAAGATGGAGGTCATGCGCAAAGCACTCGATCAGGCTCGTCGCGGTCGTTTGCACATCTTGGATGCTATGTACAACTGTATCCCCGCTTCTAGAGAAGAAGTGAAGCCGCATGCCCCCCGCATGGTGAAACTCTTTATCGACAAAGAGTTCATTGGTGCTGTCATTGGGCCCGGTGGTAAAGTGATCCAAGAGATCCAACGCGAGACCGGTACCACCATTACGCTTGAAGAGATCAACAATAGAGGAGAAGTGAGCATATTCAGTGTCAACAAAGAGGGTGTTGAAAAAGCCGTTTCGTGGATTAAAGGAATAGTAGCTGTTCCTCAGATCGGTGACACATACGATGCTGTCGTTAAATCGATTATGCCCTTTGGTGCTTTCGTAGAATTTTTACCTGGTAAACAGGGATTGGTCCATATCAGTGAGGTCAGCTGGAAACGACTGGAAACACTCGACGGGCTGGTCAAAGAGGGAGATGCCATGAAGGTGAAGTTGATCGGCACCGATCCTAAATCCGGTAAGTTCAAGCTTTCCCGCAAAGCGTTGATCCCTAGACCCGATCAGCAAGGGCCTGAGGAAAATGCCTGAGTGGTTCACTAATCAAATTTCAAGCCCTGCCTTAGCAGGGTTTTTTTTATGACAGGATCCTTTACCGAACTCATTTTTTCGCCACTCACCACCGAGCAGTCCGATATGCTGATCGCGGCCCTCTCGGAGCAGGGATATGAAGGATTTGAAGAAGCACCTAGTGAACTACGTGCGTATATTCCCAGCGCTCAATTTGATATTGCCGTGGCAAGCGAGGTCGCCCATCATCATTCGGTATCCATGCGCATAAACGAACTGCAGGCCACGAATTGGAACCAGCAGTGGGAGTCAAATTTCGATCCCGTAACAATCGAATCGTTCTTACATATCCGAGCGGCATTTCATCCTGTGTGGGGTAAAGCAAGCCATGAGATCGTGATCACCCCCAAAATGAGTTTTGGTACCGGGCATCATGCCACTACGCGCTTGATGGCAACGGAGATGAGCAAATTACAATGGGATCAAAAGAAGGTCTTTGACTTTGGAACGGGTACGGGTATTCTGGCTATACTGGCCGAGAAATTAGGGGCTAAGCAAATAGTGGCCATTGATAATGATACATGGAGTATCGACAATGCGGCAGAAAATATCGAAACCAACGAGTGTAAGCATATTGAGCTGCATTTGTCAGATCAATTACCCGATCATGGTACGTTTGACATAATTTTAGCTAACATCAACACCTTTATTATTAAGCAATATTTATCCTCTCTTGTCAGTTTGCTCGAACCTGGAGGACAACTCCTACTAAGTGGATTGCTGGTAGAAGATTTAGTGGAATTACGATCCCTATGCGCTCAATTACAGCTAAGAATCCTTTCTGCTGAAGCCCTCAATGGCTGGGGCTTGCTCAGGGTGGCATATTAACAAATTGTCATATTTTTGTTAAGTCAATTACAAATGAGCCTATTTACTCTTTTATTGATTTCCTACCTCTTGGGTAGTATTCCCACGGCGCTGTTCGTTAGCCGACAATTTTTTAACATCGATATTCGAGAGTATGGGAGCGGCAATGCTGGGGCTACCAATGTATATCGTGTGTTGGGGCCCAAGTGGGGAACTTTTGTCATGATCGTCGATACACTCAAAGGGGTATTGGCCGTACAACTTGCACACTTGTTGCCTGAGTTTGCCGATACCGAGATGGCTCTTCAAAATGTACAGACCTTGTTAGGATTGGCGGCCGTGTTAGGACATATCTTTCCGATTTGGGCCGATTTTAGAGGCGGTAAAGGAGTGGCCACCATTTTTGGTATGGTACTAGGTATCTCTCCCATTACGGCCGTCAGTTGTGTAACGATATTTTCACTAGTTCTTTTTTTGACTCGCTTTGTATCGCTCAGTAGCATATTGGCGGGCATTAGTTTTCCGATCTTTATCTTGGTGGTCTTTAACGTAGAGAATCCCTTATACAGGGTCTTTGCTATTACGGTTGCGCTGCTGATATTGATCATGCATCAAAAAAATATAGGCCGTTTACTGAAGGGAAAAGAGGGAAAATTACCAATCCTAAAAGGACGTGATCGTCGTAGGGAGCAACAAAAAAAGTAGACATATTTAATTAGCTGATTTTCAAAGCTCCACTTGCTTTTCTTTCAATTTTTGCCCTGGTTTAGTCTGTTTTTTTACCCAAAAAAGGGTAAAAATTCGTTACCTTTATGATCCTGCTAAACTTTTGCCTATGTCACAGACCCTGTTTGATAAACTGCAATTAGCTGATGAGAAAAACCTCCTGATACAGGGTCTTCCTTCTTCTATCGAAAAGCAGTTTAGTAAGCTCTCTTTTGCGAAGAACATGACCCCGCTTTTAAAAAGCAGAAAAATCGACTTTGCGCTTGTGTTTGCCGTAAACGAGAATCAACTCAATGGTATTCTGAGAGATGTGATGCCCTCTTTAAAGAATAATTCTAAGTTCTGGGTGGCCTATCCCAAGAGTACCTCCAAGATCGTTACCGATCTAAATCGCGAAACCAGTTGGAATCAGCTGACCGGTGGTGGTTACGAAAGCATCGACAGGGTAGAACTTGATCATGTGTGGAGTGCGCTGCGCTTTACACGTTGCGAAGTGGCGGTAACTAACGAATAATTACGCTTCCCGATTGTTTTCCCAACGCTATCTCCATCTGTTTAAGGTGCTCATGCGTTTGTAGCAATACGCCAATGTCTTCGGTGTTTTGATTTTTTTCCATGTCCTGCTGATTTTCCAGCAACATTCTTTTGATCTTTCTCAGCTTTAAGTAATGAATGGCCGATAAGATCACCTCGGAAGATCGATCTTCTTCGGCTTTTAAGAATTGCTGCAACGAGCTTTCTTGCCCGGCAGCAAGCATGGTAATAAACTGATCGTAGTCTTGCTCAAATAAACGAGACTGGTATCCGGCGTTCTGGCTAAATTCTGTTTTCCAACGGGTGCTTTCTTCGTGCGGAAATTGAATCAAGGATACCGCCAAGGTGCTGAGTTGCTGATCGGGGTGTTGTAAGAAATACTGTGGGCCCTTTGGGTCTTCTCCTTGCTGGCGAAGGGCCTTGTAGGCCATAAATAGTTTTTGCACTTCCTCATTTTCCAGTAAACTTTCATCGGCGATCTCCTCAAAAATATAGTCGCTGACGCGTTGCTGCTCATTCCAGGGGCGGTGTCCAAATTCCAGCAAGATGCGGGCTACCTCTTTTTCTTGTAACTCATCTCTGAATAGTAAAAGAAATGTCGCATCATCAAAATTACTGGCTGCCGATCGTTGTGCGTTTTCCTCTACAACAACCGAAGATAGGGGTGCTGCCTTTCTCTCTTGGGCCTGTATACGGTCGCGTATATATTTGTTGACCAGGGTATGCAAGCCGGCTTCGTCGATCTTTAAAACCGTAGCACACTGTTTGATATAATCTTGTTGCTTTGTAAAGTCCTCAGCTTTGTTTATCCGTGAGATGGTCTCAGCCATGCGGTTGACCACGGCCGCTTTTTTTGAGGCGTCCGTGCCCGCATCCTTCATAGCCACTTCGAGTTGAAAAAGGATGACGTCTTTTTTGTGTTGCTGAACAAAATCACGAAAGGCGGCTGCCCCGACTTTGTTAACATAACTATCAGGATCTTCTCCATCCGGGATCAGCACCAGTTGTACCTGCAATCCTTCTTCGAGGGCCAGATCAAGACCGCGTAAGGCCGCTTTAATGCCGGCGGCATCGCCATCGTAGATAATGGTCAGGTTATTCGTGTATTTTTTTACAAGCCTAAGCTGATCGGGAGTAAGGGCCGTTCCCCCGGAGGCAACCACATTTTCGATACCGGATTGATGCAGCGAGATCACATCGGTATACCCCTCTACCAGCAAACATTCATTGGCTTTGTCAATGGCTTGCCTGGCAAAGTATGATCCATATAGGATTTTACTTTTTACATAGATCTCGTTTTCCGGAGTATTGATGTATTTAGGGGCGGTATCGGTTTTCTTGAGCGTCCGGGCGCCAAAGCCTAATATCTTTCCACTGTGATTATGGATAGGAAAAATAACGCGACCGCGATAATTATCACTCAGCTGATCGTAGCGGTTGGCCACTAATCCCGATTTGATCATCAACGCTGGATTGAATTGTGCGGCCACCGCGGCGTTGGTAAAAGCATCCCGTTGTTCAGGACTATAACCGAGTTGAAATTTCTTAATGATCAACTCAGAAAATTCACGCTCCCGAAAATAGGCCAAGCCGACGTCTTGTCCCTCTTCGGTAGAATGCAATTGATCGGTAAAGAATTGTTGAGCAAATTGATTGAGCGCATATAAATTGTCGGCGGTTTGCAGCTGTTGTCGTTGCTCATCGTTGATAAAACTTTCCTCTATCTCAATGCCGTATCGTTGCGCCAGCCACTTTAAGGCCTCCGGATAGCTGTATTTTTCGTGTTCCATCACAAAGCTGATCGTATTGCCGCTTTTGCCGCATCCGAAGCATTTGTAGATCTCTTTGCTAGGTGAAACCGTAAACGAAGGGGTCTTTTCGTTATGAAAAGGGCATAGCCCGAGCAGGTTGGTGCCTCTCTTTTTTAGTTTGACAAAACTTCCTACCACATCCGTGATATCGGTTCTTGCCATGATCTGTTGTATGGTAGCGGGGGAGATCAAGGGGAGGCAATTTACTTAATATTACGCTATACAGCGTTATCCGGTAGGGTCGTCGTGGCGAATACAGTCCTTCAAGTCCTTTTCGCTATACGCCAGTCCATATTGGTCTAGTACCTCGGAGGGAACCCCGTCCCAACGATTCGGCTGGTTGCCTTGGTAGTCTAGGTCTTTGACGCCAATAGAGGAGGTATAGAAGCCAGTGGCGGTCAGGTCTCGCAACAATGAAAAAAAGCGAACACCTTGCTGCACTTCTTTCGATGCCTTGGCGGGAAAAGCAATCTTGTCGATGATCTGTAATCGTTCTTGTTCGTTTGAAGCTACAAAAGAATGCCCCGTTGTTTTGATACTATAGAGTTCGAGCCAGCGAAGTCCACCGCGCAACGGGACCTGATGCTGTGGCATGTCCTTTACAATGAATTCTATAAAAGCGGGTACGCCCGCCTCACTGGCGCTACCACTGATCTCATCTTTGGGTATAATGATATCGACCAATATCGTTATAGCAGCCATTTCATCGGGGGTGAAGAATTTTTCTTGCGCTAACAATTTTTCTTCCATGATCAGCTCATCAGGGTTTCTGTCTAGCGAAAAGGAAGTAGGTTCGGTCTTTTTTGTCTCGTTGTCACTGGTGCAGGCTCCTAAAGCAAGGGGGGTGGCAATAGCCCCGGTAGCCAGTAATTTGAGTGATTTTCTTCTATCCATCAGAGTTGATTTTTTTTCAATTGGTCAACAATATATTCCGATGCTCGCATGGATAGGGCCAAGATGGTCCAAGTAATGTTCTTGTCCGCTTGAGAGACGAACTGACCGCCATCCACACAAAATAAATTCTTGCAATCGTGTGCCTGACTCCATTTATTTAGGGCGGAGCGTTTAGGATCATTTCCCATTCGTACAGTTCCGGCCTCATGAATAATTTCACCGGGTTTACTGAGTCCCCAATTCGTAGAGGCATCATCATCGGCTCCCCAGGTCACGATCGCTCCCATATTATGCATGATCTCTTTGAAGGTCTCTTTCATATGACGAGCTTGGTTAATCTCGTGCTCGCTCCACTTGACATGAAACGAGAGCACCGGGATTCCGTACTGATCTACCTTTTCTTTATCGATGGCACAATAATTTGTTTCGAGCGGTATGGCTTCGCCGCGTCCAGCCATGCCCACACCACAGCCATAGAAATAACGATAATCTTCTTTGAGAGAAGCTCCGTAGCCACCGGCCTCTTTCTTTTTGCCTTTCACCAAGTATTTGCCATTCAGGTTTTCGATGCCCCAGTTAAAGCCATAAGAGGGCTGGCTCATCCCTCCCCAATACTCGATATGATATCCTCTGGGAAAATCAAGTTTCTTATTGTCTAACCACCAGGGCGAATAGATATGCGCGCCACCCACGCCATCTTCGTTATATCGTTTTCTGCCAAATAAAGAGGGTAGGATACCGCCCATGGCGGCACCAGTAGAATCATGCAAATATTTGCCAACCACATTGCTATTGTTGGCCAGCCCATTTGGATGCCTGGCGGAAACTGAATTAAGCAGTAGCCTTGCACTTTCGCAGGCACTGGCCGCCAGGATCACAACACGCCCTTCTACCTGGTATTCTTGTTTGTCCAATTTATTGATATAGGAAACCCCAGTGGCAAGTCCCTCTTGATTCGTCAGCACTTCTCGCACCATGGCATTGGTAACAAGATCCACATTACCGGTTTGCATGGCCGGATAGATCAATACATTGGTCGAAGAAAAATCGGCTTTGGCCATACTGCAGTTACGGTTGCATTGCCCACAATAAAAACACACCCCTCGTCCTGCATCATTTGGTATGGACTTGGTCAAGATCGAAAGTCTCGACGGGATCACCTTGACACCACTTTGCAAGGCACTTTTCCGTATCATCAACTCATGAAGTCTTGGTTTAGGCGGAGGTAAAAAGTATCCATCAGGGTCATTGTCCAGTCCTTCGTTCGTGCCAAATATTCCGATCAATTGGTCGATCTTATCGTAATAGGGTTTTACGTCTTCGTATCCAATGGGCCAGTCATCTCCAAGTCCATCAATGCTTCTTCTCTTAAAGTCTTTAGGCCCAAATCGCAGCGAGATCCTGCCCCAGTGGTTGGTCCTTCCTCCCAGCATCCGGGCTCGCCACCACATAAAATCGGTATCGGATTCTGTAGAAAAGGGCTCCCCTTCGAGTTTCCATCCGCCATAGCAAGCATCAAAATCGCCAAAGGGGCGATGCGAGGTGCTGGCCCCTCGTCGGGGAGAATCCCAAGGATTTTTTAATTGGGTGATATTTTTTTGTGGGTCGTAGTGATGTCCGGCCTCCAGTAAACATACCTTCAGTCCGGCCTTGGCCAACACATAGGCGGCCATGCCGCCACCGGCTCCGGAGCCCACAATTACGGCGTCGTATCGCTGGGCTTTTTTCTTAATTTGCAAATCTCCCATTTGAACTTTTCTATGAGCCAACAATATAAATCAAATAAGTAGTTTATCCATGTCTCGTTCATACCCTGTATATCTTTTTTTGCTGACAGCTGTTCTCATAAGGCCTGTTATTCTTTTGTCGCAAGCCCCCGCCACTTCGGACTTTCCCGTCTACTCCGGAAATGACTTGGGTATCCGATACCGTGCTACCGAAACCACCTTTACAGTATGGGCCCCATTGGCTCAGGCGGCCCGTTTGCATCTTTATCAGGAACCCGTAGGAGGTGAGGGGCGTATTATTGATATGAAGCCGGATACGGCCGGTAGTTGGAAAGTTTCTGTACCCGAAAACTGCGAAGGGCTTTACTATACTTATCAGGTCTACAACAAGGCGCCACTAGGCTATGCGTGGTCACAAGAGGTAACTGACCCCTATGCGGTGGCCACTGGTGTTAATGGCCTGCGCGCCGCGGTTGTAGATCTTGCTAAAACGGATCCACCCGGCTGGCCGCGGGGCCATCTGCCTACAGGAGATTCAAACGCGGCCGTAATTATTTATGAGCTTAACATTCGAGATGCAAGCATGCATACCAGCTCGGGTATATCAAATAAAGGAAAGTTCATGGGTCTTACCGAAAGGGGTACCACCAACTCATTTGGAGCTTCCACCGGACTTGATCACCTTTTTTGGTTAGGGGTAACGCATGTGCACCTGCTTCCTGTTTTTGATTTTAGATCGAGTGATGAATCGGTAGTCAATCCCCCATACAACTGGGGATACGATCCCTTGCATTACAATACGCCTGAGGGAACCTATGCTACTTCGGTAAGCGATCCGGCAACTCGTATTCGGGAGTTTAAACAAATTGTGCAAGCCCTTCATAAACGAGGGTTAAAAGTGGTGATGGATGTGGTGTATAATCATACAGGTCTTACCGAGACATCAAATTTTGAACAACTGGTTCCTGGGTACTATTACAGACGTAAGGCCGACGGCAGTTTCTCAAATGCCGCTGCCTGCGGAAATGAAACGGCCAGTGAGCAACCGATGTTCCGAAAATTTATGCTGGAGTCTTTACTGTACTGGGTAAACGAATTTCATATCGACGGATTCAGGTTCGATCTGATGGGTATTCACGATCTGACTACCATGAACGAAATAGCTTCCACCTTACGTAGCTATCGGCCCGATATCCTGCTTTATGGAGAGGGCTGGACAGCGGGTTCCTCTCCTTTGCCTGATTCGTTACGAGCACTCAAAGCGCAAGTAAGCCGGCTCGATAAAATTGCAGTCTTCGGAGATGAATTCAGAGACGGTATTAAAGGTTCGGTTTTTGATTATCATCAACCCGGTTTTGTGAGTGGGGCATTCGATAACTTATCTTCCGTTCAGTTTGGCTTGGTGGGTGGAGTAGCCCATCCTCAGATCGATTATAGCAAGGTCAATTACAGCAAGGTTCCCTATGCTACCTCGCCCCGCCAAATGATCGCCTATGCAGATTGTCACGATAACCATACCCTTTGGGATCGACTTTCTTTATCGGCCGGTTCTTACAGCGAAGAGGAAAGAAAAAAAATGCATCAATTGGCGCTGGCCATGGTATTGACCTCACAGGGAACTCCCTTTTTGCATGCGGGTTCAGAGTTTTTACGATCAAAAAATGGGAATGAGAATTCGTACAATGCCCCTGATAGTATCAATGCCATTGATTGGGATCAAAAGACCATTCATCAAGAGACGGTAAACATGGTGGAGGCCCTGATCCATATGCGCAAAAGAAACAAGGCTTTCCGGCTAGAGGATCCGGCTACACGACTACGTTTTCTGGATTCGCTTCCCAAAGGATGTATATCCTTTGTAATTGATGGTGAGGGGCTGCGCGGTGGATGGAAAAAAGTTTGGGTACTGTTTAACGCAAACAAAGAAGCTCATTCTATAAAAGTAGATATTCCGGTTAACCGCAATCGCTGGGGTATTTATCTTCAGAACAGCCAGCCGGTTGAAGATCGATATATCGGATCTAAAGAATATATCAAAGTAGAGGGACTCAGTTGTACGATCTTGTATGAGCCAACATCAATATCGCTGAGGAGGTCTTCCCGAACCGGGCCTGAAGGGTCGTTGCGAAGAGCTCGACGGTCGGGTAGGTGAGGAAGGATGACGCGATTCAGGACTATCTGTAGCTTCTTTTACGACCAATACTTTTCTTCCGATGCCTAAATTATTAAGGGTGGCGATCGCCTCACGGGCTTCGGAAGACACGGGCATTTCGACAAAGGCAAAGCCCCGGCTTTTTCCCGTTTGTCTATCCAGGGCTACTTTAACAGAATCGACCTTGCCGAATTTCTCAAAAAATTCCTCTAACTCGGCATCATCCATATCGAGCGGAAGGCCTGCCACGAATATTTTCATGTGCTTTTGCGATTGGTTCTGGTTACAAAATTAAACAATCAATAATGGTTCTACTGATAAAAATCTAGTACGGGCCACTCGCCTGCAATGACCAAGATCAACCCTTGTCTAATATTAGGTCTTGATGATTAACTTTACAGTAAAATTATTGCTGTATGAACGAAGTCGTAGTGGTGGCGGCTGTCCGAACTCCCATGGGAAGTTTCGGAGGTACGCTTAAAAGTTTAAGTGCTACTCAATTGGGATCGATCGCTATAAAGGGAGCTCTAGATAAAATAAAGCTCGATCCAGCTAACGTAACCGATGTCTTTATGGGATCGGTTTTGCAAGCGAATTTAGGCCAGGCGCCAGCCCGACAGGCTGCTAAATTTGCCGGACTTCCTGATTCGGTCAATTGCACGACCGTCAATAAAGTTTGTGCCAGTGGGATGAAGGCTATTTCCATGGCCGTTCAACATATTCTGTTGGGCGATGCATCCGTTGTAGTAGCCGGGGGAATGGAGAGTATGAGTAATACGCCTTTTTATGCCGATACGATTCGCTGGGGGCATAAGTATGGACATACACAGCTAATAGATGGATTGGCCAAAGACGGGCTTACCGACGTGTATGATGGCAAGGCAATGGGTTTTGCGGCAGAGCATTGTGCCAGTAGTTGTGGTATTACCCGTGCTGAGCAAGACGCGTTTGCAATTGAAAGTTATAAGCGATCTCAGCTAGCTTGGGAAAAAGGGCTGTTCGCAGAAGAAGTGATTCCAGTTACCATACCCCAGCGTAAGGGCGATCCGATCATCGTTTCCAAAGATGAAGAACCCTTTTCGGTCAAATTCGATAAGATCCCAACGCTGCCCTCAGCTTTTATAAAGGACGGAACCGTAACGGCGGCCAATGCGTCTACCATGAATGATGGTGCGGCAGCCTTGGTATTGATGTCTGCCGAAAAGGCCCGCGAACTGGGGCTTAAGCCATTGGCTGCCATCAAGGGATACGCTGATGCCGAACAAGCCCCTGAATGGTTTACCACCACGCCGTCGCTCGCCTTACCCAAAGCGATTGCTAAAGCCGGCTTGCAACCTTCGGATATATCATTTTGGGAATTGAATGAAGCTTTTTCTGTAGTTGGTATTGAAAATACCAGAAGACTACAGCTAGATCCGACCTGCGTTAATGTGCACGGTGGAGCCGTTTCTTTAGGACATCCATTGGGATGCAGTGGCGCCCGCATTATAGTAACGCTCTTACAGGTGCTGCGTACCCGCGGTGCTCGTTATGGTGCGGCTGGTATTTGTAACGGAGGAGGAGGAGCTAGTGCTATGGTGATAGAATCCTTAGTATAATGGCCAGCGCTACACTTATTACCCATATTGGTCGACTTGTCGGTATTCATGACCATGATACCGTTTTGCGAGGAAAACAACTCTCGCAACTTCCTTTTTTAGAAGATAGTTTTTTATTGATAGAAGGTGATCAAATTGTTTCCTTTGGTCCTATGAGTAGCCTGGAGCAGATGCCCATTAATGGGACCCATCTGATCGATGCCAAAGGAGGATATGTGCTTCCAGCTTGGTGTGATAGTCATACGCATTTGGTCTTTGCTGCCACCCGAGAAGATGAATTTGTAGAAAAGATCAAGGGCCGCTCCTATCAAGAAATCGCTGCCAATGGTGGTGGTATATTGAATTCCGCCAAGAAATTGGCAGCAACCAGTGAGGATCAACTTTTCAATTCGGCCTGGCAACGACTTTTGGAGATCAGTAAAATGGGTACGGGTACTGTCGAAATAAAAAGTGGTTATGGGTTAAGTGTAGAAGCGGAGCTGAAGATGCTACGGGTCATCAAGAGATTAAAGGAGCGTTCTTCGCTAGTGATCAAAGCTACTTTTTTGGGAGCCCATACCTTCCCCTTGCTATACAAGGATGACCATGCTGGCTATATCCGGTTGATTATTGATGAGATGTTACCCGTGATTGCGGCTGAAAAACTCGCAGACTTTATTGATGTGTTTTGTGAAGAAGGATTTTTTTCTCCAGAAGAGACCGAACAGATCTGTCAAGCGGGTTTGCGCCATGGATTGCCAGCCAAGATCCATGGCAATCAATTGCATCTTTCAAAGGGGGTGCAAACCGCTGTAAAGCTAAAGGCGATCAGTGTGGATCATTTAGAGACAATGGACGAGGAGTCGATACAACTATTGGCTTCGTCCAATACCATTGGGACCTTGCTACCCAACGCGGCTTTTTTCTTACGCATGTCCGATCCGCCTGCCCGTCAATTGATCGAAGCAGGAGCGGCCATTGCGCTGGCCTCTGATTACAATCCGGGTTCTGCTCCCAGTGGTAATATGAATTGGGTACTCTCACAAGCCTGTATCAGAATGCGTATGTTACCAGAGGAGGCTATTAATGCGGCCACTTTAAACGGGGCATGTGCCTTGCAAACGCAACATCAATGCGGAAGTATTCGTGCAGGCAAAAGAGCGGACCTCATTATAACAAAATCTATTCCATCGCTGGCGTATCTTCCCTATGCATTTGGACAGTCTTGTATAGAGCAAGTATTGGTAGCAGGCGAACCCTTATTCTAATGTAGACCCATCAAACCTTGACATGAAAAAACTTATTGAATGTGTTCCCAACTTCAGTGAAGGGATTAACCTCTCGATCATCAAGCAGATCACTGATGTGATTGAATCGGTAGAAGGGATACGCTTGCTCAACGTCGATCCGGGTAAGGCCACCAATCGAACGGTGGTAACCTTTGTGGGCGAGCCAGAGGCCGTTACGGAGGCTGCTTTTCTCGCCATAAAAAAAGCGGGAGAACTTATTGATATGCGTTCTCATCGCGGCGCGCATCCCAGAATGGGAGCCACCGATGTTTGTCCTCTGATCCCTATTGCAGGAATTACGCTGGAAGAAACGGCGCAATATGCCCGACAACTGGCCGAACGGGTGGGTCGTGAACTTCATTTACCTGTGTACTGTTACGAGGCGACACAGCCCGACAAAACACGATCCAATTTATCTGTTATCAGAGCGGGGGAATACGAAGGATTCTTTAAGAAGATCAACGATCCCGTTTGGAAACCCGATTTCGGCCCAGCCGAATTTGACAGCAAAAGGGGAGCCACTGTTATTGGAGCCCGTGACTTTTTAGTGGCGTATAATATCAACTTAAATACGACCTCTACCCGCAGAGCCAATGCGGTCGCCTTTGACATTAGAGAAGCCGGGCGCAACAGGGTCGAAAATGGTAAGACGATCAATATTCCCGGTTCGCTCAAAGCCGTAAAAGCCATTGGCTGGTACATTGAGGAGTACGGAATTGCCCAGATCTCCATCAATTTGACCGATATTAGAACCACTCCGATTCATGTTGCTTTTGACGAAGCATGTAAAAAGGCCACTGAAAGGGGCATGCGGGTGACCGGAAGCGAGCTAGTAGGATTGGTGCCGTTAAAGGCCTTGACCGATGCTGGCCGTTATTTTTTGCAAAAACAGAGCCGCTCCACCGGTGTTTCCGAAAAGGAACTTATCAAAATTGCAGTGCGATCCCTTGGTTTAGATGAATTAGCCCCCTTTGATCCAGAGAAAAGAATAATTGAATATTTATTAAGAGATAAAGATGATAATAAATTAATATACAATAGTTTGCTTGATTTTTCAAATCAAACCGCTAGCGAATCTCCGGCCCCCGGAGGGGGGTCTGTGGCCGCCTATTTAGGGGTATTAGGCGCAGCCTTGGGTACGATGGTCGCCAATTTATCATCCCACAAAAAGGGCTGGGACGATCGCTGGAAAGAATTCAGTGATTGGGCCGATAAGGGGCAAGAATGTAAAGATGAGCTGCTTGCCTTGGTAGATGCCGACACAGCTTCCTTTAATGGGATCATGGAGGCGATGGCCTTGCCCAAAGCGACAGAAGAAGAAAAGCAGATAAGAAAGGCGGCTATTCAACAGTCTACTCGTGTTGCGATAGAAGTTCCATTTCGGGTAATGGAATCTGCTTTGCAGAGTATGGACTTGATCATGGCGATGGCTAAGGAGGGCAACCCAAATTCTGTAAGTGATGCAGGGGTAGGGGCTCTTTGCGCCCGTAGTGCGGTATGGGGGGCTGGCCTAAATGTTAAGATCAATGCCGCGGGTTATGAAGATCAGGCTTATGTTACGGCCCTGTTGAAGAAAGTGATGGTAATGGAACAAGAGGCCCAAGAAAAAGAGAAAGCAATTTTGGCGGTAGTGAATTCGAAGATCAATTAGGGGGTATCCGTTGCATTCATGATCTTTTCAAAGAGCTGCTCGTACTCTTTGTTTAGCTGATCGATCTGTTGATTTGCTTGGGTAAAAGCAGCTTCTGTCTCCAGAAATACATCTTTACTGGAATAGATGCCAGGATCGCTCAATTTCAATTCCAATTGTTGTTTTTTCTCTTGCCATTCGGCCAGCGATCTTTCTACTTGCTCAAATCGTTTTTGCGCTTTCTGAAGTTCTTTTTTCTTTTCTTTATCCACTGCTCCTGCTTGGGTTGCGGGAGGGGTTTTGGGTCGCACAGTGGAATCTGCTACTTTCTCTACAGCAGGGGTGCTTGGTGTCTGGCTGTTGGTGCTGACTATTTTTTGTTTTGCCATTCGCTCTTTCCAGGCTACCCATTCTTCATATCCTCCCTTGAATTCCTTGATTTCTTGATCTACGATCTCCCAGATCTTATTGGTGGTTTTTGCGATAAAATGTCGGTCGTGGCTAACCAACATCATCGTCCCCTGGTAATTATTGAGGGCTTCGATCAGGAGCTCACAACTATGCAGATCGAGGTGGTTGGTTGGTTCATCCAGCAATAAAAAATTCGCTTTACTGACGATCACTTTGGCTAAGGCGACCCTGGCCTTTTCTCCACCGCTCAGCACACTGATCTTTTTGTCGGAATCGTCTCCGCTAAATAAAAAGCAGCCCAATAAGCCACGCAACTCAAGGTCGTTCAGTTGACTGCCACATTCTTTCATCTCTTCCAAAATGGTATGAGATAGACGAAGAGATTCAAGTTGGTGCTGCGCATAAAAACTTTCAGATACATTATGCCCCCATTTTCGTTCTCCTGCCTCAAAGGGTTCTTCTCCTGCGATAATGCGTAGAAGGGTCGATTTTCCTTTTCCATTGGCTCCGATCAGGGCAATCTTATCGCCTCGTTCGATCTCGGCCACTCCGTTTTTGAGAATACAGTTCTTTCCAAACGATTTATTGATCCCTTTAAGTTCTACCAACACTTTTCCGGGCGTTTTATCGACCCTGAAATTGATCTTGATATTGGGTCGGATCAATTCGGCAGCATCGATCCGTTCTAGCTTATCTAGTTTCTTGATAATACTCTGTGCCATGGCAGCCTTGCTGGCCTTGGCGCGAAACCGCTCTACGATCCGTTCTTGTTGACGAATATAGTCTTGCTGATTTTCAAAGGCTTTTTGTTGCAACTCCATCCTGACAGCCTTTTCTTTCTCGTAAAAGTCATAATTACCGCTATAGATATGTAACTCTTGTTGATAGAGCTCAACGATCTTGTTGACCATGCGGTTCAAAAAGTACTTATCGTGGCTAACCATGACGACTGAACCCTTATAGTGTAGCAGGTATTTTTCGAGCCATTCAATGGAGGGTAGATCCAGGTGGTTGGTCGGTTCATCGAGTAAGAGCAGGTCTGGTTGCTGTAAGATCATCTTGGCCAACAAGACCCGCATCCTCCAACCTCCACTGAATTCTTTGTAGGGACGTTGCAGATCTTCGTTACTAAAACCCAGCCCCTGGAGCACTTCTTCGGTACGATGATGAATACTGTAGCCATCAAGAGTGTCCATCTCTTGCAGGCAGTCGCTATATTGATGTAGGATCTTTTCGTCTCCTGTCTTTTCCAGTTCTACGCCGAGGGTTTCGATCAGTTTCTCTAACTCCAATACACGAGCAAAAGCACCTAAGGCAACGGATAAGATCGTTTCATGGGTATCGAAGCTGAGCAGGTCTTGATGCAGATAGCCAATGGTCGTGCCGCGACTTCTTTCTACCGTTCCCTTACTAGGCTGGTACTCTCCAACCAATAATTTAAGCAGGGTAGATTTACCCGTTCCGTTATAACCGATCAGGCCAATACGTTCACAGGGTTGTATATGCCAAGTGGCATCCTGTAATATGGTCCTAGCCCCAAACTCAAAGTTGATATTTTGTAATCCTGCCAACATCGTTTAACGGGCGCAAAGGTACGCAGACTACTGCGGCGTTTTTCAACCATTTTCAGTATTTTTTGTTTAATGGTCATGTTTCGAAAAATCGTCTTGATCACGGCCCTTCTTTGTTGGAGTACCCTTATGATGGCCCAAAACCGTTTTACCCTCAATGGCTATATCAAAGATTCATTGACCGGTGAAGTGATATCGGGCGCATCCGTCAAGATCAATGGTCAGGCCAAGGGTATTTTGAGCAATCAATTCGGATTTTATTCATTGACCCTGGAGCCGGGTTCGTACCTGCTTACCTTTTCGCATGTATCGTATCAGGTTCAATCGATCAGTATTTCCATAAAGAATAACGAGACGCAAAACATCGATATGGTGCCGCGCTCTGCCGCCATACAAGAGGTGGTCGTCTTTAGCAAAAAAAGAGATGGAAATATTACCGCTGCTCAACTTGGAAAGATTGACCTGTCGGTAAACCAGATCAAATCCTTACCGGTCCTAATGGGAGAGGTAGACATTTTAAAGACCATTCAATTACTGCCCGGTGTTCGTAATGCCGGAGAAGGCAACGCTGGTTTCTATGTGCGAGGGGGTGGCCCTGATCAGAACCTTATTTTACTTGATGATGCCGTGGTATACAACACAGGTCATTTATTTGGATTTTTTTCGATCTTCAACGGCGATGCCATACGCAATCTGACCTTGATCAAGGGCGGAATGCCTGCGCAATATGGAGGTAGGCTTTCTTCGGTACTGGATGTTTCCATGAAAGAGGGAAATGCAAAGGAATTTCAGTTTGATGGAGGAATCGGGCTGATCGCCTCTCGTTTTTCCGCGCAAGGACCTATCGAAAAAGGCAGATCATCTTTTATTGTATCAGGAAGAAGGACCTACATCGATGCTTTGATAACCCCTTTTATCAGCAAGAATAGCAGTTTTTATGGCTCCGGGTATTATTTCTATGACCTAAACGCTAAGTTCAATCATCGCTTCTCTAAAAAAGATCGTCTGTTCATCAGCGGCTATTTTGGAAGGGATGTTTTTGATTTTAATAATAATCGACGATCGTTCAGCACCAGCATACCCTGGGGTAATGCCACGGCAACGGTGCGGTGGAATCACGTTTTTGGCCCCCGTCTTTTTGCCAACACGACCGCGGTCTTTAATAATTATAAATTTCAGTTTTCGGCCAGGCAGGATAATTTTTCCGTAGGGCTCAACTCGGGGATCCGGGACTGGTCGCTCAAGTCCGATTTTGATTACTATCCCTTACCGGGGCACAAATTGAAATTTGGTGTGATGACCACACAGCATCGTTTTCTTCCCAATGTGGCCTCTGGTAGACAAGATTCAGTCGTATTTGCGCCCAATAACGAAGTGGCTAAATATGCGCTGGAGTCAGCTCTTTACATTCAGGATGATTGGGAATTGGACAGTCGCTGGCAATTCAATTATGGTGTTCGCTATAGTCGGTTTACACAAACCGGTCCTTTTACTCGTTACCAACGAGATGTTTTTGGAAACAAACTCGATAGCATGGTGTACACAGCTCTTCAACCGGTGGTCAGTTATGGTGGGTTAGAGCCTCGTGCATCATTCCGTTACACCATACAGCCCGATCTTTCCATAAAGGCTTCGGTGAGCCGCAACATACAATATATTCATCTTGTTTCCAATGCGGGCACTACATTGCCCACCGATCTTTGGGTGCCCAGCACCTATCGTGTAAAGCCGCAACTCAGCTGGCTGTATGCTGCCGGGGTTTTTAAGAATTTTGCAGATAACGCTATAGAAAGTTCCGTAGAGATCTATTTTAAAGACATGCAAAACCAGATCGAGTACCGCGAGGGCTATACGCCGTCGATCAGTGATCCCGAAACGGAATTTGTTTTTGGCAAAGGATGGAGTTATGGAGCGGAATGGTTCATCAACAAAGTGAGGGGATCGTTTACAGGGTGGGTAGGATATACTCTTTCTTGGACCTGGAGAAAATTTCCGGATCTCAATGAGGGGCAACGATATCCTGCTCGTTTCGACCGCAGACACGATCTGTCTGTTGTTGGCAATTATGCGTTGACCAAAAAATGGAAGATGGGTGCTGTTTTCGTGTACGGTACGGGGAATGCTATTTCGCTTCCCGAACGTTTCTATGTGATGAATGGGGTACTAAATCAAGAATACAGCCGCATCAACCAATATCGAATGCGGTCCTATCATCGTCTGGATCTCTCTATGACCTATACCCCCGTTCCGTCCACTTCACGCAAGGTAAAGAGTCAATGGGTCTTTAGTATCTATAATCTCTATAGTAGATTTAATCCTTATTTTATTTATTTCGATCAGGAGGGTTCCATCACAGGGGGAGACCTAAAAGTGTCGACCAAGCAGGTTTCTCTCTTTCCGATCTTACCCTCTGTCACCTGGAATTTTAGTTTTTAAGGAAACTCCGATCTTTCTTTATAGATAAAGCGAACCAGGGCGTTTTGCTTTTCGTCGGCGGTCATATAGAGTCGATATCTCTCTTTACCCGCCGTAACGATCATCAGTGCGGTGTTGGGCGGTATGCTGCCCAGGTTCTCTCCTACCATAACTACATCCTGCACGCTTTTTTGACGGTCGACAAGCACCGAAAGAGTTACAGGTTGTGTCTTTAGCATTTGTCGATACACAATGGGCTTATCGTTTACGTAGACCGTAATGGTATCGCCATCGATCTGGCCGTTATCAAAAAATTCTATGTGAACCAGCCCGCTGTCCACGACTATCTCCTTAACGAGTGCATTGGTCTTGTTGCGCAGTGATGCTGTTCGAAAACTTCGTTCCGTGGGCTTTACCGAAAAACGGTTGAGCACAACTGTTCCCGGTTCGCAAGAGGTTTTGCCGTCTTGGGCCAAACCACCCGGAGTAAACCAGCTGCCGCGGATCTGTTCATCGGTTTTGGAAGCGCCAGAAGCTTTGTGGTAGGACAGTTTATAGCTTTTAGAACAGGGGATGCAATCCGATCGCAACTGCTGGCTTACAATGGAGGTCTCTCGTAAAAAAAGGGTCTGGCTATCGGACCGATAGATGCCTTCCATATTTTGTTTTACATAATTCTGAGAATCCGAAAAATGCCAGGCCGTGCCTCTTACCAGAGAATCGCTTATTTGCAGGTCAAACTCTAAGTTATATACCGGAAAGCAGCCGCTGGGAGCCATCACTAATCTGCCCTTCCATTGACCAGACAAGTCCTGGGCCGATAGGGTAGTCAGCAATACACTCCAACCTATAAAAAATAGAAAAATCCGAGACATGTCCCGAAGATAACAAAAGGAAAATTATGGGGTAGGTCGAAATAAAAATCGAAAGACCGCATTTTTTCTATCTGTCGAAAGCACTTGCAAGCGCTGTTGTTGCTTCCCCGTATCTATGATCATCAGGGCTGTATTGGGGGGAATCCGCCCCAGGTTGTCGGCTACAAATGTCAATTCCTGTACGTCTCGACTTTCATCCAATTTAATGCCCAGTTGCAGCGGCGTTGTGCTCAATCTTTTTTGAGAAAGCACCACTTTGCCATTTAGAAAAACAGATAGGGTGTCTCCATCGATCTCGCCATTGTCATAAATAGAGATGTTCACTTGATTGGTCGTGACAATTATTTCTTTGACCAATTCGTTCTGACGGTTATTGTTGACCGGGGTGGGTGCAATTTTGGGTGCAGCCGGTTGGGTAAGAACCGGGGCCGATGTTAGGTCGGCCGAGGGGACCTCCACCACAGGTGATCCAATCGTTGTTCCGGGCTCCGTCGAGGAGCTGGAGGCGGCCGTCTGAATCGGTTTAGGATTGGAGGGGTTACTGCCAGCAGGCTTTTTAAGTGCGGTATTCGTATTGGGCTTTGAGACAGGCTTACTAGAACTTGCCGTTGCCGTATTGGTTAGTTTATTTTTGGGGGGAGGCACTTCGTTAAAGAAAACTTTTTTTGAAGCTGGGGTGCTACTCAAGAAAGGCTCATTATAAAAGTCGGATACCGATACTCTGCGCAAAAAGACAGTTCCCCCTCCGCAATCGCCTCCCTTTTTGAAATTCTCACCGCTCGTTTCGTATTGACTGGTAAAACGCCCTTCCAGGAATTCTTCTTTTCCGGATCGATTATACGAGAGTGAATAGTTCATCAAGCAGCTTGTGGAACCCTCCGCCGACCTGACCTCGACGGTCTTGATCTCTTGTATCGAAATAGAAAGATGCTTGTTATCGGTATGTCCGGTCAGGGTTGCTTTACCATAGTATTCTGTATTGAGATAAGAGTAGGTAACACCGGTTAGCTCCCCATTATTTTCTTTAACTTGAATTTCGATCTTATAGTGACTTCGATCCTTGGTAATAAAGTAACCCTTCCATATACCGGTCAGTTGTTGACCTAAAGAGCAAAAGGTCAGCCCTACTAAAAGGGGGGTGATCAGAATTTTACGATAGTTCATAACGGACTTTACAAATGTAGGGTAATAGAGCATTTTTCGTGAAAATACCCGCTTGCCCAAAGCAATTTTAACAAGCTTTTGAGTGCGGTCTTCAATTGGCCTTATTTTGTTAAATTTGCAGGCCTTGCCTAAAGCAATTTGCATGATCAATATAAAATTTCCGGACGGAGCCATACGACAATACGAAAAAGGAATATCGGCGCTTGCCATCGCTCGCTCTATCTCAGAGGGCTTAGCCAAAAAGGTGCTGGCCGCTTCGGTAAACGGGGTGGTACAAGATGCGCATCGTCCTTTGGACAAAGATGCCTCTTTGCAATTGCTTACTTGGAACGATGCCGATGCAAAATCTACTTTTTGGCATTCCTCCGCACACTTGTTGGCAGAGGCCATAGAGGCGCAATTTCCCGGCGTAAAATTTTGGGTGGGACCTGCTGTCGAACAAGGGTTTTACTACGACATGGACCTGGGAGACCGAAAGATTACCGAAGAAGACTTGGCCTTGATAGAAAAAAAGATGGCTGAGCTGGCAAAAAAAGACAGCTCCTTCGAGCGCATTGAGATCAGCAAGCAAGAGGCCATCCGTTATTTCTCCGAGAAAGGAGATGAATACAAATTGGATCTGTTGCAGGGACTCACCGATGGAGAGATCACTTTTTATAAGCAAGGGGCTTTTATCGATCTGTGTCGGGGTCCTCATATTCCCAGCACGGCTCCGATCAAAGCCATCAAGCTTACCAGTTTAGCAGGAGCCTATTGGAAGGGTAACGAAAAAAATAAAATGCTTACCCGTATCTACGGGATCAGTTTTCCAACGCAAAAAGAACTCGACGATTATCTCTTGATGCTTGAGGAAGCCAAGAAACGCGACCATAGAAAGTTGGGAAAGGAATTGGGTATCTACACCATGGATGATGATGTGGGGCCCGGATTACCGTTGTGGTTACCCAATGGCACGATCCTGATCGAAGAACTCGAGCGGTTGGCAAAGGAGACTGAGACCGCAGCCGGTTATAAGAGAGTAGTTACCCCGCATATCGCAAAGGAAAGTATGTATTTGACCAGCGGCCATTTGCCTTATTACGCCGATAGTATGTTTCCTCCCATGGAGATGGATGGAGAAAAATACTATCTAAAGGCCATGAACTGCCCGCATCACCATAAAATTTTTGATGCCGAACCGAAGAGTTATCGCGAACTCCCTTTTCGGATTGCCGAATACGGAACCTGTTATCGCTACGAACAAAGCGGAGAGTTATTTGGCTTAATGCGAGTGCGCTGTTTGCATATGAACGATGCACATATCTATTGCAGCAAAGAACAGTTCTTCGAGGAGTTCAAGGCTGTAAATGAGATGTACTTAAAATACTTTACCATCTTTGGTATCGACAAGTATGTTATGCGACTCAGCTTGCACGATCCGGCTAAGTTGGGACAGAAATATGTCAATGAGCCGGTTCTTTGGCAAGAGACCGAAGCCATGGTCAGAAAAGTATTGATCGATACGAACACGCCTTTTGTTGAAGTGCAAGACGAGGCTGCATTTTACGGACCTAAGATCGACGTTCAAATTTGGAGTGCCATTGGTAGAGAATTTACGTTGGCTACTAATCAGGTCGATTTTAATTCGGGCATCAAATTCAAGTTATCCTATACCAACAAAGAAAATCATCCTGAAACGCCCCTCATTATTCACCGCGCTCCGTTAGGAACCCACGAGCGATTTATTGGCTTTTTGCTAGAGCATTACGCTGGAAAGTTTCCCCTTTGGCTGGCTCCGGTTCAAGTGAGGGTACTTCCGATCAGCGATAAGTTCTTGGGTTATGCCCAACAAGTGGAACAAGCGCTAAAAAAGGCCGGCATTCGTGCTGAGACAGATGACAGGGGCGAAAAGATCGGTAAAAAGATCAGGGATACCGAGTTGCTCAAGATCCCTTACATGTTGGTCGTAGGGGAGAAGGAGATGTCAGAAGGAAAAGTAGCTGTCAGAAGGCAAGGAAAAGGAGATCTGGGGGCCCAACCTGTCGGGGAATTCGTTGCCCTGGCCTCTCAAGAAATTATCAGCAGAAAATCAGAATAGCGTATTTTAGTAACCTAAATTCAATAAATGGCATTACCACAAAGACCCGGAGGCGGTTTCAATCGTCCTCCCGGCGCAGGAGGCCCCAGACCTGGAGGCCCCGGAGGTTTTAACAAAGGCGGTTTTAATAGAGGACGATTCGCTCCTCGCAAAGAGCCCGAACATCGCATCAATCATCTCATTAGAGTCCCTCAAGTCAGATTAGTTGGCGACAATGTAGAAGTAGGTATTTACTCTTTGCAAGATGCGCTTCGCATGTCGCAAGAACAGGGTCTGGACCTGGTAGAGATCTCTCCCAACGTTGATCCGCCGGTCTGCAAGATCATCGATTATAATAAATTCCTTTACGATAAGAAGAAGAAAGAAAAAGAGATGAAGGCCAAAAGCAAAGTCTCTGAGGTAAAAGAAATTCGCTTTACACCCAATACCGATGACCATGACTTTGACTTCAAAGCCAAGCATGCCATCGAGTTTCTAAAGGAGGGCAACAAGGTAAAGGCCTATGTGCAATTTAAAGGTCGTGCTATTCAGTTTCAGGATCGAGGTCAATTGTTGTTACTTAAGTTCGCCGAACGATTGGCCGAAATTGGAGTATTAGAAAATTTACCGAAGATGGAAGGCCGCAGAATGCTGGCCATGTTTGCCCCCAAAGGGAAAAAGAAGGGGTAACACTTTTCCTCTTTATAACCTGCTTAAAACCTACCTAAAACCGTATCGATTATGCTACGCTCTTATTTTTTTGCCTCTATGTTGTTGGCGGCAAGCACCCTTGCAGCGCAACAGCCACCTGCACCCCCCGCACCTGGTGGGGCCAACAATGCTGCTGCCCGACCTGCTGATTCGACCAGAAGAGGTCCGGGTGGCCCTGCCTCCGGTCCTAAGGCCTACAAGGATGTGATTACCGCTAAGGCCGTTAGTTCTAAAGGACTTTTTTGGGTACACAAGGTCGAGGATCGCTTCTTTATAGAGATCCACGATTCGTTGATGCTGCGTGATATGTTGGTGGTAAACCGAATTTCAAAAGCTCCTGCCGGACTTCGTTCCGGAGGAAGTTTCTTCGGCTATGCAGGTGACCAGATCGGACAAAATGTAGTTCGCTTCGAAAAGGGCCCCAACAATAAGGTCTTCTTGCGCACTATTTCGTACGCGGAGTATGCCAAGGATTCCAGCTCACCGATGTTTACGACCGTAAGCAATTCCAATGTTCAGCCCATTGCACAGTCCTTCGATATTAAAGCATTCGGAAAAGATTCTGCTACGGTAGTGTTGGATATAACTGATTTTATATCGGGTGATAATGAGGTATTGCATTTTAATTCATCACTCAAATCTTCACTACGTCTTTCCTCTGCACAAGCTGACAAATCCTATATTGTTTCTGTTCGATCTTATCCGATCAATATCGAGATCAAGACCGTCAAAACCTATTCAAGAGGTAATGCCTCACCTGGTGGACCCGGTGGTGGCAATATGACCATGGAGCTCAACAGCTCTATCGTTATTTTACCCAAGGTGCCCATGCAGCCTCGATACTATGATGCCCGTGTGGGCTACTTTGCTGTAGGGTATACAGACTTTGATGCCAATCCACAGGGAGTAAAGTCCGTCTCTATCGTAAAACGCTGGAGACTCGAGCCCCGTCCACAGGATATGGAAAAATACAAGCGAGGTGAATTGGTGGAACCGATCAAGCCGATCATTTTTTATATCGATCCAGCTACCCCGGAGAAATGGATCCCTTATTTGATGCAAGGGGTGGATGATTGGAAGGGGGCTTTCGAAAAAGCAGGTTTTAAAAATGCGATCATGGCCAAGCGTGCCCCTTCTCCTAAAGAGGATAGCACGTGGAGTTTAGATGATGCACGTAACTCTGCCATCGTGTACAAACCCTCCGATATTCCCAACGCCAGTGGCCCCAGCATTTCGGATCCTCGCAGCGGCGAGATCATGGAGAGTCATATCAATTGGTACCATAATGTTATGGCCCTGCTTCGCAACTGGTATTTGATTCAGTGCGGTCCCCTCGATGCGCGGGCGCAACAAATGGTGTTCCCAGATTCTCTAATGGGTCAACTGATTCGTTTTGTTTCTTCCCACGAAGTGGGTCATACGTTGGGGCTTCGTCACAACTATGGGTCTAGTTCAAGTGTTCCTGTCGAAAACCTTCGCAATAAGCAATGGGTAGAGGCCAATGGACATACGCCCTCTATTATGGACTATGCTCGTTTTAACTACGTTGCACAACCCGAAGATGGCATTAGTGAGGTAGGGCTTTTTCCTCGCATTGGAGATTATGATAATTGGGCCATCGAGTGGGGGTACAAGTTGTTTCCTCAATACAGTACGGCCGACCAAGAGACCGCTGCTCTCAATAGCTGGGTGATCGAGAAACTGAAAAATCCCCGTTTGTGGTTCGGCACTGAGACCAATCCGGACGATCCACGTTCACAAAGTGAGCAAGTGGGTGACGATCCTATGAAAGGAAGTGCCTACGGTATCAAGAATTTACAGCGTATTGTTCCCAATCTTCTCAAGTGGACAAAAGAACCCAATGAGGATTTTGAAGGACTACGCACCATGTATCAAGAAGTAATTGGGCAATTCTCTCGCTACAATGGTCACGTGGCCAAGTTCGTAGGGGGCATTATGGAAACACCCAAGACGCAGGAGCAAAATGGACCTGTGTATGAATTGGTCAGTAAGGCCAAACAAAAAGAAGCCGTTGCGTTTTTGAACAAACAACTTTTCGCTACCCCCACTTGGCTAATTGACCAGCAAATTTTCGATCGCACTGGGCAATCTGGTCTTACCATCATTGGTAATGTTCAAGACAATATGCTTAACAGGTTATTAGGTTCGAGAAACCTTTCAAAATTGATCGAGGCGGAGGCCACAGCCGGTTCAAAGGCCTACTCTGCATTAGAATTGCTTGGCGATCTGAAGTCTGGTATTTGGTCAGAGTTAGCCACCAAAAAATCGATCGATGTCTATCGTCGTAACCTGCAAAAGTCTTATGTGAATACCTTGGCTAATTTGTTGGCTCCTCCTTCAGGATCTTCACTCGGTTCTTTCCCCGGGCTCTCAATTTCAATGATGGGAGGCAGCTCGGATAAGTCAGATCTGAAGTCGATCGTACGGGCTCATCTTCAATCTTTACGGGCCGAATTGAATGCCGCTCAAGCCCTTTATGGAGATCGCCTTAGTAAGTATCACTTGCAAGATCTTAGTTATCGCATTGAAAAAGCATTGAATCCCAAAGACTAAGAAGTCTTATCTTCTATTTTGTAGAAAGAGGGGGCCTAATTTTAGGCCCCTCTTTTATTATTAAAAGCAAAGCTGAAAAATGCTGAAAACACTTATCTTTGCACCCCGTCCGTAAAACGGGTCATTGCCTAAAGAGGTTCGAAAAAGGTCCCCCGGTGGGGAATGCCTCCAAGGTGTAATTTTTAATACTGGGTATCATGCCTAAAGTAAAGACCAATTCCAGTGCCAAAAAGCGCTTTAAAGTGACTGGCACAGGAAAGATCATGCATCAAAAGAGTTTCAAGCGTCACATCCTTACCAAAAAATCAAAAAAGCGTAAACGCAACATGCGTTTGGACGGCACGGTCGCCAAATCTCATGTCGATTTTGTAAAGCGATTACTTCGCTTAAAATAAGGAAAAGAAAACGCTAGTATCTAACCATCTAATTTAATTACCATGCCTCGTTCAAAAAATGCAGTGGCTTCCAAGGCCCGCCGTAAAAAAATATTAAAACAAGCCAAGGGTTTCTATGGCAAACGTAAGAATGTACTTACCGTTGCCAAGAATGTGGTCGAAAAGGGTATGACCTACATGTTCGTGGGTCGTAAGCTTAAGAAAAGAGAATATCGTTCTCTTTGGATCGCCCGTATCAATGCGGCCGTTCGTGCCGAAGGGATCACCTATTCTGAATTCATCAACCGTTTACAGAAAAAGGGTATCGAACTCGACCGTAAAGTTTTGGCTGACTTGGCCATGAACAACCCGGAGACTTTTAAAAATTTGGTAGCTTCCGTAAAGTAAAGCGATCCAACATATCGATACGAAAAAACCTCCTGTTAAGGAGGTTTTTTAATGTCTTGCCGTTACGGTAATGTATTCTTACATGATATCCATGGCTTTGACAAAAGAGGTGGTCTGAAAGGGAAGGATGAGGGTTAACCACTCCCAATGTGCATCTATGGCCCAGAGCAGCGCAGCCGTGGATACAAAAAAGACAGCCCACCAAATGGCCCGATTCTTTTTGGATGCTTCCATTACGATAAATTTTGTACAAAAATAATAAGGTTGGGGCAAATGCAGAAGTCTTTCACCATAAATACTTTATCCCCTGTTTGGTCCCCATTGTAATAAGTAGATTTTTTATCATTTGATCTTATGGCGTATAGTTTTTGCCTATTTTCGTTAATGTGTTAATCAGACACATTAACCGACCCTAACGTCAACGAGCTTGCCACTGATTCAGTTCAATATTCGCTTTTCTACCCAACCTGGGCAGACCCTTTGGCTGCTGGGAAATCTTCCGGCTTTAGGGAACAACAAGCCAGAAGCGGCACTTTGCATGCAGTATGCCAACAGCGAGCGTTGGACCTTATCCGTGCCCGTTTCTCTTACGGCACGACAAACGAAGCTCCAATATCATTATTTGCTTAAGGGACCCGATGGGTTGCCAATTGCAGAGTGGAAGAAAGACCGTATTGTATCCATCGATAAAGATCAGGACTTGGTTTTTCTAGATACCTGGAATAGTGCCGGTGAATTTGAAAATGCCTTTTATACCGCGCCCTTTAGTCAGGTTCTCTTTAAACGAAAGAATCCTAAGTTTCCGCCAGTAGCAACGGAATTATCCTATACACATATCTTTCGGGTTAAGGCGCCCTTACTTTCATCCGGTCAGACGCTTTGTTTACTGGGTAGTGATCCTGCTCTCGGCAATTGGTCTACCTCTTTGGCATTGCCGATGCAAAAGACCAATGGCTGGTACGAAGTCAAGCTTTCATTGCCTCATGCAAGTTCGATTGAATACAAATACGGAGTATGGGATCTGCTATCCAATACTTTTTTACGCTACGAAGATGGGGTTAACAGGACCGCACCCGCAGATCTTTCTATCCAAGGGCTGATCTGTATGCATGATGGATTTGCGAGACTGCCTAATACCAGTTGGAAAGGCACGGGCGTTGCGATTCCTGTTTTTAGTTTGAGAAGTCGTAATAGTTTCGGCGTAGGAGAGTTTGCCGATATCCGGTTGCTGGCCGATTGGGCTGCCCGTACCGGAATTCGGATGATTCAATTACTGCCGATCAATGATACGATCGCGACCAACACCTGGACCGATTCGTACCCGTATGCGGCCATTTCAGCCTTTGCCCTTCATCCCATGTACATCAATCTGGCGGATGTGGCAGGAACAACGCACGCTAAACAACTTAGGAGCTTACGTAAGTTGCAAGAACAGCTCAACGCCTTATCGGTGGTCGATTACGAGAAGGTGATCAGTATAAAATTGCAAACATTGCGTTCGCTGTACGAAGAGATGGGGGCCGACTGTTTTGCCTCCGAAGAATACAAACTATTCTTTGCAAAAAATAAGCATTGGCTACAACCCTATGCGGTATTCTGCACTTGTAGAGATCGCTATGGAACCTGCGTGTTTGACCAATGGTCTCACTATGCGGAATATAAAGAAGAAGAGATTCAAGATCTTTTTAGTTCGCGAAAGGCAAATGGGGAGATCGGATTTTATTGTTTTGTCCAATTTCAACTGCATCTGCAATTGTCAAGGGCGGTGCAGTATGCACACCAAAAAGGGGTTGTTCTTAAGGGAGATATACCCATTGGGATTTATCGCTACTCAGTAGATGCGTGGGTGGCCCCTGACCTGTATAACATGAATTGGCAGGCCGGAGCTCCTCCGGATGATTTTACGGCCATTGGTCAGAATTGGGGATTTCCTACTTACAATTGGTCTCGCATGCAGCAAGATGATTTTCGCTGGTGGCGACTTCGTTTTGAGCAAATGAGCAGTTATTTCGATGCTTTTCGCATAGATCATATCTTGGGATTTTTTCGGATATGGAGTATTCCCACCCATGCGGTGCAAGGGCTACTCGGACGATTCGTACCCTGTTTGCCAATTGCCATTGAAGAGTTTTGGGAACGAGGGATACAATTTGACCGGCTTCGTTTTTGTCAACCCTTTATCACAGAGGAGATCTTGTTAGACTTGTTCGGAGAAGATCATTTTTGGGTAAAAGAGCATTTTTTGGTGAGACTCGCTGATCAGCGATTGCAGTTCTCTCCTCTCTATGATACGCAGCAAAAGATCGTTCACTATTTTGACACAGCCAAAGTGAACCCGGCACATCAAAAGCTAAAAGAAGGTTTATTGCAGCTGATCGCCAATGTGATCTTATTCGAAGAGCCTGGCGCGGAGCATACTAAATTTCACTTTAGGATCTCCATGGACAAGACCACCTCGTTTCGTTATCTGGATAAAAAAACACAGGATACGCTGATCGCATTATATCATGATTATTTCTATTATCGACAAGATGCATGCTGGTATCACGAGGCCATGCAAAAGCTTCCTACGTTAAAAGCGGCCACCAACATGCTGGTCTGCGGCGAGGATCTGGGAATGGTGCCGCATTGCGTACCGGATGTCATGAAGCAGAATGGAATTTTGAGCTTGGAGATACAGCGTATGCCAAAAGATCCCCAAAAAATGTTCTTTAATCCGGCAGAGGCTCCGTATTTATCGGTGGTTACTCCCTCCACGCACGACATGAGCACCATCAGGGGGTGGTGGGAAGAGAACAGGGAGCGAACCACTGTTTTTTACAACCGAGAATTGCAACATTGGGGCGAGGCGCCCTACTTCTGTGAGGCCTGGATTAACCGCGCCATTATACAGCAGCATTTACAGTCACCAGCCATGTGGAGCATTTTCCAAATGCAAGACCTCTTGGGGATCAGTGAGACGATTCGCAGACAAGACCCTAGGGAAGAACGAATCAATGATCCGGCCAACCCCAAACACTACTGGCAATATAGAATGCATATTGATCTTGAGTCGCTGATCGACCATACAGAATTTAATGATACGCTCAGAGAAATGATCGTGGCAGCTGGGCGGGCTTGAACAAGCAGTTACTTTATCTTTGCATAAAATTTTACATGCTGCTTCGCTACAGCGCTCACCAATTGAAATTCAGGGATCCCTTTACGATCTCAAAAGGCACTAAGACGCACCAACCCACTTTACTGGTTTCCTTACGCTTGGGTAAGTGGACAGGATATGGAGAAGCACCAGCCATTACTTATTATAATATTTCTGTAGAGCAAATGATCGCCGACCTGGAACAAAAGCGAATGGCGGTCGAAAAATTTGCCTTTACAGACCCCGAGCGTTATTGGCATTATTTACATCATCTTTTTCCGCAGAATCCCTTCTTGGTTTGTGCACTTGATATGGCGGGATGGGATTTGTTTGGTAAAATGCGAGGGGTCTCGCTGCAAAAATTATTCAACGGTCCAACCGGTACAGCTCCCTTGACCGATTATACGATCGGAATTGACAGCCAGGAAAAAATGCTCGAAAAGATGCTTGCCAAACCCTGGCCGATCTACAAGATCAAAGTAGGGACAGTCGATGATCTAACGAGGCTCAAGGCAATACGCGCCAATACCCAGTCAACGCTACGGGTCGATGCCAATGCGGCTTGGTCGCTAGAAACCGCACTTCAATTATTACCGGCTCTCGAAGAACTTGGCGTAGAACTGGTTGAACAGCCGTTGGCAAAAGAAGATTGGGAAGGCATGAGCATTTTGTATAAGCGATCTCCATTGCCCTTGATCGCCGATGAGAGTTGCGTAGGCTTATCCGATGTGCCGCGCTGTGCGGATCTTTTTCATGGGATCAATATCAAACTGACCAAATGCAGCGGACTTACACCCGCTCGGCAAATGATAGAAAAGGCGAAGGATTTAAAGCTAAAGATCATGTTGGGCTCCATGAATGAATCTTCGGTTGGAACAGCAGCCTTGGCTCATTTACTTCCTTTTGTGGATTATGCCGATCTGGATGGCCCTCTTTTATTGGACGAAGATTTGGCCACCGGAATTGAGTTCGATAATGGACGGGTAATTGTTTCGTCCAATGCCGGACTAGGAGTGGATCTAAACTTTTAATACCTCTTCTTGTTATTCAGTTAATTCAATTTTATGGCCTGGAAAGATCAGCAAGCCTTTATCGACGCCCTCGAAAAGGCCAATGAATTAATTAGGATCAAAACCTTTGTTGACCCTCATCTAGAGATCGCCGAGATCACCGATCGGATCAGTAAATCAGGGGGAGGAGGTAGGGCCCTTCTGTTTGAGAATACAGGGTACGATTTTCCGGTTTTGATGAACGCCTATGGAAGTGAGCGAAGAATGTGTCTTGCTTTGGGTGTAAACGACCTCGATGAGACCGCTCGCGAGATCGAAGGGTTGTTCAAGTTATTATCCGCGCCCAAGGAATCTATGCTGGACAAACTAAAATTGTTACCCAAGATCGGTGCTTTTGCCAGCTGGATGCCTGCCGTCAAAAAGGGAAGGGGAGCATGTCAAGAAGTGGTCATGGATAAGCCCGATATGACAAAGATCCCGGTCATTACTTGTTGGCCAAAAGATGGGGGCCCCTTTGTTACGCTCCCTGTGATTCATACAAAAGATCCCAATACTCAAAGTCGAAATGTGGGCATGTACCGAATGCAGATTTTTGGTCCTACATTAACCGGCATGCATTGGCATAAACATAAAGTAAGCGCCAAGCATTTTGCCGAGTATAAAAAAAGAGGAGAAAAAATGCCCGTGGCCGTGGCCTTGGGGGGAGATCCTGTCTATGCGTATAGTGCCACGGCACCCTTACCCGAGAATGTCGATGAGTATATGTTAGCCGGGTTTTTGCGAAAAAAGAAAGTGGAGTTGGTCAAGTGCATCTCACAACCCTCCATCGAAGTGCCTGCCGATGCCGATTTTATTATAGAGGGCTATGTAGATCCTTCGGACGAGTTGATCTGGGAAGGCCCTTTTGGTGATCATACTGGTTATTATTCCTTACCCGATTGGTATCCCCGTTTTCACATAACGGCTATTACACATCGCAAAAATGCAGTTTATCCTGCCACCATCGTGGGGATACCACCGCAAGAAGATGCCTGGCTTGGCAAAGCAACAGAGCGTATTTTTCTGGCGCCGATCAAGATGACGATGATCCCGGAGATACTGGACATGGATATGCCGGTCGAAGGCGTTTTCCACAATTTGGTTATTGCTCAGATTCATAAAGAGTATGCAGGTCAAGGCCAAAAAGTAATGAATGCCATGTGGGGAGCCGGGCAGATGATGTTCAATAAGATCTTGGTACTGGCCGATCAAGGGGTACGAATACAAGATTATGAGGCGCTGACTCGTTATGTCTTTAAACATCTCAACCCGGTAACGGATATTGTTTTTTCGACTGGACCCATGGACGTTCTTGATCACAGTTGTAGTAAACTCGGCTTTGGTGGTAAAATGTGTATTGACGGAACGGCTAAGTTTCCCGAAGAGATCGAAGACGAATTCGCAATCGCGAATGGACCACTACATGCCCAACAGATCGTCAAGGCATTGACCACCGCCTATCCGGAAATCAAGGCAGTCAATGCTTCGCTGATCGAAAAAGATATTCCTTGTCTTATCATTTCCGTTAAAAAAGAGAGACCGGGTCATATCAGGGCACTACACACCTCCCTCGCAACACAACAGTCAATCAGGGGAATTAAAATGATCTTATACGTAGAGCATACGGTCGATCCATGCGACCTGCCTACAGCGCTTTGGCGTTTTTGCAATAACCTGGATCCCAAAAGAGACCATATCCTGTATCGATACGATGAGTCGCCTTCAACCGGTTGCCTCGGACTCGATGGAACCAGAAAAACAAAGGAGCTGGATAATTTTCAACGCGATTGGCCCAATATAATCGTAGCCGATGATGCTACCATAACAGCAGTTGACAAAAAGTGGGACCAATTAGGATTAGGGCCGTTGATCAGTTCTCCTTCTTTAAAATATAAACATCAACTTTACGGCACAGAAGCCGTCGTAGAAAACTGATCATGAAAAAAGTACTATTCATACTTTCTTTTTTTCTTCTTCAGTTCCTTGGCATGGCTCAGCCCAGAGCGATCAATGGAAAAATTCAAGTTACCATCAACGGGATCCGAAATAGTAAAGGTCGTATCCTCTGCAGTCTTTTTAGAGAAGGTGAGGGGTACCCCGATCAACCCGCCAAGGCATATTATCGAATGGCTTTACCGATAAAGAACGGTACTGCCATGCAAGTAGTAGAGTCCGTACCACCTGGCCGATATGCGATCGCTGTATTGCATGATGAGAATGGGGATGAAAAAATGAACACGACCTTTATCGGTCTTCCAAAAGAAGGTTATGGGTTTTCAAATAATGTCATGGGCTTGATGGGCCCACCGGCATTCTCCAAGTCCTCTTTTACAGTGGTGGCGGGACAACAGAAGATCCTGCCTATTTCCTTGCGGTATTAAGCTAGTGGCGAAGGGTCGTTTTAGTCCGTTCAATACTGTTCCAATCCAGCAAAAAAGAAAGCTCCCTCGATGGCTGCATTATCGTTGCTGTCACTGCCATGAACCGCATTTTCTCCAACCGAGGTAGCGAATAGTTTACGAATAGTGCCCTCGGCCGCCTGCGCGGGGTTAGTAGCCCCAATAAGGGTGCGAAAACTTTCTACCGCATTTTCTTTTTCAAGGATAGCGGCAATGATCGGACCACTACTCATGAAGCTTACCAATTCTTGATAGAAAGGCCTTTCTTTATGAACGGCATAAAATTCACCGGCTTTCTCTGCAGAAAGTTTGATCATTTTCAAGGCCTTGATCTTGAATCCCTCTTTGATAATACGGTCTAAAATAGCGCCGCTGTGTCCGTTGCGGAACGCGTCGGGCTTGATCATGGTAAAGGTTCTATTGCTCATAGTAATGATGGTTTTGCGCCGCGAAGTTACGGTCTTTATTCCATACCTTCGCTACTGGCAGTATGAAACCTATTGTAGAACTCTATCCGCTCCTGCATCAGCCTAAAAAACTGGTTATTACCACTCACCAAAAGCCCGATGCCGATGCAATGGGCTCTTCGTTGGCACTGGGGCATTATTTGCGTAAGAGAGGGCACCACGTAACGGTTATTTCTCCCACCAATTGGGCCGATTTTGTGAATTGGATGCCTGGCACCGCTGAGGTCATCAACTACGAGCAACAGCAGCCAAAGGCCAACCAGTTGCTGTCGGAGGCCGATATGCTTTTCTGTCTCGATTTCAATATTTTTTATCGCACCAAATCGATGACCAGCCCTTTAGCATCGTTGGCCTGCACAAAAGTGCTCATCGATCATCACCAAGAGCCTGATGAGGCCTCTTTTGACTTTGGGGTAAGTGATACAAACAAGAGTTCCACCTGTGAGATGATCTACGATTTCATAGTCGGTGCTGGTGATGCCGATTTGATCGACCAGGCCATGGCTTCTTGTATCTACGCCGGGGTGGTGGGCGATACGGGCTCTTTTCGTTTTTCTTCTACCCATGCCGGTGTACATACCTTGGTGGCAGACCTTAAAAAAAGAGGGCTCGATCATGGAAGGGTCCACGAGGGGCTCTATGATAATTTTTTAGAGAACAGGCTTCGCTTTATCGGACATGTGCTCTTGAATCGGCTGGAGATCTTCTACGAATACAATACGGCATTGATCGCTATCCCCAAATCGGACCTGGTGCAATTCAATATCCGCACGGGAGACACCGAAGGGTTGGTCAATTACCCCCATTCCATACAAGGCATTCGCTTTACCGCCATTGTGATCGACCGGGACGAAGAAAGAAAATGGAGTTTCCGAAGTAAAGGACAGTTCGATTGCAATACCTTTGCCCGTACTTATTTCGAAGGGGGAGGGCATTATAATGCTGCCGGTGGAAGAAGTGGTCAATCTTTATCCGACACGGTAGCCACTTTTAAGTCCGTTTTGCCTCTTCAACCATCACTCAAACGTTAAAACAAACATATGCAACGCTTATTTTCAATCTGTCTTTTGTTGGCTTTGGCTTTCTCTTTTGCTTCCTGCAATGAAGTTGAATTTCAAAAAACAGCAGGGGGAATGCCTTACAAATTATACCCTGGAAAAGGGAAGAGTAATGTAACTGCTGCTGACGGCCAGTACCTCAAATTGCATCTTACTCAAAAGATCAATGACAGTATCGTTTTCTCTACAGATAATAAAATTCCGCTTTACATCCTGATCGGCGGCCAACCTCAGCCTTATGATATCTCTGAGCTATGGAAGTCAGTGCATATTGGAGATTCCGTAATGGCCACGCAAATGATGGATACGTTCATAAAGAGAATGCCCGCCGGTACACTTCCGCCCGAATTCAAAAATGGAGATCGGATTATTACTCAGTTCAAAGTCTTGGGAATTCTGGCAAATGATACCCTTAAAAACAAAGACGAACAAAAGGAAATCGCATCTTATGGGGTCCGTGAGATCAGAGAGTTCGCAGCCCTGGTCAACAAAAAAGAAACCGGGTTGCAACGCACACCCGCAGGTGCCTTTTTGAAGATACAAAACCCTGGCACCGGCGAATTGATCCAAGCCGGCAACTACGTTACGATTAACTATACCGGTACTACATTGGACGGCAAGGTATTTGACAGTAATACGGATACCACTTTTAAACATGTTACCCCATTGGGCTTTACTGTTGGCATAGGCCAAATGATTAAGGGAATGGATGAGGCAATGCCTTTTTTAAGAAAGGGTGCTACGGCAAAGATCTATATACCGTCGACGCTTGGATATGGAGCTACACCACCTCCCGGCGCTCCCATCAAACCTTATGACCATCTCGTATTTGATTTCGTTGTCTTGGAAGTAATGCCCACTGCTCCCGCTGCGCCTAAAATGCCATAACGAGTTATTTTCGCAGGGCTCAGTTGTTAGCCGTTTAGTGTAATTTCTCATGGAGCCGTACGGCTTCAACGGCTTCTTTTACATCATGAACGCGTAATAGGAGAGCACCTTTATGCAGTCCGATGGCATGCATAAAGGTGCTTCCATTCAAAGCCTCCTCCGGAGTAATATCCAGCGTTTTGTAAATAAATGATTTTCTGGAAACCCCTAGCAATAAGGGTCGCTTTATAACAGAGAATTGTTCCAGCTCGGATAGAAGCTGAAAATTTTGATCAATCGTTTTGGAAAATCCGATACCCGGATCAATCACAATGTCCGAAATCCCGGCTTGTACACAATGTGCCACCCGGGATTGTAAATAATGTACTACCTCGTTGGTAACCTGCTGGTACTGGGTATTTTCTTGCATTGTAGTGGGGTTACCACGCATATGCATAATAACAAAGGGTGCTTGGCCAGCCGCTACGATACCGATCATGGAGGGGTCCATTTCTCCCGCAGAAATGTCATTAATCATAAAAACACCTGCCTCCAGGGCTCTGCGGGCTACCTCGCCATGATACGTGTCCACAGAGAGGAAGGCTTGGGGAAATCGCCTGGTCAGTTCGTGGATAGCATTTTTGATGCGATCCCATTCTTCTTCGGCCGATACCCGATCGCTTCCTGGACGTGTACTTTGCCCCCCAATATCCAACAAAGCGGCGCCTTGTTCCAGCATATGCGCTGCTTGTCGCACCAGCTGTTCGGTTTGCATAAATCGACTGCCCTTGTAAAAAGAATCGGGGGTGCTATTGAGGATCCCCATCACCAAGGGCTTATCAACACAGAGAGTACGTTCCTTATTGCGAAGCGTAAACATTCAATTCCGTTTGTTACTTTTGGGGCAAAGGTAAGAAAGCAGTTTTCGATATGGTTACAACATCTCAGCAATACGACAAAACAATACAGGCGTGTAAGGATATCTTTTTGAAAAAAGCGACTGACTATGGTACGGCCTGGCGTGTTCTGCGCACCATCTCGATCGTCGACCAAATTTTCATCAAGGCGCAACGTGTACGAACGATTCAACAAAAAGGCAAGCAGAAGATCGAAGAGGGGGTCGCAGCGGAATTTAAAGGGATCATCAACTATGCCGTGATCGGATTATTGCAATTGCAGTTGCTCGAGAATGAGGAGCAAGACCTGCCCTTACCCTTACTTGAACAGCTCTATGATCAAGAGATCCAAAAGACCAAGACGCTGATGCAAGATAAGAATCACGATTATGGCGAGGCTTGGCGCAGCATGAGTCAGGAAAGTTTTGTCGATCTGATCTTGATGAAGCTGCAACGTATTCGTCAAATACTCGATAATAATGGCAAGACCCTTATCAGTGAGGGTATCGATGCCAATTACCAGGATATCATCAATTATGCAGTATTCGCTTTGATATTACTGTAGTCCGCCCACGGAGAGTTATTACGTACGGGAACGCGTTATTGAATGATAACTTCTTTTACGATCTCGGCTCCCATGGCCTCATTTACTCTTTTAATGATCGATTCTTTTTGAAAGCGAAGTTCATTTTTTAACGGGCCGACCGATGTAGATACGATAAGGCGGTCTCCAAAGATCTTGATGGTATCGGTGTAACGGGCAACGGTCTTTCCCATGATCGATTCCCAAGCTTCTTTTATCTGAAAGGCCTGTACATCGCCCTTGATACGGCTCTCGTTCAAAAACGCCTGAAGTGCTTCGCCCATTGAGTAAAGTCCCATTTGGTAAAGATACGGATCCTTTATAGTGTGACCAGCTGAAAAGGTAAGCCAAGGGTACTCAATTGCTTCTCTAAGCGCTGCGCACTGGTGTCCGTAATAAATATCTGACTTGCAGTCCGTTCACAGACCCTCTTTAATAAATTCTCAATTCGTCTATCGTCCAGTTTTTCAAAAACATCATCGAGTAGTAATAGGGGAGCGAAGCCGTTATGCTCTCTTAACAACTGCATGGCCGCTAATTTGAGAGCGAATAAGAGACTTTTTCGTTGCCCCTGAGAGGCAACCAGTCTAAAGGGTTGCTCTAACAGGGTAAAGAGTAATTCATCGCGGTGAATACCCCGGGTAGTTCGTTGGGCGGCGATATCGACCGCTCGGGTTTGCCTAAGTAAGTTCAGCATGCTGCTTTGCTGCAAATTACTTTGATACGCGATCGAAACCGCCTCTGCTTCTTGCTTATCGTGTGGGGCCGCTATGGTTGTATATTCCGACTCCACCAGGGGTATATACTCTTGTAAAAATTTTGTTCGAATATCAAAAATTGACTGCCCCTGCAATGCAAGTTGATCGTCATAAACCTCCAATAAAGAGAGGTCACGTCGAGGCGAAACCGCCATTTCTTTGAGAAAGGCATTACGCTGCTGTAAGAGCCGATTGTACTGGATCAACGACTGCAAATACGCGGGGTTTAGTTGCGACAGAAGTTGATCGATAAAACTTCTTCGCTCCTTACTTTCTCCGGTAATGAGAACTACATCGTCCGGCGCGATCACCACTACCGGGAATTTGCCAATGTGCAAAGACATCTTTTCGTACGCCACCCCATCCATTAAAAATTCTTTTTTTCCTGTTTCTCGCAAGATGCAGGTGAGGGTCGTGGTCTCTTGCCCTTTTTTCATTTCGCCCTCTATCCGAAAGCCCTCGCTCCCGGTACGGACCAGTTGCTGATCGTTTCGCAGAAAGTAGCTTTTGGTAAACCCCAGGTAGTGGATCGCATCGAGTAGAGAGGTTTTACCCACTCCGTTGGCCCCACATATGCCCACGATGGGCTGGTCAAAATTGACGCTGAATTTTGTGTAGTTTTTAAACTGTAGAAGGCTGATTTTCTGTAACCGGAACATGCTGGAGCGCAATTTACCTAATATGGGCTCTTTCCCTTATTTTTGCGACTCAAAATTGATACCCTTGACAGCGAAATTTTCGAAAGAAACCTATCTGTACTGGTACGAATTAATGCAGCTGATCCGCCAGTTTGAGCTAATGGCGGAGGAGAAGTACAAAATGGAGGGTAAGATCCGTGGCTTTTTCCATGCCTATGTAGGACAAGAAGCCATTGCCGCCGGTTGCATGACCGCCACCCGTCCCGAGGACCTCTTTATCACCGCCTACCGTGACCATGGATTGGCCATCGCCAAGGGGGTAACGGTCAATAGTTGTATGGCCGAGCTGTATGGTAAGGCTACAGGTTGTGCCAAGGGTAAGGGGGGCAGCATGCACTTTTTCAGCAAGGAAAATAATTTTTACGGTGGTCATGGTATTGTGGGTGCCCAGATCGGTACCGGAGCCGGACTGGCCTTTGCCGAGCAATATCGGAATAGCGAAAACGTGGTCCTGACCTTTTTTGGTGATGGAGCCGCCCGTCAGGGAATGCTGCATGAGACCTTTAACCTGGCCATGCTTTGGAAACTGCCGGTCGTCTTTATTTGCGAGAATAACAATTATGCCATGGGTACGTCCATTCAGCGTACTTCTAATGTGGTCGACATTTATAAATTGGCCGATGCCTACGAAATGCCTGCCGATACGATCGATGGTATGAGTGCCGAAGCCGTACATAACGGCATCAGCCGGGCCGTTAACCGGGCACGCGAAAAAGGGGGGCCTACCTTGATCGAAATAAAAACCTACCGTTACAAGGGGCACTCCATTAGTGACCCCCAAAAATATCGCAGTAAAGAAGAGGTAGATGATTATCGTGGTAAAGATCCCATCCATCAAGTGCTACAGACGATATACGAAAACAATTTCGCCACAGCGTCCGAGATCGAGAGTATAAACCAACGTGTAGATACCATGGTAGCCGCATCCGTAACCTTTGCCGAAGAAAGCCCCTGGCCTGCAGAGGACGAAGTGCTCAAAGACGTTTATGTGGACCCTAATTATCCTTTTATTACAGATTGATATTGATAGCCTAAATTCAAACGATATGTCAGAAAAGAAAAATCAAACAAGTCCCTCTTCTAAGCAGTCAACTTCCGGTTCGGCAGGTGGGTTCATCGCCGCCAATGGTAAGAAGCTGGCCCTTGTTGGATCGGCGGTGCTACTGATTCTTTTAGGAGTTCTCTTCTACTTTACTTTATACATTCCGCTCTTTGTAGAGCCTCGCGAAGAGAAAGCGACCGTAGCTATGTTTCGGGCCGAAGAATATTTCAGAAATGATTCCGTCCGTCTGGCGTTGAACGGCGACGGCCAAAATCTTGGATTTTTAGGTATCATCAATCGTCATAGTGGAACCAAGGCTGCTAACCTGGCCTGTTTTTACGCCGGAAGTTGTTATTTAAAAATGGACTCCACGGCCAAGGCTATTGAATTTTTAAGCAAGTTCAGCACCTCTTCTAAGGGTGTTCAAGCACGGGCCTATAAGCTATTGGGTGATGCCTATGGGGACAGCGGAAAAAATAAGGAGGCACTTGACGCCTATAAAAAAGCGGCCCGTCACTTTGAAAAAGACGAGGTCAATTCGCCCGATTACCTTTTTCTGGCGGCTTACTTTGCCGATCAGGTTATGCAAGACAGCAAAGAGGCGATCGCTCTTTATGAAGAGATCCGCGAGAAATATCCTCGCAGCCAGCAGTCATACGATGCCGAGAAATACCTGGCTCGTTTAGGAGTGTACCAATCCGCCAATTAACCGTTTCACCGTTGAACGTACAGCTTTTTATACCTTGTTTTGTAGATCAGCTGTTCCCTGATACTGCTTTCAACATGATCAGGGTGTTAGAAAAGGCAGGCTGTACCGTTTCGTATAATACAAAGCAGACCTGCTGTGGCCAAGCGGCTTTCAATGCAGGTTTTTGGGAGGAATCAAAATCGGTTTGTCAGAAATTCATCAAGGACTTTCAGGGAACGGACCCTATCGTAGCCCCTAGTGCCAGCTGTGCCGGTTTTGTCAAGAATTATTACAGTCGCCTTTTTGATAATTCATCCTTACATCACGAGGTGCAAGATCTAAGGCAACGTACATATGAGTTTTCAGCTTTTTTGGTCAACGTTCTTAAGAAGGATGAATTCGGTGCACAGCTTAACGCAACAGCCACCTACCACGATTCCTGCGCTGCGCTGCGCGAATGCAAGATTCGGCAAGAGCCCCGGCAGCTATTGTCGAAGGTAAAGGGCTTATCCGTTGTAGAGATGGCCGATGCCGAAACCTGCTGTGGATTTGGTGGCACCTTCGCTGTTAAATATGATAATATTTCCGTGGCCATGGGGGAGCAAAAAGTGGAGAATGCACTTGCCACAGGGGCTCGCTATATTATCTCTACTGATCTTTCTTGTCTGATGCATCAGCAAGGGTATATCAATCAAAAGGGATATCCCCTGACAACCCTGCATCTTGCCGATGTATTGGCAACGGGATGGTAATAATACTCGTATGGCCTATTGGTTAATGAAATCCGAACCCTTTAAATATTCTTGGGAACAACTGCTCAAGGATAAGAGAACCTTTTGGGATGGGGTACGAAACTATGCTGCCCGGAACAATTTACGGGCTATGAAAAAAGGCGACAGGGCCTTCTTTTATCATTCCAATGAGGGCGTAGAGATCGTTGGTATTGCCGAGATCGTAAAAGAGGCCTATCAGGATCCTACTACCCCTGAAGCGGCCTGGGTATCGGTAGATATAAAGCCCGTTCTGACCTTAAAAAACCCAGTTTCACTGGCCCAGATCAAAGCAGATAAACGTCTTTCCAATATGGCCTTGATCAGACTGGCACGATTGTCGGTACAACCCGTTACCGAAAAAGAATGGCAACTCGTAATGGAGCTGGCCGGTCACTAATTTGTAGCGGGGCCATCCGATTCGGTAAAAACGATCCCTTCTTTTTCCAATTCCGCCAAAACAGGTTCATAGATCTCCTTATGTGTTGGAATTTGTACGCCACGTAAGCTGATCTTGTTTTGCAGCACCAAAATGGCCGCCATCGCTAAGGGAAGACCTACTGTTTTCGCCATGGCTGTACGGATGCTGTTTTCTCCTTCGACTACAAGCTGGCTATTCAATTTTCTACGTTGCCCCAATACGGTATATCCGATCTCGTGTAGCATGATGATCATATCGCGATCGCCTTTTTCTAATACTAATTTTCTTTCCAGCGACTCTTGCAATAATTGAGCCGGGGTAAACTGATCGCCGGACAAGGGGGTGGTATCGCCATCCACTCCCAAAAAATGCAGTTGCTGATCAAAAATGGGGTCTTCTTTTCTGTAGCGTGATACAAGATCTTGTAGATGGTGTCTTTCAAAATGATGAGCAAAGCCCTTTCCCAAGGTCGCTTCTCGCAATTGATAAGCGGGGGTATCCTTTGTAAGGGAAAGACGAATGAGTTTATTCCAGCCCTTAATAAAATCAGGATGGCGAAGCGTGGTTCGTATAAAGGTGTTCAGGTTCTTCAGCTCATAAAGAGACAAATAAGATAGCGAATCGCGGTTGGGGTACCAACCATAGGTTCCCACCTTGTCTACAGCGACTGCATTTTCTTGTGCGAATACTTCCTCTCCTAAAAGCGCTACCTTTTTGCCATTCAATAAAAACTGAGCACCCGCTTGCCCGGCCGTTACCACATTACGAGGATTCCAACTGATCTTATAATGCCAGGGGTTATTATCGGAGCTTGACGATACCAGACCGCCACAATGAGATACAAAAGAATGAATGGTACCTCCTTGCTGATGAATGGAGGCAAATAGGGCCATGGCGCTCATATGATCGATACCGGGGTCAAGTCCCATCTCGCATAAAAAGAGAAGATCGTTTGATTTTAATTCAGTATCAAGTTTTTTCAGCTCTTCACTCACATACGAAGCCGTCAGCAGGTTCTTGTGCAATTGCAAGCAATCCATGGCAACAAGCTGGTGCAAGGCTGGGGGCAGTAGAGAAATAACCAGATCGGCTTGCTCAATTTCTGCCATACGTAACTGGCTATGGGTACTGTCGAAACCCAGGGCGGTCCCGTGGGGAGATCCGTTTAATTTGGATTGAGCAAGCGACAGATCACTATCAACGACTTTCAGTTGAAAACCCTGTAGAGGGGCTTGGCGAAGCAGGTAGGTGATCAGCACCGAAGCGGACTTTCCGGCCCCAAATAAAAGGATGGTTTTCATAGGGCAAATATCCCCTTTTTTTTAATTAACAAGGGTGGATAAAATACAGCCAAAAAAGCACCGTTTTACAAGGAAATCAGCCCTAAAAAAATTAGATTTGCAGACCCCTAAAAATGGGGGTTTTACGAACATGGACGAACAGCTGAACCCGCTAGCAACGAACGATTTTAACAGGGTCACTCCTGTGCAGATCGAAGAACAAATGAAGACCGCATACATCGACTACTCCATGTCGGTCATTGTCGGAAGAGCCCTTCCTGACGTGCGAGATGGCTTGAAGCCCGTGCACCGCAGGGTGCTGTTTGCGATGAACGAATTAGGACTCAATCATAATAAAGCCTATAAAAAGTCGGCTCGTATTGTGGGAGAGGTCTTGGGTAAATATCACCCCCACGGCGATTCCTCGGTCTATGATGCCATGGTGCGTATGGCCCAGGAATGGAGTATGCGCTACACCTTGGTCGATGGTCAAGGAAATTTCGGAAACCAGGATGGGGACGGCCCAGCTGCCATGCGTTACACAGAGGCTCGTCTTCAAAAGCTCTCCGAGCATATGCTCGATGATATCGAAAAAGAAACCGTAGACTTTCAACTTAATTTCGACGACTCCGAAACAGAACCCTCTGTTTTACCTACCCGTATTCCTCAGTTACTGATCAATGGTTCTAGCGGAATTGCGGTGGGAATGGCCACCAATATGATGCCCCATAATCTGAGCGAGGTGATCGACGGTTGTGTAGCCTATATCGATAATCGGGAGATCACTATCGATGAGTTAATGCAGCATATTAAAGCCCCCGATTTTCCTACCGGTGGAATTATATACGGTATGGAAGGGGTTAAGGCTGCCATGCATTTTGGGAGAGGCAGGGTAGTGGTACGAGGCAAAGTAAATGTCGAGACCAAAGCGGGCGGGCGTGAGCAACTTATCATAACTGAGGTCCCCTATCAGGTTAACCGAGATGCCCTCACCAATCGTATTGGAGAGTTGGTCAACGAGAAGACCATTGAGGGGATTACCCACGTAAATAATGAATCGAATCAAAAAGAGGGGACGCGTATTGTAATAGACATCAGAAAAGATGCTATTGCCAATGTGATCATCAATCAACTCTTTAAGCATACCGATCTTCAAACATCGTACGGGATCAATAATGTGGCCATTGTAAAAGGACGCCCCCGTACTCTTTCGCTCAAGCAACTGGTACAAGAGTTCGTTGAATTTCGACACGAAGTGGTCGTGCGCAGAACCCAGTTCGAATTAAAAGAAGCACAAAAGAGAGCTCATATTCTCAAGGGTTATCTGATCGCGCTGGATCATCTTGATGAGGTGATCGCCCTGATCCGTCAATCCGTTAATCCCGAACAAGCCAAGGACAATTTGATCAATGCTGGTTGGGGGCTCGACGAGGTACAGGCCAAAGCTATTTTGGAACTCCGTCTGCAGCGCCTCACCGGTATGGAGCGTGACAAGATCCGAGAAGAGTACGATGAGTTAATGACCCTGATCGCCTCGCTGCAAGATTTATTGGCCAATGAGTCAAAGCGTTTTGAGGTCATTAAAAATGAATTGATAGAGATCAAGACAAAATACGGTGATGCCAGAAAAACGGAGATCACTTACTTGGACGATGAGGTAAAGATCAAAGACCTTATCAAAGAAGAGGACGTCGTGATCACGATCTCTCATTTGGGCTATATTAAAAGAACTCCTGCCGATGAGTACCGCTCTCAACGCCGCGGGGGACGTGGTGTTATCGGTGGTAAGACCAGGGACGAGGATTATATCGAGCACTTGTTCGTAGCCTCAACCCATCATACCATGCTTTTCTTTACCGAAAAGGGTAGGGTGTACTGGCTCAATGTATATGAGATCCCCGAAGGAGAGAAAACCTCAAAAGGAAGGGCCATTCAGAATTTGATGCAGCTTCCACCCGACGATAAGGTTCGCGCTATTCTTGATGTAAAGGACCTGAAGGACGAGAACTTCGTGAATGCACACAATATTGTGCTTTGTACTAAAAAAGGTATTATCAAAAAGACCGCGCTCGAAGATTTTAGTCGCCCTCGTCAAACCGGCGTCAACGCAATAACGATCGTCGAAGGAGATGAATTACTAATGGCTCGGTTAACCAACGGTAATAGCGAGATCATGATGGCCGTAAAAAGTGGAAGGGCCATTCGTTTCTCCGAAGAAAAAGTTCGCGCCACCGGTAGGGGTGCCATAGGGGTAGCAGGTATCGAAGTAGATGAGCAGGATGACGAAGTGGTGGGAATGATCTGTGTCCATCCGGGCGCAGAAATTGAACGCACCGTGTTAGTGGTTAGCGAAAAGGGGTATGGCAAACGTACTGCTGTTGATGAATATCGCTTTACCAACAGGGGTGGCAAGGGCGTCAAGACGATCAATGTGACCGAAAAGACCGGATCACTCGTTGGCATACTCGATGTGGCACCTTCCGAAGATATCATGATCACGTGTAAGAGTGGGGTTACCATCCGCATGCCTGTTAGCGGTATCAGTGAACAAGGCAGGGCTACCCAAGGCGTAAAGCTGATCAAGATCGATGAGGGAGATGATATTGCTGCCATCACCAACTTGGACGATCAACAGCCCGAAGAATCCGTAGAAGAGGTCCCCCCATCAACGGACGGTGGAGATGCTACGTTGCAAGAAGGCGCCGATCAAACGCCCGAATAGGACGAGTAAAAAAAAGAGTAACTTAACTAGTACAAATATCAACCCAGAAACATGAAAACCTATATTTTATCGCTTGCTGCCCTTTTTGCTGCGATCACCGCGATGGCGCAGAATTACGATCCTGTAAAGACGCTGGTGATGCTCAACCAGATCGATAAAGCAAAAACCGACATAGATAAAGCGTTTGGGAATACGAAGTATACTGCCAAGCCCGAAGCCTTTATCTTAAAATCAACCATTTATTCGACACTCGCCAATACGGATGCTAAGAAAGGAACGCCCGAAGCCGATCAGTTGATCGGGGATGCCGATGCGGCCTTTTCCAAATTCAAAGAAATGGATCCGAGTATGGCCCTGTTAAGCGAGTCCATGTACCAAAATGGAGCCGTTAACCTTTACTCCAATTTTTATACAGCGGGTTACAATGACTACAGTAAGAAGAATTGGAATGATGCCCTTACTAAACTCAAGAAGGCCATCAATTATTCTGATATCCTTATCAAATTAAAACTACTGACATCGCCCCTTGATACGAACGTCTTGATCTTGGCCGGAATTACCGCCGAGGCAGGAGGGTTCAAGGAAGACGCATTGAACTATTATCAAAAATTGGCCAATGCCAAAGTGGGAGGGGAAGGATTTGAGGGCGTATATCGTTATTTGATCACCTATTCTTTTGGCAAAAAAGACATGGAGGCCTTTGAACGATACAAGGCCCTCGGAAAAGAGGTTTTTCCGAGCAGCGATTATTTCGATTACGATAAAGTAGATTTTGCCGTAGGGCTGGCCAATAGCTTCGAAGAAAAGCTAAAAGCCATCGATGAACTCTTGGCCACCGATCCGGATAATTTCAAGGCCAATCAGGTACTGGGTGAAATTCTTTACGACACCCTTGATCCAAGAGAACAAGAGGCCGTTTTGCCTGCGAATTATGCCGATCTGGAAAAGAAAATGATAAATGCCTTTACGCGGGCTGCCAAGGCCAGAGCGGGTTACGAGATCCCGTATTTGTATATCGGCGATCATTTTATTAATAAGGCAGCGGTGGTGAGCGAACAGAGAGACCAGCATGCCCAAGACATGAAGGCCAGAACTAAACCCGGAACAATGGCCTCTAAAGAAGATATTGCAAAAAGAGATGCCCTGGACAAACAATATGGGGAAACCTTAGAAGGGGCTAGAGAGCCTTATGAAGCCGCTGTAGCTATTTTAGCGTCAAAAGGCGAGTTAGATACCCGCGATAAGCAACAATATAAAAAGGCGGCCAGTTATCTCGCTGATATCTTTGCATTCAAAAAGGCCATGGCAGGCAAGGCCAAGAATCCGACCGAACAAGCCAAGTGGGCCGCAGAAGAGAAGAAGTGGAACGATCGGTACGACTCCATTAAAAACTAGATTTTAAAGCCATCCGATAGTGGGTGGCTTTTCTTTACAATACTCCACTTAACATAATATAAATTATAGGAAGAAAGAATCTAGTAGAGCATACGAACCCTGATAGACCCGGGCACATCCCGTAATATGCTCAGCGCCTTGGCTGATATTTTATGATCGATATCCAATATTACGTACCCTATTAAATCGTTGGTTTTCAAGTATTGACCAATTATATTTATATTATTACTTGAGAGTGCAGAATTGATTGCAGACAGTACACCCGGAACATTTTTATGGATGTGTAAAATGCGATGGGCTCCCGTTTGTGAAGGCAATGAAATCGGTGGTATCGTATGAGAGCCGTCGCTAAACCCGGTCTCCAGATACTGAAATAGTTTTACGCTCACATCCTCTCCGATATTTTGCTGTGCCTCCTCGGTGCTGCCTCCAATATGGGGCGTCAGAAGCACATTGGGAAGATTTTGGAGCGGGCAGCTGAATAAGTCGCCATTCTTCTCAGGTTCCCAGGGATACACATCTATAGCGGCACCGGCAATATGCCCCGACTGCAGCGATTGCTCCAAGGCCTTCAGATCGACTACTTGCCCTCTTGCATAGTTGATCAAAATGGCCCCTTTTTTGCATTGACGCAAGCTTTGTTTGTTGATGAGCTGATGGGTCAGCGTTGTTTCCGGAACATGAAGGGTGATAATATCAGACTTCGAAACCAACTCTTTGAGGGAGCGACAGGCGCTCGCATTACCCAGTGGCAATTTATTTTCAATATCAAAGAATAGAACCCGCATGCCTAAAGACTCGGCCATTACACTCACTTGGCTTCCGATATTGCCGTAGCCCACAATTCCCATGGTCTTTCCTCGCATTTCGCGACTCCCCTTGGCCTCTTTTTGCCAGATGCCTTTATGCGCCGCATTGTTTTTTTCGGGAATGCCCCGCAGTAGCATGATCGACGCGCCAATGACCAGTTCAGCGACGGAACGCGTATTGGAGTAAGGCGCATTAAAGACCGCTACGCCCCGCTGTGTAGCCGCTCGAAGATCGATCTGGTTAACCCCGATACAAAAGCATCCAATGGCTTGAAGTTTTTTGGCCGCCGCCAATACCGAATCGGTAATGGTCGTTTTAGAGCGAATTCCCAAAATATGAACATCCCGGATCGCATCGATCAATTGAGACTCATTGAGCGCGCGATTGATCTTCTCGACTTGAGTATAACCATGAGAACGAAACTTCTTTACCGCGGCATCGCTGACATTCTCTAAAAAAAGGATCTTGATCTTATCTTTTGGGTAGCTGGTAACCTGACTGCGTTGCATACCTCAAATATACTTTTAAATGCATGGAACCCTATATTTGCACCACTTGAAAAATCAACTTTTTGTAACCAAGTTTTTAATAATACTCTTACTACTGAGTGTTAGTTTTTCCTGCGGGCTTTTAAAAGACGATTCGTCTGCTAAACCCTACACGGCTCCACAACCCTTAGCCATCAGCGAGGAGAAAAAGAAGGGGTACAATGCGATCTTACAGCATTATTTTGATAGCACCCTGCTTCGCCCTTCACTTGGTTTCAGCGGGGGGATCTTGGTAGCCAAGGGCGGCACCATTTTATTTGAACATTATCAAGGGTACGAGAATTATCCAGGCCGAACAAAGCCGCTCACCTCTTCCAGTTCCTTGCATATTGCCTCCTCTACCAAACCCTTTACGGCCATTGCCATCTTAACCTTGGTGCAAGAAAAAAAATTAGCCCTTACTGATTCGCTCACCCGGTTCTTTCCCACCCTTCCCTACCCCG
>VHAT01000001.1 GCA_016872195.1 Sphingomonadales bacterium | reverse complement strand
CCCTCCGGGCAAGGCGAGGAGGTCGATAAGTGGTAATTGTAATCTTATGATTATCAGTAATTAATGCATCTATTGGGAAGGGTTTTCCTTATTTGTTAAGAATAATCAAAAATTTCATATATCTTTCAACTTGAAATGTGCATACTCTTGATTAGTAGCGCACTAACAATTTTAAAACTGTAACTATGCAACCAAACTTTACGCTTAAGCAAGTTGAGGTTTTGTTCTTGAGGCCACTGCTTGCTTTTTGTCTTTTGATCTTGATCGGAACGACTGCTGTGGCTCAGCAATACACCAACGGGCCACTTTCTACCGGTGCAACTACCAGTAATGGTACTGCTGCTCCAACTGGGTTTACCTGGAGCGAGGTGCAGGGCGCTAACACTATCGCTGGGTATACCGCCAATATTACCGGTAATTCAGTTGCCGATGACTTTACCGTTCCCGCCGGTCCTTCTTGGGGCCTGACCAAAATTACTTTCTTTGCGTACTCCACTGGTTTTGCTGGTACAACTTCTCCTTTTGATGATGTAAGGGTTGCTATCTACAACACAAACCCATCTGTAGGAAGCCCAACCCCCATCTTTGGGGATAGAACTACCAACCGCTTTGCGGCAAGTAGCTCTGCTTCTATGTATAGAATTTTTAATGCCACTGCTGGTACTACCAGACAGGTATTCCGTATTGAGGCCAATGTGAACGTGACCCTCGCCCCTGGTACTTACTGGATAGAGTGGGCCGTTGGTACGGCACTAGCTAGTAACTTCTCACCTCCCGTTACAATTGTAGGGGCGGCCGGAGCTACCGGCGCTAATGCTTTACAACGAACTGTTTCTTCAGGAGCATGGGCTGCATTGTTAGATGGTACGACTCCACAGGCCATGCCTTTTATTATTGACTATGCTACTTCGGGATGTTCAGGTACGCCTGCGCCAGGAAACACCATTTCTTCTGCTGCCTCAGTTTGTCCCGGTGTAAACTTTGCTCTTTCTCTTCAAAATACAACCTCTGGTACTGGGGTAACATATCAGTGGCAGTCCTCTGCCGATGGTACAACTTGGACTGATATCAGCGGTGCAACGGGTACGGGTCTCACCAGAAGTCAAACTACGGCAACATACTACCGCTGTCGGGTAACTTGCTCCGGTAATACAGGAACGTCCAATGCGTTACTGGTACCGATGGCACCCACATCTGCTTGTTATTGTACGCCTACTTATTCTTTCGGCTGTGCACTTGGTGATGCCATTACTAATGTAACCATCCCCGGAACCACACTGAATAATACATCTGCATGTTCCACTCCTCCATTTACTTATTACAGCACCGTGGCAGCTCCGACTTTGATCGCTGGCGGTAGCTACACTGTCAATGTGACCATGGGGGCTGACCCCAATCAACATGCCCGTGTTTGGTTCGATTGGAATCAAGACGGCGACTTTAACGATGCCGGAGAGGCGGCTGGTGCTACTGCAGGTAGTGCCGGTGCCAATGGTACGGCTGTGATGGCCATTACCGTTCCTTCTACGGCGACCCTGGGTACCACCAGAATGCGCGTTAGAGGTGGAAATGATGCTGCTCTTACTGCTACACAAGCTTGCGGAACTTCTTCCAGCAGCTTTGGAGAGGCAGAAGATTATAATGTAACAATCGCTCCTTGTATTCAAGGTACATTTACAACGCATCCTGCTCCTTCGACTATCACTTGTGGTGGTAATGCCACCTTTACCGTGGCGGGAAGCGGCTCAAATCCTACTTATACATGGCAATTCCGCACGGGTCCTTCTGCTATCTGGCAAGAGCTTCCCAATGGGGGTATCGTTAGCGGTGCTACTACTGCTACCGTAACATTGACCAATGTGCCTACCACTTGGAGTGGTTACGAGATCAGAGCTATTTTGAGAGGTGCTTGTACTGGTGCAAACCCCAGCAATAGCACTACCCTTACGGTTAATCCAATTCAGACAGTGGTTAGTCCTGCCTCGGCCAGTATCTGTGCCGGTACCATCCAGCGTTTGAATATCACCAATTTTGCGTCTACTTCAGCGCCTGCAACGGCCACCTTTACTTCTACGGATGTGCCCAAAGCAATTCCTGACGCCAACGCAGCGGGGGCTACTAGTAATATCACTGTCAGTGGATTGCCTGCAGCGGCTGCTTCAATTGGTTTAGCTGTTCGTTTTAGTGTTCCTGCTCATACATGGCCTGGAGACCTGGTTGTGGTATTGAGAACTCCAAATGGTCAGATCATCAATCTTGATAACGAGATTACGGGTACTGGCTTTGGTCCTGGTCAGGGAATGGTCAACACTGTCATCAGCTCCGTAGGGGTTAACGCCCTTTCTTCTGCTATCTCAGCCGGCACGACCTTTACCGGAGTGTTCAGAGCTGACCTGGGTACAGGGGCTGGCGCTGGTCCTGCCTCACTTGTTCCTACAACCACTAGTTGGTCTGCTCTTTATGGTGCACCCAATGGCGTATACACGCTGGGACTCCGCGATAAATACACAGGTGATATTGGAACCTTGACCGCTTGGTCACTGGATGTAACCTATGTTGTACCTAGCTACGGAGAAGGTGTATGGACTGCAACGCCTGCTGCAGCTGGAACCATGTTCCTCGATGCAGCCGGTACGATCCCATACAATGGTACTCGCGAAGACACTATTTATGTCAGGCCAAGTGTGAATACAACCTATTCTGTATTCTTTAACTCTACTGTTTCTCCCTGCACATCTGCCCCTGCTCAAGTACTTGTAAGCGTAGGCCAGCCTATCACTACCTTGGCCGTGCCTGCAACAGCAGCCGCTTGTGTGGGTGGAGGATTCACCATTGCCGGTACGCATGCGGCCATTCCTGCTGGAAATGCCGCCGCCATTTACCAATGGCAGCAAAGTGCCGATGGTGGTGTTAACTGGACCAGTATCAGTGGCGCCAGAGGACTGACGTTGTCCGTGCCCACCACGACGGCTTCTATGTCCGGTATGCGTTATCGCCTGCTGGCACAGTCGGGTGGTTGCCCTGTCGCTGTATCCAATACTGCTATCTTAACAGTTAATCCGCTGCCTTCTGTAACTATTTCTGCTCCGCTTACTGGTTTGGTACCTGGCAGAACCGTTACGGTTAGTGGTACCAGCTCACCGGCTGCTGCAGCTTGGTCATGGTCTCTGAATGGTTCGTCCATTGCAGGTGCCACCGCCACACAGCTTGTCAATATCGATGGACTGGGTACTTACCAGGCTACCGTACGCGACGTGAATGGTTGTATCAACAGATCAAATGCACTTGCCATTACCGGCGAGGCTTCTGATAAGCTCTTCATCTATCCTAATCCAACCACAGGTGTCTTCCAGGTTCGCTACTATCATGCCGGAGATGCCAATGAAAAGCGTATCATCTCTATCTACAATCCGCTGGGTCAGCTGGTCGCTACAAAGACCTTTGACCTTAGCTACAGCACCGCTCCTTACCTCCGTATGGATGTAGACCTCAGTGGTGCAGCGCGCGGTACTTACGTAGTTAAAGTAGCACACGAGTATAGCGGTAAGATCGTATCAGGTCTGGTACTGGTTCAGTAATCGACCTTGGATCTTCCTACCAAAAAGTCCCCGGAAACTCCGGGGACTTTTTTTATGTATCAGATAGTGGGTTCGTAAAAAAGAGGGAAAAATGAATAGGGGGTAGCAATGATCATCAGCTGGCGGATCGGTCGGCACAGCGTTTAGCGCATGGCCTTATAGCAGTTGATAAGCCCATTGGTAGAGGAATCATGGGAGCTTACAGGGCGTGATTCTCTTAGTTCAGGGAGGATCTTTCCGGCCAGTTCCTTTCCTAATTCCACACCCCATTGGTCAAAGCTGTAGATATTCCAAATGATCCCTTGTGTAAAGATCTTATGCTCATAGAGGGCGATCAATTCTCCTAGCGTAAAAGGGGTTACTTTTTTCAGTAAGATGGTATTCGTGGGGCGGTTGCCTGCAAAGACTTTGTAAGGAAGTAATTTTTTGATCCGAGCAGCCGAGAGTCCTTGTTTTTTTAGCGAGGCCTTTACCTGTGTTACAGTTTGGCCATGGAGCAAGGCTTCGGTTTGGGCAAAAAAATTGCTCATCAATTTTTGATGATGGTCTCCAATGGGATGATGGGAGCGGGCGGCTCCGATAAAATCACAAGGAATCAGGGGCGTGCCCTGGTGGATCAACTGAAAAAAGGCATGCTGTCCATTGGTGCCGGGTTCTCCCCAAATAATGGGACCCGTTCCGTATCGGACGGGTTTGCCGCTACGATCAATACTTTTTCCATTGCTTTCCATATTGCCTTGTTGAAAATAGGCTGCAAAGCGGTGTAGGAATTGATCATAGGGTAAGATCGCCTCGGTATCGGCCCCAAAAAAGTTGCGATACCAAATACCGATCAGGGCCATGATAACGGGAATATTATGCTCTAGCGGCTGTGATCTAAATTCTTTATCTACCTGGTGAGCCCCTTTTAATAATTGCTCAAAGGGTGCATATCCGATGGTGAGCGCGATCGATAGTCCTATGGCACTCCATAGTGAGTAGCGTCCGCCTACCCAGTCCCAAAACACGAACATATTGGCAGGGTCGATCCCAAATTCTTTTACGGCCTTTTCGTTCGTGCTGAGTGCTACAAAATGTTTGGCAATATGCTTCTCGTATTTGGCCTTTTTCAAGAACCAATTCCTGGCCGTAAAGGCATTGGTCATGGTCTCTTGTGTAGTAAAGGTTTTAGAAGCGATCAAAAAAAGCGTTTGCTCGGGATCGATCTTTTCCAAGACCGAAGCGATATGCGAACCATCTACATTCGATACAAAAAAGGCTTGGATCCCTTCTTTCCAGTAGGGGCGAAGTGCTTCGGTAACCATCAATGGGCCCAGATCGCTGCCCCCAATCCCAATATTGACTATGTACTTTATCTTTTTTTGCGTGTAGCCCCTCTTTTTACCACTATGGATGGCCTCGCAAAATTTTTTCATTTGCTGTTGTACCTTCTTTACGGCAGGCATAACATCTTGCCCCTGGTAATAGACTGGGGTCTTTGAGAAATTTCGAAGTGCTGAGTGCAGAACAGCCCGCTGCTCGGTCTCGTTGATAAGATGTCCGCTGAATTGCTGTTCGATGGCCTCCGGCACTTTACATTCACGGGCCAACTGTAATAAAAGGGAAAGGGTTTCTTCGGTAATATGATTTTTTGAGTAATCGATCACGAGCTCTTTGGCACAGGCCGAAAACTTCTTAAAACGATCTGGATCGGCCGCAAACAAATCTTGCAGGGTTATTTTTTTTTGACGGGCATAGTGTTGCTTCAGCTTTTTCCAGGCCTTGGTCTTAGTAGGGTTGATGGCGGCTAGCATAGTGCTATAATGCGTTGAGTACTTCGATGGTTTGATGAATGTCGTTTTCGCTGATGTCGAGATGGGTCACCAAACGAATTCGAACCGGGCTAATAGCATAGCCCAGTATTCCTTTCTCCTTTAAGGAAGCCACCATAGCGGGGGCGGATAGTCCCTCTTGTAGTTCAAAGATGATGATGTTGGTCTCTACAGGTAGCAGCATCTTTACAAAGTGCTTCTTAGTGATGCAAGCGGCTAAAAGTTGTGCATGGATATGGTCTTGCTTTAATCGATCAATATGGTGATCAAGCGCATAGAGGCCCGCCGCCGCCAATGACCCTGCTTGGCGCATTCCTCCTCCGAAAACTTTGCGGATACGTCTTGCCTTTTTGATAAAGGAGCCACGGCCCAGCAGTAAGCTCCCGACAGGACATCCCAGGCTCTTGCTAAGGCAAACGGAGATACTATCGAACGTGCTTCCATAAAGCAGGTAGTTTTCGTTCTGGGCTATTATAGCGTTCCATACCCTGGCTCCATCGAGATGAAGGGCCAGTCCTTTTTCTTGGCACACTGTTTTGATTGCTACGATCTCATTAAAGTCATAGCAACAACCGCCCCCACGATTGCTGGTATTTTCGAGGGAGACCAGTCGACTAATAGGACGGTGCACATCGTCGGGCTGAATGGCGTCCGCCACTTGGCGAGCATGGATACGCCCGCGATCTCCGGCTAGTAATTTTACCGAAGCACCTGCATTAAAGGCGATCCCTCCTCCTTCATATTGATAGATATGAGAATTTTCTTCGCAGATCACCTCGTCTCCCGGTTGGGTATGGCATTTAATGGCGATCTGGTTCGTCATCGTACCGGAAGGACAAAATACGGCTGCCTCCATTCCAAAGAGGCGGGCACATTTTTCTTCCAGTTGATTGATCGAAGGATCCTCGCCAAATACATCATCTCCCACTGCGGCGGCCGACATGGCCTCTCGCATGGCGGGGGTGGGCTTTGTTACAGTATCCGACCGGTAATCGATAAAGCGCGTATGCATTGCTGCAAGTTAATAAGCCCTCGTCGGTTTTTTGCGTTTTTAGGGTCTATCTTTGCACAAATTCATTGCCCATGCCATCGTTCGATATCGTCAGTAAAGTAGATACCCAGGCGCTCGATAATGCTGTGAATGTAACACAACGGGAGATCACCAATCGGTTCGACTTTAAAGGGTCGCACATCTTGATCGAATTAGATAAAAAGACCTTTCAGCTTAAGCTCGAGACCGATGACGATATGAAGATGCGTCAACTGCTCGATGTCCTCATCAACCGCGCCCACAAGCAGGGCATTGCCCCCGAAGCATTTGATACGGCCAAAGAGGGAAGCCAGCAAGGAAAAATCTGGCGTAAGGAGGTAAAAGTAAAGAACGGACTGGCCCAGGAAGACGCCAAAAAGATCGTTAAAGCCATCAAGGACTCCGGGCTAAAGGTACAGGCTGTCATCAATGACGATCTAGTGCGCGTAACGGGTAAGAAGATCGACGATCTGCAGGCGGTAATTCAACTGTGCAAGACCAGTTCGCTGGGCCTTCCCTTGCAATATGTCAATATGCGCGATTGATTTGGAGCGAAAACCCCCTTATCGTACCTTTGCTGTCCACTATTTAATAATCTTTACGGCAAAATCCGTAAGACCTTAAAAATCATAGTTTTATGAAAAAAGGAATCCATCCCGAAAGCTACCGTATGGTGGTCTTTAAGGACATGAGCAACGGACACACATTTTTAAGCCGCTCTTCAGCTGCCTCCAAGGAAACCGTTAAATGGGAAGATGGCAACGAGTATCCGCTGATCAAAGTTGAAATTTCCAATACTTCTCATCCGTTCTTTACCGGTAAGAATATGCTGGTCGATACGGCGGGTCGTATCGATAAGTTCAAAAAGAAATACGCCAAGAAATAATTGGCCTAACGCTTTGAAAACGCCTCGCTTTGTCGGGGCGTTTTTTTTAATTTTATCTTCTCTATGGCGAAGCAGCGAATCGTGTTTACCGAAGAATTCTGTCAACCGGAATTACTGTTTCCCTTTACGCTGGTTCGCTCCCTGCAAGATCTCCGGGTCGGCATTCTGACCATTCGCGAAAAATGGGAGAGGATGTTTCGGCTTTCCTCTGTCGATAAACGACAAAATAATTACAAGGATAGCGAATGCCATGTCGATTTCGATCAGCTTGGTGCAGGGGAAACTTGGTGGTTATTGCACGGTAACATATTACCCACTCCTAGTTTGTATAAGGCGATCAAGTCCTTGAAGAATGGGGAATGTTTGCTCGATCACAATGGGGCAGCCATTGCCTATAGAGTATCCCAAAAGCAGGTGATCGGTGCGCATAAGATCAAGATGGATCGTAGTGTCTCTTATAAAGACGAAGTACGATCTATTGTTTATTCTTGGGATATTCTTCGACATAATGCCTGGTCTCTACAAGCAGATTTTACGCTATTGACTAAGGGCAGAAGATCGGCTGCCGTTCCCAAGGGATGCCGGGTGATCGGCACTGGAAAGCTTTTTATAGAAAAAGGAGCCGCCTTGCATTTTGCTACGATCAACACGACCCAGGGGTCGGTCTACATTGGAAAGGGCGCTGAATTGATGGAGGGAACCCTGATCAGGGGGCCTGTTTCTATTGGAGAGGGCGCTTGCGTAAAGATGGGGGCTCGTTTGTATGGAGCCACCACGATCGGTCCTGCTTGTACCGTGGGTGGAGAGATCAAGCACAGCGTTTTGATGGGGTATAGTAACAAGGCTCATGATGGTTATTTGGGGGATGCTGTAATAGGGGCTTGGTGTAATCTGGGGGCAGGTACTACTAATTCGAACATAAAGATCAATGCCGGGCCTGTTCGGGTATGGACCCCCGATGGAGAAAAAGAAGTTGGCCAAAAATGTGGTGTGATGATGGGGGATTATTCCCAGACGGCTATCAATACGTCTATTAGTTCAGGTACCGTGATCGGTGTAGGCTCTAATGTGATGGGGCAAGGCCTTACTCCTCGCTATATTCCTTGTTTTGCCTGGGGACAAGAAGGTCTTTCTCGCTACCGGTTGCCCGAATTGGTGCAGGCTATCGGCCGGTGGAAGCTACTGAAGGGAAGCGCTCTTTCTGCCTACGAAGTAAGTTTGATCAAGTCTGTCTATAAAAAATATTGATATACCTATGAGAAAAAAGATCGCTGCTGCCAATTGGAAAATGAATTTGACCTTTCAAGAAGGAATGGAGTTGGTCAATGCGCTGCTCACCGCTACAAAAGCTGTACAAGAACCATGTCGTGTCATCCTATCGGTGCCCTTTCCGTACCTATCCTCTGTTTCGGCACTAGTAAAGGGGCATCAGTGGTATGCCCTGGCGGCACAAAATTGCCATCACCTAAAAAGCGGTGCTTATACCGGAGAGGTTTCAGCCGCCATGCTTTCGTCGATGCAAATTCCCTACTGTCTGATCGGTCATAGCGAAAGAAGAGAATATAACGCGGAGACGACTACGCAACTGGCCGAGAAATTGATGCGATGCGTTGAGGAGCAGATCCAACCGATCTTTTGTTGTGGCGAGCCCTTGGCTATTCGAGATAAAGGGGAGCAAAATGAATATGTGGCGCGCCAGTTAGCAGAGTCATTATTTGTTCTCGATGCAGATCAACTTAGCCAGGCTGTGGTGGCGTATGAACCCATCTGGGCCATTGGCACCGGGCGTACGGCTACCAGCGAACAAGCCCAAGCGATGCATCATCACATACGAGCAGTTGTAGCGGCCCAATACGGAGAGAAAGTCGCGGGGCAACTTTCCATTTTGTACGGGGGAAGCGTTAAGGCCTCCAATGCAGACGAATTATTTGCCTGCCCTGATGTGGATGGAGCCTTGGTAGGAGGGGCCTCTTTGAGCGACACTGAGTTCACTGCCATTGTCCGATCGCTTTGTAAGGCCTGATCTTATTGCAGCGAATCGATCAGCGAGATATATTCTTGCATACAATCCTCGGCGGCTTTTCCCTTCAATTGACTCCAGGCATCATGTTTGGCCTTGGCTACAAAGTCAAATGGATTCGAAGGAGGATCTTGCTGATTATCCCCTTCGGTAGCTTGCTTAAATAGTGAATACAGCTGTAACAATATTTCGTTAGAGGGCCGGTTGGTCAGCAATTTGCTTTTGGCCACGGCTTCTTCGAAGCGGGATCTTAATTCCATACTTTTATTTTAAGACTTCTGTAATGACCGTTCCGATATTTCCGCTGGGCATTTGAATACGCAGCAGGGCGGCCAGGGTAGGGGCAATATCGGTCATGTAGACTTCGCGATGGGTAATCCCTTTTTTGATACCCCAACCATACCAGAGTAAGGGAATATGAGTATCATAGGGATTCCATAGGCCATGCGTGGTGCCGGTATTGCCGTAGGCATCAATATAACCTGCCTTCAATATGATTTGCAGATCGCCGCTACGGGTGGGATGATATCCATTGTTCAGCATTTTTCTAACGGGAGCGGGTAGGGGAACCGTATTTAAATCTTTCAGTGGAATGGCCCTGTCAATGCCGGGTTCCTTTATCATTTCAGCTTGCAGCCAGCTGATAATGTCGTTGGCGTTGATGCCCGCCGAATCTAATTGCACATGATCCAAATGAAGTTGATAATTATAGTCACTTACGATCAATTTTTTGAGTCGATATGTTTTTTCCAACGAGGCATTGAGTCTGTCAATGATCTTGCCCATAAAGACACGACCGCCGGGCAATTTATTTTCTTGACTGAACTCGGGAACATGGGCGGCTCCATGATCGGCTGTTAAAAAAACCGTATATGATCCTTTGCCCACTTGTTGGTCGAGCCAATCAAAGAATTTTCCCAAGGCCAGGTCCATTCGTAGCATTGCATCTTCGGCCTCGATAGCGTTCGGGCCAAAACTATGACCAATGTAGTCAGGCGAAGAAAAGCTGATGGCTAACAGATCGGTGATCTCGTCACGACCCAATGATTCGCCCACGAGGGCGGCTTTGGCAAAGGCCAAGGTCATTTCATTGCCCATGGGACTGGTATTGATCTTACCATAATCTTTCCCAATGTATTTTTTGAGGTCGTAGGGAAAGGATTCACCAAATACCGCATTCTCATAGCTTTTTTTATCGGCCGTACTGGCTTTGTACGAGTTTGCAGGATATAATAAAAACCAGCCTGCAGCATAAAAAGAATCAGGAAGCTTTCGTTGGTTAAAAGCTTGTGCCCATCCTGGCAATTCGGTTGAATAGTAGGTAGACGTGATCCAGTTTCCGGTGGAGTTGTCGTACCAGTATGCTCCATTGGCACTGTGTCCTGCCGGTAAGATCGCTCCGCGGTCTTTGATAGCGACCCCAACAACTTTTGATTGAAAATTGGTGGCCAGTCTTAATTCATCGGAGATGGTTGTAACCAGCATGTTTTTAGGACTCATTTTTCCTTGGTTACTGCTGCTGCTGCCTACCGTGCTAACCGATTTGTCCTCGGTGCAATAGACCGTTCTGTGGAGTTGGCTGTCCCACCAGGCATTTCCCGTAATCCCATTGATCGCAGGCACCGTTCCGGTATACACCGAACTATGACCACAAGCAGTGACCGTAGGGGCATAGGGAATCAATGTTTGCTCACAGCTATGTCCTTCACCGAGCATTCTTCTAAATCCGCCTTTATCACTAAAGCGATCGGCGTATCGGTACAGATAATCCCAGCGCATTTGGTCTAGCACCAAGCCTACTACCAAGCGGGGACGTGCTGGTCTTTGCACCACCGAACCAGTGGTAGCTTGGGCGCTGGCATTAAGGGACAGTAATACTATCAAAAAACTACAGAGAATTGATCTTAAAAACATAGTGCTTCTTTATTTGACAATGGTAATTTCTATAGCGTGTTAATGCGACAAAATATTTTAACGGATAGGGGTGCAGTGTTCTGACAAGATCTTTACTTTCCCGTTATGTTTAATGATGGTAACACTGCAGCGTTGTTTATCGTCAAAACTTTCTCCATGATAAAGGCCCTTCCCGCTCCATACCGTATTGACTACAGCCGCATTTCCATCGATCTGAATGGAGATCTGCTCACGAGACATGTCTTGTAAACGGTAAACATCAGATCCAGCGGTAGCAATAAGTGCCTCCCGGGTAAAGGTCTTGCCCGACTGGGTAAAATAGAGATAGTGCGGGGACAGCACCGTGTCGACCAAGGAAGGTGATTTTTCTCTCCAGCCTCGGTCAAACCGATCCATCACCTCTTTGATCTCTTGTTCCGTGAGTATATCCTCCCGAGGTTGGCAGGAGAGCGGTAGCGTCAAAAAACTACTCACAAGCAAGATCCATGTAAATGATCGCATATTGGGTTCTTTATTGATCTGAAAAAAGCATCTGGTATTGCAAGGGACTCCAATTTGTGCGTAGCACCTGTACGACCCAGAAAAGATCTTGTTTATACATTTCTAAGAGTCGCTGCCTGTCCTGGTTAGATACATGTTGGTTCTCATTCAGTTTTTGCCAACCCATCTCTTTAACGGCCAGTATCTTTTTTTGCCATTGTAATGCGCTACGCTCGGTGCTACAGATATATTTTTCGGCGTAGCAGATGCCGACACTGTCACAAAGTACTTCTATGGTAACATCCTTTGCGCGAGAGCCGGAAAAACGCTTTGGGGTAGTTGAACCTGATTCTATTGCAGGCTGTTCTTGTTGAAAGGAGCGGGTTTCTTTTTTGAGTTTGACGTGTACTTCTTTTTCGCCAAGCCCCACGTACTGTTGAGAGGTAGCCTCTGTCGGTAAGAGCCCTAGCAGTAGGCAGCCAATCAAGAGGGGTCTGATGGTATTTAGTGTGGGGTTTTCCATGCTGTCTGCAAAATTAGTTTGTTTTTTTGCCAGACAGCCATTGTTCAAAGGCGGGGAGTGAAAAGCTGCTGAGATTTTTGTCTGCCGTTAGTCCTGCTTTTTGAGCAGCCAAAACACCATAGCGAACATCTTCCAGCCCTTTGGTGGCATGGGCATCGGGATTGATCGAGATCAGTACGCCTTTTTGAAGGGCCTTGTCGATCCATCTCCAATCAATATCCAGCCGGCGGGGATGAGCATTCAATTCGATCACTACTTGGTGGGCAGCGCAAGCATCTATTATTTTTTGATGATCGATGGGATATCCTTTTCTGCTGAGCAATAATCTTCCGGTGGGATGTCCTAGTATACGGGTGTAAGGATTTTCAATTGCCTTGATCAGTCTTGCCGTAGCTTTCTCTTCTGACATCCCGAACTGGCTGTGGATCGATGCGATCACCAGATCAAAACTGGCCAATATGGGTTCAGAATAATCGAGACTACCGTCACCAAGAATATCACTTTCTATCGATTTAAAGATCTTGAATGGGGCTAATTGCCGATTGAGGAGATCGATCTCCTGGTGCTGTGCAGCCACCCGCTCGGCATTCAACCCATTGGCGTAGATGGCGGTGGCAGAGTGATCGCTCATCACCATATAGTCCCAGCCTTTTTCGATACAGGCTTTTGCCATTTCCAGGATGGAATTACTCCCATCACTCCAAGTCGAGTGCGAATGAATAAGCCCTTTTATGGAACCCGTTTGAATTACCGGTCCAAGGGGCGCTTGCAAAGACCGTTGAATGATGTCTCCGCTCTCTCTTAGAAAGGGCTCAATCCAGGGTAACCCCTTGGCCTCGAAGAGATCTTTCTCGGTACGGGCAGACAATAGCTTTTGTTGATCGATCGTGGGCAGCCCATCGAAGTATTCCAAAAAGGAGGGACTGCCTGTGGTACGGAATAGTGCCTGGGCCAATGGCAGTTCGGACGAGTAGATCCTGAGTCGCAGACCATTTTTTAATGCATAGAGCAGCGATTGCGGAGTTTCTTCAATCAATTCAGGCGGATGTGCTGTTATTAACTTAGGCTTGATGACCTCTATTGGTTGGGCAACTACAAATTCTAGCTCCTCAATAGTTAGGGCTTGTCTTCGGAAAGCGCCTGTGCTGGCCACTGCATCCGCTCCAAAAAGGTGGTGTAAGTATCGCTCGATATCTGCAAAAACGGCATCTGCCTCGGCATATAAAAGTTGTCCTTGGTGGTGAAGAAAAAATTCAATCGACTCGATCAGGGCACGCTGGGTTTTTTCGCCGAAGCCTTTAAAGGTCACGAGTCGGTTCTCCTGACAGGCATACAGTAATTCTCCCAGCGACTCAATGCCCATCTCTTTCCAGATCACATTTATTTTTTTGGGGCCGAGCCCCTTAATTTTCATCATCTCTAAAATGCCGGAAGGGGTCTTCTCTAATTGATCTTCTAGCAATTGTAATCGGCCGGTGTCTAAAAGTTCTTCTACCGATTTGGCCACGGTTTTGCCAATGCCTCTAATCGTGAGCAGTTTCTCGCGCGGGATTTGGCTAAGCGGATAGGCCAGTTTATCGATGGCAAAGGCCGCCGCCCCAAAACTTTTGATGCTAAAGGGGTTGCCCCCGTGAATATCCAGTAAAACGGAAAGGAGCTTGAGCTGCTCGGCGATCACCGCGTTTTCCATACTTGCAAGGTAAGCCCTTTGGGGATGAGGGTAGGGTATAAACGAGAAAATCCCCCGAGAACGGGGGACTTTCTATTCATTTCTGGAAGATTACTTCTTCTTCTTAGCAGCTTTTTTCTTAGCAGCTTTCTTTTTTGGAGCAGCCTTTTTCTTGGCAGCTTTCTTTTTTGGAGCGGCCTTTTTCTTGGCAGCTTTTTTCTTTGTAGCCATTTTTTTTGAATTTAATGTGTTAGTAAAATGGATTAACGATGTTAAAAATAGGAATAAATTTTTAACATCCAAATTTTTTCTACAAAATTTTGGAGCTGCAAGATATAAGGGACCTAGTGAGTCGGGTCGATTATGCTTCGGCTGGAGTTACCGAAACAAAAGTGCGATTGCTTCTTCCTTTGCGGAATTCAACAATGCCATCCGTTAATGCGAAGAGAGTGTAGTCTTTTCCAACGCCCACATTTTTACCGGGGTGGTAAACCGTTCCACGTTGACGAACGATAATGTTTCCGGAAATGGCGGGTTGACCACCGTATATTTTTACACCGAGTCTTTTGCTCTGTGAGTCACGATTGTTCTTTACACTTCCTTCACCTTTCTTATGTGCCATGGTACATTCTTTTTAATGGATGATCAAGAGGTTTGACAGGTCAATTTATGCGATGCTCAATACTTTGATCTTAGTATAGGCTGTGCGATGTCCTTTTTTCTTGTGAAAGCCTTTTCTTCTTTTTTGCTTATAGGCAATAACGGTATCGCCTTTAACTTGGTCAACGATCTCGGCTTGTACTTTTGCGTTGGCAGCACTGCCTACTGACAGCTTTCCGTTGGCGTCTACCAGCAAGACTTCAAGGTCGAGCTTGTCGCCCGCCACGCCTTCTACACGAGGCACATATAAGGTCTGGTCCTTTTCTACTTTAAATTGCTGACCCGCAACTTTTACTACAGATATCATACTATTAAAATTAGGACGGCAAAGGTAGGGAACTTTTTTGAACCTTCCAACCAAAAATAAGCGCTAAAGGGGGGTGCGGCATAGGGTCTTCTTTGGTTATCTTTGTTCTCCAACGCCTAGTTTTGGAAGGCGTCCTTCCTTTAAATACCGGTAAGAGTCCATGAAAATCAAGTCCTTTCTGGCCAGGCCCTTTTCGGCTTACATTCAGCGGACCATCAGGGCACAGATGAAGACAGCCGTGGCCGATCAGCGGCAGCTTTTGGAGAAAATGCTTAAAGTGGGGGTCAAAACGGCTTTTGGGAAGTCCGTCAACTTGAAAGATGTAAATGATTATCAATCATTTAAGCAGTCTGTTCCCCTGCAGGATTACGAAAAAATGAGGGGTTGGATCGATCAGATCAAACAAGGAAAGCAAAATGTACTGTGGAGAGGCCGCCCCCTGTATTTTGCCAAGACCTCTGGTACGACCAGTGGGGTAAAGTATATCCCCATTACCAAGGATTCAATCCCCAATCATATCAATACGGCTCGGAACGCGCTTCTTTGTTACATGGCCGAAACCGGAAATACTCGTTTTGCGGACGGAAAGTTGATCTTTTTATCGGGTTCTCCTGAGTTGGAGAGGGTCGGTTCCATTCCCACCGGCCGTTTAAGTGGCATCGTAAACCATCATGTACCCCGCTATCTGCGGGCGAATCAGCTCCCTTCTTATGAAACAAACTGTATCGAGGATTGGGAATCTAAATTGCATCGCATTGTGGAGGAGACTCTTCATCAGCCGATGACCTTGATCAGTGGAATTCCGCCCTGGATGCAAATGTATTTTGATGCACTTATAGCGCGAAGTGGCAAAAAGGTTGGCGATCTGTTTCCCGATTTTAGTGTGATGGTACAAGGAGGAGTCAATTTTGAACCGTATCGGACTCGCTTGTTCGAAAGTATCGGCCGTAAGGTTGACACCATTGAGCTTTTCCCTGCCAGCGAAGGGTTCTTTGCTTTTCAAGACACACAGCAATCCGAGGGAATGTTACTCAATACGAACAGCGGGATCTTCTTTGAATTCGTTCCCCTGGACCAGCTGGGTAAAAAGGATCCGCAACGGGTGTCTCTGGCCGATGTTAAAGTAGGTCAGCAGTATGCGCTTATCATCAATAGCAATGCCGGTTTGTGGGGATATGATATTGGCGATATCGTTCGCTTTGTTTCGGTCGATCCGTACCGGGTGGTAGTGACCGGTCGTACCAAGCATTTTATATCGGCCTTTGGAGAGCATGTAATAGGTGAGGAGGTTGAGTATTGTATTCGGGAGGCTGCCTTGCAACTAGGAGTGGGGGTAACCGAATTTACCGTTGCGCCCTGTGTAAGCACTACCGATGCCAAATCGTTTCATGAGTGGTTCATTGAATTCGACCGCGAGCCCCCATCCATTGATGCTATGGCCCAGTTGATGAACCAATTACTCTGCCAAAAGAACGTTTATTACAACGATCTTATTTCGGGTAATATCCTCTCCTCTTTGCAGATCCGTCAAGTTCGAAAGGGAGGGTTCATCGATTACATGCGATCGGTGGGTAAACTAGGCGGGCAAAATAAAGTGCCTCGCCTCAGTAACGACAGAACGTTGGCCGATGCCTTAACTTCGTTCATTGCCAACCATTAACTTTTTTTCATGAGTCTTTCTTCTGCTGTTAAAAGGATCGCCTTATTTGGATCGACCGGATCGATAGGAACGCAGGCCCTGGAGGTGATCGCCGCGCATCCTGATCTTTTTTCGGTAGAGATCTTGACGGCACAAAGCAACGACGAACTGTTGATCGCCCAGGCTTTGCAGTTTATGCCCAATATGGTCGTTATCGGCGACGAAAAAAAATATCCCCGCGTCAAAGAGGCGTTACAAGCCACCTCGGTCAAGGTTTTTGCGGGCGAGCGATCATTAGAAGAGGTGGCGTCCTTGGATAGTTACGATCTGATGTTGGCGGCCATTGTCGGCTATGCAGGGTTAAAGCCTACGCTTTGCGCACTTCGGCAAGGAAAGGCGGTTGCGTTGGCTAATAAAGAAACCTTGGTGGTGGCAGGTGATATTGTCATGCGGACGGCCCTTGAAAATCGGGCTCCGATCATTCCCGTCGATTCCGAGCACTCGGCCATTTTTCAATGTCTGGTAGGAGAGACCCGCAATAAGATCGAAAAGATCATTTTGACCGCATCGGGTGGTCCTTTCTTAGGGCGAAAGACCAACTACCTGGTCAATGTAAAAAAAGAGCATGCGCTACAGCATCCTAACTGGACCATGGGCGCTAAGATCACCATCGACTCGGCTACCTTAATGAATAAGGGGCTTGAAATGATCGAGGCAAAATGGTTATTCAACTTGCGGGCGCATCAAATACAAGTGGTGGTTCATCCCCAAAGTATCATTCACAGCATGGTGCAATTTGAGGATGGCAGTATTAAGGCACAAATGGGCCTTCCGGACATGAAGCTGCCCATTCAGTATGCCATGGCTTTTCCGCAGCGAATAAAAAATGATTTTCCCCGTTACGATTTTCGGTCGGTCAAAAATCTGAGTTTCGAAGAACCGGATGTTAAAACATTCCGAAATCTTGCCTTGGCGCAAGAGGCCTTGGAAAAAGGGGGTAATCTGGCTTGCATCATGAATGCGGCCAACGAGATCGCGGTGTACGCCTTTTTAAAGAACCGGACCAATTTTTTGGAAATGACAGAGATCATAGAACGAACCATGCAATCCGTACCCTTTATTGCCCAGCCCGGTCTCGAGGATTATTTTGAGAGCGATGCAGCCGCTCGTACCTTTGCAGCCGATCAGGTCAATTTGTAAGACTTTCTATACAGCTCAATTGGCCTGCTCCTATTAAACTATGACAGTATTTGCTATCAATTGGTCTTCGGTGGGCTTGCAGGCGGGGCAGTTGCTCTTGTCTCTTTCCATTTTGGTGATCTTGCATGAATTTGGGCACTACATAACGGCAAGGTGGTTCAAGTGTCGGGTAGAGAAATTTTATCTTTTTTTTGATCCTTGGTTCTCACTGTTCAAAAAGAAGAAGGGAGATACGGAATATGGTATCGGTTGGTTACCACTAGGCGGCTATGTAAAGATCGCCGGCATGGTCGACGAGAGTCTCGATAAGGAGGCCTTGAAACAAGCCCCTCAACCTTGGGAATTTCGCAGTAAGCCCGCCTGGCAGCGTTTGATCATCATGTTGGGCGGTGTGGTCATGAATATTTTAGTGGCCTTCTTGATCTATTCATTTATCCTGATGGTCTGGGGCGACAAAAAGATCCCTACCGCTTCTATGAAATACGGGGTCCATGTGGTTGACAGTACCTTGTTCAAGATGGGTATTCGCAATGGCGACCGTATCCTTTCCATCGATGGAGAGCCCGTGGCCGATTTTGAGAAGCTACGCAGAAAATTGATTTTAGGGCAGCAAGTGGAGCTGCAGCGAGGCGAGCAGACGCTTACCATTAATATGGATAAAGATCTGATCGGTCAGTTAGTAGAGAACCGAAATAGATCGATACGGGGTTTTCTGGAAGTGCGCAGACCTGCTATCGCTTTTTTTGTGCCCGATACCAGTGCTGCTTCTAAAGCGGGGTTGCAAAAAGATGATCAGATCGTAGGGGTAGATAGTATCCCGGTATTATTTTATGATGAGTTGCAAGAACTTTTATTGGCTAGTGCAGAGCGCACCGTTTCCCTGAAGGTCATGCGCGAGGGGCAAGAGCTACGCTTGCCAGTTTCGGTCAATAGCGAAGGAAAGATCGGTTTTTTGGCCTATGGATACAGCTACCAGCAAATGGATAGTCTGGGCTGGCTTAAACTTGATGTCAAACGTTATGGTGTGCTCGAAGCCTTTCCGGCCGGTGTTCAAAAGGCGAGTAATGAGCTAAGTGCCTATATAGATCAATTTAAAAAAATACTCGATCCCGAAACCGGGGCCTACAAGGGAGTGGGTGGATTCAAGGCTATGGGCTCCATTTTTTCCGGGGCGGGCTGGGACTGGGAATCGTTTTGGCGTATCACGGCTTTTTTATCCATCGTATTGGCGTTTATGAATCTATTACCCATCCCTGCATTAGATGGAGGACATGTAATGTTCACGCTGTACGAAATGATCACGAGGAGAAAGCCAAGTGAAAAATTTTTGGAATATGCTCAAATGGTCGGTATGATCATATTATTAGGTCTTATGCTTTATGCCAATGCCAATGATTGGCTGGGCTGGGGCCGATAGGAGTATAGTTCATGGGGGCGTTTGGTTTTGACAGCATTGTTCTTTGAAAGTGTAAGCATGTACTGCGTTGCGTAATTAGCAGTTTAATCTGAATACGAAAACACAACTGGCAATACTCAGTATGCCATGGCCGCTTAATCAGTGATTAGGTAGTCATTAGGGCCGCCGGGCCGGTCGATCTGTTACCAAGCCCCGCCGCCGACTCAAACCCAAAACAGGTTGCTGTAAACAGGTCTTTTTTCGAAAGGACAGTCTGCGCTGTTTACCTAAGATAATCGCAGCTACGAAGCAAGTTGGTGCGTCCGGTTCCTGCCTGCTTCCGACAATCAATGCCGGAATAAACATGTAGAAAGCTTTCGACGGATATGTTTGGACACCGGTTCGACTCCGGTCGCCTCCACTTTTTTTATAGTATTTTTAGTTAAACCATTTCTTTTCAGTTATGAGACCTTTTAATTTCTTGTTATTGCTCAGCGGCCTCTCCATCTTGGTGCTGAGCAGTTCGTTTCTTGCCCAACCCGGAAATCCTGACGCCATTGTAGGCGTATGGAAAACGGGAGAGGGTAATGCCATGGTGCGTATGTACAAAAATGGCGATAAGTACCAAGGAAAGATCGTTTGGTTAAAGGAGCCCAATGATCCGGAGACCGGAAAACCCAAGATCGACAAAAATAATCCCACCGAAGCCTATCGTACGCGACCACTACTGGGAATTATCAACGTGTGGGAATTTGAGTATAGCGAAAAAAATGTCTGGGACGATGGCAAGATCTATGATCCCAAAAGTGGAAATATTTACTCATGCACAATTAAGATGACCAGCCCTAATACGATTGATGTACGAGGATATATCGGTGTTTCGTTGATCGGTCGTAGCGATACCTGGACAAGGCAGGTTGCCAAATGATCAGGGGGAGACAAAATTCAAACTAAATCCAATATACAGGGGGTTGGCCAAGGCGCTGGTAAAATAGCGTTGGTTCAGTGCCTTCCCATTGTATACGTCCATCCCGTCAAATCTCCAGTTGTATCGTAACCCAGCCTGGACATTGAACCAAAGAAAGCCGCTTAATTTCTTATCCCATTGTAGACGGGGCTTTAGTTCCCCTCGTTGTAAAAAAATCGTACCGTTGGTGCTGCCCGGAATCGACATGCTGAATTGATTTCCCTCCAATTCGTATCCCAATTGAACGATAGAAGAAGTGGAGAAATTATAGCGAAGATGTCCGCGGGCCGGTAGTAAGAGCTCCATGCCCCATCTGTCATTGAAGGTCTTGTTCCATAGTACTACCGGCAAGTGAATCACCTGACCGGCTCGGTAGGTGCGGGCGACTCCAAGTCCAAGCATATTTTTTTCGGACAGTTTCCATCCGTAAAGGGCGGTGGCGCTCACCGTAACGGCTTGGCCCGTTATGTCGTCGAAATCGTGAAAGATCCCGTTGATATCGGCACTGGCCTGTACAATCAAGAAGTTTTTTTCATTGAGGGGTTTAAATAGGGTGGTGTTAATGCCTGTGCTGGTAAGGGTGTGGGTGGAAAGTTGTTTGGCAATTTGGTGTTGGCCAGGATCGGCAAAAGCAAAGCGGCTGCCCCAATAGCTGGCTCCCAGTTGCCATATTATCTTGTTGGTGGAAAGTACGGGTATATTGACCTGCGCTTTCAGGGCGGTCATTTGCGTAATTGAGAAACTTTGCATGGCGGGTAACATGGCCGACAAGGGGAGATCCGGCATGGTAAAGGATCCCTGTCTTTCGAATCCGATGCTCACAATTCGTTGCGGCGTTTGGTTGATCACCTTCTGGTTACAGTAGCGTTTTACTCCTTGTGCATCTCCAAACTGGCTATAGTCGAATAATTCAGTACTGTCTACTTGGGCTGCACCCCAGAGGGGGATGGAAAGGAGGATATAGATCAACAAGCTTCTCATAGTAGGACTGGGTTTAAAATTTCCGAGCAAAAATAGATAGGCTCGATTGATTTTCATATTTTTATTTTAACCTAACCTATGAAAACTATTTTGCATGAGCAAGATCTCAGTCCTATTAGTAGATGATCACAAGTTGATCAGAGAGTCCTGGAATTTACTGCTATCGAGCGACGATCGTTTTGAGATCGTGGGAGAGACCAGTGACGTGGAACAGGCCACGGCGGTAGCCGCCAGTCGCAAGCCTCAGGTCGTTTTGATGGATATCAATATGACCCCCGTCAATGGGTTTGAGGCTACCAAGCAGGTACTCAAACAGTCCCCTCATAGCCAGGTGATCGGCGTGTCCATGCATTCCATGCCGGCCTATGCCCGGCGGATGTTCCAGGTGGGAGCCCGGGGCTATGTTACCAAGAATTCATCGAAAGACGAATTGTTTCAAGCAATCGAAGAAGTGGTGGCGGGAAATAAATATATCTGTGAAGAGATCAAAAATATCTTAGCGCATCAAGAGTTGGATGAAGATAGCGAGTACCCCGATATGAATTCGCTTTCCAAACGCGAGATCGAGGTGGTTTCGCAAATCAGACAAGGTTTTTCCTCAAAAGAGATCGCCCAACGTTTGGAGATTTCTTTCAAAACGGTAGAGGTGCACCGTTATAATATTTTAAAGAAGTTGAAGCTGAAAAATACAGCGGCCCTCGTCAATTTCATCAATGCGCAGGGACTCTGAGCCGGGGTAGTTTGTAGGGGGCTTACAGACTATTGTCCAAGGCCTGTTCGATTTCAGAAACGGTAATGGCCAGATGGCTTTCGTCGTAAATGCATTTTCCGTTTTTTACCAGTAAGACCTGCGGTGAATCATGGTGTACCTGCAGCCGAGAAGCGATGGCCGTAGAAATATCCCGAAAAGAAAGAAGATCCAAGAGGTAAGCGTTAACGCGATCAGACAAGACCGATTTATTCAAGCGTTCCAAGGCCACGGTGCTGATAGAGCAACGTGTACTGTGTTTAAATAGCAAAGAGGGAGATGTCCCCGAAAGGATATCCTCGAGTTGATCCATCGATTGCAAGGGTGTCCAGTTCATGAACTAACGTCGAAATTTAGTCTTGGGCGTGCTGTTCATGGGGCAACCTTCTCGGGAGGCTGCGCATGCGCTTAGTAACAGCGTGAGCACGAGGGATAGAAAAATCAGATAAAGTGTAGGTCTCATGAGCGTTTCGTATAGAACGCAAAAATAAGGAATTTGGTATGCCCCCTTGCTAACGGGATATCGAAAAGCTATATTTGAATCACGTCACCTATTGAAAAGCTTACCTTTACAACATGTTACAACTTACAAAGCCCCTGGCATTCATCGATCTGGAAACCACAGGCGTAAATCTGGGAACAGATCGCATCGTGGAAATCGCTATTGTTAAAATTTTGCCTGATGGCAACCGCACCACCAAGCGAAAGCTCATTTATCCGGGTATGCCCATTCCAAAAGCGTCCACGGAAGTGCATGGTATTACCGATGAGATGGTAAAGGATGCGCCTACTTTTAAGCAAGCGGCCCAAGAGCTAAAGCAGGTTTTAGATGGTTGTGATCTGGCCGGGTACAACTCGAACCGATTCGACATTCCCATGCTGGTTGAGGAGTTTCTCAGGGCCGAGGTGGAATTCGATATGAAGGGCAGAAGGATGCTCGATGTACAGCAGATCTTTTATAAGATGGAGCCCCGTACGCTCTCTGCCGCCTATCAGTTCTATTGTGGTAAAGCCCTGGACGGCGCTCACAGTGCAACGATCGATGCCACAGCTACCTTTGAGGTATTGGAATCTCAATTGCAACGTTATGAGAGCCTGGGGACTACCCTTGATTCGATATTGAAATCGGTTGGTGAAGAACCCATCGTGGATTTTGCGCGTCGTTTCATCTGGGAAAATGGGGTAGAGGTTTTCAATTTCGGTAAATTCAAGGGCCGGCCAGTAGCCGATGTGTTAAAGTCAGAACCACAGTACTATGATTGGATGATGAAAGGAGATTTTCCGCAGCATACAAAACAAAAGCTAACCGAGATCTATACTCGGACGCTTCTTAAAAAGAATGGATAAGCTGGTTATCATACCGACATTCAATGAAAAAGAAAATATTGCCGCAATCATTTCGGCCGTGTTATCTCTCGAAGGAGATTTTCATGTTTTGGTGATAGATGATGGCTCGCCCGATGGAACCGCTGCGCTTGTGGAGGAGATCGTAAAGCAAGATCCTGATCGCGTTTTCTTAGAGAAACGGGCTGGAAAGCTTGGGCTGGGAACTGCCTATATCCATGGGTTCAAATGGGCGCTTAGCAGAGCTTATCAGTATATTTTCGAGATGGATGCAGATTTTTCCCATAACCCTCTTGACCTACTTCGACTTTACAAGGCTTGTCACCTGCAGGGAGCCGATGTGGCGGTGGGTTCTCGCTATGTCAAAGGAGGCGGTGTGCTCAACTGGCCGGCTAACCGTATTGCCCTCTCTAAGGGCGCTTCTCTTTATACCAGGTTGCTTTTGTGGATGCCGCTGCGGGATCCTACCGCTGGGTTTGTCTGTTATCGCCGGGCCGTATTGGAGGCAATCGACCTTTCCAGTATTCGTTTTGTCGGCTATGCGTTTCAGATCGAAATGAAGTACGCTTCTTGGCAATTGGGTTTTGTGATCAAAGAGGTTCCGATTCTATTTCAGGACCGAACCTTGGGGAGTTCCAAGATGAATAAAGGTATCATCAAAGAAGGGGTGCTGGGCGTCATCAAGCTTCGCCTCTACTCTCTATTAATTAACTACCGGAAAAAGCGTAGCGCGTCTGCGGTCTTATGAGAAAAGCGTACACGCAGCTTCATATCGCTGTCTTGTTGGCGGGGCTTACCGGAATATTGGGCCGACTGATCACATTGAACGAGTTGATGATCGTTTTTTACCGACTTCTATTGACCGTTCTCTCTATGTGGTTATTATTCTCATGGCGGCATAAAATACAACGCCTCCCCACAATGCATATCATTAAGATCATGACAGTAGGCTGTATCGCCGGACTGCACTGGCTTAGTTTTTACGGCGCCATCAAGTATTCCAATGTTTCGATCGCCTTGGTCTGTTTTGCTTCCATTGGATTTTTTACCGCGCTGTTTGAGCCGCTCATTCTAAAGCGCTCCATCAATTGGATCGAACTTTTACTAGGACTACTGACCTTACTGGGGGTTTATATCATCTTTCGGTTCGATACCCGTTACACTACCGGTATTTTCTTAGGATTGATCTCGGCCGTATTGGCTTCGTTGTTTCCGATCTTTAACCGCGAGCTACTCAAAAAAACGAATGTAGAAAGTCTCTTGGTCTGGCAACAACTGGGTGGATTTATCTGTATGGCTGGGTTGCTTCCACAGTATGTTTCCACGGATCCATCTATGCGGCTTTGGCCTAATTGGGAAGACCTGGGCTGGTTACTGGTATTATCGTGGGTCTGTTCCGTTTGGGCTTTCCAGTTATCAGGTGCCGCCTTAAAAAAGTTGTCGGCTTTTACTGTAAATCTTAGTTATAATCTCGAGCCTGTCTATGGGATCTTACTCGCCTTTATCGTTTATAGAGAAGATCAGTTGCTCAATAGTAGTTTCTATTGGGGTTTGGGATTGATCTTGATCGCCCTGGGACTACATGCCTGGATCATCTACGCAAAGCAACGTGCAGCGTTTAGAACTCCACAATAAAGCCGATAGTGGGTATCAGCGTGCCATCCTCATTCGATAAGATAAGCGGAATGGCATTCGATCCATTCAGCGCTATGGGTTGTCCGTTGGTGGTTAAAAAAGCGGTATTGCTCTCGTTGCGCCTAAAGGTGAATTGCGGAAAGGCCGGGCTTTTTGCTCCATAGAAGTTGGTGATATCCAAAAACAAATCAAAGGTGGTCTTTCTCCAGTTCCATTTCTTATCGATACGAATATCGCCGGCATGAAAAGCTCCCAATCGTTGACTGTTTAGTTGGGGTAGATCAAGTATCCCCGTTCCCAGTGTCAAATAATTAAGTTGGGATTGCATCATATTGAAAGGGGTAAATGGAGCCCCCCCCTGGTAGCGAAATTTAATGCCTAGTTCCCAATTCTTTCCCCATTTATAGCCACCAATGAAGGAGAGCAGGTGGCGGTTATCCCAGGCACTGGCGATCATCTTTGCATCCGAGCCGCTGAAACGACTAATAAAGTACGTGTAGGAAAGCGTACCAAAAAAACGCTGACTGAGTTTTTGTTGGGCAAAAAATTCGAATCCATAACTGTATCCTTTTCCATTGGTGCGTACGGGCTCGTTGCCTACAACGGTAAAATCACCCCCCAGATTGCTCAGGGAGATGCCATCGCGAATCGAGACAGGAACGCGGCCATATCGTTTATAAAACCCCTCTAGTGTAAAGCGCGTAGTAGGGGCCGGCAAGAACTCGGTTCCGATCACAAAATGGCTACTTCGGGTATAATCCGCGTTCCGATTGATCAGGTCTCCGGTATTGCTTCGGTAACTCAAAATGGTGTAGGCCGGCAATTTATAGTAGTCGCCAACAGAGGCATTCAATGACCATTTATCGGCCAGCATATAGGATATCCCCATTCTGGCCGATAATGTTTTCAGGGGATCATCTCCTTGCTCTGTAAAACTATTTAGATCGGTGCGAAGTCCACCACTGATGCTCAGTCTATCTTGTGCCATCCGCTTACTGACCTGAAGAAAAGCCCCTGTTCTCCATAAGTCAATATTGGAGAGATATTTTGATACAAGGGCAGGTTGTATAACGGTGCCCGACGCGTCTCGTAGTTCTTGGCGAATGCGCAAGAAAGAGTTGTTATTGCTTTTTGCGTATTGCACCACTGCGCCATACGAAACTTTGATGCCTTGAATGGTCTTATTGACATCGAATCGCAATTTATTTTCGATCTCTTGTGAGTTGATGCCGGTTCTTCTTTTACTTTCATCGGTGGTGTTATTTCCATCGAATTTATCAATGGTATTGTCGAACATGTTTCTGCTAAGGGCCAGGTTCCAAAATCCACCCGCAATTTGTTTGCGTAAGCTTATACCCACTGTATAATTCCATTGTTGTATGGCGGGGGTGGCATCCAGTATGTATAGTTTTTCGGGAGTGGCCTCACGAGGTGCGCCAAAGCTGAAATCATCGATTGCTCCCAGTCCCAGTAAGGTCAGCGTGGTTTTCTTGTTGATGCGGTGCGTGATCTTGTATTGAAAATCCCAGTAATTAGGTCGTATGGGCAGATCGATGGCTTTGAACAGCAATTGCAGATACGATCGCCGTGCCGATGCCAAAAAAGTGGTCTTAGCGGAGAGCGGTCCCTCCAAGGTGGTGGCCAGCTCGGTAGCGCTAAGTCTCACATTGCCTTGTACCCGATTTGGGTTACCATTCCGTTGCCTGAATTGGAGCACAGAAGAAAGCGCATTGTCATAGCGGGCGTCGAAGGAGGAGGAACTCAATTTGACCTCTTCCAAAAAACTCACATTGAGCATTCCTGTGGGGCCTCCGGCACTGCCTTGTGTAGCAAAGTGATTGATCACCGGAATCTCAATGCCATCCAGATAGTATACGTTCTCATTGGGGGCCCCTCCGCGAATAATGATATCATTTCGATATCCCCCAACGCTTCCAGCCGTTCCGCCCACACCGGGCAGAGCTTGAATAACGCGAGAGACATCGAAGTTGCCCCCGGGATTAGACCGTATCTCTTCGGTGGTAAGTTTTTGGACGCTCAAGGGTGTTTCAAGACTGGCCGCAATGGCTGTCTTTTTGTTCGAGCTAACGGTTACTTCGGCCAGCTTAGTCGCTACCGGTTCCAATTGTAGTGTCAGGTTTAATTCATTTCCGACCGTAACGACCATATTGAATAAGCGCAGCTCATTGTATCCGATAGAGCTGATTCGTATTGTGTAGGTTTGGGGAGGAATGCCCACCAGCCGAAAACGACCCAAGGAGTCGGATAGGGTCGCTAAAGTAGTTCCTTCCACGCGGATGGTGGCACCGGCGATCGGGGTCAGGGAGTTCTTGTCAGTAAGCGTTCCGGAGAGGCGACCGAGTCCTTGCCCCATGGTAATCGAAGCGGCCGAGCTGAGCAGTAAAAAAAATAGGATCTTTCTCATAGTGTAGGGATCAATGGCTAACAACTTATTTTATAAATAGTTTACTATATCTTCAATTTTCATATCTCTTTTATGCAACGAACCCCTTTTATGTTGGTGATGCTGCTCCTGCACTGCAGCGTGCTTCTTGCGCAAAAAGCCCCGCTAACCCACCAGGTATACGATAGTTGGCAGCGAATAGGAGAGAGGACATTAAGTCCGGATGGAAATTGGGCCGTCTTTACCATCGATCCACAAGAAGGCGATGGCATCTTAGTCTTACAGTCTCTTCGATCCGATTATCGTAAAGAATTTCCGAGAGGATATGGCGCTTCGATCAGTTATCAGGGGCGCTATCTTGTCTTTAAGATCAAGCCCGTTTTTGCTTCCGTAAAAGAAGCAAAGATTAAAAAGAAAAGGCCAGAGGAGATGCCCAAAGATTCAGTAGCCTTGGTCGAGTTGGGTAAAGACAGTGTTCTCAAATTCGCATCGGTGCGCTCTTATAAAATGCCCGCAGATGAAGAGGGCTGGGTAGCCATTCATTTTGAGACGAACGAGAAACCTGCCGAAGGAACCGAATCGGCCTCCGATTTGTTGCTGATCAATTTTATGAATGGTGCAAAAATGACAATACCTCGCATCAGTGAAATTCAACTTGCCAAAAAAGGAGGAAGGCTGGTCGCTGAGCAGCGCAAAGGCAATAAGGATTCCATAGGGGCTACACAAATACTATTGGTGACCGTACCTTCCTTCCGAATCGACACCATTTTGCGGGGAGGCAATGACTTTAGAAAATTCTCCTTCTCTGCAGATGGTCGTCAACTTGCTTTTTTGGCTGAGCGTAACGCAAGACCCAAGGAACTGGTCAAGTACTACTCGCTTTATCATTTTGATCGTAACAGCGACTCGGCCATGGCGATCGCAGACCGTCATACCGCGGGGATGAAACTTGGCATGACCATCAGTGAATTTGCCGACCTCCGCTTTAGTCAATCGGGTCATCGTCTCTATTTTGGAACAGCACCTATTGTACCGGCCAAAGACACCCTTACCCCGGAGTCCGACCTGGTGAAAGTAGATATATGGCATTATAAGGACGATTACATACAATCGCAACAACTCTATGAGTTAAAACGCAACCAGGAGCGCTCTTACACGGCCGTCTTTCATTTTGATCGGAATAAACTGGTTCAGTTGGGAGCCCCGGATACAGAGAATGTCTTTATTCCTAAGCAAGATGATGGACAATGGGTGTATGCAACCAGCGATTATGGAAAGCGTATCGCTTTTCAATGGACTGCCGCCACGGCAAAGGATATTTATCGTATTGATGTGTTGACCGGGCAGCGACAACTTATCAAAGCGAATATGAATGGCAATTTTTTTGGATCCTCTGTATCCCCGAAGGGCACTGCACTGGTTTGGTACGATGCGGACCTTAAACAGTACCAGAGTTGGGATGGATTAAAAGTGCGAACCATCTCTCGCACTATTCCACATGTATTATACGACGAGCTCCATGATATGCCGGGTCCTGCTTTTCCATATGGTATTGCCGGTTGGTTGCCGGGCGATACGTCCGTATTGATCTACGATCGCTACGATACATGGAAGGTTAGTATAACGGCCGATCGTCCTGCTCAAAATATAACAAGAATAGGGCGAAAAAATAAAGAGAACTACCGCTATGTACCCTTGGATCCCGAGCAGGAATATTTTCCGCTCAATGGGTTATTGTGCTGGCGTTATCAGCAACAAGAGAATCGAGATGGCGGTATTGCTGTTGCGCAGTGGGAGCAGGATCGGGTGCGCTTTACCCAGCGTCAAGGCGGCTCCTTTGCCTATGGGCTTCCTTTAAAGGCATCCAGAGCAGCCGTGCTGGCCTTTACAAAGGAGCGCTTTGATCTTTCTCCTGATTTGCATGTTTGGGATATCAATGCTAGTGCAAATTCTGAGGGCGCAGTTCGGCGTCTCTCCTGGATCAATCCACAACAGCAGCAATACAATTGGGGAACGGCCCGCTTGTATCGATGGAGGGCGCTGGATGGAAAGCCAGCCCAAGGGGTCTTGTATCTTCCCGAAAATTTTGATCCCTCCAAGAAGTATCCTGTCATATTTTTTTTCTATGAGACCCACACGGAAACCCTGCATAATTATATTGCGCCGGCCCCTACGGGTAGTCGTCTGAATGTTTCATTTTATGTAAGCCGGGGGTACATCGTTCTTTCGCCCGATATCTTCTACACACGGGGTTATCCAGCCAAAAGCTGCTATAACTATGTGGTGAGCGCAGCCAATAGTTTGGCAAAGCTCCCCTATGTAGACGCAAAGAACATGGGACTCCAGGGGCAAAGCTGGGGAGGTATTCAAGTAGCTCAGCTTGTGACCATGACCTCTATTTTCAAAGCGGCCTGGGCCGGTGCTCCGGTGGCCAATATGACCAGTGCGTATGGAGGTATTCGGTGGGAGAGCGGTATCAATCGCCAATTCCAATACGAGGTGTCTCAAAGTCGCATCGGCGCCACCTTATGGCAACGCCCCGATCTGTACATCGAGAATTCCCCTCTTTTTCACTTACCTAAGGTCAAGACGCCCTTGGTAATTATGGCCAATGATGCGGATGGGGCCGTACCCTGGTACCAGGGGATTGAGTTGTTTACAGGTCTGCGCAGGTTGGGCAAACAAGTTTGGATGCTTAATTACAACGGAGAGGCGCATAATTTGCGAGAAAGAAAAAATCAAAAAGATATCTCCATCCGACAGCAACAGTTCTTCGATTGGTTGCTAAAAGGAGAAAAACCGGCACGATGGCTAACCGAGGGCGTACCCGCCTTGAACAAGGGTAAGGATTGGGGTCTCGATTCGCAGCAAGAGGATTGAGGGAGCGTTTTTAGAGTTGTCTATCGGGGTCAAAGCTTTCAAGCTCTTTGGCTACTGCCGTTAGGAATGTAGCGCCCAGACTACCATCTACAATGCGGTGGTCATAACTCATGCTCAGGTACATCATATGGCGAATAGCAATGGAATCTCCGGCAGGGGTCTCAACAACTACAGGACGTTTTTTAATTGCACCCACTGCTAAGATGGCCACCTGGGGCTGGTTGATGATGGGGGTGCCCATCAGTGACCCAAAAGTGCCGACATTCGTCAGCGTAAACGTGCCGCCCTGGGTATCATCTACTTTTAGTTTTCCATTGCGGGCTGCATCGGCCAATTGATTGACCTGTTTGGCCAGCCCGACCATATTGTATTGGTCCGCATTTTTTATGACAGGCACAATCAGATTGCCCGAAGGAAGGGCCGTGGCCATTCCAATATTGATATCTTTCTTGATGATGATATTCGTTCCATCGATCGAGCAATTGATCAGTGGGAATTTTTTTATGCATCGTACGATCGCCTCAATAAAAAGAGGAGTAAAGGTGATCTTGGTCGCCTCCCTTTTTTCGAATTCTTTTTTGACACGCTCTCTCCAAAGTACCAGATTGGTTACATCGGCCTCGGTAAAACTGGTCACATGCGGACTGGTCTGCTTACTGCGTACCATATGATCGGCAATCAGTTTACGCATTCTGTCCATCTCGACAATCTCTATATTTCCCGCGTAGGTTACCGGTAGGGAACTGGCAGAAGTAGGTTCTATCTTGCTAAGCGGAATAGTTAATTCAGTGGAGCCCACATTAGTATACATAACAGTGGCAACTTGCGGAGCAGAACTTGGTGTAAGTGGGCCCTGTTGCTTTCGCTTGGCCACGTATTCCAATATATCTTTTTTGGTCACTCTGCCTTCGTTTCCTGAACCGGGTAAGGTCTCTAGCTCTGCCAGCCCGATGCCTTCGCTGGTGGCAATGTTCAAGACCAAGGGAGAATAAAAACGACCGGTGGCAATGGTTGTTGCTGGTGTTGTCGATATTGAAGTACTGATGGCTGTGGTTGGAACAGAAGGGGGCGTAACGGGAGGGACCACGGGGGAAGAGTGAGTGGGGGCCGATTGAATGGATTCAGCGGCTCCCGTGCGAATACGTGCGATGACCGTTCCGATAGGCACCACATCATTGACATTAAAAAGGAGGCTTTCTATGACCCCTGCCGCCGTGCTGGGCACTTCGCTGTCTACCTTATCGGTTGCGATCTCTAAGACCGTTTCGTCTTGTGCTACAGTATCACCGGGTTGCTTATGCCATTTTAAAATGGTCGCTTCCATGATACTTTCGCCAAGTTTCGGCATTACCAGATCAACTAAAGCCATAGGAAATGATATTTAGCAAGGATCGTAAAGGTCAAAGGTAGCAAATTGATGCAAATAAGATTTGGCTAGCCCGATACGATCAACTTACGAAGAAGATTAAGGGCAAACAAGGCGGTTTGCTGTGTATTACGGGCTCGATCAAATCCAAGCCGCAGGGTTGTAGCCATTGTTTTGTCCCCGTTACTGACGGCTACGCATACGGTTCCCACGGGTTTATCGGGTGTGCCTCCCGAGGGTCCCATAATACCGGATACGGCCACCGCTACATTGGCATTGGTGCGTTTTCGTACTCCCTCTACCATTTCCGTTACGGTTTGTTCACTTACGGCCCCATGTTCCTGAAGGGTTTTCTTTTGCACGCCCAAGAGATCTTCTTTCATCTCATTGTCGTAACAGACTACCGATCCTTTAAAGTAGGCAGAAGCCCCGGGTATGCTACTGAGTTGGTGTGCGATCAATCCACCGGTGCAGCTCTCTGCAGTGGCTACGGTCCAATTTTTATTGAGTAGCAATTGCCCAATAATAGCCTCCATGGATAGATCCTGATCGGTCACCAGATAATCGGCGGTCAGTACAGCAAGCTGTTGAGCCAGGTCATCAACTTGTTCTTTCAGCCCAGTACGGCTTTCGCTTTTACCGGTTAGCCGAAGCTTAACCATACCATAGTTGGGTAAATAGGCCAGTGAAATCTGAGCAGGCAGTGTTCTTTCAAATTCGTGTAGTAGTTCGGCCAGCATCGATTCCCCGATACCACAGGTAAGCAGGGTTCGGTGTACAATAAAAGGTCGGGTAATATTTTCTTTTATCCAGGGAACAACTGCGGTCGTCATCAATTCTTTCATCTCGCGCGGGACACCCGGCAGTGAGATACAAATAATACCCTTTTGATCGAATAACATACCGGGTGCTGATCCGCTGGGGTTATGCAATACCAGGCAATTATCAGGTACATCGGCCTGCTTTTGATTTCGTTCCAATAAGGCGCCGGGTCTTTTATAGACCTTTTCGAACAATCGTTCAATGTGCTCCAGTACCGCTTGGTTTCGAACCAGTTTTCCACCAAAGTAGTCGCATAACAATGGTTTGGTGATATCATCGGCCGTTGGGCCCAAGCCACCTGTTAGGATAAGGAGAGAGGAGTTTTTGCTCTCTTCCCGAAGGGCCGATATAATTTCTTCTCGATCGTCTCCGACCGCCACTCGCCTGCGTACCCACAGACCCAAGCGGTTGAGTTCTTGTGCAATGAAGGCGCTGTTGGTATCGATGGTTTGACCAATGAGCAGCTCGTCTCCAATGGTGATGATGGAAGCCTGCGGCGTTTTCAAGGGGTGAATTTTTGCAAATTTAGCGTATCTTACCCCATCAATATATTATTATGAAAATACAAGACTTCAAGAATCATGTACGTTATGATCCGCTTTGGCATTTTATTGCGGCACCCCTTGCTTTAACTGGACTGGTCGCCAGTTTTGTCAACTTGGCAAGATGTAACGAGGCCAATTGTTTTGAATCCGTGCTGCTCTTCTTGTTGTTTCTGCTGGTGACCGTAGCTGTAGCCTTGGCTCGTTCGTATGGCTTAAAAGTGCAAGACCGTGCCATTCGGGCCGAGGAGGGCTTACGTTATTTTATTTTGACTGGTCAGCCGCTTGATAAAAGACTTGGAATGGGACAGATCGTTGCCCTTCGATTCGCTTCGGACGAGGAATTACCCGCGCTGGCTCGTCGGGCTGCTGAGGAAGGACTTACCTCGGCCCAGATCAAGCAGGCGATTCAGCAGTGGAGACCCGATCTGCGTCGCGTATAAGCGGAAAAAAGTGGCGCGGTAATCGATCAGTTTCCCCTCCAGCTAAGAAAACCAAATAGCACCGTTAAAAATAAGGCGGCCATCCAAAGGGTGGCGATCATTAATTTTTTCGGAAGCGAAAGGTCCATCATTAATCTTCTGTCCAATAAAGAAACGATCATTATTTGTATGCTTGCCTCTTTCTCGTCATAGCTGTCCGTTGCCGAATCTACCGATGCAAACCGGGGGTGGTTTTCTATCAATAGGGTTCTGATCTTCCAATAATCCTCATCAGGCAGGTCTTCGTAATCGATATCGGTATTGATGCCGGCCTCTTTAAGCTTGGCCTCTATCTTCTTTAGCGATCTGTCTTTTTGCGAGCGCCAAAGCAATAATAACGGAAAGAGCAAGAGTGCATAGAATTGGATAAGGAGGGCCAGTGCTGCAATCAGCAAGGCCGAAAAGAAAACAAATACTCGTCCCAGCGTAGATTCCTCGTCTAAGAAAACACGATTTAATAACTGCCCTCCATCGAGTGGGTAAAGCGGCAGTAGATTTAATCCATTGAGCAAGATCAGCGCCATGGCACTCCAATCTAAGGTGGCGCCCACGGTGGGCTCCAAACTGAGTGTTTTAGTAAGCATGGAGAGGCTCAACCCCAGCAGGATCCCCGGCAAGGGTCCTGCCAAAATAATAATGGCTGATTCTTGTTGGGAGATGATCCGTTTTGATCCCGATACAAAGGCGCCTAGTAGGGGAATAAAGAAAATGCCAGTTTCGTGATAGCGAAAATAGCGCATGGCCAGGTAATGGCCCGCTTCATGGATCAGTAAGATAAATACCAAGATCAACGCGATCTTGATATCGTTGATGAAAATTGTAGCTACCAATATGTACGCCATTAAACTGAGCAAGGAGCTGATCCAGGGATTGCTCTTTTTTTCGGACGCAGGAAATTTTGGTAAGGTCACGGTAGCCATAAAGGGCCTTAATTGCCGAGCATTCTGTCAAAGCTGATTTTTCCGGGACCGCAAAATAACAAGACGATATAGCCTGCCAGGAACAAAGTGGCCTGTTGTCCATCTCCCATCACATCACCGTGGTGTGTAATAAAAACGGCCACGGCCATGGTTACCACCAAGGGGATTACCACCAGCCTGGTCATGAGCCCTGCGATCAAGAGAGCCGCACAAAAAAATTCCGCAAAGATGACTAACGACAGCGATACGACCGACCCTACACCCAAGGGATCTGGAAAATCCTTTGATTGGGCAACAAAGTGTATCAGTTTGTCGAATCCATGCGGAATCATTAGTCCGCCGGCTGCCATACGCAGCACCAACAACGAAAAGGAAACTGCATTTTCGGAGTAACGGGTGCTAAAGAGTTTTTTCATACGCCGATAGTTCGCTTACGATATAAAGCTAACTCTTTTTTGTTAATGCGGTCTTAAAGCTGTACTTATCCACATCTGTTTGCAATGAATGCTTGGACCACCCTGAAATATTTTGAATATTCGCCCCGTTATCAGATAACTGCATGCGTATTCTTTTTCGAATATCCTTTTTATTGCTTTTTTTTCAAATGCACTCTGCATTTTCCCAGCAAGCCTTAGGGGTCAATCCTGCTGAGAATCCGCATTCATTGGCCCTACAGGCCGTTCAGGAAGATCGTTTAGGAGAGGCTTGTCCACAATACCGAGAGTGGAAAGAGCAGCTTCGTGATCGGCCAGCCATACATCTATCCAATTTGCAACAAGAGGTGGTTTATCAGGCCTTGTTGTGTGGACTCCGTCAGGCTGAGCCCCTGGCGGCAGAGGAGGCCCTTCTCTTCTTAGCCAGCGCTCCGGTGCGGGCGCAAAAGGACCGAATGCATGCGGCCCTGGCCGATTATTATTTTAGAACCCGTCAATGGGTCTCTTGTATCGAACAGTATGGGCAAGCCGATATTGTACATTTTACGAATCCTGAGATTGCCAAAGCGCAGTTTCAGCAGGGGTATGCTCATTTTGTCTTGCAACAATTCAAAGAGGCTAGGATATTTTTTAATTCCGTTCGGTCCCTGGCCGATGATCCGCATAGGCCCGATGCGACCTATTACTATGGTCTTCTCTTGGTCAAGGAGCGAAATTGGGAAGAAGCGTTGCTACAAATGCGGCTGGTAGAGACTGATCCCACCTATGCCCCCTACGTGTCTTATCATATTGCCCGGCTCTTGTTCAGTTTGGGAAAAGGTCAAGAAGCGATCGCCTATTCGCAATCTGTACTGGAGCGATCTCCCCAGCCCTATTACCAGAAAGAGTTAAGGCAGTTATTGGGACAGATCTATTTTTCGCAAGAAAATTACCCACAAGCCCTGGAATATCTTAATGCCTTTGCCCGGCAAGCGGAATCATTATCAAGAGACGACATATACCAGATCGGGTATAGTCAATTGAAAGCGGGCCAATGGGAATTGGCTGCACAGCGTTTTCGACAGCTCAGTGCAGAACGAGACTCGCTGGGTCAGCACGCCCTATTCTTTTTGGGTGATGTCTATCTGAAGCAAGGAGATCTTGCTGCGGCCCGCAGTGCTTTCTCATATTGCTCTATCAACAGCGTGAACGCACAGCAGCGCGAAGCAGCTCGTTTTTTGCATGCTAAGCTTTCTTATCAGCTTGGTTTTTTTGATGAGGCCCTCACTGGGCTCAGATCCTTTATGGTCACCTATCCGAGTTCTTCCTATTTGGCAGAGGCAAAAGAGTTACAACTTGCTGTATTAGCAGCCACCAGTAACTACAAAGACGCCTTGGTAATGCTCGATCAGTTGATGATTCCTTCCGAACCGGCTCGTCGTCTTTTTGCTCCGGTTTTATTTGGTCGTGCCGCCGAGTTGATCAATGACGGTGAATGGGTAAAAGCAGAGCCGTTGATAGATCGCGCCTTAGCGGACCCTTTTAATCAATCCATAGTGGGGTATTTGTTTTTTTGGAAAGGGGAATTGGCCTTTCGAGGAGAACGCTATCAAGAAACTATCGATTACTTGCAGCAGTACCTTCAAAAGGGATCTCCCACTTGGGGAGAGGTGCGTCCACAGCACGCCCGCTATAGTTTGGCGTATGCATATTTGCGACTTGCCCGCTACGATCAGGCGCTCCCTTTGTTCCAGGCCGTCTCGGGTAAAGTGGAATCAACGGCCAGCCCCTTGGTCCAAGATGCTGTTGTCAGAGAAGCCGACTGTTTGCTAATGCTGAAGCGGTACGGACAAGCTACCGCTGCCTACAAAAAGGTGATCGACTTTGGTTGGAAGGAGGCTGATTATGCTTTGTTTCAGCAGGCTACGATCGCCGGTATCAAAACGCCTGGAGAGAAGATTAAATTACTCTCTCTTTTTGAGAATGCGTATCCGGGTTCTCCGCTATTGACAGCCAGTTGGATGGCACTCGCTGATACGTATATGGAAGATGAACAGTTCAATCAGGCTAAACCTTTTTTAGAGAAGATCATTGCCAAAGAAAAAAGTGCACAGCTACTGCCCCAAGCCTACTTTAAATTGGGAATTGCACATTACAATAGCGATAACAATACGGCGGCGCTAAACCAGTTCAATTATATTCTCGATCATTTTGCCAATAGCGAAGAGGCGGCCGATGCCTTGGAGAATCTGAAAGCGATCTATTTGGAAGAGGGTCGTTCTGCTGATTTCATATCATATGTAAAAGGAAAAGGGTTATCGATCAGTGCTACCGCAGAAGATTCACTTCGTTTTTCAGCCGCCGAGCAATTATATAATAAGTCATCCTTTGATGAGGCTGCCCAGGCCCTTCAACAATATCTAGTGGAGGTGCCTGAGCCCGCGTTTTCGCTCGATGCCTATGCCATGCTAGCCACTATTGCCGCGCAAAAAAAGGAATACGAAAAGGCTATTCCCTATTACGACAGCGTGTTAAAGGTAGCGCCGAATCGTTATGCCGAAGAGGCCTCTTTACAAGCAGCCCGTATCAGCTATTTCGAACAAAAAAAATATGTCGATGCTGTCCGCTATTATGCTCAGTTGTATGAGCTGACCGGGCTTTCCTCTAGCAAGCTGGAGGCCTTGAGAGGTTTATTACGCGCCCATTATCTATTGGGACAATTGGAGGAAGCTTCTTTGCGAGGGGCTGTGCTTTTGAACGAGAAGGGAGTAAGCCAAGATGACAAAGCACTTTTAGCCTTGGTAGCTGCCAAGAAGTATAGTCAGCAGGGCAGGGAAGAAGAAGCGCAATTTAATCTTCGCCAAGTGATCTCGCTTAACAAGGCGTCCTTAGCGGCCGAGGCTCGCTACGAGCTGGCCAGTTCTTTATATCGTAAACAGCAGTTCAAGGCAGCCGAAAAAGCGGCCTTTGAAACTATCAATAAATCGGGCTCTTACGAAGATTGGGTCACGCGTGCTTATTTGCTTTTAGGGGATATTTATTTTGCGCAGTCCGATTATTTCAATGCAAAGGCTACTTATCAAAGTGTCAAGGATAATGCCAGCAGTGAAGAGTTTAGAAAACAGGCAGCGGAAGGGGTAGAGAAAGTCGAAAGAGCCGAAGCCAACAAGCCCTCAACCTCAACTAAAACAAACAAATGAAACGCTGCTTATATAGTATTGGTTCTTTCTTCTTGCTGATGGGTGCTCCCGCCGTAGTGGGGGCCCAGACCGATACGCTTCCTGCTACAGGCGTCACGATCATTTCTAGTTTTCGTCCTACGTTGAAGCAAGCACCCAAGATCAATTTTTCTGCCGCTGCCTTAACGGTCGATACCACACGTCCAGTTTTACCGTATATAGTTCCGCATCGACAATTAACACTCGATAACTCGGTGCGTTCCGTCCAGCCGCAGGCCTATGCGATCGATACCGCCCAACCTTTTTCGAATCGATCTTTTATAAAGCTGGGCTATGGAAATTTGCGTAGTCCTTATGTTCGGGGCGGAATCAATATCGGCAATGGGCTAAGCAATGGTCTTTCGATTACGGGGCGCTATTTTTCCCTTACACAACGACCTGAAAAAAGTGATATGCGCTTTTACCGCCTCACAGAACTAAAGGCCGACGGATATACTCAGTTTAAAAGAACTCCATTACAACTTTCCTCAGCTATTGGATTCAAAAGCGAGATCGTCAATAATAATTTTTTTTACGATACGAGTCGCAGCCCGCTTTCTTTCCCCAAGGATACTATTCGGCAGCAATTTTCACTTCTCTCTGCTCTGCTTCACCTGCGTTCTACGGCTCCGATGGCAAGAGGGATCAGTATTTCTCCGCTTGTTCGATTCTATCGGTTTTTTGATCAGCGAAATAATACCGAGACCACGGTTCAGCTGCAGGCACCACTTCAAAAGCAAATTGGGGAGAATTGGATGGTGCAAACCAGTTTCTCATTGGGAGCCATTCGCTACGGGCATTTGAAATCTCTTGCTCCGACCGGCATGCGCGATACGATCATCTCCAATACGTTGGTGAGTATCACCCCTTCGATACGATATCAACAAAGTAGTTTTCAATTGCAAGCCGGGGTAAGTCCTAGCTGGAGCAACGATCGCTTTGCGGTATTACCTCAACTGGCGCTCTCGCATCGCTTGCCTTCGAATAAAACCAGTCTGCTGTTGGGGTGGAATGGAAGCTGGGTTCAAAATAGCTATCGCGAGCTCTCGACCCTCAACCCTTGGATCTGGGCACCTTCCACTTTGCGAAACAGTATCCTTACGGAACGTTATATCGGTGTAAAAGGGCAAGTGAATGCCCGTTTACAATATGAACTTCGTGCCTCGTACAACTCCATGACCGATCAGCCCCTGTTCTTGCAGGATACGAACCGTACTCCCTCGAGTGGTTTTTTGGTCGTCTACGAGGATAAGCTCGATCAAATACAGTTCAACGCAAACCTACATTATCAGGTGGGAGAGCATTTTCGCCTTTCCTCGCGTTTTGTTTTGAATCATTTTTTCAAACTCCAATCACAAGCCGCCCCCTGGGGACTTTTGCCCCTGGAATGGGAAACTTCTTTGCGAGTTGCCATTACGGACGAACTCTGGTTGCAATCCGGGTTGGTCTTGTTCAGAGGGGGGCAGTCGATCGATACCTATAAAACGGGTACAAGAGCAAAAGGGGCCGCCGATCTGAATGCCTCGCTTAGTTTTCGCCTGAGTCGCTCTCTTCAATTATGGGCGCAGTTCAATAATCTTTTTGATCAGCCCTACCAGCGCTGGGGACGAAATCCCGTCTTTGGTTTCAATTGTAACGGCGGCATCGTATTTTCGTTTAACGAAAAAAAGAACCCTTGAACGCATTACTAAAAGAATACCTGCTGACCAACCAATCGCTTCCTCTTGCCGGTATCGGTGTTATTTATGGTCAACGCGAGTCTGCTCGTTTTGAGGTAGGCGAAAGACAATTTCTGCCGCCCCGTATTGTCCATACTTTTCGAAATGAGCCGGTAGAGGCTATTGGAGAAATGGTCGAGTGGCTATCGGCCAGAATGGGGTTGGATCCAGCCGAGGTGATCACCCGGTACAAACTATTCTGCCAAGAGCTATCCCAATCACTTTCTACGGAGACCAGCGTCACCTGGAAGGGCTGGGGACACTGGCAAAAAGATGAGCATGGCGTTTTGCAGTTTTTTACGGAGCAAACGGTCGTTCAAGATCAACCTGTTCAGGCAACAAAAATTATTCGGGAGAATACGACTCATTCGTTGCGAGTGGGAGAGGAGAGCCGAAGTTCGGTAGAGATGGCAGAGCGACTTCAACAAAAAAAACCTCAATTCTCTTACGAAAAACTGATTACCTGGTCTTGGTTACTGCTAGCTATTGGTTGGTTTGGCTGGCTGGTCTATGTGCGTTCATTTAGCGCTGATTCATTTGCGAATCCTGCCGTTATCAAATCGGTCAATGCCTCTAAATCTTACCAGGAGTTTTGAGTGATGTAGTACACTATACATCGTGCCCTGCCTGTGGTAGTAAGGAATTTTACTCCGTTATGGAAGTGGCTGATCATTCCGTTACCAAAGAACTATTCTCGCTATTGGAATGTAAGGAATGTCAATTACGCTTTACGCAGGATGTACCCACCCCTCAGTCAATAGTTAGATACTATCAGTTTGAACAATACATTTCTCACACCAATACCAAGAAAGGAGGCATTAATACGTTATATCAATGGGTGCGAACCTTTACGTTGCGTCAAAAAAGACGCTTGATCGAAAAGCAAAGTGGATTATCAAGCGGTAACTTATTGGACATCGGAGCCGGTACCGGGGCCTTTGCGGCTGCGATGCAACGGGCTGGCTGGCAGGTAACGGCCTTGGAGCCCGATGAAGGAGCCCGGCAAATTGCCAAAGAACAATTTGGTGTACAGGTCTTGGACAGCAGTGGATTTTATGAGCTTCCTCTTGGACAATATGATGTGATAACCCTTTGGCATGTTTTAGAACACATGCACGATCTGCGACAGGTATTGGGACATTTGCGAAACTTACTAAAGCCCGGGGGTAAGCTTTTTATAGCGGTTCCCAACTATACGGCTTACGATGCGCATGTCTATGCTTCGTATTGGGCGGCCTATGATGTGCCCCGTCATCTGTATCATTTTTCTCCTCGGGCCATGCGCAACTTGCTCTCGGCCCATCAACTGGTACTGACCGATACAATGCCCATGTGGTTCGATAGTTTTTATGTTTCCTTACTGAGCACCTCTTATCAAACCGGAAAGACAAGTTACCTAAAGGGCTTTCTTACCGGACTGCTATCCACGATCAAAACCTTGGGAGATACAGAGCGAAGCAGTTCGCTGATCTACATTTGTCGTCAATGGCCCAGTTGAATCTGAAAAAGTAAGGGCCAGTATTTTCCGGTTACGTACCATTTTTTTTGCTCACTGTCGTATGCTATACCATTCGGGACCTCTGTATTTGGGTACTGTTGTTTGCATCGCTCCCACAAGGGAGATAGGTCGTATTTAGCGACGACCACTCCGGTAGCGGCATCTATCTTTAAAACGTAGGGATAGGTATATTGGTTGGCGTAGACGTAGCCATCCACATACTCTAATTCATTGAGATTATAGCTGGGGCTCCCATTCTCCGTCACCGTTTGAACTTTTCGCAAGGTCATAGTTTGTGGAGCATAAAAGAAAAGGTCTCCACTTCCATTGGTCAAGATCAGATCCGTGCCATTCGTTGTTAGGCCCCATCCCTCTTTATCGATTTCAAAAGAGCGTATCTTCTTAAAGTTCAGGTCGTAGACAAAGATCTTTTTTTCTTTCCAGGTAAGTTGGTAAAGGGTATCGTTCAAAATGGTTATGCCTTCTCCAAAATACATTTTATCGAGGCCTGCGCGCTGTAGCGATCGCCCCGTACTCAATTCGGTTTTCAGTAGGGCAGAGGCGCCGTACTGACCTGTTCCTTCATACAATTGACCCTTATAGATGATCAGCCCTTGTGTATACGATCCAGTATCATGCGGAAAGGCCGCCACCACATCAAACCCATGTGTTGGAACGGATGAAACGGGTTGATCAGTCGATGGGGTTGTTTCTCCTTGGCCGCAGGACGACATCATGACCCAAAGCAGGGCCCATTTCCAGGATGGTTTTAATTGAAAGGGCGTAAACATCGTATACACATTAAGACAATAAAGGTAGCTCAGAAAAGTAGCCTTACCCAACGGGCGCAAAAAAAATTAGGGATCCGGTATCAAAATAATGCAAGGAGCATGCAGCATTCTTGACCAGATAATTGCCTACTGATCGTTCAAACTGGTCGCAACCAAATAAACTGCCAATGTAAAAGGGCTCCTTTCCAGGAGCCCTTCTCTTTTATCATTTATATTTTTCGGTATACCTATTCACCTCAATTGTATGCTTACAGGTGAATCGCTTCCCCGTACGCTACTTCGATCGCATCCTTGACACTCTCGCTGATAGTGGGGTGGGGATGTATGGCATTGAGCACCTCGTGGTAAGTGGTTTCCAATTTGCGGGCGGTTACGGTCTCTGCAATAAGTTCCGTTACATTGTAGCCGATCATATGGGTGCCCAGCCATTCGCCATATTTCGCATCAAAGATCACTTTTACAAAGCCTTCGGTATGACCGGCGGCAGAGGCTTTTCCGCTGGCACTGAGCGGGAATTTACCCACTTTGATATCATAGCCGGCTTCTTTAGCTTGCTTTTCGGTATAACCAACCGATGCAATCTCGGGAATACAATACGTACAACCGGGCACATTGTTATAATCGATGGGCTCGGGTAAGTGATGATATTTCTTTTCGTTATAGGCGATCGCTTCCACACACAAGATCGCTTCTTTGCTCGCCACGTGGGCCAGGGCCTGTCCTGGAGAGCAGTCGCCGATCGCATAAATACCTGCAATATTGCTTTGTCCGTATTTATCGACCGTAATCTTTCCTTTCTCTGTCTTGATGCCTAACTCTTCGAGACCGATACCCTCTATGTTTGCTGCTACACCTACCGCACTCAGCAGAATGTCTGCTTCGAGAAGGGTCTCTCCGGCCGCTGATTTGACCGTAGCTTTTACACCTGGTCCGCTGGTGTCTACTTTGATTACCTCGCTTTCGGTCAAGATCTGTACACCGGCTTTTTTGTATTGTTTTTCGAGCTCTTTGGAGATATCCTCATCCTCAACGGGTACGATTCGGGGCAAATATTCAACGATGGTCACCTTTGTTCCCATGCTGTTGTAGAAGTAGGCAAATTCCACGCCAATGGCACCGCTACCTACGATGATCATCGATTTGGGTTGCTGCGGCAATACCATTGCTTCGCGATAACCGATTATCTTTTTACCATCAATAGGCATGGTGGGCAATTGGCGGCTGCGACCTCCGGTGGCGATAATAATATGTTTGCCTTCTACGATCTGTTTTTTCCCGTCTTTGTCGGATACTTCCAGTTTACCCTTGGCCACCAGTTTTCCAAATCCCATCACCACGTCGATCTTGTTTTTCTTCATGAGAAACTGTACGCCCTTACTCATCTTATCGGCTACGCCACGACTTCTTTTGATGACCGCATCGAATTGCGGTGTGCCCGTGGCCTCGATTCCATAGTCCTTGGCATGTTTGATATACTCATTGACTTGTGCACTTTTTAGCAGTGCCTTGGTCGGAATGCAACCCCAGTTGAGGCAGACTCCACCCAGACTTTCTTTTTCAATGATCGCTGTTTTAAGGCCCAGTTGAGACGCACGAATGGCGGCCACATAGCCCCCAGGTCCGCTACCGAGCACAATCACGTCGTATGCCATAAGTTGTGTAGTGTTAAAGGATTAAGTAGAACAGGACAGGAGCCATTCCTGGCCTGGCAGGGGGCAAAGTTATCCCAAAACCCTAATACCGCCAAGGTAGGAGCCGGTCTTGGGGCCGTCCGGAGGGTAAAAAAAACGTATAATTGGTTGCCAATTACCTGATTTCCCTTACCTTTGCCCTCCCAAAATTGTGTAATCATGGCAAGAGTATGTCAGGTCACCGGAAAGACCCCCATCGGAGGTCATAAAGTGTCCCACTCTAATATCAAGACCAAGCGTCGTTTTCTGCCCAACTTGCAGAAGAAAAAGTTTTATCTGGCTGAAGAAGACAAGTGGATAACACTCAAATTGTCTACAGAGGCTATGCGTACCATCAATAAGAACGGTCTGTACTCTGTAGTGAAGCAGTTGCGTTCTCAGGGCGAAAAAATCTAATTATCTAAAGCAATCTTATCATGGCAAAGAAAGGCAACAGAGTACAGGTGATCCTAGAATGCACCGAGCACAAGACAAGTGGTCAGCCCGGTACCAGCCGCTACATTACGGTTAAGAACAAAAAGAACAACCCTGAGCGCTTGGAATTGAAAAAATTCAATCCCATTCTCAAGAAGGTTACCGTGCACAAAGAGATCAAGTAATTCATTCAATCTTTATTTAAGCATTTCCTATGGCAAAAGCAGCAAAGACGGCGATCAAGAAAGACCCCAAGCAGGCCGCAGAAGCAAAGAACTATACGAAGGTTATTAAGGCTGTACGCAGCCCTAAGACCGGAGCGTATACATTCAAAGAGCAGATGGTTCACAAAGACAAGGTCAAAGAGTTTTTGGCTCAGAAATAATGGTGCCCTTAACGGGTACGATACGATATAGCTGTCATACTTTTGTGTGACGGCTTTTTTTTTAAGGATAGCTTGAGAGATCAATTTTGATTATGGGTTTTTTTGATAAACTTTTTGGAAAGAAAGAAAAAGAGTCACTCGATCAGGGATTGCAAAAGACCAGGGAGGGTTTTTTTGCGCGCATTAATCGGGTGATCACCGGAAAGTCGACCGTAGATGCCGATCTGCTAGCCGAACTCGAAGAGGCCTTGATCGGGGCAGATGTTGGCGTTCAGACCACCTCAAAGATCATTGACCGTATCGAAAAGCGGGTGGCGCAGCAAAAGTATATGGATGTTCAAGAGCTGCATTCAATACTTAAAAATGAAATTGAAGAAATTCTTGTAAATAACAGACAGTCAAGTTTATATGATTTTAAATCCCCATTGCCCAGCACGCCTTACGTGGTTTTGATCGTGGGGGTTAATGGAGTGGGAAAGACTACCACTATTGGTAAATTGGCCCATCAATTTAAGCAGGCCGGAAAGCAGGTTTTGCTTGGAGCGGCAGATACCTTTAGGGCAGCTGCAGTGGATCAGCTGACCATTTGGAGCGAGCGCGTGGGCGTACCCATCGTAAAGCAGACCATGGGCAGTGATCCGGCGGCAGTAGCCTTTGATACCGTGCAAAGTGCCGTGGCCCGTGGTGCCGACCTGGTTTTGATCGATACGGCTGGTCGACTGCACAATAAGGCCCATTTAATGGAAGAACTATCCAAGATCAAGAGGGTCATTCAAAAGACCGTACCCGATGCCCCGCACGAGGTCTTGCTGGTGTTGGATGGCTCCACAGGTCAAAATGCGCTGGAGCAAGCGCGTCAGTTTACGGCCGCTACCGATGTTACAGCGCTGGCCATTACCAAATTGGATGGCACGGCAAAAGGAGGGGTCGTATTGGCCATTGCCGACCAGTTTAATATTCCCGTTAAATTCATAGGAGTGGGAGAGCAGATGGATGATCTCCTCGTCTTTGACCGCAAGGCTTTTGTGGACAGTCTCTTCTCCTGGCAAACCGACCCATCATGAGAACCCGAAATCGTCAGGGCAATAAGATCAATATCATTACACTAGGCTGTAGCAAAAATATGGTCGACAGCGAAGTGCTGAGCGGTCAGCTGGCCGCCAATGATATGAACGTGGTTCACGAAAGTCAAAAAGGAGATCATAATATTGTTGTGGTCAACACTTGTGGTTTTATCGATAAGGCCAAAGAAGAAAGTGTCAATACCATTTTAAGACAGGTCGATCTCAAGAAAAAAGGCAAACTCGATAAGGTATATGTAACAGGATGTCTAAGCGAGCGCTACAAGAACAATCTGGAAGCCGAGATTCCCGAGGTCGATGCCTATTTTGGCACTATGGAATTGCCCCTATTACTGAAGGAGCTCGATGCCGATTACAAGGCCGATCTGCTGGGCGAAAGGATGTTGGCTACCCCTAAGCATTATGCGTACATGAAGATCTCCGAGGGGTGTAACCGCACCTGCTCCTTCTGTGCCATCCCGCTCATGCGTGGTCAACACCAAAGCAAACCCATTGAGTTGTTGGTCAACGAAGCGCGTGGGTTGGTAAAAAAAGGGGTGCGAGAGATCATGTTGATCGCCCAAGAACTAACCTATTATGGGCTTGATCTCTATAAGAAACGAATGTTGCCTGAACTGCTGCACCGATTGGCGGACGTAGAAGGATTACAGTGGATCCGTTTGCATTATGCCTATCCCTCTAAATTCCCTTTGGAGATCATTGATGTGATGCGCGAGCGTAATAATATTTGTCATTACCTGGATATGCCCTTGCAGCATGCCTCCGATGCCATGCTAAAAGCCATGAAGCGACAGATCACCCGAAAAGAAATGGATGAGTTGATCTATTCGATCCGGGAGCGTCTTCCTGGTATTTGTTTGCGCACGACACTGATCGCCGGATTTCCGGGCGAAACGCTAGCCGATGTCGAAGAAGTAAAATCGTTCTTGTCATTGCACCAGTTCGACCGAGTGGGGGTCTTTACTTATTCGCACGAGGAAGATACTTCGGCCCATCAACTGATCGACGATGTGCCCGCAGATGAAAAGGAGAGAAGGGCGCAGGAGATCATGGAGCATCAGCAGGAAATTTCGTACACGCTCAATCAACAGAAAATAGGAAAAGAGTTTACGGTGCTGGTCGATAAAAAAGAAGCAGGCCGCTATCTGGGACGCACGGAATTCGATTCGGTCGAGGTAGACAATGAGGTGATCATTAATACGACCCAGAAATTAGTGATAGGCGATTTTGTAAAGGTTCGCATTACCAAGGCCTACGATTACGATCTGGAGGCCGAGTTGGTCAACGGAAATTCTATTTGATCGGTTTGTGGTAGGTGGGTTCCCCAACTGTTTCTGCCGTATATTAGCAAAAATCAGTTTTCATGCAATGTGATTGGTTGGGCGTATATCCTGCCTTATTGACTCCCTTTACAAAGGACGATCAGCTAGACCTTGCGCTTTTCGAAAAAAATCTGCTGGCACAAATCGAAGCGGGTGTGCATGGTGTTATTATCGGGGGATCGTTGGGAGAGGCCAGCACCCTGGCGGTAAAAGAAAAAGAAGACCTGGTACGATGCGCACTTGCGGTATGTGATAATCGTATTCCGGTCGTAGTCAATATCGCTGAGTCTGTTACCAAAGAGGCCATGCGGATGGCAATCCTGGCTCGCTCCTGGGGTGCCCATGGGATCATGCTCTTGCCTCCTATGCGTTATAAGTCCGATGATCGTGAAACCATCCACTATTTTCGCTCGGTGGCGCAGGCTACGGACCTTCCGGTTATGATCTATAATAATCCGGTCGATTATAAGATCGATTTTCATCCTGCACTTTTTGACGCCCTGTTGGATCTTCCTACCGTTACCGCTCTGAAAGAGAGTTCACGCGATGTAACCAATCTTACGCGCATGCTGAATCGTTTTGGGGATCGCTTTAAAATTCTCTGTGGCGTCGATACGCTGGCGCTCGAAGAACTCTTATTGGGAGCCCATGGTTGGGTGGCCGGACTAGTCGATGCCTTTCCTCGTGAGACCATGGCTATTTGGAACTATGTTCAGCGAGGTGAATTCGATAAGGCAAGAACAATTTATCGCTGGTTTATGCCCCTGTTGGAATTGGATATTCATCCCAAATTGGTCCAATACATTAAATTGGCCGCCCAAGAGGAAGGGATTGGTTCTGAATATGTACGGGCGCCGCGACTTTGTCTGGACGAACAGGAGAGGGCTCGTATTGTATCACTGATCAGGGAATGCGTAGCCAAACGTCCGGCCCTTTGATAGATTTATTTTTTAGCTGATATATTATGGCATATACAGATACCCCACTGGCGGAGATAGAGAAGCTGATCGAGAGCGCAGCGCAATGTTTTCATCTTTATAAGAACAGCTCATTACTTCAGCGGCAGGCACTACTCAACGAGATCGCAGCTGAACTAAGGAAAAAAGCCGATGATCTCGTGGCAACCGCCATGCGCGAGACAAACTTGCCTGAAGTAAGATTGCGAAACGAATTAGGGCGTACGCTTTTTCAATTGGAGAGTTATGGTCAGGCATGCGCTGAGGGCCGATGGCTCGATGCTACTATAGAGACACGAGCTAATGCCGCTGGTGCGCCGGTTAATCTCAGAAAAACCTTATTGCCACTGGGACCTGTGGTGGTATTTGGTGCCAGTAATTTTCCTTTTGCTTATTCAACAGCCGGTGGCGATACTGCCAGCGCGTTGGCAGCCGGTTGTCCGGTGATCGTTAAAGCCCATCCAGCCCATCCAGAAACTTCTACTCTCTTTGCGGACGCTATTCAGCGGGCCATCGAATTACAAGGGCTACCCGCCGGACTCTTTGGGCATGTGTATGGAATTTCGTTTTCCATTGGGGAGTACCTAGTAAAACATCCGGCCATTAGGGCTGTGGGATTTACAGGTTCCCTACGCGGAGGCAAACAACTTTTCGACTGGGCCCAGCAGCGTCAGCATCCGATCCCTGTGTTTGCAGAAATGGGAAGTGTGAATCCGGTTTTTCTTTTGCCCGAACAGCTAGAGGCACAGGGCACGGCCTTGGCCGATCAATTGGCAGCTTCCTTTACACTGGGTGCGGGACAGTTCTGCACGAAACCCGGGCTGTTGATCGCTATTGAATCGGAGCCATTGACGGTCTTTGAAAAGCGATTGACCGATCAGGTACAAAAAATGATACCCGTTCGCTTATTGCATCAAGGGATCGCCGATGCCTTTATATCCCATAGGGAAGAGGCCCTGCGTAGCTCATTTGTTAGCACCCTGGCCCTTTCTGATCAAGAGGCTGCGAAGATGGAAGGTCAACCCACGGTGGCTACTGTTAGTGCAGCCAATTGGTTGCAAGATCGGTCGCTGCATCAAGAGATATTCGGGCCCTATACGTTACTCATCAAGTGCCGCGATCAACAAGAAATGCTAACCGTGGCGGCGGCGCTGGAAGGTCAATTGACTACGACGATCATGGGCAATGACAAGGAGCTAAGTACGTATCGCCCCCTTATTGATCTGGTCAAGGAAAAATGTGGCCGTCTTATTTTGAATGGAGTGCCCACGGGGGTAGAGGTCTGCAAGGCCATGCAACATGGTGGCCCTTTTCCGGCTACTACCGACGCACGCTTTGGCGCCGTAGGAGAAGATGCCCTCAAGCGCTTTGCGAGACCGATTTGTTATCAGAATTGGCCCAACGAGTGGTTGCCCGCCGAATTACAAGACGATAATCCGTTAGGTCTCCTCAGAACGGTCAATGGGAAATTGACCCTGTGATCGCCTTAGGTTCTGTTCTCCAGAACCAAAGGGTCGTTAGCAGAGAGAATAGAAAATAGGATAGCACTATACCCGCGCTGTATTCAAAAAACTGATTTGCCCCGAACCAGTCCTGTTGCCAGTAAAGTAGTGAAGCGGCAAGTATCGTTCGGGCGGCCTCCCACCCAATAGAAAGGGTATGTTGATCCATTAGTTCGGTCAAGGAAACTACCGATAAAAATATAATGGCCCCATACCAATAGATGTACGTCCTATCAAGCGAATTGATATACGCGATGTTGGCAAAAAGATAACTGGTCAAACAAAGTAGTACGGACAGTTGTACCCAACTCCAGATCAGAAAGAGGCGGGAGGCGGGTTTGTCATACTTTTCGAAATGATAAACATCATCGATCTTGTAAACAGGGTGTTGCGCTGCTACATCGGCAGGTCGATAGCCAGTGGGTTTGAACCATAGGGTACATTTCTCTATCCAATGGCGGGTACGCCAGGCATCGGTGATCAAAAGCCAAAGGTGTTGAAAATTGATGCGTACCGGATTCCAGGTACGAGCCGGACGTGTGATCCCATAGACGGGTGGTATCTCTTTTTTTTCTTCAGCAAAAGTGCCAAATAATTTATCCCACACAATAAAGATCTGTGAAAGATTCTTGTCCATGTATTCAGGATTAATGGCATGATGCACGCGGTGATGCGAGGGCGTAACCAAAATATGCTCGAGCCAACCCATTTTGTCAATATGGCGGGTATGGTACCAGAACTGGGCGAACAGATGAAGGGGTGCTACGGTGGCGATAACGCCTTGCGGAATCCCCAGGATGGCGGCTGGCAGCAGTAGGACACTAAATAAATTAAAGAAACCGGATATGCTTTGGCGAAGGGCACAAGCCAAATTGAATTCTTCGCTGCTGTGATGGATCACATGTAAATTCCAAAACAGGTTGATGCGATGGCTCCAGCGGTGTATCCAGTAGCCATTAAAATCGAGTATGATAAAGGTGATGATGATGACGAGCCAAGTCTGCTCTATTTGCATGAGGGCAAAATGGGTCAGCATAAAGGGGTAGATTCCAATGGCCAGGGTCAGCTCCAATACCGATTTGGTTACATTCGTAATGCCCGAGCTGAGCGAAGAGATCATATCGAGCTGACGAACTGTATCGAATCCTTTTTTATAACCATACCATTTTTCGAATAGGACCAATAAAAGAAAGGCGGGCATGGCCACAAGCAATATTTTTCCGTAGGTTTCCATTGTGCGATTAGGGGACTAAATTACATTGATAATTCGATATATTTACCTGACTATTACCTGCCCTTTCCATGAAGCATACTTTTCAATGCATCGATGCACACACCTGCGGCAATCCGGTGCGGGTTGTCAAAGAAGGTGGTCCTTTGCTTCAGGGGTTGACCATGAGCGAGAGAAGACAACATTTTTTAAAGGACTTCGATTGGATACGTCGGGGTCTCATGTTCGAGCCTCGCGGGCATGATATGATGAGCGGGAGCATTATTTATCCTCCGATCGATCCATTGCATGATGCTTCTGTTCTATTTATTGAGACCAGCGGTTGCTTACCGATGTGCGGACATGGTACCATCGGTACGGTCACCATTGCGATCGAAGAAGGGTTGATCGTGCCGAAGATCCCTGGACAGTTGAAACTGGATACTCCAGCTGGATTAGTGTCGATCCAATATAAAAGCCATCTTGTAGATGGTAGAATAAAAGTTGATTCGGTGCGCCTGACCAATGTGGCTTCTTTTTTACATTCCACCGACTTAACGGCCACTTGTCCCGGGTTAGGTGAATTGGTTTTCGATGTTGCCTACGGGGGCAACTTTTATGCCATTGTAGATATACAACCTCATTTTAAAGGTATCGAGCATTACCGAGCCGAGCAGTTGGTGTCCTGGTCTCGAGAACTTCGACAAGAGATCAATCGTCTCTATACCTTTTTTCATCCGAATGACCCCACCATTAGCGGTTGCTCTCATATTCTTTGGACAGGGTCTGTGCTTAATGAAAACTCCACGGCACGTAATGCGGTTTTCTATGGCGACAAGGCTATTGATCGATCTCCATGCGGGACCGGTACCAGTGCCCGAATGGCGCAGTGGTATGCAAAGGGAAAATTAAGAGGAGGAGAAGAATTCGTTCACGAAAGCATCATCGGCAGTACATTTTTTGGACGTATTGAAGAGGAGTTACGCGTTGGTTCTTACCATGCCATTCGGCCCTCAATAGAGGGATGGGCCCGGCTGTATGGATATAATACGATTTGGATCGATCCCGATGACGATCCCTATGCGTATGGTTTTCAAGTGATATAAATTTTATATGAAAGTAGTTGTCATTGGTGGGGGGATCGTGGGGCTTAGTTCGGCCTTTTATTTGCAAGAGGCCGGCCACCAGGTTATTGTCATAGACAAGGAAGACTTATTGCAGGGATGCTCCTATGGTAATGCCGGATATATTTGCCCCAGCCATTTTATTCCCTTGGCTACGCCCGGTATCGTCCAGCAAGGATTACGGTGGATGTGGAACAACGAGAGCCCCTTTTATGTGCAACCTCGTCTCGATCTGGACCTGATTCGCTGGGGTTGGTATTTTATGCGTAGTGCCACAAAGAAGAAAGTAGAGGCAGCGGCCATTCCCTTGCGAGATATCTCATTGCTGAGTCAACGGGAGTATGCCTGCTGGGCTTCCTTGCCCGACATGCACTTTTCGTATCAGCACAAAGGCTTGCTCGAGATCTTCAAAACAGAAGAAAAGGCTGCGCATTGTCATCATACCTGGCAACAGGCCCAGGCTCTGGGGCTAACCGATACGCGCTTGTTAAATAGGGAAGAGCTAAAGGCCATGGAGCCCGATACCCAAATCGATGCATTGGGCGCGCTGTATTTCGGTTGCGATGCACATTGTTATCCCAACCAGTTAATTCCGCAACTTATCGATCGATTAAAGAGAGCAGGTGTTGAATTTATCACCCACGCCCAAGTCAATAGTTTCGAAACAATGGGTAACCATGTAAAAAAGTTGATCCATACAAAGGGTAGCCTTACAGCAGATCAGGTGGTGGTCGCTACCGGATCATGGGGAAGGCAGACGGCCAACATGCTGGGGATAAAAATTCCCCTGATGCCTGGCCGGGGTTACTCCGTGACCATGGAGCCTCCAAAGGGGTCTATTCATTATCCAGCCATTTTGATCGAGGGCAGGGTCGCCATTACCCCCCTGACACAAGGCTTGATCAGAGTAGGAGGTACAATGGAGATCGTGCCCCATGATACACCCCCTCGATACAACCGCGTTAACGGCATTCTGCGTTCTGTAGCGGCATTCTATCCCGATTTGGCCATTCCTTTTCCATCCACCGATAAGATCTGGTATGGATACCGTCCTTGTTCGGCGGATGGGCTTCCCTATATTGGAAAGATCAGCACCTATCGTAATGTGGTGGTCGCTACCGGACATGCCATGTTGGGATTGAGTCTGGGTGCCGGGACGGGTAAGTTGGTGCAAGAGATCGTTGATGAGCAACCCACGTCCATGGATATTCGTCCTTTTGCTGTAGAGCGTTTCTGAGCATCTTCTTACTTTTACAAACTATGGGCAACACGGCAACGCGCATTCCCTACCGAGAAACGAATTTCTACTCTTCTTTGGTGTTGGATTTTCTCGACCAGCATCCTGGCTTGCGCAATTTTTATTCGCATCCGGGAAGTCTCGAGGGTATGCGGTCTTGTCTTGCGCAGCGTCGCCAATCACAGACGGATCGCCAATTATTGGTCGACCGAATGACCGCACAATATGCCGGTATATCGCTACCGGAGAGGGCTCAAAAAAATCTGGATCGTCTTCGGCAGGACAATTGCTTTACGATTACTACTGCGCATCAAAATAATATTTTTAGTGGTCCTCTTTATTTTGCCTACAAGATCTTACATGCCATTGCCCTGGCAGCCGAACTAAAAAATAAGATCCCGGAATGCGAATTCGTTCCTGTTTTTTATATGGGTTCTGAGGATGCTGACCTGGATGAGCTGGATCATATCTATATTGGTTCCGATAGATACCAATGGAAAACAGATCAAACCGGAGCCGTGGGCCGTATGAAGGTCGATCAGGGCCTGTTAGAACTCATCGATCGGATCGAAGGGCAACTGGGTGTGTATGCTCATGGGTCCGAATGGATCAAACTACTTCGGGATAGTTATACGAGCGGACGCAGTATTGCCGAGGCTACTTTTCGGTTGGTACATACCCTTTTCGCGGAGCGGGGGCTATTGGTTTTGATGCCGGATGATAGTTTTTTAAAGCGATCGTTCTCGTCCCTCCTCCAAAAAGAACTGCTGGAGCAGTTCGTAGCGCACCTGGTACAGGAACAAGCGAGCGCCTTGTCCGATCTGGGATACAAGGTGCAGGCGACCCCTCGTGATATCAATTTGTTTTATTTGCAGCCGAACAGTCGTCTACGGATCGAAAAGAGGGGAGCGCAGTGGGTGGTCAAAGGAACATCCCTTGTCTTTACAGAGGAACAGCTTCTTGCTGAATTAGCGCAACACCCGGATCGGTTTAGTCCGAATGTACTGTTAAGAGGATTGTATCAATGTTCCATATTGCCTGATGTTGCTTTTATAGGGGGAGGAGCAGAGATATCTTATTGGCTACAGCAAAGAAAACTCTTTGACGCAGCAAAGATTCCCATGCCTGTATTGGTGCTTCGTAATTCTTTTATGTTGACCGATCCCGCTATAACCAGCAAGTTGTCTTTGTGGGGGCTTGGTTCGGCCCAGCTATTTGAATCTGTCGATTCGATCTTGCAACAATGGGCAGGAGAGGAGGGTAAGCTAACCCGCGATCTTTCCAGCGAAAAAGAATCGTTGCAACAGTTGTATAGTGACATAAAGCAACGAGCCGGGCAACTTGATCCTACCTTGATCGCGCATGTGGCCTCGCTGGAGAAAAAGAGCCTGAAAGGACTTGAGGGTTTGGAAAAGAAGTTGTGGAGATCGATCAAGCGGAAGCATGTTGTTCAACTGAACCAACTGGTGCAGATTAAAGAACAGCTCTTTCCACAGGGCGTGTTGCAGGAGCGTCACCAACACCTGGGTTATTTTTATGCTCGCTATGGAAAAGCGTTGCTAGACCAGTTATTCGTACATTCTGGGGGCCTGGCACAAGATTTTACGATCTTGGAATTACCTTAGTCGAATTTGTTTTCGTGGCCCTCTTTTTTAAGTCGCTCCACTTTCTCTATCACCTCACTGCTCAATCTTGTTTTATAAGAGGCAATTTGTTCTGCGATCGCATCATCGAAGGTGCCTAAGATCTCTGCTGCCAATATTCCGGCATTCTTAGCGGCATTAAGCGCTACGGTGCCCACGGGAACACCATTTGGCATTTGTAGGATGGAGAGCACCGAATCCCAACCGTCGATGGAATTTGAGGACTTTATAGGTACGCCGATTACCGGTAACGTGGTTACCGATGCGATCATTCCGGGTAAGTGGGCCGCTCCGCCGGCTCCGGCAATGATGACCTTGAGTCCTCTTGCCTTGGCCTGTTGGGCATACTCGATCATTCGGTGGGGGGTACGATGGGCCGATACGACGGTAAGCTCACAGGGAACACCAAATTCTTTGAGGATGTCGGCAGCGGACTGCATAATTGGAAGGTCGCTGTCACTACCCATTATTATTCCCACGATCGGATGCATAGGCGGAATTTGCCCACAAAGAAACAATAAAATAAGCAATTCAATTGATCAGCGTAGCAGATCGCCTTTGATCCGAAGTAATTCTGTTTCGGCACGCTTGGTCAAAAAGCGGGCCTGAATCAGTCTGGTTTGCGCATCTTGCAGGCTTTTTTGGGCTTCCTTTAACTGCAATAGGGTCGTCGCGTTCAATCGGTATACCTCGAGTACGATGTCTACATTTTCTTTGGCCAACGCGATATTTTCTTCCTCCAAGGCTAATGCCTTTTGCTGTGCTGCATATTCATTGTAGGCTTGCACCAGTTGCAGGTCTACCTGATTTCGTTGTTGATCAAAGACCAATTGTCTGTTTTGCAGCGACAGGGTAGCGGCCCGTATAGTTCGTTTTGCCGTAAACTGATTGAACAGCGGGATCGAGGTGCTGATACCCATGTTCAGGCCGTTATTGCGACTAAAAAGTGGCTGAAAGGGATTCACCACGGCAATATTGTCGAGTCGGTTGAAATTGTAATTGGTAGTCAGGTTCAATTGAGGCCAGCGTTCTGCTTTGGCTTCGCGTAACTGGTAACGCGCCACATCGATCTGTTTGATTGCCAACAATAATGAGGGGTTAGAACCGATCATGGTCTGTCGTGCCTCTTGTAGCGCTATCCGTTCCAAAAAAGGGATGGAATCCGTTACCTCATAGGTTTGTCCGGTACCGAGACCCATGATCGTATTGAGTTGTTCTTTTAGGAGCGCGATATTGGTTTGTTGTTGAAGTTGAGCCGCTTTGGTCGCATTCAGATCGACCTTGCTTTGCAGTACATCGGGTTTAGTGCCTACTCCGATCGTCAGTTTGTATTCAGCCAGTCGGACCCGCTCGTTATTGATATTTAGTTGTTCTTCGATGGCTCGTAGTTGTTGTTTTTGTTGCACGATCGCATAATAGCCGTTGATCACTTGTGCAACGGTATTGATGATGTTGGTCTTGACATCGAGCTTGCTTACTTCGAGCAAGGCGGTCAGGCGGTCGCGGGTCGCATACAGTCGCCCCCCATTGAAAAGCGTCCAATTGAGTGACACGCTGGTCGTAAGATTTTCGGAACGGATCCCCTTTCGTTGACGGATCGCTCCATCGGTAAATTTTTGATACTGGTCGTTATTATTCAACGTGAGTCCGGCATTAGCGCTCAGGCGGGGCAGCATGGCCGCATTTCTAAATTGATAATCTAAGGCTGCCGCAGCGGAGTCATTCTTTGCCAGACGAATTTCGAAATTGTTTTTCAAGGCGTTGGCGATGGCCTCTTCGACAGTGAGCAACGATTGATTCCACGCTGCCCGAGAGAAGGCCAAAGAAATCACGATGAGTAGTAAGGATCTTTTCATGTAGTCTGTTGAGGGGCTAGATACTGATCGATTTCTTTTATCTGTCTTTTTCTGGACAGATACGAATACATGGCCGGGATCACAAAAAGAGTTAGCAAGAGCGAAAAGCAAATGCCGCCCACGATCACCACTCCCAAGGGAATACGACTGGTGGCTGCGGCCCCCAAGGAGAGAGCCAGCGGAAGAGCACCTAGCGCCATGGCAAGGCTGGTCATTAAGATCGGACGCAGTCGCTGTGATGCTGCTATAACGACCGCTTCTGATCGGTCAACTCCTTTTTCTCTGATCTGGTTGGCAAATTCTACGATCAAGATCCCGTTCTTGGTAACGAGACCGATCAACATGATCATGCCGATCTGCGAAAAAATATTCAATGTATGGCCAAAAGCCCAAAGCGATAGAACGGCTCCCGCTATGGCAAGGGGGACCGTAAACATGATGATCAGGGGGTCGATAAAACTCTCAAATTGAGCGGCCAGCACTAAGAAGATCAAGACCAGGGCCAGTAAAAAGGCAAAGGAGGTATTACTTGAGCTCTCCTTAAAATCTCTTGAAGATCCGCTTAATGAGGTGGTGAAGCTATCATCCAGTACGTTGGCCGCTATTCGTTCCATTTCCTTGATACCGTCTCCGATGGTATAACCGGGTTGCAACCCTGCTGATATGGTAGCAGATTTATAACGATTAAAGTGATAGATGGTAGGAGGGCTATTGGTCTCTTCAATGGAAATCAGGTTATCTATTCCAATCAATTCGCCTTTATTGTTTCGCACAAAGAGCTGTCGCAAATCGCCCGGATCGTCTCGGTCGCTACGGGCTACCTGCCCCATTACGCTGTATTGTTTTCCGTCTTTGGTAAAATAGCCCATACGGCGATTGCTTAAGGCCAATTGCAAGGTTTGGGATACATCGGTAACGCTCACCCCCAGTGCAGCGGCTTTTAGCCGGTCGATCTCTACTTTGAGTTCGGGGCGGTTGAATTTAAGATCTGTGTCGGGATTCTGTAAGATCTTACTATTGCGGGCTTCTTCGAGAATTTTGGGTAGGGCCTGCGTAAGTTTTTCAAAATTGTTGTGCTGCACCACAAACGAAACCGGTTGACCTCCTCGTCGATTGACCGAGATAGTTTGGTCCTCGATCACAAAACCCCTTCCCTCTGTGTAACGCGAGAGGTTACGATTGATCAGCTTGGCCAAATCGCTTTGCGAGCGTTTTCGTTGGGAAGGTTCTGATAGGGTTACCCGTACAAAGCCGGTGTTGGCATTACCTGATCCGGTAAAACCGGGAGAGGTAATACTAAACAGCATCGTTCGTTCGGGAACAGAATCCAGTACCAATTGCGTAACACGATTCACGTAATTGTCCATAGCGTCGAAGGAAGTTCCCTCCGGTGCGGTCAATTGCACTCTGAATTGGCTGCGATCTTCCATGGGGGCGATCTCCGATTGTAGATTACTTCCCACAAAGTAGATAGCGCCTAAGCAGAGTCCTATAATGATCAGTCCGATCACCCGGATCTTCATGAAGCGTTGCAATTGTCGCTGATAGGACGCTTCCATCCACCGAAAGAAGGGCTCGGTAACACGGTAGAACCAAGAATGTTTGGTAGGGTCTTTCTTTGTCAATTTTACATTGAGCACCGGGGTAAGGGTCAATGAAACAAAGGCGGAGATCAGCACCGCTCCCGATACAACAATTCCAAATTCGCGGAACAGTCTTCCGACAAATCCCTCCAAGAAGATGATGGGAAGAAATACAATGGCCAGGGTGATCGAGGTGGCGATAACCGCAAAATAGATCTCCCGCGATCCCTCCACGGCAGCTTGCCATTTATTCATCCCCTTTTCGATCCGTTTGTAAATATTTTCTGTGACCACGATCCCGTCATCAACTACCAGTCCGGTAGCCAGTACAATGGCCAAAAGAGAGAGTACGTTGATAGTAAAGCCCATCAGGTACATGATAAAAAAAGCACCGATGAGCGATACCGGAATATCGATCAAGGGACGCAGGGCGATGATCCAATCTCGGAAGAAGGCATAGATGATCATCACGACCAGTAAGAAGGCGATCATGAGAGTTTCTTGTACTTCTAGGATCGATTTCTTGATAAACCGTGTTTGGTCAAGACCTATATTGAGCGTAATGTCATCGGGTACGTCTTTTTTGATCTGCTCCAGGCGTTTGTAGAATTCATTGGAGATCGATACGTAGTTCGATCCGGGCAGCGGTATAATGGCCAGTGCGATCATGGGAGTTCCGTTGCCTCGCATTAGGGTCTCTTCATTCTCCGGCCCTAGCACGGCTTCTCCTATGTCTTTGAGCTTTACATCTGCTCCACCAACATTTTTGATGATAAGATTGTTGAAATCTTCCTCGCTATTCATGCGACCAAAGGTTCTGACGGAGAGTTCGGTGGAGGAGCCCGAAATTTTTCCGGAAGGCAATTCACTATTCTCTCGATTGAGGGCTGCCTGCACATCTCCTACCGTAATGCCTAATGCATTCAAACGGGCAGGCTCTAGCCAGAGTCGCATGGCATATCGCTTCTCGCCCCATATTTGCACGGCACTAACACCGGGAATGGTTTGCAATCTTTCGACCAACACATTGGTGGCATATTCCGTAATGGCCAATTGATCGCGGTTAGGACTTTGCACCGTCATCGATATGATGGGATCAGAACTGGCATCGGCTTTCGATACCACCGGTGGTGCGTCCAGGTCGGAGGGTAAGGAGCGAACTGTCTGTGATACTTTATCGCGCACGTCATTGGCTGCGGCCTCCAGGTCGATGCCCAGCTCAAATTCCACATTGATATTACTGGTGCCATTACTACTCGAGGAAGTGATGTTCTTGATACCCGCTATTCCATTGATGGATTTTTCAAGGGGCTCGGTGATCTGGGTTTCGATTATATCGGGATTGGCTCCCGGATAGGAGGTGCGAACACTAATGTTGGGAGGATCGATCGCAGGGTAATCACGTACCCCCAGAAATTTAAATCCGATCAAGCCAAATAATACGATGATCATGTTCATGACCACCGCCAATATGGGCCTTCGAAGACTAAGCTCTGCCAGATTCATGGTTTCGGATCCAGTATTTTGCCAATGGAAATAGGGGCATCGGGTCTAATGCTAAGCAGTCCGGTCGTTACTACCGAATCACCGACCGACAGCCCTTCGATGATCTGTACTCTGTCGGGGGTGCGCGACCCCGTCTTGACATCGGTGAATAGGGCCGTGCCACCTTTGAAAAGAATTACTTTTTTAACGCGAGCCTGTGGTAAGATGGCTTGCGTGGGGATCAAGATCGCCTTTTCGTCTGGATCAAATCCAATACTAACTTTAGCAAAACTGCCGGGAAGCAAGGCGGTATTTTTGGTCTCAACTTGGGCGCGCACTAAAAGACTGCGGCTATTCTCGGTTACTTTTGACTCTGTGGCAACAACGCGGGCGCTAAGAGAATCCGTACTGCCTTCGAAGCGGAAGTGAACAAGTTGACCATTCTTTATTTTGCCGATATATTTTTCGGGAATAGAAAAATCCAGCTTCAATTGATCGGTCTGGCTAATAACAGCAATCACCGAAGCAGGATTGACATAGGCTCCATTGCTGATGTTGCGAAGCCCTAACTTTCCACTGAAAGGAGCCCTGATCTCCGTTTTTTCAATGCTTGTTTTGATAATGCCGATATCGGCTTTAAGACTATTGACCTGTAAAAGACTAATATCATAGTCTTGCTGGCTGATCCCTTGGATCTTGAGCAGCTGCGATTGTCTTTTCTCCGTTTGCTGCGCAAGCTGTAATTGAATTTCTAATTTATTCAGTTGGGCCACCAGGTCTGCATCATTTAGTTTAGCCAGCAAGCTTCCTTTTTCTACGTATTTTCCTTCTATAATGGGAAGTTGTACGATCCGGCCGGCTACCTCGGGATGAATCTCCACCGATTCGCTGGCTACCACCGTTCCGGGCACTTCGATGGTCTCGGCAAAAGAGATGGGTTCAACAATAAAAAGATCTACGGTAGTGGCTTTATTTTTATCGCCGGGCCCCATCGCCACAGGCGTTTTTTTATCTGATTCGCCGCATCCCATACCGGCAAAAAGAAGTAGGGCAAACGCCCCGGTTGAAAGGTTTTTTCTCATGAAAGCAAATTGGCTAATAAAGATAGCGTTGTTAGGCCAAAATGACCTTAGAAATTTGACGATAAAATCTTGATTAGCTTTCGATTTTGCCGCAAACAGACACCTGGCTTTTCAAGAAGGGAACCTGTTTTATCAGTTCGTTGGGATCAGGGCCTAGTAATGTCATATGACCCATCTTGCGCCCGGGTTTGCTTATTTTTTTACCATACTGATGAATGAAAAGTCCGGGGGTAGAAGCCACATCGGTAATTCCCTGGTAGCAGGTTTGTCCGGTAGCGCCATTGCCCACTAAATTGATCATGATTGAGGGGCTGATCAAGCGTGTGGATCCTAATGGAAGGGATAACAAGATCCGCCACAACATATCGAATTGTGAAGAGGCGATGGCTTCGATGCTATGGTGACCGCTATTGTGGACCCGGGGGGCCGTTTCATTGACAAAGAGCTCGTTGTTTTGATCTAAGAACATCTCTACCGCAAATAGGCCTGGCGATTGAAATCCTTTTACAACTTGCAAGGCGATCGTTGATGCGCGAAGGGTAGTGGCCTCATCGATCTGAGCTGGGCAAAGTTGATAATCGAGTAGGTTAAGCAAGGGATCAAAGCACATCTCTACTGTAGGATACACCACCGTTTCTCCCTTTTGATCGATGGCCACCATCACCGCCAGTTCTTTTGTTATCTGAACCTTTTTTTCCAACACCGACGGGGCATCGAAACCCTTTTCGATAGCGCTGGCATCACTGATGATCTGTACGCCCTTTCCATCGTAACCCCCTTCTCCGATCTTATGAACAGCGGGAAGAAAAGAAATATGGTCCTTTAGCTCCGCTCTCGATTGAGTGATCAAAAATGCGGCCGTAGGAATCCGGTGCTCCTGATAATAATTTTTTTGAAGGACCTTATTTTTTATAAGCCGAAGAACGCTCGGATCGGGGATCACGACCACACCTTCTTGGGCTAGCTTCTCGAGGGCCTCAATATTGACATCCTCTATTTCAATGGTGAGTCGGTCAAGTGTTCGACCAAAAGAGTAAACATCGTTGAAATTTCGAATATCTCCTTTGGTAAAGTGATGGCAGTAGGGGGCGGCCGGACAATCCGGATCATTTTCCAAAACAGCGGTCTCAACAGGGTAATCGGTGGCCGCTTGCAGGAGCATTCGGCCCAATTGTCCCCCTCCCAAAATACCCACTTTTAGCATGGCGCAAAGATAGCCGCTAGGGCTGCAACGTCTTGATCAGCGCAGTTAATTTTCTTTATTTTTGTGCAATGAATGCTCCTGCCACCGCTTCTTCCTCTGTCAGTCAAGCTGCAGCAACCGATTTTCTTCCCCTGGAGGGAACAGATTACGTAGAATTTTATGTGGGCAATGCCAAGCAGGCAGCTCATTACTACATGTGCGCCTTTGGTTTTCAGGCCCTGGCCTATGCAGGTCCTGAAACGGGTGTTAAAGACCGCGCTAGCTATGCCGTTCGCCAACATAAGCTCACGTTCGTTTTAACTACGGCGCTGCGTCCGGAACATCCTATCGCTGAGCATGTGCATCTCCACGGAGATGGAGTCAAGGCGCTCTCTCTTCGTGTTCAGGATGCTACCAAGGCCTGGCAGGAGACCACAAGCCGCGGGGCTAAAAGTTATCTGGAGCCCACCCGATTATCCGATGAGGGCGGAGAACTTGTTATGAGTGGCATTCATACGTATGGAGATACCGTTCATCTATTTATTGAACGAAAAAATTATACCGGCGTATTCATGCCCGGCTATCGCGCCTGGTCCAATCCCGATTTTGCGCCCACAGATTGTGGGCTGCTCTATGTCGATCATTGCGTGGGAAACGTTGGGTGGAACCAGATGAATCCCTGGGTAAAGTTCTACGAAGAGGTCATGGGGTTTAAAAACATTCTCACATTTGATGATGAGGATATTTCCACCGAATATTCTGCCTTGATGAGCAAGGTAATGAGCAGTGGAAATGGGTTCGTAAAATTTCCCATCAATGAACCCGCCGAGGGAAAACGAAAAAGCCAGGTCGAGGAGTTTCTGGAGTTTTATAAAGGAGAGGGATGCCAGCATGTGGCGCTAGCCACCAATGATATTGTTAAGACCGTTCGTGCATTGATGAGCCGGGGTGTCACGTTCCTGAAAGTGCCCACTACCTACTACGATGATCTGATCGATCGGGTAGGGGCTATTGATGAGGATCTGGCGCCACTTCGAGAGTTAGGTATTCTCGTGGATCGCGATAACGAGGGATATCTTTTACAACTTTTTTCTAAGCCGGTCGAAGACCGCCCTACTTTGTTTTTTGAGATCATTCAGCGAAAAGGGGCCAAGAGTTTTGGAAAAGGTAACTTCAAGGCCCTGTTTGAGGCGATCGAAAGAGAACAAGAGGCCCGAGGAAATATCTGACACGATCGATCCCTTCACCTGTATCTCGCATAAAAAATCATATGCATTTATTACCCCCCAGACGTGCTTTTACTGCAGCAAGATGGATGGGTTGGGTGTGTTTACTCTTTATTCTACCGCTTTCCGCTAGGTCACAAACGGGATATGGGGTCTCCAAAGGGGGTACTACCTATTATTCCTTTATCGATTACCAGCGAACCTATGTTCGTCCACAAGAGGCGATGACCCGCAAGACGGATACGCTTCAAAAGCAGTTTGCCGCAAAAAAGCTTGATTGGCCGGCCCGTTACTTGTATATACGATCTTTTAAATTCGACAGTCAACTCGAGGTGTGGGTCAAGCAACGTGCTGCAGATTCGTTCCGTTTATTCAAAACCTACCCTGTTTGTGCCTTGGCCGGTTCGCTGGGCCCAAAGCGAATGCAGGGCGATTTTCAGGTGCCCGAAGGGTTTTATTACATCAACGAGTTCAATCCTACTAGTAATTATTATCTCTCTCTGGGACTTAACTATCCCAATGCCAGCGACAAGGTGTTGAGTGATTCTATCAAGCCTGGTGGGGAGATCTATATTCATGGCAGTTGTGTTACGGTAGGATGCATTCCTATCACCGATCAGCAGATCGATGAGTTGTACGTACTAGCGGCCTATGCACGCGACCAAGGACAGCATTATATTCCTGTCCATATTTTTCCCTGTCGATTTGATATACCCAAGAGTGCGGCCTATTTGAGCGAACTGACCAAGGATGACCCTGTATTGAAGGATTTTTCAGACCAGTTGAAAGGGGCCTATGATTATTTTGAACGATACCGCCGCTTACCGATTGTCATGATCACGGACGATGGGCGCTATCATGTCAATACCGATAAGGGTACCCCTTCTTTTAAAGCCGGGTCCGCTGCGCCAATGTCCACACTCGATCAAAGAGGCGTAAGTGCCACTAAGGTCGTTCCCCCTCGAAAGGTCCGGCAAATCGCTTCGATACCAGAGTATGTCGATCAGTGGCCTCGATTTCCGGGCGGCAGCGAGGCCTTTACTCAATTTCTTGATCAGACGGGTCGTGCAGTAGCCTCCTATCTTCCTGAGACGACAAAAAGAGCATTCATACAAATAGAATTCGTGGTGGATACAGATGGCGCCGCAGTAAATTTTAGAGTGATAAAGGGAATTGCCGGTGCCGATGAGCTGCATCGTCAACTGATCGAAAAACTAGAGACCATGCCCACCTGGTCGCCTGCCTTACTCGCAAAAAAACCCGTGGCCAAGAAAATCGTACAAACGCTAACTATCGATTCAAAATAATACAGCATGTCCATCAATAGAAAGGTTCAAACCCTCGATGAATTTACGATACAGCAGTTGCGCGACTTTCCGCATGCTACGGGCGAACTCTCCAATCTGCTGCGTAATATTGGACTAGCGGCCAAGCGCGTCAATGTAGAGGTCAATAAGGCCGGATTGGTCGATATCTTAGGCGATGCCGGCACGGTAAACGTGCAGGGAGAAAAAGTAAAGAAGCTTGATGTATTTGCCAACGATCAGTTCATTAAGGTATTGCAACACGGGATCAGTTGTGCCGGTATTGCCAGTGAAGAGTTGGATGATTTCGTAGCCTTTGAAGACGAGAAAAGTATTCATTCTAAATATGTGTGTTTGTTCGATCCGCTAGATGGAAGCGGAAATATCGATGTGAATGTTTCCATCGGAACTATTTTTGGTATTTACCGGCGGGTTACACCCGTGGGTACGGTCGTCACGCAACAAGATTTTTTACAGCCTGGCAGCAACCAGGTCGCGGCCGGCTATGTGGTGTATGGTTCATCAACCATGTTGGTCTATGCTACTCGCAGGGGTGTAAATGGCTTTACACTTGACCCCTCCATTGGAGAGTGGACGCTGAGTCATCCCGATATTCGTTGCCCCGAAAAGGGAAAGATCTATTCGGTCAATCATGGTAGTTATTTTGAATTCGAAGAGGGAGTGCGGTCTTACATTACGGCTTGTCAGCAAAAAGCCAAAGGCGAGGGTGGTCCCTTACGGCAGCGTTATGTCGGCAGTATGGTGGCCGATGTGCATCGCAATTTGATCAAGGGCGGTATTTTTATGTATCCAGGTACCCAAAGCAAGCCCGAGGGAAAATTGCGTCTGCTTTATGAGTGCAATCCTTTCGCCTTTATTGTTGGGGTAGCCGGTGGCAAGGCCACGAATGGAAAGATCAGAACCTTGGATATCGTTCCGAACTCGCTGCATGAGCGTTGTCCTTTTTTTGTAGGGAGTAAATTGATGATGGAAGAATTGGAAACTCATATACGTACAAAATGAGATCAAATATCATAGAGGTCAACAAGCTGGTAAAACGCTACGGCGAACTGGTAGCTGTAGATGGGATCAGCTTTGCTGTACAAGAAGGAGAGATCTTTGGTCTGTTGGGTCCGAATGGAGCCGGTAAGTCTACCACGTTGGAGATTATCGAAACGCTACGTACGAAAACCGCGGGCGAAGTAAAAGTGGCAGGCTATTCGTTGGATGATGCACCCGGTGCCATCAAGAAGCTGATCGGCGTTCAATTACAAAGTAGCGGTTATTATCCTGGACTCAATTTGATTCAATTGATCGAACTTTTTGCCGGCCTTTATAATGCTGCTGTAGATCCCATGCAGTTGTTGACAAAAGTCAACTTGCAAGACAAGGCCAAAGCCAAGGTAAAGGAACTAAGCGGGGGGCAGCGTCAGCGTTTTTCGGTGGCCACCACACTCATCAATTCGCCGCGCATTATTTTTTTGGATGAACCCACTACCGGCTTAGACCCCCAGGCCCGTCGCAGTCTTTGGGAAACTATTCGTTCGATCAATCAACAGGGCACCACGGTGGTCTTGACGACCCATTATCTCGATGAAGCCGAATACTTATGCGATCGGGTAGCCATTATCGATACGGGTAAGATCATTGCACTCGATCCTCCGGGTAAGTTGATCGACGATCTGATTGCCTCGGGATTTGAACGTAAAAAAGAAATGAAACTCGCTACGCTCGAAGATGTGTTTATCAATCTAACGGGACATTCCCTTCGTGAAGATTGACTTCGGCTGCCAAAAAAATACTTCCGCACACAACGATCAGGTCATGCTTACCAGCAGCAGACCGCGCTTTCGTTAAGGCCTGGTTGACATGGGCGAACGCTTCTCCCACACAGCCGGCTTGTTCACCAAGTGATCTTAATTCTGTTTCGGGTAATGCCCTGGGTAAAGATGCTTTTGTAAAGTAGTAGGTGGCTTCTTTGGGAAGTAGCGAAAGCATGGGGGTTATGGATTTGTCTTTAACGACTCCCAATACGATATGCAAATGGTCATAAGGAGTTTGCTGTAACTGGTTTATTAACTGACCTATTCCAGCCTCATTATGCGCCACATCGATAATGACCGTTGGAGACGAAGCGATCTTTTGCCATCTTCCATGCAATCCGGTCAGGAGCCGCGTAGAAGAGAGTCCCTTTGCTATGTGGTCTTGGTGCAGTCTCCAGCCTTTTTTTTGCAGTTGATCGATGGCAGCCAGTACGGTCAGTACATTTTTTGTTTGATAAATACCGGGTAGGTCCAACTTCAAGGATAGGATCGAATCCTTTTGTTGCGCAACGGTCACCCATAGGTAATCGTCTTTCCACTCGTACTGCTTGATCGTTCTTTCTTGACTGGCGATCGTTAGTGAGGTATTTTCTGCTTGAGCCTTTTGTTGAAAAACAGGCAGGGTAGTGGAACTGGATTCTCCGATTACCACCGGTATGCCGGCCTTGATGATACCCGCCTTTTCAAAAGCAATTTTTTCTAGGCTGTCACCCAGCAACTGCATATGATCCCAGTCGATATTGGTGATCACCGAAAGGTCGGGCGTAATGATATTGGTGCTATCGAGTCGTCCACCCAAGCCGGTCTCTATAATGGCGATATCTACATTTTCCTTTTTAAAATGATCCAGGGCCATGGCGACCGTTAGCTCAAAAAAACTGGGTTCGATCTTCTCGATGGTGGGCAATATATTCTTTGTAAAGTCCACTACTTGTTGCTCGCCGATCATCTCTCCGTTTATCTTGATACGTTCCCTAAAATCGTAAAGGTGGGGAGAGGTATACAATCCTGTTTTGTATCCGGCTAGTTGAAAGATGGCAGCCAGCATATGGCTTACGGAGCCTTTTCCATTGGTGCCGGCCACATGAACGGTACGAAGAGAATCTTGTGGATTACCTAGTACCTCACACAGCAAAAGCGTATTGGTCAGGTCTTTTTTATAGGCAGCGGGACCCACCCTGCTAAATAAGGGCAGCTTCGAAAAAAGGTAGTCTAGCGTTTGCAGGTAATTCATCGGAAGGGCACTACCTTATACTTAATTGATCTTGAAATTAAATTGTACCGTTACGACCGACTCATGATCGGAAGTATTGAATCGCATTTTTTCGAGATAGCGCACAATAGCTTGCTTGTAGGCCGTGCCGGTAGTAGAGGAGCCCTTGGCCAAATTGATCAACTTTCCGGTACCATCGGGGGCCACGGCAATAGTAGCATAGATCGTAGCCTTGCTTAGATCACCTTCGAAGGCATAGGTTTTGACGATTCTTCTATCTCCTTTGGTTACGCGAGGTCCGGTTCCCAATCCGGCTCCTGTTCCATTGCCGCCCCCCAATCCACCACCGCTTCCTCCACCGGAGCCGTCCCCATCTCCCGCGCCTAAGCCATTACCTCTTCCTCCAGTTTGTTCAAACGACTCCGTGGCTCCACCACCGCTAGCTACACCCGAATTGGTTCTCCCCATAACGGCCCTGGGTTGTGGAGGGGAGGGTGTCTTTACGACCGGAACGGGTTTGGTGGTAGTGCTGGTGGGTTTGATCGTTTTTTTGTTTGGCGCTACGGTTTTGGTAGGCGGCAAAGCTGCGGCCGTGCTATTTTCGTCTGTTTCGGTAGCAGCAGCAGGATCTGGTGTGCCAGTGGCCATCGGTGCTTCGCTGGCCATGCCGGCTGCTCCATTGGCCAAGGTCGGTTGACCTCCTCCACCGCCCCCATCGATTTCGGAGGGCGGGTCTGGTGGCCAGTTCACCTCCACTTCTACACTGCTGGCAGCGGCAGTGGGCTCAAACACGGGAATTTTCCAACGGATAAAGAGTAGCAATAATAAAATAGCCAGGGCAGTTGCCCCCGTAACGGCTTTGGCTCTGTTATCCGATGTTAAAAAAGACGTAGTGGCCATTCGGTTAGACTTATTGTATTAACGGCTAAGCTATTTTTTTATCGATTGTTTTAGCACAATAACTTGTTAAATCATATCATTTCAATGTGCAAAAGCCAGATCAAAATTACCGCGGATTCTTTCAATAGGTGGATTAAAGTAACCAAATCGAAGGGCAGGGAACTCTTTTCGCAACGCTTCTTGCAGGGCCTTGATTCCCATACACTCTCCGGTTTCGCTTACCCCGATCTTCCCAAGATACCAATCCGGGTCAATATTAAAGTTACGCCACTGTATCATGTTTAGTCCGGTCTCTCTGATCAGTTTTCGTAGGGCCTCATATTCTTCGATCGAATCGGTCATACCCGGAAAGACAAAATAATTGATCGAGGTCCACCCCCCAAATGCATTTACTACTTTCAAGCTCTCCACAATATCCTCAAACTGATAGTTGTTGGGGCGATAGTAGGGCATATAGATCTCACGACGGGCCGAATTGGTACTAACTCGTATCGAATTTAGCCCCGCCTTGCACAGAGCCCTTACAGCATCGGGATTCGATCCGTTTGTGTTGATATTGATGCTTCCTTTAGCGGTGTGCTTTCTGATCTCTACGATAGCATCGCGGATGGTCTCCCACATGAGCAGGGGTTCTCCCTCGCAACCCTGTCCAAAACTAATAATGGGGTAGGGCGCCGTCTCTAAGTGCGGAACCGTAAACTCTACGATCTCTTCCGCACTGGGTTTAAATTGCAGACGGTCTTGCGTAGAGACGATCGTTTCTTCGTCTGGTTGTAAGGATATACAGCCCACACAATTGGCATTACAAGCGGGTGAGACAGGTACCGGGCATTCCCATCTTCCTAACGAAAAATTACGAGCTGCAGGACATTGATAAGTCTGACAGCAATTTTCCATCAAGTGCTTGACCAGTCGGTTATGGGGGTAGTTCTCTACTAGATGTTTCGTTCCCTCGTTGATCTTTTGCTGGTCGTATCCAGCGCAGTCTTGTCGGATGTCGCGCTCTATACGCGTGGCCGGCACATAGAAGGTATCGGCTTTCCATCCCACAGCCGTGTAGCAAAAAAGAGGAAGAGTCGGGGCACCCGGATCGGTTTCGTAGGCTGAGAGATAAAATCCGGTATGGGCCGGCGGTATAAAGGCAGCAACGGCCCAGCCTTTTTCACAAAGTCTCATCTCTCCCGTTTCCACATCTATTCCGATCCCTTTACGCCCCGGAAGTTCATACAGCGTTCCTCCATTGGGCAGCTCGATACAGTCCTCGTCGGGAATGGGAACAGCATCCCAACCCGTGCGTCCGGTTACATAGAGTGAGCGGTCTTCAAAAATAGTACCATTCGCGTCGGAGTATAAAAGATAGGGCGATGACATTTAGGCGGCTTTGATTTGCTGTTGGCAATACGTGTTGAACGCTTCCAGCTCTTGGGAATCGATAAAGCTATTTGGCTCGATCAGTTGCTGAATTAGTGTATTTTTTTTGGTGTCGATCGTCAGCAGATCGTCCTTAACGATCAGGTTCTCGATCTGCGACCAGGGGATCATCTTGGCAGGAAAAGAAGGATAGCGGATCCCTTCGGGGGCCACTACCAGCCTAAGCGTTCTAAGCGAAATTTTAAAAAGGAAATGTAATAGTAGTAACAAGGCGAATAAAATGTAAAAACTATGGATAAGCCAGGTATAGGTCATGATAAATAAGAAAACATCGACCTGTCTTTCGGCTGTGATTTTCTTTTTTGCAAAAAGGATGCGTTGGCAGATCAATAGAATCAGTGGAAGGATGATGCCCGCGAATAGCATTTTGTATTTATTTGAGGGATCGGCAAGCAAGGCAGAATAAATTAGTAGGGAAGCACTTAGTAACACTAGAAACCTACCCAGAACCAGGTACTGCCTTTTTCGCGTATTGATCAGCAGTAGTGGAAAGTTCAAAAAGGGGTTTTGCATGCAGCGATCAGCGGTTAGCGCCGGAAAGCAAGTTACAAAGTTTAAGCAGAAGTCGGGCGGCTACGTTAGCATTCCATTCGTTATCGCTGACACCCACTTCGCAAAGATCAAAGCCGATGATGGTACGTCCGCTTTACAAGATGCCGGAAAAAAGAAGATAGAGCTCCTCGAGTTGAAAACCTCCTGGAACAGGTGTTCCGGTATCGGGACAAAGACTACGGTCTAGCCCATCAATATCAAAACTAATATAGACCTGTTGAGGAATAGCGGCGATGATCTCTTGCGTCGTTTGGTGCCAGTTTTCTCCTCTTAGCTGTCGATGTCTGATCTCTTTTTCAAAATAGGTTTGTACCCGTCCATTACTCTCCTGTATATAGCGATATTCTTCTTGGCTATAATCGCGTACGCCGATTTGGACCAGTTTTTCGATCTGAGGTATTACCTGCAGGGCATTATACATGATACCCGCATGAGAGTAATTAAACCCTTCGTAGGTTTTGCGCAAGTCACAATGGGCATCGATCTGTAAAATTCCATACGATCCTTTAGTTTCCGCCAGGGCTTTCATGTATCCCAGTGGCGTGCTATGGTCTCCTCCCAACAGTCCGACCAATTTATGTTGGGATAAAAGACGCATGCATTGTTCATACACCCATTGATTCAAAAAAGCGCTTCCCTCGTTGACCTCATTCAGGCTCTTGGTCATGAAACGATTATCCTTAACGTCATCACCCTTCGAGATGTAATCAATATAAAGCTCGGCCTCCCTTCTGAGGTAATCGCTTTTCATCAGGATCTTTTTCTCGCAAGGTTGCAGATAAAATCCTGCTTTCCACTCATCGGGTAATTCATCATCATAAATATCCATATGATGACTGGCCTTTAAGATGCTCTCTGGTGCTCTGGCCGTCCCGGCTCCATAGCTTACGGTTACCTCCCAGGGAACAGGTAAGATGATCAGTTTTGCATTTTCTTCGGAGGTGGGAATCCCAAACAGATTATGGTTGGGGTTGCTGACGCAATTCGGATTGTGCTGAGAAAGGTCTTTCATGAGACGATGCCGCTCTTTTGGCGATGCAAGTTACTGGCAAATTGTATGGGGACAAAATAATCCCAGAGAGATCAGGGTCGACTTAATTCGCGCAAATGAGCCACATGCGAAACCAGGGCCAGCCGAACTTTGGGATACTCGAGGTAAGGAATATTGAATTCCCGGCAGGTGTCTCGAATGATCTTACTGATGGCGGGGTAGTGGACATGTGAGATGCGGGGAAAAAGGTGGTGTTCGATCTGAAAATTCAAGCCCCCCAGCCACCAAGACAGTATACGATTATGTGTGGCAAAGTTGGCGGTGGTCTTAAGTTGGTGGATAGCCCATTCGTCTTCGATGGGTTGCTTATTTTGGTCTGCTTCAACAAAGTGAGTGCCTTCTACCGTATGAGCCAGTTGAAAGACGATACTGAGGATAAAGCCGGTAAATAAACTAAAGGCCAAAAAGCCCCATAGCCAATTACTGAGCCCAACTACATAGATAGGACAAGCCACAAAAAGGAAGAGGTGCAGCATTTTAAAGCCCCAAAAACTGGCATGTTCCCGGAGCGTCATTGACTGCAGGGCCACGCCTCCGATACGACCGGTAAAGTACTTTCTATAATCTGTAAAAAAGATCCACCAAAGGTATAGCAGTGAGTAGGCCGCCCAAAAATACCAATGTTGAAGGCGGTGTATTCCATAGTGGGGTTGCGAAGAACATAGGCGTAGTAAAGGACGGGCCTCGATATCGTCATCTACCCCAGCAATGTTGGTATATGTATGATGAACGATATTATGTTTTGTCTTCCACATAAAATTATTGGCGCCCAGCAAATTCAGGGTCAGACCTGCTAAGCGGTTAACCCATTTGCGGCTACTAAAAGACCCGTGTATGCCATCGTGCATTATATTAAAGCCTACTGCGGCGGTGAGTCCTCCTAAGAGTAAACATTCCGCGAGGGCCCAAAGCGAACCAGGAGTAAAAAAAACAAGATGAACGTAAACGGCTACATAACCTAAGAGCAATAAAAGAGCCTTGCTGTAGAGTTTCCAGTTGCCGGTGCTTTTTATATTTCCTTTTTCGAAATAAGACTGGATGCGCTTTTTTAGTTCAGCATGAAAAGTAAATGGAGCAGCGGTCAATTTGTGCTTGCCCGACAAGGAAGCCGTGCCCAGGAATTTGGGTAATGTCATGAAAGGGGGTTAGTCAATGATGAAGATACTCAATTGGACGCTAAAAGATCAGGTTTCGTTTTGAATGAATGCATCAAAACTGTTAATTCCTAGTTTCTTGGTCGATAGAAATCCCTCTGCATAGGCGACCCCGATCTTTTTACCCATCAAATGGGCCCTTGCTGTTATGCCTTCCAGAAAATGGGGGGCAGATATATAGGTTTGGGGTTCTCCGGACTGATTTTCAGGATCGTGAAATTGCGTGCCGTAGGCCTGTATAGATCGCATCTTGGTTTCGAAGGAATCACTGATGTCTACTGCAAAGTCGGGCTCGATGTATCGGTCTTGTATATAGTGAAAGACATAAGCAGGTCGCCAGCGAGGCTGCGGATTACCACTTGCATCTTTAGTTATAATTTTTGATAAGCCCGCCAAGAAGCAACACTGTTCGATCAATTGAGCGGCTCTGCCATGGTCCGGATGACGATCTTGTGGGGCATTGGCCAGCACGATCGAAGGTCGGTATTTGCGAATGACCGAGATAACAGCCCGCTGGTGCGCCTCGTTGTTTTCAAAAAAACCATCTTTCATTTTTAAATTCTCTCTACAACTTACTCCCATGATGCTGGCAGCAGCGGCGGCTTCTTCGTAGCGGGTGGCGACCGTACCACGCGTGCCCAATTCTCCTTCTGTCAGATCGACAATGGCCACTGTTTTGCCCTGTCTGATCTCGTTGATAAGGGTTCCTGAACAGCTTAACTCCACATCGTCGGGGTGGGCTCCAAAGGCCAATATATGTGCTTGCATGTCGTAGTTTTTTAGCGGCGATAGGGATTGTTGTACCAAGATCCATCAATTTCGCGAATTATATTTTCGATATCCCGGTCTGTTTTGTTTTGCGCAAGATCCCACTCTTGCTTAAGATTTCCCCCAAAGAAAAAAGCAACGGTTTGGTACAGTCTGGCATTGATGCCTCCCTTGAATTCCTTGACCAATTCATAGCAATTGTTACCCGTTTGGCGGTTGATGATCTTCATAAGTATCTTTCCTTGATACACCGAGAGGTTGGTAAGCGGTTCGGTGAATTGATCACGCAACTCTTTTTCGCGGGCCTTTATGATCTGTTTTCGATCTTTTTTAGAGGAGCTCTTTTCCAACTCCAGGTTGATCTGGTTGATGGTAGCACCCGCTACTCTAGCATAGGGGTAGGTGACATAAACGGCATTCCGAAGTCGGTTCCAGGCGGCTATATGCTTTTCGAGTTGTTCGGGGCTTAGGTTCGATACCCAGGCCATTTCTTCTTCGCGGTAGCTAAGCACTTCATTTTTGTACCATATAGCATTGACTACGATCGTGTCGTTTGGGCCCCATCTTTTCATTCGTTCGGAAAGGGGAGGGATCGGTAAGAGACTGTCTTTTTCAGGAAGAGACGAAGGAGGTTGTGCCTGTAAAGAAAAAAGAGATCCCGCCAGCAAGATGATCAATCCTATGTTGATGCAATAGCGTGCAGGTTTTACTCGATATGGTGTAGGCACACCTTTCATTGCTTATGATTTGGCGATCCGAAGTCTGCGGATTCGAATACGGCGAATCATACTGATCAGCAGACCAATGGCCGTGATCCAAACGCCGTACCAAAGTAACTTGATCCAGGGATAACGGTACGCTTTAAGTGTTACATACTTCAATAAGGCATCACTTTCTTTGATGCCGAGTTCGACCGAGCCATCAGGTAATACTTTTTGCAATTTCAAGATCATGCCTTCGGTAGTGAGAGTGTCAGGCAAAGAGATCCATTGTCCTTTGGCCAGCGCGGCCCGTAAGGTTAGCTGGTACGAGGTGCCCGTAGCGGCTTGTACCGATACAGGAAGTTCATAGAGTTTTCCATTTTGGCCAAACAACGAGTCGGGCACATTATCACGCAGCCCCAGAGATTGTACTAGCAGGGTGCCTTTGGAATAGTAAAGCGTATCTCCTGTTTTTCTGACATAGGGTACAAAGCGACTGGTGTCTGCGGTATTCTCCGGGTTAGGTATGGAGGTAATGTAGGTAAATACATCATGGTCCCAATAATGTCTGGCATCCGGATTAGCCATCAATCCTTCGTTCCCTTTATAATTCACAAAGGCATTAGGGGTAAGTAAGAAGGAGTCGGTACCATTTTTGTTAACAAAACGGATCTTATAGTACCATAATTGTTTTTTGGGATGCGCAGAATCCCCCAGGTAGGTGAGGGTGTAGTTCGCCATATTGACCGGCATGTCTTGGATCAGCGTCAGATTTTCCCTGGGGTTTTCACCCTCGGCCAATGGAGCGGGTATCCCATCGATATTATTAGAGATAATTTCTTTATTGGAAGAGGAGATGAATATTCCAAGTAATACCATTGCAAAGCCCACATGGGCAATCGATCCTCCGGCATGCTGAAGCTTCCCTCGGGCGCCGATCCAGATATACGATAGGTTGGCCACCAGCGCATAAATGCTAAGCAATACGGCCAGCCAGATCGATCCTTCAAATACGGGACCCTTGCGGGGGTAGTCGATACCAACTTGCCAAGAAAAAAGGGCAAATAGAATGCCACTTACCAGTACAGGGATCAACATCTTCTTCCAGAAATAGCGGGTCTCTGTATGACGATACTTGAAGTATTGCGTAAGGGCGGTCAGCAACGCCACAATAATGGCAACATAGATCTGAACACTATTGTAAGAGAACTCCAAATCGTTGGGAGGAGCCAGATTCAATGGGGTAGCGTTTGGCCCCAGCCAATCCTTAAGGAGAGGAATGGAACGTATCTGCTCAAAGAAAAAAGTAGATAATTTATTGTAAACAGGAAGCGATGTTTGGCCAATGATCACCATGGCTGATAAAAAGAAGAGCAACGATCCAATGAACATCCAGAATTCGCGACTACTGATCTCTTCTTCTTTCTGTGGGCTTGGAATGCGTTTATATGCTTGCAGAAACCAGGCAAGTGAAGGCAAGGTAAATACGCTGAGAAAGGCCAGCAACTGCCAATTCATTCCCAGGTCGGTAAAGGCATGTACAGAAGTTTCGCCAAGGATGCCGCTGCGTGTTAAGAAAGTAGAATACAATATGAAAAGGAATCCCAGTATAAAAAAAAGATAAGTGGCGCGCAGGGATTGCTCCGTAGCGCGATAGATCAAAAGGGTGTGCAAACCGGCTACACCGATCAGCCAGGGTACCAATGAAGCGTTCTCCACCGGATCCCAGGCCCAGTAGCCACCAAAACTGAGCGACTCATAGGCCCACATGCCACCCATCATGATACCCACCCCCAATACGGCGGTTGAGAAAAGAGCCCAGGGGAGTGCCTCTTCTGCCCAGGCTCCATACTTTTTTTTCCAAAGACCGGCCATGGCGAAAGCGAACGGAATGCTGGTAGAGGCAAATCCCATAAAGAGTACCGGAGGATGAATGACCATCCAGTAGTTTTGAAGCAAGGGATTTAGATCGTTTCCATCTTTTATGCTGCTGAGATAGTCAGGGCGAAGTGCTTGGGTGATATCAAAATTTACATGCAGGGCAGGGGCATTATCGAGCACCCCACTATCGCGTAACAATATAAAGGGGTTCGATCCCATTTTCCATCCGAAAATGTACAATCCCATGATCATGGTCGAAAGGGCGAATTGAACCATACTGAGCACACTCAGGACCGGAGCGCCCCATTCTGATCTTTTTGTAAGTAAGACAAGGCCCAGCACGCTATGGCAGGTCATCCATAAAAGAAAACTGCCTTCTTGCCCCTCCCAGATGGCAGCCAGCAGGTATTTGAATTCTAAGGAGCGACTGCTGTGTTTCCAGGCATAATGATATTCAAATAGGTGCTGTTGTAAAATGTAAAAGATCAAGCCAAAGATGGCAAAGACGGCTAGCGTTTGCGAAATGAACGCGATGCGTCCAAGTGTCAACCAGGCTTTTTTGTCAGAGGGTTCCTGCACAACGGTGGCCCGTGCAAAGGAGATGGCGGCAACCGCCGCGGCTAGCAGTGACAGTACTATAAAGAAATTTCCAAATTGCCCATAAACAAGATGCTCGCCGGTGTAGCTCATGCGCTTATTTTAATTGGTGGCATTGCCATTACGGGGGTCAGGTACGTTGCCGGGATGCGTTTTGCCTTGGGCTTCGGCCTCTTTGTATTTTGAGGGACACTTGGTTTGGATCTCTTCACATTCAAAGTATCCATTATTGAATTTTCCTTTTAAGACCAGTTTATCACTCATTTCTAAATTATCCGGCTTGGCACTGTGATAAACAACTTTGACTGAGGAACCCAGCGAATCGACCGCCGTAAAGCTCAGGTAATTGGGATTATTGAGCGCATCATACTCAATGGGGGCCGATTTATCGAGTTTTGCCATCAGATGCACATAGGTTCCCGATTTTTCTTTGGCCGTTTCGATGGTATCGTAGGTGCTGGTGGTATTGGTAAAACTCACCAGTACGGCTATACTGGCCGCGATCAGGACCAATAAGATGATATGCATCGTTTTCATAGTCTGAAAATTCTTTACAAAGGTAGGTCAATTTCGGCTCTGCTCCGGTCGGCTACCTCCTGTGATTCGTTAAAATTCAGCCGGTTGGTCTGTTGCGGCACCTTATCTTTGCAAAACTAACACTTGTTTGCTTTCAAAATTGTCCCTATGCAATTTCAGTTTACCGAAGAACAGTTGATGATCCAACAAGCTGCTCGCGATTTTGCTCGTCAGCAATGTCTGCCTGGCGTTATCGAAAGAGACGAAATACAGCAGTTTCCCAAAGAGCAGGTCCTGCAATTGGCCGATCTGGGATTTATGGGAATGATGGTCGATCCGGCCTATGGTGGAGCCGGTCTCGATACGGTCAGCTATGTGCTGGCCATGGAAGAGATCAGTAAGCTAGATGCCAGCACCAGCGTTTGTATGAGTGTCAACAATAGTTTGGTGTGCTATGGTTTGCAGGAGTACGGCACCGAACAACAAAAGAAACAATATCTGACTCCGTTGGCTCGCGGAAAAAAAGACAATGACCTCTACATTGGGGCTTTTATGTTAAGTGAGCCCGAGGCCGGAAGTGATGCTACTTCGCAGCGTACAACCGCTGAAGATAAGGGCGATTATTATTTGTTGAACGGAACTAAAAATTGGATCACCAATGGTGGAACAGCCTCTGTATACCTGGTGATGGCGCAAACCGATCCTGCCAAAGGTCCCAAGGGGATCAATTGTCTGATCGTCGAGAAGAACTGGCCAGGAGTGGTCGTGGCTGCCAAAGAAAATAAAATGGGCATTCGCGCCAGTGATACGCATACGGTCATGTTCAACGATGTAAAAGTGCCCAAGGAAAACCGGATCGGTGCCGATGGGTTCGGATTTACCTTTGCCATGAAAACCCTGGCTGGTGGTCGGATTGGAATTGCGGCCCAAGCCCTCGGAATAGCAAGTGGGTCCCTGGAATTTTCTACCGAGTATGCTAAAACCAGAAAGGCCTTTGGTACCGAGATCATGAATCATCAGATCATCGCCTTTAAGTTGGCCGATATGGCCACTCGCGTTGATGCCGCTCGTTTGCTTTGTCTTAAGGCCGCCTGGCAAAAGGACAACGGGCAGGATTATACGATCAGTTCCTCTATGGCCAAAGTATTTGCCTCCGAGACGGCCATGTGGGCCAGCACCGAGGCCGTTCAGATACATGGTGGCTACGGCTATGTAAAGGAATATCATGTAGAACGCCTAATGCGCGATGCCAAGATCACGCAGATCTATGAGGGCACCAGTGAGGTGCAACGCATTGTGATCAGTAGGGGTATTTTAAAGTAAATTTGCGGCATGCCGGTCAATGTAGTCGCTTACCATCAGCTAAAAAAAGAATTGGATGAGCAAGGGGTCAGCTTGTTAGCGGTATCCAAAAAAAAGCCGGTAGAGGATATCGAGGAGCTCTATCAATTAGGGCATCGCGACTTTGCAGAAAATTATGTGCAAGAGCTGGTAGAAAAACAGCCTCAGCTTCCCTCCGATATACGCTGGCACTTTATAGGGCATCTTCAACGAAATAAGGTCAAGTACATTGCGCCCTTCTGTGCCTCCATACAAGGAGTGGATAGTCCATCTCTTTTACAAGAGATCAATAAACAGGCTCAAAAGTGCGGCCGTATCTTGGACGTCATGCTCCAGGTCCATATTGCAACCGAAGAAACCAAGTTCGGGTTGGACCAAGAAGAAGTACTGGATCTGTTACAGCAGGCCGTACACTATCCATCTATTCGAATTATAGGGTTGATGGGTATGGCCAGTTTTACGGAGAATACGGAGCAGATCAAAGCGGAGTTCACGGCATTGAGATCGATCTTTGATCGGTGCAATAGCCTGCGAGCGGATAGTCCGCTTCGTATACTCTCTATGGGGATGAGCAGCGATTATCCAATTGCCATTTCCTGTGGTAGTAATATGGTCAGGGTGGGGAGTCTTCTGTTTGGCGCACGTCCCTAATCTTCTTAGCTTCAATCACAAATTCAGTTTTATCATGCAAAGGATCCTACTGCTTAGTCTTATTTTTTTGAGCGTATCACTTTATGCTCAATCTATCAATCAAGACTCGTTGTACATGCGTACCCATTATACCAAGGCGGAGTATCGTGTGCGGATGCGAGATGGTGTGCATCTATTCTTATTGGTCTATACGCCAAAGGACACCACAAAAAAATATCCGGTTTTGCTAAACAGGACCTGCTACAATGCGTCTTCTTACGGCGATTTCAACACCTATAATCATCCCTCCCGATACCTAGTTCAGCAAGGTTATATCCTGGCGTTTCAAGATGTGCGAGGCCGTTATATGAGCGAAGGGGTCTTTAATAATATGACCCCTAATATTCCGGGTAACGATCCTCGTAATAAAAAAGATATCGATGAGAGTTCCGATACCTGGGATACAATAGACTGGATGACGCGTAACTTACCCAGAAACAATGGCCGTGTGGGTATCTATGGGATCTCCTATCCCGGGTTTTACTCCGCTGCGTCGCTTCCGGATGCACACCCCGCTTTAAAAGCGGTTTCTCCCCAAGCACCCATTTCGGATTTTTTCTTTGATGATTTTCATCACATGGGCGCATATCTTCAAAGCTATACGGCCGCTTTTGCGGTGTTTGGATACCAAAAGACCGATACCACTCGCGAAGATTGGTATGCTCCGCAGTTGATGCGTTTTTATGAGAAGCCAGTGGCCGACGGATACGATTTTCATCTGCAACAAGGTCCACTCAGTTCCTTCACCGAAAAGTATCATCATGATAATTTTTTCTGGCAGCAGATCAACGATCACCCCAATTACGACAGCTTTTGGCAAAAACGCAGTTTGTTGCCTCATCTTACTAATATCAAGCCTGCTGTTCTTACAGTGGGGGGCTGGTTCGATGCTGAGGATCTTTACGGCCCCTTGAATATCTACAAGAAAATAGAGCAGTCTACCCCGGGAGCCAAAAATGCGATTGTGATGGGTCCATGGGGGCATGGTGATTGGTCAAGGGATAATCCCCGTTCGATACATAATAATTTGTATTTCGGGGATAGCATTGCCTACTTTTTTCAGCGTGATGTAGAAGCTCGTTTCTTTGCCTTTCACCTAAAGGACGAAAAAGATCCCGCCCTACCCGAGGCCCTGATGTACAATACAGGAACAAAAAAGTGGGAGCGTTTCGCTCAATGGCCTCCTGCCGATATCGCTCCCGTTCAACTTTACTTCGGTGAGCAGGGACAACTCAGTATCAATAAGCCCTTGCGCAGTGATGCGCAATTTCGCTACGTATCGGATCCGGCCAAACCCGTGCCGTACACATCGCAAACCGAAGGGCTTACGTTTACGCCCCGAAATTTTATGAGCGATGATCAACGCGAAGCCTCAAGACGTCCGGATGTACTCACCTTTAGTACCCCAGTGCTGCAAGATGATCTTACCCTGGCCGGCGAGATCTTGGCCAAACTAAAAGTGATCTTATCGACCACCGATGCCGATTTTATCGTAAAGCTTATCGATGTCTATCCCAACGATCATCCAGATTATCCGCATAATCCGCCCACTGTAAAAATGGGGGGATATCAGCAGCTGGTACGTCACGAAGTGTTCAGGGGAAGGTTTCGTAATAGCTTTGAAAAACCCGAGCCCTTTGTTCCGGGGGAGCCAACGGATCTGCAGATTCCTTTACAAGATATCTTGCATACTTTCAAAAAAGGACATCGGGTGATGATCCAAATTCATAGCACCTGGTTTCCCTATATCGATCGTAATCCCCAGCAATACGTAGAGAATATTTACAAGGCAAAGGCCACTGATTTTATAAGCGCAGAAATTAAGGTCTTAGGAAGCTCTTCCGTTACCGTAGGGGGTGCCGCTTCCAGCACAAAGAAAGGATTCTGATGTCTGTCGCCCGTACACTGATCGATAAATACCAATTGGAGCCGCATCCCGAGGGCGGGCATTACCGTTCGAGCTACCGCTCTTCGTTAGTAGTACCGGCTACCTCGTTGCCTGCGGATTTTACAGGCGATCGGGTAGTGTCCACGGCCATTTATTTTTTATTACAAGCGGGTGAATTTTCGGCCTTTCATCGGCTTAAAAGTGATGAGTGCTGGCATTTTTATCAGGGCGATCCGCTATGGATACATTGTCTGGATGCACAGGGTCGGTATCAGCTCCATACATTGGGAGCAGGTATTGCGGTAGACAGACTTTGTCAGTTGGTGGTTCCGGCTGGCACCTGGTTTGCCAGTGAGCCGGCCCCTGGATCTGCTTATTGTTTTGTGGGTTGTACAGTATCGCCCGGTTTTGACTTTTCTGATTTTGAGATGGCGGGTGCTGCCAGGTTGTGCGCACAGTTTCCACACTACCAAGAGCTGATCCTTTCTCGTTGTCGCTTGCCTTAATTGGTCTATCTTCGTGACCATTTTTATTGGCTATGTCCGAAGAAAAAAGTCTGAATTTTATTGAGGAGATCATAGAAGGGGATCTGCAAGCGGGAAAGCACGCTGCGATCGTCACCCGTTTTCCTCCCGAGCCCAATGGATATTTGCATCTTGGGCATGCCTCGAGTATTTGTTTGAATTTTGGGCTTACACAACGATTTCCAGGGTACACCAACCTACGATTTGACGATACTAACCCCGCTACCGAAGAAACGGAGTATGTCAATAGCATCAAGGAAGATGTTCGTTGGCTGGGATTCGAGTGGAAGCATGAGCGATATGCGAGCGATTATTTCGATCAGCTATACGGTTTTGCCGTCCAGTTGATCGAAAAGGGACTTGCTTATGTCGATGATAGTACACCCGAGGAAATTGCCGCACAAAAAGGAACGCCTACCACACCCGGTACCGATAGCCCGTATAGAAATCGTACCATCGAAGAGAATTTCGACTTGTTTACGCGGATGCGCAATGGAGAGTTTCCCGATGGCGCTCGCACCCTGCGGGCTCGTATTGACATGCAGCACATCAATATGCTGATGCGTGATCCTATTCTCTATCGTATAAAACATGCCCATCATCACCGTACGGGCAACAAGTGGTGTATCTATCCCATGTATGATTTTGCCCATGGCCAAAGCGATGCCATCGAGGAGGTCACACATTCGATCTGTACCATGGAGTTCGTTCCACACCGCGAGCTGTATGATTGGCTCATCAGACAATTAGGGATCTATCCCTCGCATCAATATGAGTTCGCTCGTAGAAATATCAACTATACCGTTACCAGCAAACGGAAATTATTACAATTGGTCAATGAGAAAAGGGTAAGTGGATGGGACGACCCCCGGATGCCTACGATCAGCGGATTGCGCAGACGAGGCTACACCCCCCATAGTATTCGAGCGTTTTGTGAACGGATCGGCATTGCAAAGCGAGACAATATGGTCGATATGGGCTTGCTTGAATTCTGTGTACGCGAAGACCTTAATCAGATCGCATTGCGTCGAATGGTGGTCTTTGATCCGGTCAAGCTGGTGTTGACCGACTATAGTGGAGAGGAATGGCTCAGTACCGAGAATAACCCGGAAGATCCCGAAGCCGGCCACCGGCAGATCCCTTTTAGTAATACACTTTATATAGAGAGGGACGATTTTATGGAGCAGCCTCCCAAGAAATATTTCCGCCTGGCCCCGGGACAAATGGTTCGTCTTAAAAGTGCATATATCATTCGTTGCGACGAGGTCATTAAAGATGCCCAAGGTACTATCCAGGAAATTCGTTGCAGCCATCTGCCCAACAGCAAGAGCGGTTCCGATACCAGTGGGATAAATGTAAAAGGCACCTTGCATTGGGTGAGCGTACCGCATGCCATCCCGCTCGAGGTACGGTTATATGATCGACTCTTTAGTGTAGAAGATCCCACGGATGAGTCCGCTGATTTTTTACAATACTTGAATAAAGAATCCCTAACCACATTGCCGAAGGTTTATGCCGAACCGGCTTTGGCGCAAGCACATGCCCAAGAACGTTTTCAATTTATTAGAAAGGGCTATTTTGTCTTAGATCGCGATAGTCAAGACGGAAAATTGATCTTCAATCGGACCGTTGGTTTAAAAGATAATTGGGCCTCAGCCAGTCAAAAAAAATAGGAGAGGGGATAGTCTGTTCTATTGACGGTATTCACCAAAGACCTCCCGCAGGGTATCAGAAATTTCTCCCAAGGTGCATTTTGCCTCAATGGCCGCTACCACCGACGGCATGATATTGGTTCCATCCACCGCTTGTTGACGAAGGGTAGATAATATCGATAAGCAAGTCTTTTGATCACGGTGTTGTCGGAGTTGTTTTAATTTTTCTATTTGGGCTAAACGAATACTGTCATCTACCCGAAACAGGGGGGTATTGCTCTTTTCGTTTGTCTGGAATTTATTTACGCCCACGATGATCTTTTTTCCTTGCTCCAGTTGCTGCTGAAACATATAGGCACTTTGAGCGATTTCCTCTTGCATAAAACCATTTTCAATGGCGGCTACGCTGCCACCCATGCTGTCGATGGTCTGCATCAGCTTCCAGGCCTCTTGCTCAATAGAGTCGGTAAGCGATTCCACAAAGAAAGAACCAGCCAAGGGATCGGCCGTATCGACTACCCCGCTTTCGAAGGCGATTATTTGTTGGGTTCGCAAGGCAATGGCCGCAGCTTGCTCGGTAGGAAGACTCAGGGCCTCGTCATACCCATTGGTATGAAGGGATTGTGTTCCGCCTAACACGGCGGCCAATGTCTGCACCGTTACTCTGGCGATATTGTTAAGGGGTTGTTGTGCGGTTAGCGTACTACCACCTGTTTGGGCATGAAAGCGGAGCATCATGGCCTTAGGATCGGTAGCCCCCATCTCTTTCATCAGCTGCGCCCACATGCGACGAGCGGCCCTGAATTTGGCCACTTCTTCGAACAAATTATTGTGCGCATTAAAGAAGAATGAAAGTCTGCGTCCAAATACATTGATATCAAGTCCTTTTGCCAGGGCCGCTTGCACATAGGCCTTTCCATTGCTCAAGGTAAAAGCAATTTCTTGTACGGCCGTGCTACCCGCTTCTCGGATATGGTATCCTGAAATAGAGATCGTATTCCACTTGGGTACTTCATGGCTGCACCATTCAAATAGATCAGTAATAATGCGCATCGAGGGTTTAGGCGGGTAGATATAGGTGCCCCTAGCGGCATATTCCTTTAAAATATCATTTTGTATCGTACCATTGAGTTTCGAAAGATCGGCCCCTTGCTGTTTGGCCACGGCGGCATATAGTCCCAGCAAGATATATCCAGTGGCATTGATGGTCATGGAGGTGCTCACGTCCTCTAAGCGGATCCCATCGAATAAAATCTGCATGTCCTCGATAGAGTCAATGGCAACGCCCACTTTACCCACTTCGCCATCGGCCAGCGGATGATCACTATCGTAACCAATTTGAGTGGGAAGATCAAAAGCTACACTAAGCCCACTGACCCCTTGCGATAGCAGATAATGATAGCGCTTATTACTTTCGGCTGCCGTGGAGAACCCGGCATATTGACGCATGGTCCAGAGTTTACCCCGATACATATCGGATTGAACGCCTCTCGTATAGGGGTAAGTTCCCGGTTGTCCGGGGTCGGTCGTTGGCAGATCCTCTTTTGTATAGATTTTTTTTATGGGAATCAGCGAATCGGTATGGCGTTGGTCTTCGTTCATGTGCTTATTAATGGTTAGCCCATTAGTTGTTTAGCTTCTTTATTCAATACCTCCTTGACAATGTCTTGCAAGGGTTGTTCTTGTTGCGAAAGCAAAAGCTCCATCAATTTCTTGTTGAGTATAAGGGCCGTAGCGTGCATGCCCAAGCTGGCGGCCACTTGATTGATCAATAATATATTTTGCTCCTTAAAATTTCGAACGGCCTCCCAAGCGGTAGCACTCACGTATAATTGCTGTGTGCTGTTATAATCAAATTCTTGTTTGATGGTTTCGATCAGCAAGGCCTTCATTTCGTCGGCATTGGCCACCGGATTATTGAGACGACTGATCAGGTGAGGTAACGAAATACGCTCGGTGAGCAGGACCAGCCTTTCATAGGCCTGTAATCGAAGTTGAAGGGTTTGAAAGTCCTTGGTGGGGGCGGCTGTCGGTGTGCGAAACTTTAAAAAGATGAGTCCTGCTATACATAGGGTCAATAAGGCAAAAAGCAAGATGGTGGTAAGTTCCATATTCATGGTAAAAAGTCTCAGTCTTGTAAAAGTATAGCGAAATCCCAGGTTTTTATAATTTTGCAGTATGGAAATGATAAATACGCTGCCGGTGACCCTTACAGCGGGTGCCATTAAGGCGATAAAAAAATTGATGGAGGCTCCAGACTTTAACCCTGCCCAGCGGCTACGGATCGGTGTAAAGGGGGGTGGTTGCTCGGGTATGACCTATGTGCTCGGTTTTGATATGCCTACTGAAAAAGATCAACTTTTTTTGGTAGAAGGTATTCCTTGTGCCATGGAAAAAGCGCATGAGATCTACTTGGTAGGCATGGAGATCGATTGGCATGACGGACTCGATAATCGCGGTTTCACCTTTTCTAATCCTAATGCCAGTAAGACCTGTGGTTGTGGTACCAGTTTTGCTGTATAACCTTACAGAGGATCATAAAAAAACCCGCTTCTTTTAGAGGCGGGTTTTTTTATGCGAAAAGAAAATCGTCTTAAACGCTCTTTTTTGCTTTGCTTTTTTTGAACTCCAGGTCTACCAAGATAGGGGAGGCCACAAAGATCGAGGAATAGACCCCGGTCAGCACCCCAATCAGCATGGCAAAAGCAAAACCACGAGTTACTTCTCCACCCACCAAGAAGAGGATCAGGATGGTCAGAAACACCGTCAATGCTGTCATAATGGTACGACTTAAGGTCTGGTTGATAGCGCGATTGATAACCTCGCCTCGAGGAGCGTTTGGCATCAGGCGGGAGTCTTCGCGTATCCTATCAAATACGATCACCGTATCGTTCATGGAAAATCCGATCACCGTTAACACGGCAGCGATAAAGTGTTGGTCGATCTCGAGCGGAAACGGTACAAGATCTTTGGCAAAAGAGAAAATGATCAGGGTAACGAACACGTCGTGCAACAGGGCCACGATCGTTCCCAGCGAGTAGCGCCAATCACGGAATCGGATAAAGATGTACAAGAAGATGACCAGTAGGGCCACAAGCGTAGCCGTTACGGCTCCTGACTTTAGATCATCGGAGATAGTAGGTAAAACCTTTTTGGTTTGTTGTACAAAGCGGTCAGACTTGAAGTCCTGGAAACTGGTTCCGGAGGGAATATATTGTTTAAGTCCCTCATACAACTTGTATTCAACGATCGAATCGACAGTTGCGCCGCGGCTGTCCTCAATCAGGTACGAAGTTGTGATATCGAGCTTGGAGTTATCTCCAATGGTCTTGATGATCGTATTCTCACCCTCAAAGGTCTTATTCAATTCTGTTCTGATGGCCTCGACATTGACAGGCTGGGGGAATTGAACCGTATAACTCCTTCCTCCGTTGAACTCCACTCCGTAGTTAAATCCATTGAAGAAAGAGGCGATACCTCCGATCAAAATAAAGATCGAGATTCCGTAAGCTACCTTTCTATATTCAATGAATTTGTATTGGGCATGTTGAAAAACTTTTCTGGAGATGCCTGTAAAATACTCCACATGTTTTTTCTTATTCGTAAACAGGTCGCTTACCCAACGGCTAACCAGGATACCGCAGAACAGTGATAGCAACAGACCTAAGATCTGTGTGGTCGCAAATCCCTTAACGGGACCTAGTCCAAAATAAAAGAGAATGATCGCGGTCAGCAAGGTGGTAACGTGACCATCCAATACGGGGGGGAGCGAACGGCTGTACCCCTCGTTGATGGCGGTCAAGTATCCCTTTCCTTTATTGAGCTCTTCTTTGATGCGCTCATAGATCAATACGTTGGTGTCCACCGCCATACCGATGGTCAGTACCAGACCGGCAATACCGGGAGCCGTTAAGGTCGCCCCTAAACCAGCCAAGATCCCCACGGTAAAGAGCAGGTTCAAAATAAGAGCGATATTGGCGATCAATCCGCTGGTGTTATAGTAAAGTAGCATCAGTATAATGATGACCACGAAAGAAATGATAAAGCTGAGCGATCCGCCCCGAATGGCTTCATCCCCAAGGGTGGGACCCACTTGTTGCTCTTGTACGATCTTGGCGGGGGCTGGCAGTTTACCGATCTTAAGAATATTGGCCAGGTCATTGGCTTCTTGCTGCGAATAACTTCCAGAAATCGAAGAGACCCCATTCGGAATAGCGTTGATTACATTGGGGGCAGAGAACACAACATTATCAAGAACGATAGCGATGGGATTGCCGATATTGTCTTCTGTCATTCTTTTCCAAACGGCCGCACCGGCAGGTCGCATCGTCATTTCGATCTGTACTCTGTTGAATTGATCGAATTCAGCCCGAGCATCCGCAATGGCATCACCTTCTAATTTAGCTTGTGTTCGGTTGTACGTTTTTAAAGCGTAGAGGGGTACCGATGGGGCAGCCACTCCGTTATTATCCTTTTCAGCTATTCCATAGGCCCATACCACGTCGGAGGGAAAGTTGCCTTTGAACTCATTCAGGTAAGAACGTAGTTGCGCCGTATCGACCACTTTGACCATACCAATGGCGGCGGGAAAGCCAATGCCTCCTTTCTCGTCTTGGTAAGGTTGCATGAATTGCAGATAGCGGTCAATGGTATTGGTAGTGGTAGCGCTAGCGGTTTCCTTTTTGGCCTTGCTGGTATCCACCGGCGTCTTGGTGATCGCCTCAGAGAGTGTCTTGGTCTTTGCAGTGTCTTTTGTGGTGCTCGGAGTCTTAGCAGTAAGGGCCGTGTCTTTTTTGGCTGCAGTCGTATCGGCTTTTCCTCCGTATTTGGCATTAAAGGCATTGATAGTCCGTTGCCAACCATTGGCATAATTATTATTCTTAAGCGTGTACACTTCCCAGAATTGTAAGTTAGCCGTGCTCTGTAAGAGTGTTCTCACCCTGTCTTTGTCTTTAATACCTGGGAGTTCCACATTAATAAGCCCGCGGCTGGGAATAGGGTTGATTGAGGGTTGAGCTACTCCGAATTGATCGATACGAGTCGTGAGACGGTCATAGGTAAGATCGAAGGCCGAGCGGGCTTGTTTGCGTATATAGCTCTCTACCGCATTGTCGCTGGAGGTGATATTGATCTCATCCGATCCTCCCCCTGAAAAAAGCGTAGCGAGTGCGCGATTGGGTTCTAGCTTACGGTATTCCTGAATAAACAGGGTGATAAAATCGGCATCGCTATTGGCCTTGCGCTGGTCTGCATTTTGCAGGGCCTTTAAAAAGTTTGGATCGGTCGTATTATTCGCAAGGGAACGAAGCAATCCAGACATTTCCACCTCGAGGGTCACATTCATCCCTCCCTGCAAGTCAAGACCCAAGTTCAGCTCTTCTTCTTTAGCTTTCTTGTAGCTTATGGCGCCATTGAGTCCGTATGTAACGGTAGTGTTCTCTTCTAGCTTGATCAAACTGTCACGATACTGGCTTTGTCTTTTGTCCAGGTATTCTTGCCAGACAGCCTGTGAATCTTTATTTCCAGGATACTTTGCCGTAGCGGTAGGATAAGCGGACTTTACGTATTTGATTGCCTTTTCATCTGCCTTGTTCTCAAAATCGCGGACCACCCAGGTAAAAGACAGCTGGTGGAGCGAATATAAAGTGAGCAGCAGGGTAAAGCCAATGACCAGACCTTTGAGTTGCATACGTTGGTTGATTTACTAATTTTTTAAGGATTGCAAAGATAGTTTTTTTGGCCGAACCGCCCTAATAAGAAGCGCTTAGTAAACGCTGATTTTTAAATCCTTACCTGATTGCGGATTCTGTTGTATTTTGAGTTCCTGATGAAGCGCCAATCCTTCTTTTTTTTGATCCTGATCCTCTGCGGATTAGACCGAGTAGCGCTGGCGCAGGCCCCTGATTCTGATCTAAGCCGCTCTTTTATAAAAAATAAAAATAAGGAGCATAATAGCTTACTATACAAATACTTATATAAAAATGGCGATTCCCTTACCCGCCAATTACTTAATGATCCTGATCGATGGGGTATCCAGATTGTCTACACGCGGGTCAAAAAGACAGGAAATAGGGCTAGGGATTTTCAAGATCATTATTTTAACGTAGACAAGAGCCGATATTTTTATCCGGCCTCTACCGTTAAGTTTCCGATTGCCATTTTGGCCCTTCAACGGCTCCGGGAGCTTGCCATACCCGGTCTTGATCGCAATAGCACTTTTATTACCGAAAAGGACCGAGATCGGCAAACCGAGGTTTTCAACGACCCTACTACCCCCGATGGCCGCCCCACGATTGCCCATTACATTAAGAAGATATTGTTGGTTAGCGATAATGATGCCTATAACCGTCTCTATGAATGGCTGGGGCAAGATTATATTAACGCGTCTCTGCACCGCTTGGGGTATGGCGATGTGGAAATAGTACATCGACTCAGCTTGCCACTCAGTGTCGAGGAAAACCGGTATACGAATCCGGTTTTATTCTTTGATACGGTAGGCAATTTGCTGCATAGGCAAGATGGCCAATTGGCATTACACGAGGCTCGGCCGATGACTATAAAAATGGGTAAGGGGTACATAAGTCGGGGAAAAGTAGTTGAGGAGCCCTTTGATTTTTCCAATAAGAATAGATTGCCATTGCCTGCCCTACATCATATGATCAGACAGGTCATGTTCCCCTCCTCTGTCCCGGCGTCTCGCCGCTTTTTACTTACGCAAGAAGACCTTGATTTTTTGCGCGATTATATGAGTCGCTTGCCTTCTCAGAGCCGCTATCCATCTTATGATAGCACCACGATATGGGATAATTATGTAAAGTTTTTATACTATGGGTCATCCCAGCAGAAACCTGATGATTCTATTCGCATATACAATAAGGTTGGAAATGCCTATGGTTTCTTGATCGACGCAGCTTGTATCGAGGAAAGACGCTCCGGAAAGAAATTTATGCTGAGTGCGGTGATCTACTGTAACAGTGATGGCATATTCAATGATGATATCTATGATTACGACAGGATAGGATTCCCGTTTCTACAGAACTTGGGACAAACCCTGTACCGTGCCTCTTTCGCAGAACGGTCTTTTCAATAGCGTGCCTTACTGTAGCGCTGCTTGCAGGAGCGCTCGGGTTGTATTGCTATGAAGCAGATATTGTAACTTGCCTACTATTAAAGCCGATCCTATGGCATTATCCCTTTTTTTGAATCGCTTCAACGAACCCGAGACACTTCGCATGGCCCAATTGGGTCGCGAATTGAGGGCCAAAGGAATTGATGTGATCGATATGAGTCTGGGAGAACCGGATTTTGATACGCCACAGCATATCAAAGAAGCCGCGATCAATGCGATCCACGAAAATTGGACACATTATACGCCCGTAGCGGGTTTACCGGACCTGCGGAAGGCCGTTTGTCAAAAGCTGAAGCGGGATAATCAACTTGACTACAATCCCGAACAGATCGTCGTTTCTACGGGTGCCAAGCAAAGTCTCGCGAATGCCATTCTCTCCTTGGTAGATGAAGGAGAAGAGGTGATCATACCCACCCCGTATTGGGTTACGTACAGTGAATTGGTCAAAATAGCTAGAGGAAAAGTAAAGGAGGTGCATACTACTACAGAAAGTGGATTTAAGATCTCTCCTCAGCAACTGCGAGAGGCCATTGGTCCAGCCACCAAACTTTTTATGTTTTCCTCTCCGTGTAATCCTAGTGGAGCGGTGTACACAAAAGAAGAATTAGCTCAATTGGCCGCCATATTCGAGCAATATCCTCATGTCTATATTATTTCGGATGAGATCTATGAGTATATCAATTTTATTGGGACGCATGCCAGTATTGCCTCTTTTAGTTCCCTCAAAGACCGCGTCATTATCATCAATGGATTAAGCAAGGGGTTTGCTATGACCGGTTGGCGGCTCGGTTATATGGCGGCTCCCCTTGCCATAGCGAAGGCCTGCGAAAAAGTACAGGGTCAATTTACCAGTGGCGCTAATTCCATTACCCAAAAAGCTGCCGTGGCGGCCCTTAGTGCCGACCTGCGTCCTACACACGAGATGGTCGAGGAATTTGCAAAAAGAAGAGAACTTGTATTAGAATTGATACAAGCTATTCCCGGAATTAAATGTCCTGCTCCGGCTGGCGCTTTTTATGTGTTTCCCGATCTCAGCTATTACTTTGGAAAGACCGATGGCGAGACAACGATTCGGAATGCTGCTGACCTGAGTATGTACCTGCTCAATAAGGCCCATGTGTCTTCGGTAATGGGAGACGCCTTTGGAGAACCTCGCTGTGTGCGGTTTTCCTTTGCCAATAGCCGTGCCAATATTCAAGAGGGGTGGAGTCGGATCACTGCAGCCTTGGCTGCGTTGCGCGAAGCGTGAGTTGTTCATGCAGTGACAACACTTGTGGAAGGAGCGCCTCCCGTTCATCGTTGGTCACTACCCAATCGCACAATTTTAATTTTATAGTGTCCTGCAGTTGGGTGGCCATTCTTTTTTTTACATCTACTTCGTTGCTTCCATCCCGATGCATAACCCGTTGTATACGCAAGGGGGCTGGGGCTGAAACCCCGATCACATAGTCAAGTCCTTCTGCCGCTCCACTTTCAAAGAGTAAGGCGGCTTCTCGTATGGCATAAGTGGATTCTTGATTCAAAAACCAGGCATTCGCATCGGCGATCGTGGCCGGGTGCACCAATTGGTTTAGAGCGGCCAATTTTTCTGCGTCATTAAAAACGATCGAGGCCAAGTACGAACGGTTTAGCACCCCGTTGGTATAGCACGCTTCTCCAAACAGTTGCTGAACGGCCGACTTCAATGCGGGGTCAGTATTGAGCAAACGTTTAGCGGCATCGTCAGCATAATACAAGGGAATGCCCAAGGTTTCGAACATGCGGGCCACCGTGGTCTTGCCACTGCCGATTCCACCGGTAAGACCAACGCGGAGCATCTTTATTTTTTCTCGGTGTCAGCCGATTTGTTCAGCGCCGTGGTCCAATCCAAACTGATGGCAGACTTTTCTATTCTGAGGTAACTGCCCGGGCTGGTTTCGATCTGGAGGGTAGTACCGTCTTCGTTTACTTTGTTGACGATACCGTGTATTCCGGCGATGGTCACGATCTTGTCACCTTTTGCAAGGTTATCTACAAAGGACTTCTGACTTTTAGCACGCTTTGCTTGGGGGCGTAGTAAGAAAAGCCACATGGTCAGTATGATCAAGAGCGTTAGGATAAACGTAGAGTAGGGGCCTGATAAGAAGCCTCCTGAGGCAGCGGCTTCTAGCAGATAGAATGATTGCATATTGGTTGATTTATTTTTTCTCGATTACTTCTCCTTTAAAAATAAGGGTATGCTCACGGTCCGGTTTGGTATTGGCGGTTACATATACCTGCTTTAGAATAAAGCCACTTCCACTTCCATTGAATTTGGCACGGATGGTTCCGACCTCACCGGGTGCAAAAGGTTGGTCAGGCTTCTCCGGAATGGTGCAGCCACAGGTGGCACCCACGTGATCGATATAGAGCGGACGATCTCCGTTGTTCCGAAAACGCCAGGTGATTTCCGTTTCCTTTCCTCCGGCCAATTGTCCCACTTCTTTTTCGGTAGAATCAAGCCATTCAATGGTGGTAAGACTGGCGGAATCGTACTCCTTGGTTTCGGCCGGTGCCGTCATAAGAGGGGCGGAGTTAGGGTCCGTTTGGTTTACAGTGGGTGTTTGCTTACAAGCTGTTGCTACCAACAGTGAAGCACTAATTACGAGTAGATAATTTTTCATAGCCTATCGATAAAGGACAAAAATAACTTATCAGGGTTACAAAAATCAGGATTTACGAAAATCGACTTTGTGAAGCTGGCCGGCGGCCGTCAACTCTTTGTGGATCCCATCCAGAATTCCATTCACGAACTGACCACTTTGTGCGGTGCTATAGTCTTTGGCCAGGTCAATGTACTCGTTGATGGTGACCTTGGGGGGGATCGTCTCAAAAAATAAAAATTCAGCTACGCCCATTTTCATCATGATCATATCGAGTTGGGCGATTCGTTCGGGATCCCAGTTCTTTAGTTTGGGGATGATGTACGACTGAAGTTGTTCTTGTTTATTCAACACCGTTTCTAGCAGTTCAAGTCCAAATTGCTCTTTATCACGATCGATAAGTTGCTCAAAGTTGAGCTGGCCGGGCTTATGCATGTAGGCCGCTAACAACTGTACCACCCCTTCGCCGTCATCATCCCAATCAGCAAATAATTCTTCGATGTAGGCAACAAAGTGGGGGTTGGCCAGCATCAGATCGTTTACGATGAACTCAGCAATTTTTCGCTCTGTTTTCTTGTCGCGAGAGGGGGTGGCAATGTAGGTATTGTAGATTTCAGTTTCGGTCAATTGCAGGTAGATCGCTTTGATAAGCTCTTGAGCTGGTTCCGACTGTGGCTTCAGCTGTTCGATCTGTTTAAGCAATTTTGGATCCTCCATCATTTGCCAGAGTAGCTCATTGCCGGCCAATTTGGTGTTTACATTCAAGTCTGCTTCGGTTGGTAAATGTTTGGAGGCCTTTTGGTGCGCATATTTTTCGGCATAGCGAAGCACCTCGGTCAGTAACCAGAGTAAATGAACTAAAAGACGGCGGGGTTGATCAAAATGTTGCTTTAGTAACGAGGTATGAACGGCAGGGGCGGGGGTGGCCTCAAAAGTGGATATCGTGTAGAGGGTTTGCATCACCTTAATCCGAATGGTACGTCTGCTGATCATTTTCTAAGAACTTAGTGGTTGCAAAGGTAAGCTATTTAGGGGTAGGGAGTTAGAAATTGAGCTGCTGAAAAATTGTCAGCGCTGGTGTGTTTTTTAAGGTGATTAAGTCATTTCTGACAATTTCTACTGACAAAAATTACTCCAGAATACCGGTTTGAAGCCCTGGCATAGTATTTAGGATATATTTGCGCCCGCAAGTGGGTCCATCCCAGTGGGTAAACCATTAAAAACTAAATCAATTTAAGCTATGGCTAAGAAAGTCAACGTTACTCCGCTTCACGACCGTGTAATCGTGAAAGCCGCTGCCGCCGAAGAAAAAACAGCTGGTGGTATCATCATCCCCGACACCGCAAAAGAGAAGCCTCAGCGTGGTACGGTTGTTGCGGCCGGACCCGGCAAAAAAGATGAGCCCGTGACGGTCAAGGCGGGCGATACCGTACTCTACGGAAAATATGCCGGCACCGAAATTCAGATCGAAGGTGTCGACTATTTGATCATGCGCGAATCGGATATTCTCGCCATTGTATAAATTTTTAACTCAACGTAAACTATCAAATCCAACAATATGGCAAAACAGATTTTCTTCGATATCGAAGCAAGAAACAGAATGAAAAAGGGGGTGGATACACTCGCTAATGCAGTTAAAGTGACCTTAGGACCCAAGGGTCGCAATGTGGTCATCGAAAAAAAATTCGGTGCACCTCAAGTGACCAAAGACGGCGTAAGTGTTGCTAAAGAAATTGAACTCGAAGATCCCATTGAGAATATGGGTGCTCAAATGGTAAAGGAAGTGGCCTCTAAGACCGCTGATATTGCCGGAGACGGTACCACTACGGCAACCGTTTTGGCTCAGTCTATTATCAGCGAAGGACTTAAGATGGTGGCGGCCGGTGCCAACCCTATGGATCTGAAAAGAGGTATTGATAAAGCTGTTTCTCTGGTTGTGGCCAACTTGCATGCGCAAAGCCAGACCGTAGGCAGCGACAGTAAAAAAATTCAGCAAGTAGCCACCATCTCGGCCAACAACGACGAGACCATTGGTAAGTTGATTGCCGAAGCCTTTGCTAAAGTGGGCAAAGAGGGTGTTATTACCGTAGAAGAGGCCAAAGGAACCGATACTACCGTGGATGTAGTAGAGGGTATGCAGTTTGACCGCGGATATATCTCTCCCTACTTCGTTACTAACAGCGAAAAAATGGAGGCGGAGTTGCAAAATCCCTACATCCTGATCTATGACAAGAAGATCAGCAACATGAAGGATATCTTGCACATCCTCGAGAAAGTCGCCCAAGGCGGACGTCCGCTGTTGATCATTGCAGAAGACCTCGAGGGTGAAGCACTCGCTACCTTGGTCGTTAACAAGCTGCGTGGTACCCTTAAAGTGGCTGCCGTAAAAGCGCCTGGCTTTGGAGATCGTCGTAAAGAGATGTTACAAGATATCGCGATCCTGACCAAGGGAATCGTAGTAAGCGAAGAGCAAGGTTTCAAGCTCGAAAATGCGGATCTTACCTATTTGGGTCAAGCTGCTTCTGTTACTATCGACAAAGACAACACAACCATCGTTGGCGGTAAAGGAAAGAAAGAAGATATTACTGCTCGCGTGAATCAGATCAAAGCACAGATCGATACTACCACTTCTGATTACGATCGTGAGAAGCTCCAAGAGCGTCTTGCCAAGTTGAGTGGTGGTGTGGCCGTTCTCTACGTTGGAGCCGCAACCGAAGTGGAAATGAAAGAGAAGAAAGACCGTGTTGATGATGCCTTGCATGCCACACGTGCTGCGGTAGAAGAGGGTATTGTTCCAGGTGGTGGCGTTGCGTATATCCGTGCTATCGAATCGCTCGATGCGAAGGTAAAAGGACAGATCGAAGATGAGCAGACCGGCATGTCGATCGTACGCCGCGCGCTGGAAGAGCCAATGCGTATTCTGACCGCCAATGCCGGTATCGATGGTTCAATTGTTGTGCAGCGCATCAAAGAAGGAAAAGCTGATTTTGGTTTCAATGCCCGCACCGATGTATACGAGAACCTATTCAAGGCAGGGGTTATCGATCCTACCAAGGTTAGCCGTGTAGCGCTCGAGAACGCGGCCTCTATTGCCGGTATGTTGCTGACCACCGAGTGCGTGGTAGCCGACAAGCCAAAGAAAGAGGAGCCATATGCTCATCCGGCCCCTGATATGGGTGGCATGGGTGGTTATTGATAATCATACAGTTACAAATTCATTTCAAAGGCCTTTCCCTGTTCCGGGAGAGGCCTTTTTTAGTTTTTACACGGTAGAGAAAGGCCTTTTTTCTCAAATATTCCTATTTTTATACTATCGGATATTTTAACATCTCATTTAATTAAATCCACCCATGAGAAATTTTACATTTTTTTTCATTTCATTACTGATCTGCACGTCCTTATTCGGTCAGAATCAGCGTTTTTGGACTCCGGTATCTGAATCTGGTTTAGGCTATGATGTATTCGCAGCCGGTCAGTCCAGACGACCTGATAATTTTAAATTATTCCGCTTGCAGGAAAATTCCTTCAAGCAGTTTGTCTCACACGCACCTCTAGAGGCTAATCAACGCGTTTCGCAATCAACTTTTATTGTTGAATTTCCCATGCCTGGTGGTGAAATAAAAAAATTCCGTGTTGTCAATGCACCTGTGTTGGCCCCGGAATTATTATCCCGTTATCCCGGTATCTATTCTTTTGCCGGTCAGGGAGTGGATAACCCCGAGGACAATATCCGATTCGATGTATCTCTTCATGGGGTACATGCCACTATTCTCAATCGCAACAATGAGCCCGTATATGTAGATCGGGTGCATAATGATATCTATCGTGTATCGAACAGAAGTGACTATACGGATGCCCCTGCTAATTTTGAGTGTTTGACAGAGGATATCGTTAACAATGCTGGTCCTGGTCCTGAAAATGCAGACGATGGTATTTTAAGAACATACCGCCTGGCCATGATCTCCGGTGCCGAATTCTCCTTGCATTATATTCCTGCCGGCGGATTTCCTTCGCTCGCTGATAGCGTAGGTGCCGTTTTAGCGGCCTTGAATAGCCATATGACTCGTGCCAACCAAGTGTACGAAAGAGATTTTGGCGTACGTATGGTGCTGGTTGCTAATAACAATTTGATCATTTATTTTAATCCGGCTACCGATCCTATTGCCAACCCTAATTCTCCTGTCGGTACTACCTCTATGGCTGCCATCGATGCGGCCATCGGTAATGGTAACTACGATGTGGGTCACACCGTCAGCAAAGGAAGTGACAATGGTAATGCCGGTTGTATCGGATGTGTTTGTAATAATACCAGTAAGGGAAGGGGCTGGACTGTGTATAGCAATCCTTCATTATTGGAATTCTATGTAATCGATTACCTCGCACACGAGCTTGGTCATCAGTTTGGTGCTAACCACACCTTTTCTTTTAACATCGAAGGAACCGGAGTAAACGTAGAGCCAGGCAGTGGTGTCACGATCATGGGCTACGCCGGTATCACAGGAGCTAATACCGACGTTGCTCCTCATAGTATTTCTATTTTCTCGGTAAAAAGCATCGAGCAGGTTACCAACTATATCAGAAATGGGGGCGGAGCCAGTTGCGTTGCATCCACCACCACCGGTAATACGGCTCCTACCGCCAATGCCGGCACAGACTTTACGATTCCTTTCTCTACTCCCTTTAGACTTACCGGTACCGCTTCCGATCCCAATACTTCTGATGTATTGTCATACAATTGGGAGCAGATCGATAACAGGGTGTCAACCGCATTTCCTACTGTCCCAGCTGCTACTTCAACAGGAGGACCTCAATTCAGGACCTTCCTTGATTACAGTACACCCGTTAGAATATTGCCCTCTTTGCAATACATCTTGGATGGCTCTAATAACCATCGCTGGGAAGTACTTCCAGGGGTAGCCCGTACCCTGAACTTCCGCTTTATTGCCAAAGACAATAGGGCAGGAGGAGGTAATACCAAATCCGATGATATGGTCGTTACCGTAGCCAATCTGGGTCCTTTCTTGATCACTTCGCAAAATGCCGCTACCACATGGACGGCGGGTAATACCGAAACGATCACCTGGTCTGTCAATGGAACGACCGGAGCACCCATTAACTGTGCCAACGTGCGAATCTCCATTTCTACCAATGGCGGTACTAGTTTTACAACCCTTATTGCCAGTACTCCCAATGATGGATCGGAGTCCATCACTGTCCCCAATACCCCCAGCTCTACGGTGCGTGTAATGGTGGAGGCCGTTGACAATATTTTCTTTGATATCAACAATATCGATATTACGATCGCGCCGCCTCCTTTCGGATTCCTCTTTAATTCTACTACACCTGCCACAGCGGCCTGTCCGGCTCCAGCTACCATGACGATCTCATTGGGAACCTCTTCGAGCGGAGGTTTTACAGGCAATGTTGCCCTAAGTGCTTCAGGTAATCCGGCTGGTACAACGGTTACCTTTTCTCCCAGCACAGTGGCGGTGGGATCCAGCACCGATGTTACCTTAACCGGTGCCAATACACTTAATGCCGGTACCTATAACATTACTGTTACTGGCACCTCCGCTGGCGCCGCTACTCGCACTACTGTGTTGAGCTATACGGTTCAAACAGGAAGTGGTCCTGCTATTACGACACAACCTGCTAACCAAACTACTTGTGTGGGTAGCAATGCTACATTTACGATCGCTTCGACGGGTACTTATCAATGGCAAGTCAACACAGGTTCAGGCTTTGCCAACATTAGTGGTGCTACCAGTGCCTCACTTGTAGTGAGTGGAGCAACTGCTACGCAAAATGGTCATGCCTATCGCTGCATCGTAACCGGTCAATGCGGAAGCACTACGTCTTCTTCTGCTACTTTAACGGTAAATACACTTCCTGCCATAGTTGGAAACCCTGCTAACGTAGCGGAGTGTACTGGAACCAATGTCTCCTTTAGTGTCACGGCTTCTGGATCTGCGCTTACGTATCAGTGGCAGGCGAGCACCGATGGTGGAGCTACATTCGCCAATATCTCGGGTGCTACAGCGTCTACCTACTCGATCGCTTCCACTGTCTTGTCTCAAAATGGAAATCGTTTCCGCTGCGTGGTGTCAGGTGCTTGTACGCCTTCTGTCACATCGACTGCTGCCACCCTTACCTTAAGTGCTGCTCCTACCATCACATCAAATCCCGTGGCTACGGCTACAATTTGTGAAGGAGGTTCAACCAGCTTTGTGGTAGCGGCTACTACTCCTGTAGGCACACTCAGTTATCAATGGCAGGCCAGTGCCAATGGAGGTACCAGCTGGACCAATATTGCCGGGGCTACCAATGCCACCTATGCGCAAACAAATGTGCCCGCTGCACAGAATGGCTATCTTTTCAGAGCAGCGGTAACGACCAGTTGCGGAACGATCTTCTCTACCAACGTGGCCCTGACGGTTAACACGTTCCCTGTTATCAGCTTCAATACGGTAGCCGATTTGTGTCGCTCCGACCGTCCTGTTGCGTTAACGGCTACACCAGCGGGTGGAACCTTTAGTGGAAGTGGAGTATCTGGTGCCAGCTTTAACCCGGCCGCAGCTGGTCTGGGCGATAAGACGATCACCTATACCGCCTCTAATGCGGGCTGTCAGTCGACCCTTAGCCGCGTTATTATTGTAGAGCAGTGCGCAGAGCGTCAGATACCACTCGATAACCCTGCTTCGCTGACCCTCTTCCCCAATCCTAATACAGGTCGTTTTGGTATTCGTGTCAATACAGACCTCTATACTAAATTCAATGTAAGGATCTACAATAAACTTGGCCAATTGATCCGCACCCAGCAGATCGCGGGTGTATTCTTTGGTCAAGTGGTTCAAATGGATCTGACCCAGTTGCCAAATGGAACCTACCATCTCTTGTTCAGCAATGACGAGAAGGGAGAGACCATCAGCCGGACTATTTCCATGGCGATCTACAAGTAAGCCATTTTCTCTACTAGCGCATCCCGTTCGGCTCAGCCGGGCGGGATGCTTTTTTTTATGTTACCTTTGCCGCCGCAATAATCTACCTATGATAAGTGTCAAGGACCTTAAACTCGCTTACGGAAAAAGAGTACTCTTTGAAGAGGTCAATCTCAATTTTACAAAGGGAAACTGTTACGGAGTGATCGGTGCCAACGGGGCTGGAAAAAGTACTTTTTTGAAAATATTGAGTGGCGAGATCGAGCCCAATAAAGGAAGAGTAGAGATCACACCCGGCGAGCGTATGGCGGTACTTCGACAAAATCAATTTGCCTTTGATGATGTGACGGTGCTCAATACAGTACTGATGGGACATACCCGCTTGTGGGAGGTGCACAAAGAGCGTGAGCGTATCTATGCGTTAGCCGATTTTACAGAAGAAGATGGTATACGGGCCGGAGAGTTGGAGAGTGAATTTGGAGAGATGGGGGGCTATACCGCAGAAAGTGATGCCGGCGCCTTGCTCGGAGAATTGGGTGTGGTGGAACAATATCACCAATCTCTCATGAAGGATATCCCTTCTAATTTAAAGCTTCGAGTACTATTGGCACAAGCCCTCTTCGGTAACCCTGACATCTTGTTGCTGGATGAGCCAACCAATGGACTCGATCTTGAGACCATCAGTTGGTTAGAAAATTTTCTGGCCGAGTATGAGAATATCGTTTTAGTGGTCAGTCACGACCGCCATTTTCTGGATGCCGTCTGTACGCATGTGGCCGATGTAGATCGTCAAAAGATCAAGATTTTTTCAGGGAACTACAGCTTCTGGTACCAGTCCTCACAATTGATGGCTCGCCAGCTGGGAGACAAGAATAAAAAGGTAGAGGAGAAAAGACAAGCCCTGATCGACTTCATTGCCCGGTTTAGTGCCAATGCTTCTAAGAGCAAGCAGGCTACCTCTCGGAAAAAAGCATTGGAAAAATTGACCATTGAAGAGATCGAACCCAGTTATAGAAAATATCCGGGGATTATTTTTCAGCCTCAGCGAGAAGTAGGTAATCAGATTCTCAATATTGAAAAATTATCCAAAAAAGTCGATGGCAGGGTTCTCTTCCAAGACGTCAGCTTCACCGTCAATAAAGGAGACAAGATCGCCATTCTTAGTCAGGACCCTCTGGCCGTAACGGCCTTCTTTAATATCATTGCTGGCCAGGTAGCGCCTGATGGTGGACAGTTCGAGTGGGGAACAACGGTTACCCACGCTTATCTGCCACAAGAGAACGATGCGTATTTTAAGGGAGATATGAATTTAATGGACTGGCTTCGTCAGTATGTACCCGATCACGTAAAGGACGTGGATGAACCCTTCTTACGCGGGTTCTTAGGAAAAATGCTCTTTAGTGGAGAGGATGTGCTTAAGAAGACCAATGTGTTGAGTGGGGGAGAGAAGGTGCGCTGCATGCTGAGTCGGATGATGCTTCAAAACCCCAATGTGATTCTATTGGACCAACCCACCGATCACCTCGATCTGGAGAGCATTCAGAGTTTCAACGACCAGTGCGTTGAATATAAAAGCAATGTGCTATTGAGCAGCCACGATCATACCTTTATGCAAACCGTTGCCAATCGTATTATCGAGTTAACCCCTCGGGGTGTCATCGACCGATTGATGAGCTTCGATGAGTATTGGCAAGATGAACGGGTCAAGACCATCCGGACTGCCTCTTATAGTTAAAAAGGATGAGTGGTAAGCATCGTTTTCAGGCTAATCTTTACTTTTATGGTGTTGCATTAAGGCAACTATTCCATGAAAGATAAAATTATCGAGCATCTTAATGATGCCGCTTTTCTAGAAGACTTGTATCGATCCGATCGACAGGCCTTTCGCGTAGCATTTTATGAACTGTGCGATTCGAACGCAGACCGTACAGAAGCTAGGTTCTGGCACCATCGCTTATCATATCGACCCACTGCGCCCGAGATCGGAAAAAGGATATCCTGGTTCTTTGTTCTTTCCGCTGCGCTGATAACGGGCTTTCTTGTGAAACTGCCAGCCTTTTTTGGTCTTGACGAAGAGAGATATTATCCGCGTAATATCAGTTTTATTTTATTTACGGCATTGCTGATCTATTTTGTTCGTAAGCATGTGCTCAGCGTAAGGACCTCTGTCGGTATTGCTTCGATATTATTGGTAGGTGTCTTATTCATCAATTGGTTGCCTGGTACTGATGAGAGTAACACCTTGATGTTGTCTTGTATCCATCTGCCCTTATTTTTTTGGGCCCTCCTAGGTTTTGTCTTTACCGGGGCCCAGCCGCTAGCTGTCTGGCAACAACAACCTGCTTTTCTTCGTTACAATGGCGATCTGATCGTAATGACCTCTTTATTGACCAGTGCGGTGGGAGTATTGAGTGGCGTTACCATCGGACTTTTTAGTCTTATCGGAATCGAAATAGGAGAGTTCTATGCTCAGTGGATCTTAGTCTTGGAATTATCGGCTTGTCCCCTGGTGGCTACTTATATTTTAGACACGAACCCCAACTTGATCAATAAGGTTTCGCCCATCATTGCGCGGATCTTTAGTCCCTTGGTGTTGGTAACCTTGGTCGGTTATTTGATCGGGTTTACCCTGGCTAGTAAGGATCCCTTTAATGATCGCGAGTTTTTATTACTCTTCAATATTTTGCTGATCGGGGTATTGGCTATCGTATTCTTTTCGTTGGTGGAATTGCCGCGGGCCGCTGCCGGCAAAGGGGCTTTATTGATAACGCTGCTCCTTTCCGTAGTAACGATCGTGGTCAATTCCATTGCGTTATTGGCCATTCTCTATCGTATCGCCAGTTGGGGCTTTACGCCTAATCGCATAGCCGTAATGGGCGCTAATCTTCTTTTCTTTTCTCATTTAGTGCTGATCGCCATGCAGCTCTTTAAGCAGTATCGTCAACAGGCGGTAGAGTATAGCGCCATAGAAAGGACCATCGCCGTCTTTTTGCCTTTGTATGCAGGCTGGGCTTTTTTTGTGGCTGTCGTTCTTCCCTTTATCTTTAGCTTTAGCTAAATAAAGGAATGTCGTCTTCTACTCCCCGTATTTCACTTGCTACCAGTGTTGCCATTGTGGTGGGTAGCATTATCGGGTCGGGGCTTTTTATACGGCCTGCTTCGATGGCGCAGCAGCTTAGCTCTCCATCATTATTATTGTTGATCTGGGTACTAGCTGGATTGATGAGCTTGCTCGGGGCCCTATTGTTTGCCGAGTTGGGGGCGATGATGCCCAAGACTGGAGGATTATTTGTTCATTTCAATCATCTTTTTGGAGGCCCCACGGCCTTTCTATACGGTTGGTCTGCTTTCTCCATTATCAATACGGCTTCTGTTGCCGCCATTGCCTTTGTCTGTGCCTCTTATATTGGTCAATTTGTTCCTCTTCCTGAATGCCCTTCTGATCTAGTACAACGCTTTGCCTTGCCCTTGCCCGGTTTGGGTACATTATACCCTTTAAAGGATATAGGGATCAAGGCGGTGGCGATCTTTTTGGTCATGGGATTTAGCTATATAAACGCAAAGAGTCTAAAGGCCGGTGGTAGATTTCAACAGGTTTCGGCCATCATCAATTTTTCCATTATCGCCTTATTGTCCATTGGATTGCTCAGCGCCAAAACAGGATCGATCGCTAATCTTTCTACTGCCTATTCCTTTACCGACAGTATTAGTTTATTATCAGGTATCGTAGCGGCTTTTACAGGTGCTTTTTTTGCCTATGATGGTTGGATCAATATTGTTTCCATGGCAGGAGAGATCAGGGAACCACAAAAAAATATCCCTCGAAGTTTATGGTGGGGGGTCGCTATCTGCATGGGTATTTATATCCTCATTAATTTTTCTTATTTCTATGTCTTGCCGGTCAATGTGATGGCCACATCCGACTTAGTGGCTGCAGATGCCATGCGTTTAGCACAAGGAGAATCGTTTGCCCTTTTGGCCGGTGGCATGATCGTTTGTTGCACCATCGGGGCTATCAATGCCAATGTGATGGCCACGGCTCGAGTGACCTATGCTATGGGAAGAGACCGTGTCTTATCCAGTTGGTTTGGCCGGCTCGAGGAAAAGTCGGGCACCCCTAAAAATGCATTGATGTTGCATGGCACTTGGACCTCCCTATTGATCTTTAGTGGCTCATTCGATCTCTTGGCCGATATGTATGTCTTTATTACCTGGCTGGTGTATTTGCTGGGGGCCATTGGACTTTTTTACTGGAGAACTAAAGAACCGCTTCGGGAAAGGCCTTACCGGGTAAAGGGTCATCCTTATCTAACCTTACTCTTTATTCTCTTCTCAGCCGCGTATTTAGTGGCCACGGTCTACAAAGACATCTCCTTGTATCTTGAAAATAAGCAGCCGGTGATCAACTCGTTATTGGCATTGCTTATCGTAGTGGCAGGTGTGCCACTCTATTTTTTTTCATCAAAGCACCGAAGCAGCGCTGATAAAATTGATTAACTTGCCGCAGTAAATTCAATGAATATGCGGTATTCTACGGGGTTGGGAATAGCAGCTGTCCTCTTATTGGTGATCGCCTGTTTTATGCCTTGGGTACTGATCCCCTCTAAACAACTGGTCATTTCGGGTATGGATGCCAGTGGGACCCGCTATGGTAAACCGGGCTATCTGCATTTGCTTCTTGGATTTTTTTATTTGGTCTTTACGCTGATCCCGGCCGTTTGGGCCAAGCGTTTCAATCTCTTGGTCGTAGCCTTTAACCTGGCTTGGACCCTTCGTAATTTTTTGATCCTGTCTCTCTGTAGGGGAGGGGAATGCCCGGAGCGCCAGGCGGGGCTCTATCTTTTAGCGATGGCGGGGGTACTGATGTTAGTAACGGCTCTCTTTCCCAAAAAACCTTCCTGATACGGGTTTAATTTCTTGACTTGCCATTATGCCCCTGCTATTTTGTTAACATGCGGGCGATCATTATTTTTTTATTTCTTTTCTATTTCAATAGCAGCTGGGTAAGTAGTATCGCGCAGTCTACTTTGTATTGGGATATGCAAGAAGCTACTCCAACCGGAGTCATTTCATTAGTACAAGTTTCTTCCTTGGTGCAGGGTAATAATAACGGGACAACTACCTTTTTTACTTCGTTATCTCCGTCACAGCAGTATGCAGGGGCTTCAGGCGGACATAATGCAGGGGTGGCGGCACGTTCCGGAGCACGGACCACAGGAACATCCGGATCGGCTTATTTCGGATTGACCATTGCGCCCGCGGCGGGTTATCGCATTCGAATTTTATCGGTGGCCTTTGGATCGCGCTCTACGTCCACAGGACCTGCCCGTTGGGGTCTTTTTTCCAGTGTCGATCAATTTATTGCTCCGGCTTATTCTTCTGTCCTTTCCACTAATAGTGTTTGGGTCTGGCAATCTTCCGCTGCGCTAACACTTTTTTCTTCGCAGCCACTCGAACTTCGGATTTACGGGTATGAGGGAGTGGGAACGACGGCGATCAACGTAACCAATTGGCGTATCGATGATCTGACCATACACTACCAGGTTGAGCCGATCTCTTTGCCGGTACAATGGCTCTATTTTCGGCATCAAAAAAATACAAGCGGTCTCTCCATATTTTGGGGAACCGCGTCGGAGCACCGTAATAAATGCTTTCTTGTGCAGCGCTCATTCAATGGATACGAATACCAGACCCTCGGTACTATCTATCCTGATGCCCACCAGTTAGCTCCTGACGCTACCCGAGAATATTCTTTTTTGGATACTACTCACCATCAGGGAAGTGTTTTTTATCGCATCAAGCAACTTGATCAGGATGGTTCTTATTCCTTTAGCACCATTCTAAAGGTGTCACTGGGGAACGATCTGTCTTTATTCGCCATTCGACTTCTTTATGCCGATCTTTTCTCCGGACGCTTGGAATTACTAGTAGACAGGGGAGCTTCGTGGAAAAAACTTGAGCTATACAATTTACGCGGGCAATGTGTTAGGGCTCAATTGATCCCTGAAGAAATTTTCCGATCAGCCAACATGGCCTCTGTCAAAATAGATATAGCCGGTTTATTGCCGGGTGTCTATTACCTGGTTGCGGTAAGTTCCAGGTACCGAACAAAGGGGCAAGCATTGTTGATACGCTAATCGAGTATCAATAGACTCTTTTCAAGGATCGACACCGCTTCTTCTATTTGAGGCTCCATTATGATCAGTGGAGGTGCAAATCGGATCTTATCTCCGTGCGTGGGTTTAGCCAGTAGTCCTTGCTGCATCATTTCGAGGCAAAGATGCCAAGCCGCATCGATATCCGAATGATCGATCACAATGGCGTTCATTAGTCCTTTACCTCTTACTACCGCAATATGTCGGCTATTGAGTTGTTCTATCCTTTTTCTAAATTTTTGCCCCATCTCCATTGCATTGAGGGCCATTTTCTCTTTTTCCAGAACGGTAATACTGGCCTCTGCCACCGCACAGGCCAGGGGATTTCCCCCATAGGTAGAACCGTGCTGACCAGGTTGAATAACGAGCATGATCTCGTTATCGGCCAATACCGCACTGACGGGTAGCGTACCCCCGCTAAGGGCTTTACCGAGTATTAGTATATCCGGCCTGACATTTTCATGATCACAAGCCAGCCTGGCTCCGGTTCTGCCTAAACCAGTCTGTATCTCGTCTGCCAAAAAGAGGACTCGGGCCTCCTGACAGGCCTCCCAAGCCTTTCTCAGATATCCATCGGTGGGTACAATCACTCCGGCTTCGCCTTGTATGGGTTCTACTAAAAAGCCAGCTACACAAGGATTTTGAAGTGCATGGCGAAGGGCTTCGATATCATCAAAGGGTATCGAAACAAACCCCGGCATGTAAGGACCAAATTGGTGTTTTGAATCCGGATCGCTGCTAAAGGAGATGACAGTAGAGGTCCTGCCATGAAAATTTCCTTCGCAAACGATCACGATGGCTTGGTTTTCCGGTATGTTTTTGTGTTGATAGGCCCATTTTCGGCAGATCTTGATGGCTGTCTCCACGGCCTCTACTCCTGTGTTCATCGGAAGAAGCTTGTCGTATCCAAAGTAGGTACAAAGAAATTTTTCATAGGGCCCCAATTTGTTATTATAAAAAGCCCGACTGGTCAAGGTTAGTTGTTGTGCTTGGCAGACCAGTGCTTCGATAATGGACGGATGGCAATGTCCCTGGTTAAGGGCAGAGTAGCCACTTAAAAAATCAAGGTATTTTTTTCCTTGGGTATCCCAAACGTGGACGCCGCTGCCCCGACTTAATACTACGGGCAGGGGATGATAATTATGGGCGCCATATTTTTCTTCCAATGCTATTTGCAACGGTGTATCGACCATCTGCATGATAAATGATTGAGTAGGTAATTGAAGTAGATAGAAACGAAGCAGAAAAAAGAAAAGAAAAGAAAATCCGTTCGGCTACTGGCGTAAAAGGCACACTACGCAAACAGCAGCGGAATCACGTTAGTGATTGAGTAGATCGAGATGTTGCTGCAAAAAGGCTGGACCTTCGCTATGGAGTATTAGTAACATTGTATTGTAAAGGTATGAAACTTATCGGTGCGGTAAATCCGATTTTTGGCAAATGCCCTATAGGATAAAATGGCGTGCTGTGTATCCGCTTCGGGCACTAAGCAGCTGCAGATCGGGCTTGTCAGAAAAAAGACCGAATAGGGTACTGCCCGTTCCGGTCATAGAGGCGTAGACGGCTCCTAGATCGTAGAGTAGTTGCTTAGCGGTGGCTAACGGAGGATGCTTTACAAAGACCGTTTCTTCGAATTGATTCTGAATGGAATCCTTCCACCGCGAAACAGGCCCTTGTATGAGTTGCTCCCATGCACCAGGTGCTTGTCGGGGTCGACAACCGTCGAATGCTTCCTTTGTGGCTATATGAAGGCCCGCAAAAAGTAAGACCAAGTGCCATCCTTTTAGGGGCAGCGAAACCGGTTGCATTTTTTCTCCTCTGCCGCTAGCCAATACCGGCTTGTTCTCCAAAAAAAATGGACAGTCACTACCCAATTGCAGGGCGTAATCTTGCAGTTGCTCTTTGTTGACAGACAATTTGAAGCGCGCGGTAAGTAACGAAAGCATAAATGCGCCATCGGCACTACCACCTCCCAAGCCGGCACCGGTGGGAATTTGCTTATGCAGATAAATGGCCACGGAGGGCAACGAGGGAAAATCTTTTTTCAGCAGTTGGTAGGCCTTTACGCACAGGTTTTGGTCAGTGTCTCCTGCAATGGAGAGTCCGGTTTGCTCTAAGCGATAATCCGCTTGTGCTTTGGCAGGAACCACTTCGAGCATATCGCAAAAAGGAACAGGATAAAATATCGTTTCTATAGCATGATATCCATCTTCTCTTTTAGCCGTTATATACAGGCCAAGATTGATCTTACAGTTGGGAAAAACGATCATGCGGGATTATGACTTTCCCTCGATATTACGACTATTGATCTCGTCACGGATGGCAATGGCACGAATATAGTCTTCGCTATCCAGCACTTCGTTAAGGAGATTATTTAGCTCGGTCAGGGTCATTTGTTTAAGATCTTCATTTCCGGCAGGGGGCATGGCTTCGGGCAGGGGTTCCTTTTTCTTTCTTTTTTTCTTGCCCGTTTCCTCTGTTTCCTCGAATAAGATCCCGGCACTTTCCAAAATAGTATCGAGTGTATAGATAGGGCATCCAAATCGAACGGCCATGGCAATGGCATCGGAGGTGCGGGAATCTATTTCGATCGTGTCATTTTCGTTTGAGCAAACCAATTTTGAATAAAACACCCCTTCTTGCAGGTCATTGATGATAATTTCATGGAGCTCTACTCCAAACGCTGTCATGAAATTTTTCATCAGGTCGTGCGTGAGAGGGCGCGAAGGGTTCATTTTTTCCAAGGCAACGGCAATGGCTTGCGCCTCGAATCCGCCGATAATAATAGGAAGACGCCGAATCCCATTTACCTCACCAAGGACAACGGCATAGGAATGAGTCTGTGTAATGCTGTGCGAGATCGCTACTATTTCGAGTTCAATTTTCTTCATGCCCTTACAAATATAAAAAAACAGCAGGCTATGGGCTTAAACTCCTTTGAGTTTTTTGACTGCGGCTGTAAAGGCAGGTACTACTTCAAAGGCATCGCCCACAATTCCATAATCTGCTGCCTTAAAGAACGGTGCTTCCGGATCTTTATTGATGACCACGATCACCTTGCTTCTGTTTACACCGGCCAAATGCTGAATGGCCCCCGAAATGCCAATAGCAATATAGAGGGTTGGGGCAATCGCAATTCCGGTTTGACCTACGTGTTCATTATGTGGCCTCCAATGCGCATCAGCCACCGGACGACTACAAGCAGTGGCCGCACCCATTACGTTGGCAAGCTCTTCTATCATGCCCCAGTTTTCCGGGCCTTTCATACCTCTTCCGGCACTTACCACGGTTTCCGCTTCGGTAAGCAGTAGCTCATTGCTCGACTTTTGTTTTTTAGTTATAGTGATGCGGGGTGCAGCGGCGGTAAGCAATACCGATTCGACGGTGGCAGCGGAGCCTCCCGTGTTAATTTTATAGGAGTTCGGGTTGATGCTGATCAATTTCAGAGCGCTGTCGATTCGAACATGCGCAAAGGCCTTACCCGAAAAAACAGATCGCTTGACCACAAACCCGTTTTCTGTCGTAGGCAATCCCACTGCGCCCGTTACCAAGCCGGCTTTGCATTTGGCACTCAGTAAGGGCGCTATTGCCTTACCGGCAAGCGAATGCGAGAATACGACCACAGTGGCTTGCTCACGTGTTACTAACGCTGTGAGTAGACTCGCCAGTACGCTTGGGTCATCACTACGGGCTTGATCGCCATTGACCTGTACGATCTTATTGACCCCATATTGGCCGAGCGCACTCAAGTCTCCTTCTGTCTTTCCCAATGCAACACCCGTGGCAGTAACTCCCAGCTGAGCGGCCAGATCGGCTCCATAGGAAAGCGCTTCAAAAGCCGATTTTTTGATACTGCCCTCCGCAGCGTCTATGATGATGAGAACACTCATAAGTATATTTTTCAAAAATTTTATTAAAGGACTTTTGCTTCTTGGTTCAATAAGCGTACCAGTTCCTCTACCTGGTCGGGGGCGATCAGTTTTACACCGGCTTTGGCAGGGGGAAGTTCGAATGCGGTAACACTCGTCAGGGGCTCTTGCGTAACCGGCTCCACTACGGTCAGGGGTTTGGTACGCGCTGCCATGATCCCTCGCATATTTGGGATACGGGCTTCGGCCATTCCCTTTTGAGCGCTGACCACGACCGGAAAGTTAACCTCGCATACTTCTTCGCCGCCTTCGATCTCTCGGGTAACGATCGCTTTTGCATCGGCAATATCGAGTTTGGTCGCTAAGCTAATGTAGGGTAGGTCGTTGATTCCGGCGATCAAGCCGCCCAGCGACGATCCATTGAAATCGATGGTCTCTTTACCGGTCAATATCAGGTCGTAACCACCCTTGGCGATCAGTTGTGCAAGTTGAAAGGCCACTTGAAAGCTATCGGCTCCGTCCAGGTTAATTCGGAAGGCTTCATCTCCCCCCAAGGCCAGGGCCTTTCTGATAATGGGGTCGGCATCGGCCACTCCAACCGTTGCCAGGTGTAATACGGTATCGGGTTTGGATTCCTTGATCTCGATGGCTCGAACCAGGGCATACCATTCGTCGTAGGGATTGATGATCCATTGTACCCCGGCCGTATCGAATTTCGTGTTGTTATCGGTGAAAGCTATTTTTGCTGTCGTATCCGGTGTTTTGCTGATGCAGACCAGAATTTTCATAGTGGCGTAATTGAGCGTTTATTAGTTGTCTATGCAACTATGCAAAGATAAGCCATGCCGGATAAAACTGGTTTTTCCTGTTCTCTTTTTTGAGTTGTTTAAATTGTGTAATGGCCATGTCCAGAATCGATAAACTACAGACTTTTTTGAAGGAGACGCCTACGGATTCTTTTTTGCAGCATGCCTTGGCCTTGGAATACCAAAAGATCGGAGACATCGATAAGGCAAGGTCGCTGTTTGAAAAGTTATTGGCCGAAAATCCGGGTTATGTGGGCAGTTACTATCATCTTGCAAAATTACTCGCGGCCGAAGAGCAGGTCGAGGCGGCCCTTGCTGTGTACGAAAAGGGGATGGAGCAGGCCAAGACGCAGCAAGACAATCACGCTTATAATGAGCTGCGAAGTGCCTGGGAAGAACTTAGCTATTGATCTATGAAGCCACGCTTTGATATATTGATCGCGCTACAGCAATGCGCTCCCATTCATTCCACCGATCGCTTTATTGTTGCGATCAGTGGGGGGGTGGATTCTGTGGTGTTGGCTACCTTATGCAAGGAGGCTTCGCTACACATAGAACTGGCTCATTGCAATTTTCAACTACGGGGAGCAGAGAGTGATCGCGATGAGGCCCTTGTCAGTGCATTGGCTGCAAACTGGAAAGTCCCCTTGCATGTCAATAAAGTCGATCTGGCAGCCTTGGCCACCGCCCAAAAGTCTTCCATTCAAGAAACAGCCCGCGCCTATCGTTACCAGTGGTTCGATCAACTGGCCAGTCGAGCTGCCGGAGAATCTTCTTTCGAATCAGCAGGATCTAATTCTCCTACTTGGATCTTGACTGCGCATCATGCCGATGATAATGCCGAGACAGTGGCTATGCATTTTTTTAGAGGTACCGGTCTGGCCGGGTTGACAGGGATCCCGCCCCGACAGGGTAAGATTTTGCGACCCCTGCTTTCTCTTTGGAGAAAAGATATTTTGCAATGGGGGGCCGAGAGACAAGTTCGATTTGCGGAAGATTCTTCGAATGCCAGTGAAAAGTATACGCGGAATTATTTTCGACATAGCATTTTGCCGGCCGTAGAAAAAGTTTTTCCTAGTGTTAAAGAAAATCTGGTAGCCTCCATAGAACGCTTTACGGACATAGAATCGCTCTACCGACTCGGGGTAGATCGTTTACGAAAGTCTTTGCTGGTCAAAAAAGGAAAGGAATTTAAAATCGCCGTCCGCGCCTTGCAGCCATATCAGGGTCGGGCCTTATTTTTTGAGCTCTTCTCTCCTTATGGATTTTCGGTGGGTCAACTAACCGAGATCCAGAAACTCTTACAGGCGGGCAGCGGAGCTCAGTTAGTAGCGGCAAGCGGAACGTATCGTTTGATCCGGGATCGAAATTCTCTTTTGCTTGGGCCCATCAAAGCCACTGCATCGGGGGTGCACACCATCGAAACGTCTCCATCCAACATTTCTTTTTGCCGGGGGCGCTTAGCATTTACGAACTTCTTATACCAGGAGCAAAAGATCCCAACCGCCAACACGGTTGCCTGGCTCGATGCAAAACAGATCGGTTTTCCCATGCTGCTTCGTCCTTGGAGAGCAGGCGATTATTTTTATCCCTTGGGGATGCGGAAAAAGAAAAAACTATCACGTTTTTTTATAGACGAAAAACGTTCTCTTTCTGAAAAGGAAAATGTCTGGGTATTGGAGTCGAAAGGAAAGGTCGTTTGGGTTATCGGTATGCGCATCGATGATCGTTTCAAGATCAGTCCGAAGACCCGTAAGGTTCTATCGATACAATTTACTGCTGTAGATTAGAATTCGCCTTTGACCTTTAGTATAAACTGTTGCCAGGGTTGATAATCGGTTTGCAGCCACCAGCAGATCAGGCAAGTTAGTACTACACCAGCGATGGCACCACTGATGTGCGCACTATGGTTGATTTGGTCTCCTCCTCGTTTTCCAAGCCAGGCCGAGAGCAACAAATAAAGCGGACCAAAAATATAACCGGGTATAATGGGTGGTATCAGAAAAAGTCCAATCTTGGCCGTTGGATTAAATAGGATACCCACAAATACAATGGCACTCACGGCCCCGGATGCGCCCAGACTTCTGTAATACCGATTCTCTCTTTCTTGCCAGAACGTGGGAACTAACGATAGGAAAAGTGCCGAAAGATACAGCAGCGCGTAAAACAGTTTGCCTTGTTCTCCAAAAAGCATATCGCTTTGAAAAGCAGATTCGACCATTTGCCCGAACAGATAAAGCGATAGCATATTGAATAAGAGATGCTCCCAATCTGCATGTATTAGCCCACAAGTAAAAAAACGATACCATTGTTGTCTTCGGCTAATGGTCACCGGGTCAAATATGAACTGATCGATAACAGTCCGGTTTCCAAAAGCGCTAATGGACACTAAAGTGGTAAAAAGGACAATCAGCAACGTGATACTCAGCATGTGTCTGTTATATTAGGGGTGGTGATATTTTTCGTTTCGTAAAATAGTAGCGGCCCTGTAAAGTTGCTCGGCCAAGATCAGTCTTACCAGTTGATGCGGGAAGACCAGCGCCGAGAGGCTCCACATTAGCTGGGCTCTTTTTTTTATCCTATCATCTACTCCAAAGGCTCCTCCGATTAGAAATACCACTCTTTTTGTGCTCTCATTGGCACGAGATTGTAAGAAGGACGCTAGTTTTTCGGAGCTCAGGGATTTTCCTTTTTCATCGAGCAGCACCAGGTAATCATCCTTTTCCAACCATTCTAAGATGCAATCTGCCTCTTTACGACGAAGGTCCATTTCGCTAAGCATGCCCGTAGAGCGGGGGGTGGGCAATAGGGTCCATTCGGTTTTGAAATAATGCTGTAGGCGGACCGTAAATTGTTCTACTCCTTCTTTCACATACGATTCATGGGCCTTACCAACGGACCAGCAAGCTATTTTCATAACTTAAAAGTAGATAATATCCTTAACTTTCCACTATGATCAACAAGTCTTGCTCGCTGTTCGTCTCCCTTTTTCTACTTTATTCCGTCGCGGCTCAGCGTCCCGCACTTCCCATAGGTGTTTTTGATTCTGGTACCGGTGGACTTACTGTTTTGGAAGCTATGTTGACGCTTGATGCATACAACAATAAGGATGGCAAACCCGGCGCTGATGGCATACCCGATTTTTCGAAAGAGCGATTTCAATACTTGGCCGACCAGGCCAATATGCCCTATGGTAACTATGCCGCAGCCGGGAAAACAAATTTGCTAAAGGAGCATGTATTGAAAAATATGCGTTTTCTTTTAGGAAAAACCGCTTCCCTACGTAGCGGAAAGAGTTTTGTGGTGCAAAAAAAGGAAGCGGTAAAGATGTTGGTCATCGCCTGCAATACGGCCACCGCTTATGCATTGCCCGATATCAAGCAATACACGGCTAATCTACCTGGTGGAGCCATACCTGTCGTAGGCGTTATCAATGCCGGCTCCCTGGCGGCTATTCGTCATTTGCAGCAGAATTGGGGTACGGTAGGGGTGTTTGCCACCGCCGGTACGGTGGCTTCGAATGGCTATCCCCTGGTTTTGCAAGCCATGGCCGATTCGTTACAATTAGGACCGCTCTCCATTGCAAGTCAGGGTGGATTTGGGTTAGCAGAAAGTATCGATCGAGATTGGAGTTTTATAGCCGATCAGGCGCAAGCCCCTCGTAGTTTATACAAGGGACCCTCTTTTCGCCATCCGACCTATCCGATCGATACTTCATTGCTGGGTATATATGGGTTTATTAAAAGCGGTAACAGTCTGCTCTGCGAATACGATGATGCCGGGCGTTGTGTGGAGATGCAGCTAAACGATCCGGTCAATTATGTACGATACCACCTGGTCTCTTTGCTAGAGAAAATGCGGGCGCAACAATATCGCATTCCCTTAAACACCTTGATACTGGGCTGTACGCATTATCCGTACATGCGCGATACGATCGCCGCTGTCTTGCAAGAATTATATGCTTACCAGGATACCAATGGATATCGCTATCGTGGGGTGCTGGCTCCTCGGGTAGAATTGATCGATCCGGCCGTGGAGACCGCTAAGGAAGCCTATCTGACCTTGCATCAATATTCCCTGGCTACTGTTTCAGCGAGCGCATCAACTTCTTCCACTTCGTTGAAAGGGGATGCTTTTTTTATCAGCGTTCCCAACACCTTATTGCCTGAGGTGCAATTACAAGAAGATGGTTGGTTTACGAACACGTACAAGTATGGCCGTAATGCAGGCGAGAGTAAATCGTTTGTACAGTTCGTTCCTTTCGATACCACCAATATTGCTGCCGCTACCTACGATCGTTTTCGATTACTTTTACCCGCATGCTACCAACGAATCAGAAAGACATTGTAATGGGTCTTCGTATCATCCATTAAAAAACCCCCAGCTTATTGTGCTGAGGGTTTTCGTGACCCCGTCAGGATTCAAACCTGAAACCTTTTGATCCGTAGTCAAATGCTCTATTCAGTTGAGCTACGGGGCCGAACCGGTACCGTTCCCAAGTGGATGGAATAAGTACCAAAGGGCTGCAAATATACGCTAAATTTTAATAATGCCAGCGCACAAAAGCCTCGATGGCTGCATAGTGGGTAAGGCCCAGGTCAGCATACAAGCTGGCGGTTCGTGCATTTCGTTCTTCGGCGCGTTGCCAAAACTCTCTTGAATCGGCCCCCTGAAACGGAACCATATCTTTTTGAGATTGATGAATGAAAATGCCGTAGCGTTTTTTCAATACCTGATCAGGACTCATTGGTACAGCCATATCGATCTCTTCTATGTTCCATTCTTGCCAAGCTCCTTTATAAAGCCAAAGCCAGCAATCCTGGATCCAACCATCGCCGGCCATTTTGATACGGCGTAGTGCCTCAACAATGGCATTAAAGCAAATAAGATGTGTGCCATGGGGATCGGCAAAATCGCCTGCGCAATAAACTTGCTGAGGTTGGATCTTGCGAAGTAATTCCATGGTCAGTTTAATATCTTTTTCTGCGAGCGGCTTTTTCTCGATGGTGCCTGTCTCATAGAAGGGGAGGTGCATAAAATGGACATTCGATTCCGGAATACCCACATAGCGGCAAGTGGCTTTGGCTTCTCCGCGTCGAATGAGTCCTTTGACATTACGGATCATGGCCGTATCAACCTGGTGTGATTTCTTTTTGGCCAAGAAGCGCTGGGCATCGGCCAGAATCTTTTTTGTTTTGGTCGTATTGATGCCCGCGATCGACTCAAAGCCGATGGCAAAATCGAGGTAACGGGTTACGAACTCATCGGTTACGGCAATATTTCCACTGGTTTGATAGGCTACGTGTAGATCGTGCCCCTGGTCTTGCAATCGCTGAAAGGTTCCTCCCATGCTAATGATGTCATCATCCGGATGGGGAGAGAAAATAACTATTTTCTTTGGCCAAGGTTCAGAGCGTTCTGGATGCGCGGGAAGGTGGGCGTTGGGTTTTCCTCCGGGCCATCCGGTCAGGGTATCACGCAGCATATAGTACACCTGGAGATTGATCTCGTATACGTCGCCTTGATCCACCAACAGATCGCCCAAACCGAATTCATTATAATCGCTGCTGGTCAAACTCAGGACAGGCTTTTGCAACTTGAGGGCCATATTAACCACGGCCTTCTTGATCATGCGGGGCGTCCAGTCGCAATCGCCCGTTAACCAGGGAGATTTGTTACGGGTTAGCTCGGCAGCGGCAGATTCATCGGTAACAAAGGTGACATCTTCGTGATTTTGCAACAACGAAGCCGGCACACTTTCACTGTCATCGTCTTCTACGGCTTGTTTGATCACAGCGGCCTTGGCCGAGCCCCAGGCCATAAGAATTATTTTTCTCGATTTCAAGATGGTGCTGATGCCCATGGTAATCGCCAGGCGTGGCACTTCTGCGATATTGGCGAATTCATAGGCATTCGCCATTCTGGTCGAGTTGTCGAGGGTTATAAGTCTCGTTTTTGAATAGAGTCCCGAGCCGGGTTCGTTAAAACCGATATGGCCATTTGTTCCTATCCCTAATATCTGCAAATCGATTCCCCCGGCTTCTTCAATTCTTTTTTCATAGGCCCTGCAATGTTCTTTGATCTTATCCTTTGGTGTCTCTCCATTGGGAATATGAATATTCTTAGCAAGAATATCAATGTGATCGAACAAATTCAAGTGCATAAAGCGATGATAACTTTGCAGCGCTTGGGGCTCGATGGGGTAGTACTCATCGAGATTAAAGCTGATCACATTTTTAAAACTGAGTCCTTCTTCGCGGTGTAGACGCACCAGTTCAGCGTAAAGTGATCTGGGCGTTGAGCCAGTGGCAAGCCCTAGCACACATTTCTCCTTTTTTTTCTGCTTCTCCCTGATCAGCGAGGCTATTTGCTGCGCTACCCAACGAGAGCCTTCCTTAGCGTCCTGAACGATCTTTACCGGTATTTTCTCAAAACTATCGGCCAGGTTGGGGATGGGTTTTCTTTTGGGCATGCAAAATCTTTACTTACGAAAATAATTTATTAAGTTCAAGGTAACTGCGGGTATATGCAGGATTTTGCGTAAGTATTAAAAAAATTAATAAACGGCGATCTCGTCCAAAAAGAGCCAGGCTCCTTTGCCTTCACCGGGTTGGCCTGCCGGGATCAATCCATAATTCTTGATCAAAACTTTAATAAACCTGTATTTTCCGTTTACTGTCAATGATTTAGAATTAATTTGATTTTTTGATAAATCGCCTTTATCCAGTTCAGCGGCAGCTAATCTTGTAAACTGCTTTCCGTCTGATGAACCCAAAACCTCAATGGCGGCGGGAGGGTAGATCCAGCTGCTTGTCTGCTGTAAGTAAGAAATCTCAAGCTTGCTTATCTCCGTTCGTGTCGCCAGGTCGATCAGCGCCTCTGCTGAAGTGCCGCTAAAACCAAGGTAATCGCGCGTCTTACTATATCCTTTGTTTTGGGCAATGCCATTGACAAGGGTAAAGGCCCCATCTCCCGGATAACTCTTGGAGGCAGCAGTGGAGAGGGTAATTTGCTTACCCACCGCTTTATGCAGCTGAAATTTTTGCTGATAGCGACTTTTTATAGACCCGTTTTCAGCATCTACGGTTTGTGCTTTGATCAGACCGCTCTTTGTAATTGAAATCGGCTGTGCATACGGGCTCATTGTATTATTGGCTTCGCATTGCAAGATGGTTCCCGGAGCCTTGTTTTGTAAAGAAAGTTCAATACCGCTATGATCGGATCTTGGCTGCACGGTGGCAATAATATCATAATAGGCCGGACTAACCTGAATCTTCCATTGACGATAGCGATCGAAAAGGGTGGGCAGTCTTTTTTCAAAGGCCGTCCAATCCTTTTGTGCAAGATGGGTCCAACATACTTCGCTTAGCGCGGCGATGCGCGGAAAGACCATGTACTGAATTTTTGAGGGATTGTCCATGTACTCTGTCCAGACATTGGCTTGTGTACCCAGTACATAGTTCTCGAATTGTCCTGCTAATGCTTGAGGAACCGGATCGTAGCGATATACTTTTTCAAGCGAATTGTATCCTCCAATCGTAACAGAGTCTTCATTTTCGCTTTGCGAATGATCGAAGTATACCGGATTGCCCGGTGTCATGATCACTTCGTGACCTTGCTTGGCCGCCTCAATACCACCGCTCTCCCCGCGCCAACTCATTACAATGGCCTTGGGTGCCAGCCCTCCCTCTAAGATTTCGTCCCAGCCGATCAATATTTTTCCCTTTTTTGCCAGGTAGTTCTCGATCCTCTTTATGAAATAACTCTGCAATTCATGCTCATCCTTTAGCTGTAATGTTTGCATGCGTTGTTGACAGCGAGCACATTTTTTCCAATGCGTCTTAGGGCATTCATCTCCGCCAATATGAAAATACTTGGAGGGAAATAGGGCGCTCACCTCATCGATCACCTTTTCTAAAAAAAGAAAAGTGGAGTCATTTCCGGCGCAAAAGACATCGTCAAAAACGCCCCATGTCTCTTGTACCAGTTTTATACCCCCTTGCTTTTGTTGGTCAATAGAGCGTTGCGAGATCATATTGGCCGGTATCGCAGTGGGCTTGTCGGGAAAACAACTTAGCCAGGGGTACGCTGCAATGGCGGCACTACTATGACCGGGCATCTCGATCTCGGGGATTACGTCGATATATCGTTGTTGGGCATAGGCTACTACCTCGCTGATCTCTTCTTGCGTATAGTATCCACCATGTCTTGTATTATCGTTTCCTTTTCCGGGATAACGTCCGATGAGGGTACCGTTACGCCACCCCCCCACGCTAGTCAGAAGAGGAAATTGTTTGATCTCTATTCGCCAGCCCTGGTCTTCGGTCAGGTGCCAGTGAAATTTATTGAGTTTATGATAGGCCAGCCAGTCGATATACTGCTTGATGACCGAAACGGGAAAAAAATGACGACCTACATCGAGGTGCATACCCCGATACGAAAAGCGAGGATAATCCTCTATGAAAACGGTGGGGCATTCCCACTGTTCATTTTTATTTTGCTGTAATAATTGTAGTAGTGTACGCGAGGCATAAAATACGCCCTCGAGGTTACTGGCCTTTATTGAAATAGTACTGCGGTCAATACGCAATTCATAAGCGGGCTTATCGGTTTGTATGTTTCCCTTTAGGGTAATATGAAGTAGCGCCTCTGTGGAACGACTCGTGGATTCTACGTCGATATACCAAGCCTGCTTGAAATCCTGTTGCAGAAGTTGGCTAAGCGATAGACTCTCCTTGGCTTCACCCTCTATAAAAAAGGACAGCTTGCTGGGTAGAGTAAATTTATCGGTACCGATCTGTACCCGATTCGGGTAGGGGGTCAAGGGTAAGACATCTTGAGCCAGCAGGAGGTTGGTCATTAAAAAAAATAACGAACAGCATCCGGCTACAAATAGTGAAAAACGAAATCGTTTTTGCATGTTATGTTTTTTAATTGGATCAATTATCGGACAATACACCAAATTTTCCCTCGTTAAAATCGAGTACGGCCTGCTCGATCTCTTTCCAGCTGTTCATTACAAAGGGGCCATAGGCAGAAATGGGCTCACCAAGTGGTTCACCTGACAATACTAGTACTATACTCTGCTCAAGGGCATGCACTTCTATTTTCTCTCCATCATTTTTTAATAAGACAAACTGGTTGGCTGCAGCGGTTTGCTCATTTACCAGCAGCGATCCCTTGATCACCAGCAGCGCTGTATTAAAATGGGCGGGAAAATGGAGTATACAACGTCCTTTTTCCTGAAGATGCAGATTGAACACGTTGAGCGGGCTAAATGTATGGGCGGGCCCTTTTTTTCCCTGGTATTCGCCGGCGATAATTTCTACCTCACCATCTTCGATCGGCACCCTGGTCATGGAAGCGGCCGTAAGCTCTTGATAGCAAGGAGGTGTCATTTTATACGCCATTGGCAAGTTGACCCAAAGTTGGACCATTTGAAATAGGCCTCCTTGTTCAGCGAATTCTTTGTCATGATATTCTTTGTGCAAAACACCAGCGCCCGCCGTCATCCATTGCACGTCCCCTGCCTGAATAATGCCATGATGACCGGCACTGTCGTGATGGGCGATCTTTCCCTGGTAGGCGATCGTTACTGTCTCAAAACCCCGATGGGGATGTACGCCCACGCCTCGTGGCGTTTGGGTAGGCGTAAAATGAAAGGGCGAGGCATAGTCCAGCATAAAAAAAGGACTCATACGTTGCTTGTCAGCAATCACGCCGTCGGGAAAAAAATGATGGACTCTAAATCCGTCGCCCACCATGTGGGGGGCAGGAGGAGCAAAAACAGCTTCTATGGTTCTTTTTGACATGCGGTAAAGTTATCGATAGTTTTTTTTCGGACTTCTTGCTTTGTGTTTTTGTTGGTAAGTCTATCGTACTATCTTTAAACAATGTATAATCGAAGAAAATTTATTCAGACCTCGGCCCTTGGTATTTCAGCGGCCATAGCGACTGGAAACAAAGCCAGGGCGCAAGAAGGGCTATCGAAAAGTCCTGTGGTGATCTCTACATGGGATGCCGGTTTGGAAGCGAATAAGGCTGCCTGGGCTGTTTTATCTGCTAACGGGCGAGCACTCGATGCGGTTGAAAGAGGGGTGATGGTAACGGAGGATTCTCTCAGTTGCTGTGTTGGCTTGGGTGCTAACCCCGATCGGGATGGATTGGTCACACTCGATGCCTGTATTATGGATGAGGCTTTTAATTGTGGAGCGGTTGCTTTTTTGGAAAGGATCAAGCACCCGATATCGGTAGCCAGACGCGTTATGGAAAAAACACCGCATGTGATGCTGGTAGGCGAGGGAGCGCAACAATTTGCCCTGGCCGAGGGATTTTCATTGGAGCCACAGCAATTATCCGAATCGGCGCAACGATCATATCGAGAGTGGCTGCAGAAGTCCAACTATCGTTCGCCCCGTATCAACGTAGAAAATCAAAAAGAACACGGCCCCTTTGCCCCTGCTAAGTTGTCTAGTGGTGAATGGAATCACGATACGATCGGCATGCTGGCTCTTGATGCGTTCGGGAATCTCAGTGGTAGTTGCACCACCAGTGGAGCGGGCTTCAAGATGCGTGGTCGAATTGGCGATTCGCCCATTATTGGCGCCGGTCTCTATGTGGATAATGAAGTTGGAGCCTGTGTCGCCACCGGGCAAGGAGAAGATGTGATACGGGTAGCGGGTTCAAGTGCTGTGGTAGAGGCCATGCGTTCGGGCAAGTCGCCGGAGGCGGCCTGTCGCCAGTTGATAGAAAGGGTGGTGCGGATCAAAAAAGAAAAGGCCAAGGATATTCAAGTTGCTTTTTTGGCCATCGATAAAAAAGGAGCCGTGGGGTCTTTTTCGATCCATCCGGGTTTTAGTTATGCATTACGCACGGCTGATCAAGAAAAATTAGTGGTTGCCAAAAGTTATTTTAAATGAGTTCATCTGTATTGACTTCTCCCTACCTGATCGAGATCGCCACTACCGACTTTGAGACCACTCGTCTGGCTGTAGCAGGTGGAGCGCATCGCATAGAACTTTGTGCCTCGCTATCCGAAGGCGGTGTTACCCCCAGTTATGGAACGATTCGTCTTTGTCGCGAGTCGTTTACCGTGCCGCTTTATCCTATCATTCGTCCCCGGGGCGGAGACTTTTTATATAGCGAACAAGAATTTGCGATAATGAGGCAAGATGTCTTGTTGTGTAAATCCCTTCAGTGCGATGGTGTGGTGATCGGTATGTTACACTCCGATGGAAAGATCGATCGGGACCGTACTGCAGCCTTGATCGAATTGGCCTATCCCTTGGGAGTAACCTTTCATCGTGCCTTTGATCGTTGTGTCGATCCAGAAGCAGCCCTAGAGCAACTGATCAGTATCGGCTGTGAGCGAGTGCTTACCTCTGGTCAACAGCTTACGGCTCCGGAAGGCGTTTCTCAAATCGCCTCCTTGCAACAGCAAGCGGGCGATAGGATCATTATAATGCCCGGTAGCGGGGTCAGGCCCGACAATGTGATCGATTTAGCGATACAAACGGGTTGTGTGGAGTTTCACTCTTCTCTTCGCTCCTTAACGCCTTCGGCTATGGAGTTTCAGCATCCTTCATTTGCGAGTGGTAGTGAGAGTTATCAGAATCCTTATATCGATCCACAACGGGTCAAAGCGTTTACAGACGCATTCAAAACCTTATCCAAAGCGTAGTCGCTTCATATAAGATGCTCCGGCAGCGGCGGCTTCGATCTGACTTCCGTTTGGATAAAATTCTTGTTCTACCAGTAAGTACTCGAGGCCCTGCTTTACAGCGCGGGGAAGTATTTTTTTAAAATCGATACTGCCCGTTCCCAAGTCAACGGACTGATAGCCTTCTTTAGGATAGGGCGCCCGGCTTTTATCTTTTACATGGCAAAGCTTGAATCGATTAGGATAATTGGCGAACCAGGTAGCCGGATCTTGCCCTGCATAATGTGCCCAGTAGATATCAAGTTCAAAATCTACCAATAGTGGATCGGTTTCTTTAAGGAGTATTTCTTGGGGTAACTGTCCTTCAATCGGCTTAAAGGAATAATCATGGTTATGATAGGCAAAGCGAATTCCATTTTTTTGACAGATCGATCCCAGTTGGTTGAATTGCTGGGCTATTCGTTTATAGGATTCGATCGTTGGCTGCGGTCCAACCCAGGGACATATCAGGTATTTAATACCAATAGAGGCGGCATCGACCACCTTTTTTTCAAAATTCTTTTGCACCTCGCAGTGTGAGGATACGATTTGTAAGCCCAGGTTGTCAAGATACTCCTTGAATGCCTTGGCACTATGATTCCAAAACATGCCCTCCGGCCCCTCATAACTTTCGATATAGGTGTAACCCTGCTTGGCCAACTGTTGTAATAATTCTCGGGCTTTTCCGGGTAATTCATTGCGCAGGGTGTAGAGCTGAATGCCGAAGGGTCGGGGCTTGCCACGATCTTCCATGGCTTGAACCCAGTGGGGAAAAAGGGATACGCCTGCAACCAGCGATCCAGTCTCTTTAATAAAAGTTCTTCTGTTTTGCATTGCCATAATCGGTTTATTCGGCCCAGGCCTTTTCTCCTTTTGTATAAGGGACATTCCCATCATAACGACCCGGTACGGGTATATGACGAAGGGTCTCGGTCATACCGGTCTTGGAGCTGAAAAATCCCCAGAGTGTGAGCTGTTTCATCATGGTATAATAGTGAACGGGCTTCTCATTGTCGGATCGGGCCTCATTAAAGGCCTTAGCTTCTTTTTCGAGTACGGTCAATACCTCGTGTCTTTTTTCGGCCGTACAGTTCATAAAAGATTGCTGGGCTGTAGATGTGGCTTTTACATCGAGCTCTTTTAGACCGTTTATAATTACCGCTTGTTGCTCCTTGGTATAACAATCAGTTACCATAACAGACATAAAGGAACCTACCTCGGCGGCTTAGGCTCCGGGGGTGTCCGTGGCCGGTAAAATAGTTTCTGCCACTTCATTTAGCAATGCGATATCAGCTGCGGAAAGCAACGCGGGGCCGGCCGCCGGATTAGTACAACCAATCAATAAAAAATCAGCTCCCACCACTGATGCTCCGGTAAGCAGGGCAATTGATCTTAGCAGTTCTCTTCTGTTCATGTGAAGGATATTAAAGGTTACCTTTTTTAAGTTCGCTAACGGCAAAATCAGTCGCCCGGGCTGTCATCGCCATATAAGTAAGAGAGGGATTGACGCAAGAGGCGCTTGTCATGCAAGCTCCATCGGTTACAAAAACGTTCTTGCAATCCCATACCTGGTTGTTTCCATTCAGCACGGAAGTTTTAGGATCTCTTCCCATGCGGGCGGTTCCCATTTCATGGATGCCCATGCCTACCTCATATCCATAGTCATAGGTATGCACGTCTTCAAGCCCGGCGGCTTCGAGCATCTCTTTCGCATCATTCATCATATCTTGACGCATCTTCTTTTCGTTCTCTTTTATCTCTACGTCCATATTCAGTACCGGTAGTCCCCATTTGTCTTTAACCGATCGGTCTAGCGAGATCTTATTTTCATGATAGGGGAGCATCTCGCCAAAGCCCATTACACCCATTCCCCAATGATCCGAGGGTACGCTCAAGGCTTCTTTGAGTGATTTACCGATAGTGAACTCGGCTACTTCGATACCCCGCCCGCGACCCGCACCACCTTGGTACCCAAATCCACGGACATAGTCTCTTTTATCGTTGTACAGATTTCTGAATCGGGGAATATAAATACCGGTGGGTCTGCGTCCATATTGATAGCGATCAGAAAAAGCCATGGTCTTTCCACTGGCGCCCAACCGAAAATGATGATCCATTACATTGTGACCCAGTTCGCCACTGCTGCTCCCTAATCCGTCGGGCCATATCTGTTGGGCAGAATTCATCAAGATCCAGGTAGAGTTGAACGAAGAGGCACAAAGAAAGATCAGCTTGGCTTGGTAAGTATAGGTCTTGTTGTCAATGGCATCAAGCACCTCAACTCCGGAGGCTTTTTGGGTTTCTTTGTTATAGAGCACTTG